>NZ_JAUCFS010000005.1:0-7500 GCF_030348325.1 Bacillus hominis
TTGGAAAATATCTCTGATTTATGGAATAGTGCCTTAAAAGAATTAGAAAAAAAGGTAAGTAAGCCAAGTTATGAGACATGGTTAAAATCAACAACTGCTCATAACTTGAAAAAAGACGTATTAACTATTACAGCTCCAAATGAATTTGCTCGTGACTGGCTAGAATCTCATTATTCAGAACTAATATCCGAAACACTTTATGATTTAACAGGGGCAAAACTGGCTATTCGTTTTATTATTCCCCAAAGTCAGGCAGAAGAGGATATAGATCTCCCTTCTGTTAAGCAAAAACACGCACATGATGAGTCGAATCACTTACCACAGAGCATGTTAAACCCAAAATATACATTTGATACATTTGTTATTGGCTCTGGTAATCGTTTTGCACATGCTGCCTCTTTAGCTGTAGCTGAGGCACCGGCTAAAGCTTATAATCCGCTCTTTATTTACGGGGGCGTTGGGCTTGGAAAAACACATTTAATGCATGCAATTGGGCATTATGTAATTGAACACAACCCGAATGCAAAAGTTGTATATTTATCATCTGAAAAATTCACAAATGAATTCATTAACTCAATTCGTGATAATAAAGCTGTCGATTTTCGCAATAAATATCGTAATGTAGATGTCTTATTGATAGATGATATTCAATTTCTTGCTGGAAAAGAACAAACACAGGAAGAGTTTTTCCATACATTTAATGCGTTACATGAAGAAAGTAAACAAATTGTGATTTCAAGCGATAGACCACCAAAAGAAATCCCAACTTTAGAAGATCGCCTTCGTTCTCGCTTTGAATGGGGGTTAATTACGGACATTACGCCACCAGATCTAGAAACTAGAATTGCAATTTTACGTAAAAAAGCAAAAGCAGAAGGCCTCGATATACCAAATGAGGTTATGCTTTATATTGCAAATCAAATTGATTCTAACATTCGTGAACTAGAAGGTGCACTTATTCGAGTTGTAGCCTATTCATCTTTAATTAATAAAGATATTAATGCTGATTTGGCAGCTGAAGCACTTAAAAATATTATTCCAAACTCTATACCTAGAATTATTTCTATTTCCGATATTCAAAAGGCTGTTGGGGGCGTCTATCAAGTAAAGTTAGAAGATTTCAAAGCAAAAAAACGTACAAAATCCGTTGCATTCCCTCGCCAAATTGCGATGTATCTATCACGTGAACTTACGGACTCATCTTTACCAAAAATAGGTGAAGAATTTGGTGGCCGCGATCATACAACAGTAATCCATGCTCACGAAAAAATTTCGAAGCTATTAAAAACGGATACTCAATTACAAAAACACGTTGAAGAAATTAATGATATTTTAAAGTAGTAGTAGCTGAATAGTGTGAATAACTTACCTTATTTTACGCACAGTCTATCCACATGTAGATAGACTGTTTTTACATCTTTAAATGGGATTATCCACATATCCACAAGCCCTATTACTATTACTACTACTTTTTTATCTTTATTAAATAAATAAAATCTTATACTTACCGGAGGTTTTTCGTTATGCGTTTTACAATACAAAAAGACTATCTTGTAAGAAGTGTACAAGATGTAATGAAGGCAGTTTCTTCTCGTACAACAATCCCAATTCTTACAGGGATTAAAGTTGTAGCGACTGAAGAAGGAGTTACTTTAACAGGTAGTGATGCAGACATCTCTATCGAATCATTTATCCCAGTTGAAGATGCTGGAAAAGAAATTGTGGAAATTGAACAATCAGGAAGTATTATTTTACAAGCAAAGTATTTTAGTGAAATCGTAAAAAAATTACCTAAAGACACTGTCGAAATTTCTGTAGAAAATCATTTTATGACAAAAATAAAATCTGGAAAATCAGAGTTCAACTTAAACGGTTTAGATGCTGCTGAATATCCGTTATTACCACAAATCGAAGAACATCATGTATTTAAGATTCCAACAGATTTACTAAAGCACATGATTCGTCAAACTGTATTTGCAGTTTCAAGTTCTGAAACAAGACCGATCTTGACAGGTGTAAACTGGAAAGTATATAACAGTGAGCTAACATGTATTGCAACAGATAGTCATAGGCTAGCACTTCGTAAGGCGAAAATCGAAGGGTATAATATTTCTGAGGAATTTCAATCAAATGTTGTTATTCCTGGTAAAAGCTTAAATGAATTAAGTAAAATTCTAGATGAGTCTGAAGAAATGGTAGATATCGTTATTACGGAGTATCAAGTATTATTCCGTACAAAACATTTATTATTCTTCTCAAGATTATTAGAAGGAAATTATCCAGATACAACACGTTTAATTCCAGCTGAAAGTAAAACTGATATTTTTGTAAATACAAAAGAATTTTTACAAGCTATTGATCGTGCTTCACTATTAGCAAGAGATGGTCGTAACAATGTTGTGAAATTATCAACATTAGAACAACAGATGCTAGAGATTTCTTCGAATTCGCCAGAAATCGGAAAAGTAGTGGAAGAGGTTCAATGTGAAAATGTAGATGGAGAAGAATTAAAAATATCTTTTAGTGCAAAATATATGATGGACGCATTAAAAGCTTTAGATAGTACAGAAATTAAAGTTAGTTTTACTGGGGCGATGAGACCGTTCTTAATTCGTACAGTAAATGATAATTCCATTATCCAATTAATTTTACCGGTCCGTACTTACTAAGTACGGATTAAGGGTTGCTAGTTTAAAGGTACTAGTGACCCTTATTTGATTTGTAGGGTATTACTTTCCTAATGCTAGTTTATTTAGTACAATGAAAGAATGAACACTTTCAGAAAGTGAGCGATTTTATGAAACTTATTAAGATTTCAACAGAATACATTACACTAGGACAATTTTTAAAGTTAGCTGATGTAATTGATACAGGTGGCGCCGTGAAATGGTTCTTACAAGAATATGAAGTATACGTGAATCAAGAACTTGAAAATAGAAGAGGCCGAAAGTTATATGCAAATGATATTGTTGAAATTCCGGGAAGCGGAACTTTCCAAGTTCAGGCATAAAGGGGGATCCCTTTGTTTATTACAGAAATAAAATTAAAAAACTATCGCAATTATGAGCATTTAGAGCTTTCCTTTGAAGATAAAGTCAATGTAATTATTGGTGAAAATGCGCAAGGGAAAACGAATCTGATGGAAGCTATTTATGTATTGGCGATGGCGAAATCACATAGAACTTCGAACGATCGTGAACTCATTCGTTGGGATGAGGATTATGGTAATATAAAAGGTAGATTACAAAGGCGAAATAGTTCATTGTCCTTAGAATTAAATATTTCAAAAAAAGGTAAAAAGGCAAAGTTAAATGAGTTAGAACAACAAAAATTGAGCCAGTATATTGGTGAAATGAATGTTGTTATGTTTGCCCCAGAAGATTTAAATCTTGTAAAAGGAAGCCCTCAAGTACGAAGACGCTTTTTGGATATGGAACTTGGACAAATAGCTCCGGTCTATTTGTATGAATTAAGCCAATATCAAAAGGTACTCACGCAACGAAATCATTTACTTAAGAAGATGCAAGGGAATAGTAAAAATGAGGAAACGATGTTGGATGTATTTACACTTCAACTTATTGAGCATGGTGCGAAAATTTTGCGAAAACGTTTTGAGTTTTTGCATTTACTACAAGAATGGGCCGCTCCAATTCATCGCGGAATTAGCAGGGGATTAGAGGAGTTAGAAATCGTTTATAAACCCAGTGTAGATGTATCAGAATCAATGGATTTGTCGAAAATAAAAGAAGTATACTATGAAAGTTTTCAATCTGTGAAACAACGTGAAATTTTTCGTGGTACAACTTTACTCGGTCCTCATCGTGATGATTTACAATTCTTCGTTAATAGTAAAAATGTTCAAGTCTTTGGTTCACAAGGACAACAACGAACAACCGCACTATCCCTAAAATTGGCTGAAATTGAATTGATATACTCAGAGGTTAAGGAATATCCAATCCTTTTACTAGATGATGTGTTATCAGAATTAGATGATTATCGTCAATCGCATCTGCTAAATACAATTCAAGGAAAAGTACAAACCTTTGTGACAACGACGAGTGTCGACGGAATTGAACACGAAACATTGAAAGAAGCGAAAACAATTCATGTAACGAACGGCACGGTAGATTGTGAAATAGACAGAAAATAATTTCTGTTTAAATGGAAAAGTAGGTGATCTTTGTGTCAATGGAACAAAAGCAAATGCAAGAAAATGCATATGATGAAAGTCAGATTCAGGTGTTAGAAGGACTGGAAGCGGTTCGTAAGCGTCCTGGTATGTATATCGGTTCTACAAGTGGAAAAGGTCTTCATCACCTCGTGTGGGAAATAGTTGATAACAGTATTGACGAAGCTTTAGCGGGATATTGTGATGAAATTAATGTCAGCATTGAAGAAGATAATAGTATTGTTGTAACAGATGATGGTCGTGGTATCCCAGTTGGTATTCAAGAGAAAATGGGACGTCCCGCTGTAGAAGTTATTATGACGGTCCTTCATGCTGGAGGGAAATTTGGCGGTGGCGGTTATAAAGTCTCCGGTGGTTTGCATGGAGTAGGTGCCTCTGTTGTAAATGCTTTATCAACAGAATTAGAGGTATTTGTACATCGAGATGGAAAAATACACTATCAAAAATATGAACGTGGTATCCCGGTCGCGGATTTAAAAGTAATAGGTGAAACTGATCGTACGGGAACGATTACACGCTTTAAGCCAGATGCAGAAATTTTTACAGAGACGACAGAATACGAATTTGATACATTAGCTACTCGTATGCGTGAGTTGGCGTTTTTAAATCGTAATATTAAATTAACAATTGAAGATAAGCGTGAACATAAGCAAAAGAAAGAGTTCCATTACGAAGGTGGAATTAAATCTTATGTGGAACATTTAAATCGTTCAAAACAACCAATCCATGAAGAGCCTGTATATGTTGAAGGTTCAAAAGATGGAATTCAGGTTGAGGTTGCGCTTCAGTATAACGAAGGATATACAAATCATATTTACTCATTTACAAATAATATTCATACGTATGAAGGTGGTACACATGAGGTAGGATTTAAAACTGCCCTAACACGTGTAATCAACGATTATGGTCGTAAAAATAACATTTTAAAAGATGCGGATAGTAATTTAACTGGTGAAGATGTTCGTGAAGGTTTAACAGCAATCGTGTCAATTAAGCATCCAAATCCACAATTTGAAGGACAAACAAAGACGAAACTTGGAAATAGTGAAGCGAGAACGATTACAGAGTCTGTATTCTCAGAGGCATTTGAAAAGTTCTTACTGGAAAATCCTAATGTTGCACGTAAAATTATAGATAAAGGGACTATGGCAGCACGTGCACGTGTAGCGGCTAAAAAGGCTCGTGAATTAACGCGCCGAAAGAGTGCGTTAGAAGTTTCAAGTTTACCGGGGAAATTGGCAGATTGTTCTTCTAAAGATCCGGCAATTAGCGAAATTTATATCGTGGAGGGTGACTCTGCGGGTGGATCTGCAAAACAAGGACGCGATCGTCATTTTCAAGCGATTTTACCACTGAAGGGTAAAATTATTAACGTTGAAAAGGCACGTTTAGATAAGATTTTATCTAATGATGAAGTGCGTACAATTATTACAGCAATCGGTACAAATATTGGTGGGGATTTTGATATTGAAAAAGCCCGCTATCATAAAGTTATTATTATGACGGATGCCGACGTGGATGGTGCACATATTCGTACCCTATTATTAACGTTCTTCTATCGTTATATGCGTCAAATAATTGAGTGTGGTTATATATATATTGCGCAACCACCATTGTTTAAAGTACAACAAGGTAAAAAAATTCAATATGCTTATAACAATAAAGAACTTGAACAAATACTAGCTGAATTACCAGCTCAACCTAAGCCCGGGATTCAGCGTTATAAAGGTCTAGGGGAAATGAATCCAACTCAGCTGTGGGAGACGACAATGGACCCAGAAGTACGTTCGTTACTTCAAGTTTCCCTTCAAGATGCGATTGAAGCGGATGAAACATTTGAAATTTTAATGGGTGATAAAGTAGAGCCGCGTCGTAACTTTATCCAAGAAAATGCAAAATACGTGAAAAACCTTGATATTTAAGTGAGTAATGACAGGAATCTAAGTATTCCTGTCTTCTACATATAAATCAATGTATGTGTAACGGAAATGTAAGAGGAGGTGCTCGTTGATGTCAGACAATCAACAACAAGCACGAATTCGAGAAATTAATATTAGTCATGAAATGCGTACCTCATTTTTAGATTACGCAATGAGTGTTATCGTATCCCGTGCATTACCCGATGTTCGTGATGGATTAAAACCAGTTCATCGTAGGGTTTTATATGCGATGAATGATTTAGGAATTACAGCTGATAAAGCATATAAGAAGTCGGCGCGTATTGTCGGCGAAGTAATTGGTAAGTATCACCCGCATGGTGATTCAGCTGTTTATGAAACGATGGTACGTATGGCGCAAGATTTTAGTCAACGTTACATGCTTGTTGATGGACATGGTAATTTCGGTTCTGTTGATGGAGATTCAGCGGCAGCAATGCGTTATACAGAAGCAAGAATGTCTAAGATTTCTATGGAATTAATACGCGATATTACAAAGAATACAATTGATTATCAAGATAACTACGATGGTTCTGAAAGAGAACCAGTTGTATTACCAGCACGTTTCCCTAACTTATTAGTAAATGGTACGACGGGTATTGCGGTTGGTATGGCAACAAACATTCCACCGCATCAACTTGGAGAAGTAATTGACGGCGTGTTGGCATTAAGTCATAACCCTGATATCACTATCGCGGAATTAATGGAATATATTCCTGGTCCAGACTTCCCAACATCAGGTTTAATCTTAGGGCGAAGTGGAATTCGAAGAGCTTACGAAACAGGCCGCGGTTCTATTATACTTCGTGCTAAAGTTGAAATTGAAGAGAGAGCAAATGGGAAACAATCTATTATCGTAACAGAACTACCTTATCAAGTTAATAAGGCGCGATTAATTGAAAAGATTGCAGAATTAGTTCGTGATAAGAAAATTGAAGGTATTACAGATTTACGTGATGAATCGGATCGAAATGGTATGCGTATTGTTATGGAAGTACGTCGTGATGCCAATGCAAATGTACTATTAAATAATCTATATAAACATACAGCACTTCAAACAAGTTTCGGTATTAATATGTTGTCTCTTGTAAATGGAGAGCCACAAGTCTTAAATTTAAAACAAAATCTATATTATTATTTAGAGCATCAAAAGGTAGTAATTCGTAGACGTACTGCTTATGAATTAGAGAAAGCAGAAGCGCGTGCTCATATTTTAGAGGGATTACGAATTGCTTTAGATCATCTAGATGAAGTTATTACTTTAATCCGTAGTTCAAAAACAGCTGATATTGCAAAACAAGGTTTAATGGAACGTTTCGGCTTAAGTGAGAAACAAGCACAGGCAATTTTAGATATGCGTTTGCAACGTTTAAC
>NZ_JAUCFS010000005.1:12500-27500 GCF_030348325.1 Bacillus hominis
CGACACAGGTAGGCGAGGAGAGAATCCTAAGGTGTGCGAGAGAACTCTGGTTAAGGAACTCGGCAAAATGACCCCGTAACTTCGGGAGAAGGGGTGCTTTCTTAACGGAAAGCCGCAGTGAATAGGCCCAAGCGACTGTTTAGCAAAAACACAGGTCTCTGCGAAGCCGTAAGGCGAAGTATAGGGGCTGACACCTGCCCGGTGCTGGAAGGTTAAGGAGAGGGGTTAGCGTAAGCGAAGCTCTGAACTGAAGCCCCAGTAAACGGCGGCCGTAACTATAACGGTCCTAAGGTAGCGAAATTCCTTGTCGGGTAAGTTCCGACCCGCACGAAAGGTGTAACGATTTGGGCACTGTCTCAACCAGAGACTCGGTGAAATTATAGTACCTGTGAAGATGCAGGTTACCCGCGACAGGACGGAAAGACCCCGTGGAGCTTTACTGTAGCCTGATATTGAATTTTGGTACAGTTTGTACAGGATAGGCGGGAGCCATTGAAACCGGAGCGCTAGCTTCGGTGGAGGCGCTGGTGGGATACCGCCCTGACTGTATTGAAATTCTAACCTACGGGTCTTATCGACCCGGGAGACAGTGTCAGGTGGGCAGTTTGACTGGGGCGGTCGCCTCCTAAAGTGTAACGGAGGCGCCCAAAGGTTCCCTCAGAATGGTTGGAAATCATTCGTAGAGTGCAAAGGCATAAGGGAGCTTGACTGCGAGACCTACAAGTCGAGCAGGGACGAAAGTCGGGCTTAGTGATCCGGTGGTTCCGCATGGAAGGGCCATCGCTCAACGGATAAAAGCTACCCCGGGGATAACAGGCTTATCTCCCCCAAGAGTCCACATCGACGGGGAGGTTTGGCACCTCGATGTCGGCTCATCGCATCCTGGGGCTGTAGTCGGTCCCAAGGGTTGGGCTGTTCGCCCATTAAAGCGGTACGCGAGCTGGGTTCAGAACGTCGTGAGACAGTTCGGTCCCTATCCGTCGTGGGCGTAGGAAATTTGAGAGGAGCTGTCCTTAGTACGAGAGGACCGGGATGGACGCACCGCTGGTGTACCAGTTGTTCTGCCAAGGGCATAGCTGGGTAGCTATGTGCGGAAGGGATAAGTGCTGAAAGCATCTAAGCATGAAGCCCCCCTCAAGATGAGATTTCCCATAGCGTAAGCTAGTAAGATCCCTGAAAGATGATCAGGTTGATAGGTTCGAGGTGGAAGCATGGTGACATGTGGAGCTGACGAATACTAATAGATCGAGGACTTAACCATATAATATGAAGCAAATGTTATCTAGTTTTGAAGGAATATGCCTTCAATAGTTTGGTGATGATGGCAGAGAGGTCACACCCGTTCCCATACCGAACACGGAAGTTAAGCTCTCTAGCGCCGATGGTAGTTGGGACCTTGTCCCTGTGAGAGTAGGACGTCGCCAAGCAAGCTAAAACACGAGTCATTTGACTCGTGTTTTTTTATTTCCCATGAAATAGGTTGGATTCCGTTAGTAAAAATGCTGAAATATAGTAAGGGATTTTTTGAGCAGAAATATTGAGAAACTGATAAATAAATGGATAATCTTCAGAGCCATAGCTTCCAAGTAAATCATACCACCAATCTGTTTCATACCTAGAAATCATGCTTAAATTATAGAGCAATAAATAATGAACAAGGAGCTCAGGCAACACTGGCTTAGAGTTTCTAGGGTCGGTCGTAAGTGGTAAATAATAAGTGTCAGTAAGATGCTCATAGTATAAAGGTGTGCTATACATAGGATTCCATGATTGAATAGGTGCTGAAAAAAACACATTTAATTCATTATTTTTCTCAGGTACGTGTTGTATTGATAAATGCTTACAAGTTGTTTCGATGTAACGAGAAAATCTTTCTTTAGTCATATGTAGTCGATCTAGTATGTTGACTGAAAAGGAGAGCTCATTTTTATTTGTTGAATCGATTTTATATAATGTTGTTCCTTTTTGACTATAGCGAAATAAATGTTGTAACTCAGGGATTTTTCCCATTAGCTCTAACATATTAAACTTTTCTGTTTCCAAGTGTTTCATGTGAAACAGTTGTTCTGCCGCGTGAGTAAATAGCCCATTTTTCTGTATTTTCACCTCATCTTCTAGAAATTGATATCCTTGTTTTTTTCGTTTACGGGTTGTCACTCCATGTGCTAAAACGGTTGTTGATTCTGGATAGTTTGGATTAATAGTTAATAAACAAGCTTTAAAAAGTTGTCCCATTCCATAAAATAACAGCATTGGCTGAATGGAAAATGGCGCTGTTTTATATAATTCATAATAATTTTTACCGTGTTCTAAGTAATAAATAAATGGATAACAATTTTCAAAACTTTTTTTTTCGGCATCCTGAATCGAGGATTTTTCATAACAACGGGCAAGATAATGTTGTACGTTTTGAGATGAAAAGAAGAAACTTAACTGCTGCCAAGCACAAGGTGTATGATGCATATATTACGCTCCTTTTATTGTCTAAAAATTCTAACATATTTATACTTTCTTGACAGTATTTTAACCAATTGATAAGCTACTAATAATAATTTCTGGTATCATGGGGGGAACAATTATGTGGGAATCTAAATTTGTTAAAGAAGGTTTGACTTTTGATGATGTATTACTTGTACCAGCAAAGTCAGATATATTACCAAGAGAAGTAAGTGTTAAAACAGTTTTATCTGAAAGCTTACAGTTAAACATCCCGTTAATTAGTGCAGGAATGGATACAGTAACAGAAGCTGATATGGCTATTGCAATGGCTCGTCAAGGCGGTTTAGGAATCATTCATAAGAATATGTCTATTGAGCACCAGGCAGAGCAAGTTGACAAAGTAAAACGCTCTGAAAGCGGCGTTATTTCAGATCCATTCTTTTTAACTCCAGAACATCAAGTATATGATGCGGAACATCTTATGGGAAAATACCGTATCTCAGGTGTACCAGTTGTAAATAATTTAGATGAGCGAAAATTAGTTGGTATTATTACAAACCGTGATATGCGCTTCATCCAAGACTACTCAATCAAAATTTCTGACGTAATGACAAAAGAACAGTTAATTACAGCCCCAGTTGGTACTACACTGGAAGAAGCTGAAAAGATCCTACAAAAGTATAAAATCGAAAAGCTCCCTCTTGTTGACAATAACGGTGTATTACAAGGGCTTATTACAATAAAAGATATTGAAAAAGTAATTGAATTTCCAAACTCTGCAAAGGATAAGCAAGGACGCTTATTAGTTGGAGCAGCAGTTGGTGTAACGGCTGATGCAATGCTTCGTATCGACGCATTAGTAAAAGCACAGGTAGATGCAATCGTTCTTGATACAGCTCATGGACATTCTCAAGGTGTTATTGAAAAAGTAAAAGAAGTTCGTGCAAAATATCCAGCACTAAACATTATTGCTGGAAATGTTGCTACAGCTGAAGCAACAAAAGCATTAATTGAAGCTGGTGCAAACGTAGTTAAAGTTGGTATTGGACCAGGTTCTATTTGTACGACACGTGTTGTAGCTGGCGTTGGCGTACCACAATTAACAGCAGTTTATGATTGTGCAACAGAAGCTCGTAAACACGGCATTCCAGTTATTGCAGATGGTGGTGTTAAGTACTCTGGTGATATGGTTAAAGCTTTAGCAGCAGGGGCACACGTTGTTATGTTAGGTAGTATGTTTGCTGGTGTTGCTGAAAGCCCTGGAGAAACTGAAATTTACCAAGGTCGTCAATTTAAAGTATATCGTGGAATGGGTTCTGTTGGAGCGATGGAAAAAGGAAGTAAAGATCGTTACTTCCAAGAAGGAAACAAAAAACTTGTTCCAGAAGGTATTGAAGGACGAGTACCATATAAAGGACCTTTAGCAGATACAGTTCATCAATTAGTTGGTGGATTACGTGCAGGTATGGGATACTGCGGAGCACAAGATTTAGAATTCTTACGTGAGAATGCGCAGTTCATTCGTATGTCGGGCGCTGGTTTACGTGAAAGTCATCCTCATCATGTGCAAATTACAAAAGAGGCTCCAAACTACTCATTATAATGTCTTATATGTAAATAGACGGAGATTTGATATCTCTGTCTATTTTTTTTTGATTATGTTAGAATAACGGTTATGTGAGTACATAGATATTGGGGGTAGCAAAAGTGAAAGGTATGTTTTGCAAAAGATTCATTGCGTTGGTAACAGTGCTTACACTAGCTTTTGGCATGTTTGCACCATATAGCAATGCATCAGCAGAAACAGGAGCTGCTTTAAACATTGAAGCAGGTGCAGCGATTTTAGTTGAAGCGAATTCTGGAAAAATTTTATATCAAAAGAATGCAGATGAACTATTATCAATTGCTAGTATGACAAAGATGATGAGTGAATACCTAGTGAACGAGGCTGTTGCGAAAGGGAAACTAAAATGGGATCAAAAAGTTAAGGTTTCTGAATATGCTTATAAAATTTCGCAAGATCGGTCGTTATCGAATGTGCCTCTACGAAATGGTGAATCTTATACAGTAAAAGAGCTATACGAAGCAATGGCAATTTATTCTGCTAATGGTGCAACAATAGCTTTAGCTGAAGCAGTTGCTGGAAAAGAAGTAGACTTTGTAAAAATGATGAATGATAAGTCGAAAGAGCTTGGATTAAAAAATTATAAGTTTGTAAATTCTACGGGCTTAACGAACAAAGATTTAAAAGGACACCATCCTGAAGGGACAACTCCAGATGAAGAAAATAAAATGTCTGCGAGAGATGTAGCAATTTTGGCACAACGTCTTATTCAAGATTTTCCTAAAACATTAGACATAGCAAAAATTTCAAAAAAAGTGTTCCGTGAAGGTACTCCAGATCGAATCGAAATGCCTAACTGGAACTGGATGTTAAAAGGCTTAATTAAGGAATATGAAGGTGTAGATGGCCTGAAAACAGGATCAACTCCAGAAGCAGGGGATTGTTTTACTGGTACGATCGAGAGAAATGGCATGCGTTTCATTTCTGTAGTTATTAAAACAAACTCTCATACAGCAAGATTTGATGAGACGAAGAAATTATATGATTATGGCTTTGCTAACTTTGAAATGAAGAAAATGTATGAAAAAGGTTCTTCGGTCAAAGGAAAAGAAACGGTAAGAGTTGAAAATGCGAAAGATAAAGATATAGCAGTTCAAACGAAGCAAGCTGTTTCACTTCCGGTGCCAAAGGGAAGTAAAGACGTTTATAAAACAGAATTTAAAGAAGGAAATAAGGGACAAGAAGCACCTATGAAAAAGGGAGTTGCACTTGGCCAAATGGTTGTAACGTCTAAAGATAGTAATGATCCTGGATTTTTATCAGGAAAATCATTACAAGTAGACCTTGTAACAAAGTCTGAAGTAGAAGAGGCAGGCTGGTTCACACGTTCTATGCGCGGAATTGGTTCTTTCTTTAGTGGTATGTGGAATAGTGCTGTTGATACAGTAAAAGGTTGGTTTTAAAAGCTCCTCATTGTAGGAGCTTTTTCTTATTCCTATTTTTCATACCGACTTTATGAAAAAGTAGTGGACAAGCATCAGATAGTTAGTGGTAGAATGTAAGAGTATTCTTAATTTTCTTCTTTAACGGGGGAAAGCAATTCACCTAGGGGGGTTTTTGTACATGACAAATGTAACAGGGACAGAACGTGTAAAACGTGGAATGGCAGAAATGCAAAAAGGCGGCGTTATTATGGACGTAGTTAACGCTGAGCAAGCAAGGATTGCAGAAGAGGCAGGCGCAGTTGCTGTTATGGCATTAGAGCGTGTACCTGCAGATATTCGTGCAGCAGGTGGCGTTTCTCGTATGGCAGATCCAACAATTGTTGAAGAAGTTATGGGTGCGGTGTCAATTCCGGTTATGGCAAAATGCCGTATTGGTCACCTTGTAGAAGCACGTGTATTAGAATCATTAGGGGTAGACTATATCGATGAGAGTGAAGTATTAACTCCTGCTGATGAAGTATACCATTTAAATAAACGTGATTACACAGTTCCATTTGTATGTGGTTGCCGTGATATCGGAGAAGCTGCACGTCGTATTGCAGAAGGTGCATCTATGCTTCGTACAAAAGGTGAGCCTGGAACAGGAAACATTGTAGAGGCAGTGCGTCATATGCGCCAAGTCAATGCAGAAATCCGTCAAGTTGCAAATCTACGTGAAGATGAGTTAATGACATATGCAAAAAATACTGGTGCTCCTTATGAAGTACTACTTGAAATTAAACGCCTTGGTCGCTTGCCAGTTGTAAACTTTGCAGCAGGTGGTGTAGCAACACCAGCAGATGCAGCGTTAATGATGCAACTTGGTGCTGATGGTGTATTTGTTGGATCTGGTATCTTCAAATCAGAGAACCCAGAGAAATTTGCACGTGCAATCGTTGAAGCAACGACTCATTATGAAGATTACGAACTAATTGCAAGCCTTTCTAAAGGATTAGGTAATGCAATGAAAGGTGTCGAAATTTCAACGTTATTACCAGAACAACGCATGCAAGAGCGTGGATGGTAATTAAAGGGGATCTTTAAAATGATGAAAATCGGTGTACTGGGTCTTCAAGGTGCAGTTCGTGAGCATGTAAAATCAGTTGAAGCAAGTGGTGCAGAAGCTGTTGTTGTAAAGCGTATAGAACAACTTGAAGAAATTGATGGTCTTATTTTACCAGGCGGTGAAAGTACAACAATGCGCCGTCTTATTGATAAGTATGCTTTCATGGAGCCTCTTCGTACATTTGCGAAGTCGGGTAAACCAATGTTTGGTACATGTGCAGGTATGATCCTTCTTGCGAAAACACTTATTGGCTATGAAGAAGCACATATTGGTGCTATGGATATTACGGTTGAGCGCAATGCGTTCGGACGCCAAAAAGATAGTTTTGAAGCTGCACTTTCAATGAAAGGTGTGGGAGAAGACTTTGTTGGTGTATTTATCCGTGCTCCGTATGTTGTAAATGTAGCTGATGATGTTGAAGTACTTTCTACACATGGCGATCGAATGGTAGCGGTAAGACAAGGTCAGTTTTTAGCTGCTTCTTTCCATCCAGAATTAACGGACGATCATCGTGTAACAGCATACTTTGTAGAAATGGTAAAAGAAGCGAAAATGAAAAAAGTTGTATAAGTAACTTGCAACTTGTATAAGATTATAGTAAATTGATGGTAACAATTTTATAAAATAAGCGTGTTGATAGGAAGTAGTAACAAATGTTGTTTCTTATAGAGAGTCGATGGTTGGTGGAAATCGATAGAAACAGTTTGTGAATCCATCCTGGAATGGAATGTGGAATATCTTTTGATTAGTAAGCATTCCCGGTGAAGAGCCGTTATTTCTACTTGAGAGGAAAGCGGTAATGCTTTCAACTAGGGTGGCAACGCGGGTTAACTCCCGTCCCTTTGTATAGGGACGGGAGTTTTTTGTGTTTTATAAAATAAAAGGAGGAGTATATAATGCTTGATATTAAATTTTTACGTACGAATTTTGAAGAAGTAAAAGCAAAATTGCAGCATAGAGGCGAAGATTTAACGGATTTTGGTCGCTTTGAAGAACTTGATACGAGAAGAAGAGAGCTACTTGTTCAAACGGAAGAACTAAAAAGTAAACGTAACGAAGTATCTCAACAAATTTCAGTATTAAAGCGTGAAAAGAAAGATGCGGAAGCTCTAATTCTAGAAATGCGTGAAGTTGGGGAAAAAGTAAAAGATCTTGATAATGAGCTTCGTACAGTTGAAGAAGATTTAGAAAGATTAATGCTATCTATCCCAAATATCCCTCATGAATCTGCTCCAGTAGGTGAAACAGAGGATGATAACGTAGTAGCACGTACTTGGGGAGAAGTGAAAGAATTTACTTATGAGCCAAAACCACATTGGGACCTTGCTACTGATTTAGGGATTTTAGATTTTGAACGTGCTGGGAAAGTAACAGGAAGCCGATTTGTATTTTACAAAGGTGCTGGTGCAAGATTAGAACGTGCTTTGATTAGTTTTATGCTTGACCTTCATACTGATGAGCATGGATATGAGGAAGTATTACCTCCTTATATGGTAAACCGTGCAAGTATGACAGGAACAGGACAACTTCCGAAGTTTGAAGAAGATGCATTCCGTATTGAAAGCGAAGATTATTTCTTAATTCCTACAGCTGAAGTACCTGTAACGAATATGCATCGTGATGAGATTTTAAGTAAAGAGCAATTACCGATACGATATGCTGCATTTAGCTCATGCTTCCGTTCTGAAGCAGGTTCAGCTGGTCGCGATACACGTGGTTTAATTCGCCAACACCAATTTAATAAAGTTGAACTTGTGAAGTTCGTGAAACCAGAAGATTCTTACGAAGAGTTAGAAAAATTAACAAATGATGCAGAGCGCGTGTTACAATTATTAGAGTTGCCATATCGCGTTATGAGCATGTGTACAGGAGATTTAGGATTTACAGCAGCGAAGAAATACGATATTGAAGTATGGATTCCAAGTTATGGTACATATCGTGAAATTTCTTCTTGCAGTAATTTTGAGGCCTTCCAAGCGAGACGCGCGAATATCCGTTTCCGCCGTGAGCCAAATGGCAAACCGGAACATGTTCATACACTAAATGGATCTGGTCTTGCAATTGGACGTACAGTGGCAGCTATTTTAGAGAACTACCAACAAGAAGATGGTACAATTATAATTCCAGAAGTTCTTCGCCCTTATATGGGAGGAAAAACAGTTATTAAATAAGTTAAAACATTCATCGGTATGAGTGATTGGTAATTATGGGCATTGTCAGCAGTGTCATAAAGGAGAGGGGAAGTAAAATTTCCCTTTCCCCATAATTTATTATGGTAGGGTTGACTAACTGTTTTTCTTTTGATATTATATTTGATGTCAATATGGAGGTATACCCAAGTCTGGCTGAAGGGATCGGTCTTGAAAACCGACAGGCGGCGAGAGTCGCGCGGGGGTTCGAATCCCTCTACCTCCTCCAGATATAATTGACAACAGCGCATATAAGTGGAGATTGGAGAACTCGTTACCAACACGTAACGAGTTTTTATTTTAAAACCAATCATAAAGTATGATGTAAGGATATAGTGTCCTTATTACACACTCATATTCCGATGATTATCTTCATAGATATGAAAGGAGTTAACATGGATCTTATTATACAAACGTTTCCTTTAGATGGAAAAACTTTATATTATGTACAATGTCCTGTCTGTAAGAACAATAGAATTTTAAACAGTGGTGCAAATGTGTCGCGCATTATAAGTGATGATACATTCCGTAAACTTTGTGGTTGCACTTGTGATGTAAAACAGGTTGCAAAAAAAGTAGAGGTGCCAAAAGAAGCTGAAAAACCAGCTGTGCAAAAAGAAGTAACTCCAAAACGTACAGGGAAATTACTAACAGCAGTAATTAATGGGAAAGAAATGACTGTTAAAGAGATTGCTGAAACATATGATATTAGTACGAGCACTGTTCGTCAGCGTATTAATGCTGGAAAGCCAGAGAGTGAAATTATTGCTCCGACGAAAAAGAAAAAGTAATTTCATAGGAAAACCCGTGCATATGCACGGGTTTTTTATTTTACAAGTTTACGTGTTTGTTTTAAAAAATGTCCAATTTTTTTAATGATTGGTTCGATTGAATCGCCATCTTTTAAAATATCGTACTCATTAATATTTAAGCGTAAAATAGGACATGAATTAAAGTTATTAATCCAGTTTTCATAACGTCCATGCATCTCTTTCCAATACTCAATTGGTGTTTGCTGCTCCATTGGACGTCCTCGTTCTTGAATACGATCGACAATATCATCAAACGAACCTTCTAGGTAAATTAATAAGTCTGGATGAGGGAAGTAAGGAGTCATGACCATAGCATCAAACAAACCTTTGTATGTTTCATAATCAGTTTCAGTCATTGTACCCTTTTCGTGATGCATCTTTGCGAAAATACCAGTGTCCTCATAAATAGAACGGTCTTGAATAAAACCGCCACCATATTCGAAAATTCTTTTTTGTTCTTTAAATCGTTCTGCTAAAAAGTACACTTGTAAGTGAAAGCTCCAGCGTGTGAAATCAGCATAGAACTTGTCCAAATATGGGTTGGAATCTACTTTTTCAAAAGATGTACGATAACCTAAAGCGTTAGCTAATGCAGTTGTCATAGTTGATTTACCGACACCTACAGTTCCAGCAATAGTGATAACTGCATCATTTGGTATATCATATTTTTGCCTTAAATTCATTGTTATTTCGACTCCTTCAAGAGAGTATTTTGAAGAGCGGATAAGATGACATTTAAATCATCAGGATTTCTTACAAAATCCATATCGTCTCCATTAAATTTTAATACTGGAATATCTGGATGGTCCTTTTTGAAAGCATCCATTGCTGTTTCGTAATCTTTTGTAAGCTGTAGTAAGTAATTGGGATCCATATTTTTTTCGAATTCTCTTCCACGCATCGCAATTCGTTTTTGTAATGTTTCTAGGCTCGCCGTTAAATAAATGATGACATTTGGTACAGGCATATCTTGCGTAAGAATGCGATAAATTTGCATGTACTTGTCATATTGAGAATCTTTTAATGTACGGGATGCAAAAATTAAATTTTTAAATATATGATAATCTGCTACTACAGGCTTCCTTTGATTCAAATACTTTATGTTAATATCCTCTAGTTGTTTGTATCTATTACAAAGAAAGAACATCTCTGTTTGAAAACTCCATTCGTCGATGTCTTCGTAGAATTTTCCTAAAAAAGGATTTTCATCAACAATCTCTTTTAGTAAGTGGAGTTGCATGTGAGTTGAAAGTTCCTTCGCAAGTGAAGTTTTTCCAACACCAATTGGTCCTTCAACCGTGATAAATGGTACTCCGGTCACGCTGTTTCCTCCTTTCAATCAGTGATTTACCGTGACTACTAAAAACACAAAACAGAATTATTGTAGCACAAGAGGGGAGCGAGCGGACTAATTTGATATAAAAAGTTAGAAAATAGATATGTATTAACTAAATTTTATTTGGGATGACGGTACAATATTTGCCTTTAATGTGGCTTCCATTATTTTTAAAGCATGTTCATTATCTTGCTCGTTATTAGAAGCGATGCAATCCCGTGGCACATAAAGTGTATAATTTCTCATATGGGCATCATTAGCTGTAAAAAGGATGCATATGTTCCCCGCAATTCCTGTTAAAATGAGATTTTCGATTTTTAAATAACCTAATAAAGAATTCAAAGGTGTTTCATAAAAAGCAGAGTAATGTGGTTTAATAAAAATGTAATCGTCAGTATGTGGAGCAATGGCCTCGATAATATTTTTACTATAATCATTTGTACAATGAGTAATAAGTTGATCGATATCAGATCTCCAAAGTTGATAGTGATCATTGATATAAATTATTGGATAGCCCAATGATTTCATGGTGTCCTTTAATTGTAAAATGGGATTCTTTATAATTTCACATTTCTGTGCCAGGATGGGTCCGTGGGAGAATTGAAAATCATTAATCATATCGATAATGAGTAAGGCAGTATTTTTCATATGTAATTCCCTCTCTTTCTTCTTTAGGTTGGATTGAATTTGTAAAAGTTATCCCACCTGCAAGAAATGAAAAAGTGTATTTTATTTTGGTGAAAGGACTATATTATGGAGCGAGATATATATTTTATGCAGTTAGCAATAGAGGAAGCGAAGAAGGCGGAGGCGATACAAGAGGTACCAATTGGTGCTGTAATTGTGCTAGATGGTGAAGTGATTAGTGTCGCACATAACTTAAGAGAAACTGAACAGAGATCAATAGCTCACGCCGAGCTCTTAGCTATTGATGAAGCTTGTAAAAAATTAGGGACATGGCGTTTAGAAGATGCAACGTTATATGTAACATTAGAACCTTGTCCAATGTGTGCAGGGGGAATTGTTTTATCGCGTGTAAAACGGGTTGTATATGGTGCGAGCGATCCGAAAGGTGGATGTGCAGGTACATTGATGAATCTTTTAACTGATGAGCGCTTTAATCATCAGTGTGAAGTAGTGGCTGGTGTACTTGAAGAGGAATGTGGTACGTTGTTAACGATTTTTTTTAGGGAGCTTCGTAAGAAAAGAAAAGAAGCGAAAAAACTAGAGAAAAGTAATGGTAACTAACGTATTTGCATTTTGCAAAAAAACAAGTTATACTAATAATGCCTTATCCAAGGCAACCGAATATTGGTTTTAACTTTGCCGTGCTAAGCGGGGAGGTAGCGGTGCCCTATACTCGCAATCCGCTCTAGCGAGGCCGAATCCCTTCTCGAGGTTATGCTGCTGTAAGGTCTGCCTTAAGTAAGTGGTGTTGACGTTTGGGTCCTGCGCAACGGGACCCCGTGAACCTTGTCAGGTCCGGAAGGAAGCAGCAATAAGCGGGTCTTCTCGTGTGCCGCAGGAGTGCCTGAACCGAGCTAACTGCTTGAGTAACGCTTATGGTACGTAATCGACAGAAGGTGCACGGCAGTTATATATGTATACAAAACTCACCTTAATATAAAGGTGGGTTTTTTGTATGGAAAATAACTTTTGGAATCTATAAACAGAATGGGTTATAATAAATGAGATAATAACCTTTGAGGGAGGCCGTATTTTCGTGTCATACCAAGCGTTATACCGAACATGGAGACCGCAAAAATTCGAAGATGTAGTCGGTCAAAAGCACGTGACAAAAACGTTGCAAAATGCCCTTCTTCAAGAGAAAGCTTCACATGCTTATTTGTTTTCTGGTCCGAGGGGAACAGGGAAAACGACAATTGCAAAAGTATTTGCAAAGGCAATTAACTGTGAACATGCCCCGGTAGCTGAACCTTGTAATGAATGTCCTTCTTGTTTAGGAATTACACAAGGGTCCATTTCAGATGTATTAGAAATTGATGCGGCTTCAAATAACGGTGTAGATGAAATTCGAGATATAAGAGATAAAGTAAAATATGCTCCAAGTGCTGTAGGATATAAAGTATACATTATTGATGAAGTTCACATGCTTTCTATGGGTGCCTTTAATGCGCTTTTGAAAACTTTAGAAGAGCCGCCAGGACATGTTATTTTTATTCTGGCGACAACAGAACCGCATAAGATTCCAGCTACAATTATTTCACGTTGTCAGCGTTTTGAGTTTCGAAAGATATCAGTAAATGATATCGTTGAGAGGTTATCGACAGTCGTGACAAATGAAGGTACGCAAGTAGAAGATGAAGCGTTACAAATCGTAGCGCGTGCCGCTGAAGGTGGTATGCGTGATGCGCTCAGTCTTATCGATCAAGCTATTTCTTATAGTGATGAGACGGTGACGAGTGAAGATGTTTTAGCTGTAACAGGATCTGTATCTCAGCGATATTTAGGTAACCTGGTAGAATGTATACGTGAAAATGATGTATCAAGAGCGTTACGTATTATAGATGAGATGATGAGTAAAGGGAAAGATCCAGTTCGCTTTATGGAGGATTTCATTTACTACTATCGTGATATGCTTTTATATCAAACTTCACCACAATTAGAACATATGTTGGAACGGGTAATTGTAGATGATCAATTCCGTACGTTAAGTGAAGAAATGCAACCGGAAGTAATCTATGAAATTATTCATACCCTTAGTAAGGGACAACAGGAGATGAAGTGGACAAACCATCCAAGAATTTTCTTGGAGGTTGTTATGGTGCAACTGTGTCAGCAGTTTATGATGCAAGCGAACGGCGCAGATCGTTTGCAAGCAATTATGAACAGGATGCAGCAGCTGGAGAAAGAGTTAGAGCAAGTTAAAAAGAATGGCGTGCCAGCTGGTGTGCAACAGGAAGTAAGAGAGACGCGGGCAACACCAAAACCGGTACGAACAGGAAGTATGAAAATTCCTGTTGGACGTGTGAATGAAGTGTTAAAGCAAGCTAAGCGTCAAGATTTAGAACAGTTAAAAGCTGTATGGGGCGAATTATTAGGAAGGCTCAAGTCACATAACAAAGTAGCATTTGCTGTTTTATTGGAAAATAGCGAACCAGTTGCGGCTTCAGATGATACCTATGTGTTAGCATTTCAATATGAGATTCATTGCAAAATGGCTAGTGAAAATCGAGAAGCGATGGATACATTGGAACAAACTCTTTTTGAATTGTTAAGTAAAAGGTTAAATATGATTGCTATCCCAAAAAGTGAGTGGGGTAAAATTCGTGAAGACTTTTTACAACGTGAAGGCGGGGATTCTGAAGAAAGCCCAGAACAAAAAGAAGATCCTCTTATAGAAGAGGCTGTAAAATTAGTAGGGCAAGAACTTATTGAAATAAAAGAGTAATAATAATTAGGAGGAATTAATTATGATGCGTGGCGGAATGGGAAATATGAATAATATGATGAAACAAATGCAAAAGATGCAAAAAGACATGGCGAAGGCGCAAGAAGAGCTTGGTGACAAAACAGTTGAAGGTACAGCTGGTGGCGGAATGGTTACTGTTATCGCAAATGGTCATAAGCAAGTTCTTGAAGTGAAAATTAAAGAAGAAGTTGTAGATCCAGAAGATATTGAAATGTTACAAGACTTAGTATTAGCTGCAACGAATGATGCACTTAAAAAGGCTGAAGAACTTTCAAATTCTACAATGGGTAAATTTACAAAAGGTTTGAACTTACCAGGTGGAATGTTCTAGGAGGATATTGATATATGCATTATCCAGAACCGATATCAAAATTAATCGATAGTTTTATGAAATTGCCAGGAATCGGACCGAAAACGGCGGTTCGACTGGCATTCTTCGTGTTAGATATGAAAGAAGATGATGTGTTAGGTTTTGCGAAAGCGCTTGTGAATGCGAAGCGAGATTTAGCGTATTGTTCAATATGTGGGCATATCACTGACCGCGACCCTTGTTATATTTGTGACGATTCGCATAGAGATCAATCGGTTGTTTGTGTAGTACAAGAGCCGAAAGATGTAATTGCAATGGAAAAAATGAAAGAATATCAAGGTGTATATCATGTTTTGCGTGGTGCCAT
>NZ_JAUCFS010000005.1:32500-82500 GCF_030348325.1 Bacillus hominis
GAAGCCGTAAGGCGAAGTATAGGGGCTGACACCTGCCCGGTGCTGGAAGGTTAAGGAGAGGGGTTAGCGTAAGCGAAGCTCTGAACTGAAGCCCCAGTAAACGGCGGCCGTAACTATAACGGTCCTAAGGTAGCGAAATTCCTTGTCGGGTAAGTTCCGACCCGCACGAAAGGTGTAACGATTTGGGCACTGTCTCAACCAGAGACTCGGTGAAATTATAGTACCTGTGAAGATGCAGGTTACCCGCGACAGGACGGAAAGACCCCGTGGAGCTTTACTGTAGCCTGATATTGAATTTTGGTACAGTTTGTACAGGATAGGCGGGAGCCATTGAAACCGGAGCGCTAGCTTCGGTGGAGGCGCTGGTGGGATACCGCCCTGACTGTATTGAAATTCTAACCTACGGGTCTTATCGACCCGGGAGACAGTGTCAGGTGGGCAGTTTGACTGGGGCGGTCGCCTCCTAAAGTGTAACGGAGGCGCCCAAAGGTTCCCTCAGAATGGTTGGAAATCATTCGTAGAGTGCAAAGGCATAAGGGAGCTTGACTGCGAGACCTACAAGTCGAGCAGGGACGAAAGTCGGGCTTAGTGATCCGGTGGTTCCGCATGGAAGGGCCATCGCTCAACGGATAAAAGCTACCCCGGGGATAACAGGCTTATCTCCCCCAAGAGTCCACATCGACGGGGAGGTTTGGCACCTCGATGTCGGCTCATCGCATCCTGGGGCTGTAGTCGGTCCCAAGGGTTGGGCTGTTCGCCCATTAAAGCGGTACGCGAGCTGGGTTCAGAACGTCGTGAGACAGTTCGGTCCCTATCCGTCGTGGGCGTAGGAAATTTGAGAGGAGCTGTCCTTAGTACGAGAGGACCGGGATGGACGCACCGCTGGTGTACCAGTTGTTCTGCCAAGGGCATAGCTGGGTAGCTATGTGCGGAAGGGATAAGTGCTGAAAGCATCTAAGCATGAAGCCCCCCTCAAGATGAGATTTCCCATAGCGTAAGCTAGTAAGATCCCTGAAAGATGATCAGGTTGATAGGTTCGAGGTGGAAGCATGGTGACATGTGGAGCTGACGAATACTAATAGATCGAGGACTTAACCATATAATATGAAGCAAATGTTATCTAGTTTTGAAGGAATATGCCTTCAATAGTTTGGTGATGATGGCAGAGAGGTCACACCCGTTCCCATACCGAACACGGAAGTTAAGCTCTCTAGCGCCGATGGTAGTTGGGACCTTGTCCCTGTGAGAGTAGGACGTCGCCAAGCAAGCTAAAACACGAGTCATTCGACTCGTGTTTTTTTGTTTTTTAAACAGTACACGAAAGAAGTAAAGGGAATACATAAGTAATACAAACACGTTGCCCAAGATTAAATCATATTATATAAGAAATTGATGTATATTTTCCGGAAAATTGTTAAGGAATAGAGGTATATAATATGTTTATTTAAGAAGGGGAGGAAAGATTATGAAATTACCAAGTGAAATTTGCATCGTTTGTGAAACAAAAAGAAGAGAAGGAATATATGTATATAATAATTTAATATGTTACGAGTGCGAAAGAAATCTGGTGAATACTGAGACAAATGATCCGAAGTATATACATTATTTAAAACAACTGCGAAAATTAGAAGTATCATATTTTTAAATAGGCATTATGCCTATTATTTTTTTTGCCCTAATATCTGTATAATAGATACAGAATAAATAATAAGGAAGATATATATATGAATCAAAATCGTATACCTTTATATGAGGCGTTAATGGAATTTAAAGAAAGGCGACTACTATCTTTTCATGTTCCAGGTCATAAGAATGGTTTAAACTTCCCTCAGAAAGCTACAGGGGGGTTTAAGGACATATTATCGATTGATGTAACAGAGTTAACAGGATTGGATGATTTACATAGTCCGTTTGAATGTATAGATGAAGCACAGCACTTATTAGCTGAAGTATATGGCGTGCACAAAAGTTATTTTTTAATTAATGGTTCAACAGTTGGAAATTTAGCAATGATTTTGTCTTGCTGCGGCGAACATGATATTGTCCTCGTACAAAGAAATTGTCATAAATCAATCATTAATGGTTTGAAATTAGCAGGGGCTAATCCTGTCTTTTTAAATCCATGGATTGATGAAGTACATAACGTACCAGTAGGTGTTCATGATGAAGTTATTAAGGAGGCAATTACAAAGTATCCAAATGCAAAAGCACTTATTTTAACACATCCTAATTACTATGGTATGGGAATTGATTTAGAAGCAAGTATCGCTTACGCACATGCACATGAAATTCCTGTTCTAGTAGATGAAGCACATGGGGCACATTTTTGTATAGGGGATCCCTTCCCGAAGTCAGCATTAGTTTATGGTGCGGATATTGTGGTTCATTCCGCACATAAAACATTACCTGCGATGACAATGGGATCCTATTTACATATAAATAGCCGCTTGGTGAACGAAGAAAAAGTTTCCTCCTATTTAAGTATGCTACAATCTAGTAGCCCATCGTATCCAATTATGGCTTCTCTTGATATAGCACGCTTTGCAATAGCGGTTATAAAGGAAGAGGGTCATGATGAAATCGTTGAGTTTTTGCGCCGATTTAAAGAAGGATTGCGATCTATCCCACAAATAGCCATTTTGCAATATCCATCGCAAGATGAATTAAAGGTTACGGTGCAAACTCGCTGTCAGTTGTCAGGGTATGAATTACAGTCTGTATTTGAAAAGGTCGGTATATATACGGAAATGGCAGATCCATATAACGTCCTATTTATATTACCGTTACAAGTAAATGAGGAGTATATGAAAGCTATAGAGATAATTCGAGTAGCTTTGCAGCAATATAAGGTAAAAGACAAGACAGCATCAATTCGTTATACTTATAAAGGGGAAATTTCCCCTTTACCGTATACGTATAAACAATTAGAGAGATACGAAACGAAGTTAGTATCTATAGAAGAAGCAGTTGGTATGATAGCTGCAGAAATGGTGATTCCGTATCCACCTGGAATTCCATTGATCATGTATGGAGAGAGAATTACTCAGGAACATACAAAGCAAATTGCTCATTTAGAGAAAACGGGGGCTCGTTTTCAAGGTAGTACGAAATATATGAACGTGTATGATATAGAAAGTAGGTTTTAGAATGAAGGGATTATTTGTAACAATTGAAGGACCAGAAGGTTCAGGTAAAACAACATTAATTAAAAGTTTATTACCATATTTTGAGAAAAAGGAACAAAAGGTAATGGCGACCAGGGAACCGGGTGGTATTGCAATTTCTGAGGATATTAGAACAATTTTACATAAACAAGAATATACGATGATGGAAGCACGTACAGAGGCGCTTCTTTATGCTGCTGCACGTAGACAACATTTGGTGGAAAAAGTTATGCCGGCACTTGAGGAAAACTATCTTGTACTATGTGATCGTTTTATAGATAGCTCTTTAGCGTATCAAGGATATGCAAGAGGCTTAGGTATGGATAAAGTATTTGAAATTAATCGTTTCGCAACAGAAGATTGTATGCCTAGTTTAACAATCTATTTAGATATTGAGCCAGAGGTAGGTTTAGCACGAATTGAAAAAGATGCAGGACGTGAAGTAAATCGACTAGATATGGAAGATATCTCTTTCCATAAACGTGTGCGTGAAGGGTATTTACAAGTTGTAGAGCGCTTCTCTAATCGCATTGTATTAGTAAATGCTGATCAACCAATGAAAAAACTTATAGAAGAAGTTGTTCAGATTATAGAAGATAAATTGTTATAATAGAAGGAAAGAATGAAATAAGTGAGGTATGCAGTATGATAAATACGTGGGAGCAGCTTTCTGCTATACAGCCCATCGGTGTCAAAATGTTGATGAATAGCATTGCAAAAGAGCGTATATCCCACGCTTACTTGTTAGAGGGGGGGAAGGGGACCGGGAAGTTCGCCACAGCAATTCAAATGGCAAAAAGTTTTCTCTGTTCAGGGAGAAATGGTGTAGAGCCTTGTCATGTATGTACGAATTGTCGCCGAATTGATTCAGGTAACTACCCAAACTTACATATTGTAAAACCAGATGGATTATCTATTAAAAAACAGCAAATTCATGATTTACAAGAAGAGTTTTCAAAAACAGGATTAGAGGCAAATAAAAAAGTATATATTATTGAGCATGCAGATCGTATGACAGCAAATGCAGCGAATACGCTCTTAAAGTTTTTAGAAGAACCAAGTAGTGATACAACAGCTATTTTACTTACTGAACAAAGTCATCAGATTTTAAATACAATCTTATCTCGTTGTCAAGTTGTTACGTTTAGGCCGTTACCGACAGAATCTTTAATTAAGAGATTAGAGGAAGAAGGTATTACAGTTGCTTTATCTACACTTGCTGCGCAGCTTACAAATAGTTTTGAAGAAGCTTTATTAATGTGTAATGATGAATGGTTTGCACAAGCGAGAGCTTTAGTGATAAAATTATGTGAAGCGCTCGAAAAAGATAAAGCCTCTATTTTTTTTGTACAAGAAAAATGGGGGAAACACTTTAGAGAGAAAGAACAATTACAGCAAGGTTTAGATATGTTACTCCTTATTTATAAGGATTTATTATATGTTCAACTTGGAGAAGAAGATCGTCTTGTTTTTCATGAGCATAAAGAGATGTTTGAATCCTTCTCCTATGCTCAGAAGCGCATTGTATCAGCTCTCTTTAATATATTAGAGGCAAAAAATAGAATCAACGCTAATGTAAATGCGCAGCTTGTGTTCGAACAGTTAGTGTTGCGGTTGCAGGAGGGATGACCGTTTTGTATGATGTAGTAGGTGTTCGCTTTAAGAAGGCCGGAAAGGTATATTACTTTGATCCAAATCAGTTCGATATCTCAGAAAATGAGTTTGTAATTGTAGAAACTGTAAGAGGTATTGAATACGGAAAAGTAGTTATTACCAAAAAGCAAGTTGATGAAAACGACGTTGTATTACCGCTTAAAAAGGTTATTCGTATTGCAAATGAAAATGATCGTACCATTGTTGAAGAGAACAAGCATGCTGCGAAAGAAGCATATCAAGTTTGTCAACAAAAGGTAGGAGAACATAACCTTGATATGAAGCTTGTAGATGTAGAGTATACGTTCGATCGCAATAAGATTATTTTTTACTTTACAGCGGATGGTCGGATTGATTTCCGAGAACTAGTGAAAGACTTAGCGGCAATTTTTAGGACAAGAATTGAGCTGAGACAGATCGGCGTTCGTGACGAAGCAAAAATGCTTGGTGGTATTGGTCCATGTGGTCGTATGCTTTGTTGTTCTACTTTTTTAGGAGATTTTGAACCTGTATCCATTAAAATGGCAAAGGATCAAAATTTATCATTAAATCCTGCAAAAATCTCTGGTTTATGTGGTCGCTTAATGTGTTGCTTAAAATATGAGAATGATGAATATGAGGCAGCAAAGGAACAACTTCCTGATTTAGATCAACGTATACAAACACCGCACGGTACTGGCCGTGTTATCGGATTAAATATTTTAGAAAGATTAATTCAAGTGGAACTAGTAGACAAGGAACGGATAGTAGAATATACGTTAGATGAATTAATTAATAAAGGGGTCGTTTCGAGTCAAACCACAGATTAATGAGGTGGGTGCTTGTGGAGAAAAAGGATATTTTTGCATCGGTTTCTAGTATGGAAGAGCAAATTGGGCATTTATACAAACAGTTGGGAGAATTAAAACAACATCTTGCAGAATTATTGGAAGAAAACCAACATATAAAAATGGAAAATGAAAATTTGCGACATCGTTTTGAAGAAGTGCAGAACAAGGAAAAACAAAAAACTCAAAAACGCAAAGAAATGAAGGCGAAGACAGATATTGGTGAAGGCTACGATAACCTAGCGAGACTATATCAAGAAGGTTTTCATATTTGCAATCTACATTATGGAAGTGTACGTAAAGAGGGAGATTGTTTATTCTGTCTGTCATTTTTAAATAAAAAGTGAGATTACCTTTCCAATATAATTGGAAAGGTAATTTTTTATACATGAGAGTAGAATGAAATTTATTTTTACATTAATAGAGGATGAGATAGGGTAGGTTAAGTGTAAGAAAGGGAGCAATATATGAATTTATATGAAGATGAGCGTTTAGATTACTTATTAGCACAAGATATGAAGATTGTACAAAGTCCATCAGTATTTAATTTTTCTTTGGATGCTGTTTTACTTGCAGACTTTGCTTGGGTGCCAATTCAAAAAGGGAATTTACTTGATTTGTGTACAGGTAACGCAGTTATCCCTCTTTTATTAAGTACAAGGACAAAAGGGAAAATTACAGGTGTAGAAATTCAAGAGCGCTTATATGATATGGGAATAAGAAGCGTTCAATACAATAATTTAGAAGAAAGAATTCATTTAATCCATGGAGATTTGAAAGATATGCCGGAGAAACTTGGACGTCATCAATATGATGTTGTAACATGTAATCCTCCTTATTTTCAAACACCAAAAACTTCTGAGAAGAATATCAATGAACATTTAGCGATAGCTCGTCATGAAATTATGTGCACATTAGAGGATGTTGTATATGCAAGTAGCCAGTTAGTGAAACAGGGCGGGAAAGTAGCATTTGTACATCGTCCAGGTCGTTTGCTCGACATCGTCACATTAATGCGTAAATACAAAATCGAACCGAAACGTGTGCGATTCGTTTACCCTAAGGCTGGTAAAGAGGCGAATACATTGTTAATTGAAGGAATTAAGGATGGGAATGCAGATTTAAAAATCTTACCACCCCTTTTTGTATATGAAGAAAACAACGAATATACAAAGGAGCTTCGTTCAATTTTATATGGAGAAGAATAAGCATTGTTTTTATGTGGTGGAGTGTTCTGATGGAAGTTATTATGCTGGATATACAAATCATATAGAAAAACGGATTCAGACCCATAATAGTGGAAAAGGTGCTAGATATACACGTGCTAGGCTTCCAGTTGTTTTAAAATATGTAGAGGATCACGAGGATAAGCGAACCGCTATGCAAGCTGAATATCACTTTAAACAGTTAACAAGGAAACAAAAAGAAGAATATATGCAAAAAGGAGAACGCTATGTGGCAGCAAAAAAGCTTTCAGCAAAATGAAAAAGGTTTTTTATATTTAGTACCGACTCCAATTGGAAATTTAGAGGATATGACATTTCGTGCAATCCGAATTTTAAAAGAGGCAGATGTTATTGCTGCGGAAGATACAAGGCAAACGAAGAAGCTTTGTAATTATTTTGAAATTGAAACACCAGTTATGAGTTATCACGAGCATAATAAAGAAGTAAGTGGACGAAAAATTTTAGATAAGTTAGAAGATGGTAAGACTGTAGCCATTGTGAGTGATGCTGGTATGCCATGTATTTCAGATCCTGGTTACGATATTGTTGTAGAGGCTGTAGCAGAACAATATCATGTTATTCCGCTCCCTGGGGCAAATGCGGCTCTTACAGCATTAATTGCATCAGGACTTGAGACAAAACACTTTTATTTCTATGGTTTCCTGCAAAGAAATAAAAAGGAACGTAAGATTGAGTTAGAAAAGCTGCGCTATATTCCAACTACAATGATGTTTTATGAGGCACCACATCGCTTAGATGATACTTTAATCTCTATGCAAGATGTATTAGGAAATAGAGAAATTGTATTATGTCGCGAGCTAACGAAAAAATTTGAAGAATTTATTCGTGGAACAATTGAGGAAGCAATTGAGTGGACGAAGCAAAATGAAGTCCGTGGTGAGTTTTGTATTTTAGTAGCAGGTTCAACAGAAGAAGCTGCTCCAGAAGAACAATGGTGGGAAGCTATTTCAGTATATAATCATATTGAACATTATATAAATGAAAAAGGTATGAATTCAAAAGAAGCGATTAAAACAGTCGCTAAAGATCGAGAATTGTCGAAACGTGATGTATATCAAATCTATCATGTAGATAAAAAATAAGCTTCTCATAATTGAGAAGCTTATTTTGCTGTTTCGATATAATCTTGAAGTTCGTTTAAGACCTGTTCAGCGCCTTCTTTACTTAAGATAATTTTACCTTCAGCTAAAGATAGGTTACCATCAGATACTTCACCAGTTACTTGGCAAGTCATGTTTGGTTTATATTTTTTTAAGATGATTTTTTCGTCATCAACGTAGATTTCAAGAGCGTCCTTTTCTGCAATACCTAAAGTACGGCGTAATTCGATTGGAATTACCACACGACCTAATTCATCAACTTTACGAACGATACCAGTAGATTTCATAATTCTTTTCCTCCTAAATAAATAGTTTATAAGTTTCGAGTCTATTTTTTGATTCGTCATTTTTCGACAAAATACCCTATGGACATATGATACCAATCATTTACATTTCCGTCAATTCTTAAATTCTATATTTTAAAAAAAGATTTATAGATTTTTATACTTCTTATATATAATAGAGTGTGAGTCATTTCTATAATTGTTTCGTATTATTTTTATAATATTTATACTTTTCGGGAAATAAATTGTATATTTTTTTTGAATATGAGTAATAGATGATAAAGATATCGAGCATTAACTCGTTTTTATCCCGCTATTTGCGAGCAGTAAGACTCCCACTTCAAAATTTAGCCGGAGCAAAGAAGTTAAGTGGGAGTCGGGCTGCTCGTAAAAGCCCGATTGGTGTGGGCTGATAATCCATGGGGGATGAACCCTCCCCACGGATTAAAGTTTCACTTTATATATGAGTTTTTGATATACTGTTTATAAATACATATGAGGTTATTCGGGAGGTCCAAAACGATGAAAGAGGAAAATAAGTCCTTTTATATTACTACCCCAATTTATTATCCAAGTGGAAAGTTACACATTGGACATGCTTATACGACAGTAGCAGGAGATGCGATGGCACGATATAAGCGTATGCAAGGATACAATGTTCATTATTTAACAGGAACTGATGAGCATGGACAGAAGATTCAAAAGAAGGCAGAAGAACTAAATGTTACACCACAAGCATATGTGGATAACATTGTATCAGGGATTAAAGAACTTTGGGAGAAGATGGATATCTCCTATGATGATTTTATTCGTACAACGGAAGATCGTCATAAAGATGTTGTTGAGAAAATCTTCAAGCAGCTAGTAGATCAAGGCGATATTTATCTTGATGAATATGAAGGTTGGTATTCTGTACAAGATGAAACATTCTATACAGCGCATCAATTAGTAGATCCAATTATGGAAGGTGACAAAGTAGTCGGTGGAAAAAGCCCAGATAGTGGTCACGCTGTAGAACTTGTTCGCGAAGAATCTTATTTCTTTAGAATGGGTAAATATGTAGACCGACTATTAAAGTTCTATGAAGATAACCCTCATTTCATTCAGCCGGAGTCCCGTAAAAATGAAATGATTAATAACTTCATTAAACCAGGGTTAGAAGATTTAGCTGTTTCTCGTACTTCATTTGACTGGGGAGTTCGTGTTCCAGGTAACCCAAAACACGTTATTTACGTATGGGTAGATGCGTTGTCTAATTACATTACTGCATTAGGATATGGAACAGAAAATGACGAGAAGTATAAAAAATTCTGGCCAGCAGATGTCCATTTAGTTGGGAAAGAAATCGTTCGTTTCCATACAATTTATTGGCCAATTATTTTAATGGCTTTAGATTTACCACTTCCGAAGAAAGTCTTTGCTCATGGCTGGATTTTAATGAAGGATGGAAAAATGAGTAAGTCAAAAGGAAACGTAGTAGATCCAGTTACACTAATTGATCGTTACGGATTAGATGCATTACGTTACTACTTACTTCGCGAAGTTCCATTTGGATCTGATGGAGTATTCACACCAGAAGGATTTGTTGAACGAATCAACTTTGATTTAGCGAATGATTTAGGGAACTTATTAAATCGTACAGTAGCTATGATTGATAAATACTTTAACGGGGAAATCCCTGAATTTAAAGCAAATGTAACTGAGTTCGATGAAACGCTAGTGACATTTGCCCAAGATACATTGAAAAAAGTAGAAGAGGCAATGGAGAATATGGAATTCTCTGTAGCGTTAAGTTCCATTTGGCAATTAGTTAGCCGTACGAACAAATATATTGATGAAACGCAGCCATGGGTATTAGCTAAGGATGAGAATGATCGTGAAAAACTTGCGTCTGTAATGGCCCACTTAGCTGAGGTACTTCGTCAAACAGGTATTATGCTTATGCCATTCCTAACGGTAGCACCAAGTAAGATGTTTGCTCAACTTGGACTTACTGAAGAGGCGCATAAATCTTGGGAAAGCCTATCTACAATTGGATGTATTCCAGCTGGAACAAAAGTAGAAAAAGGAAACCCAATTTTCCCTCGTTTGGAAATGGAAGTAGAAGTGGAGTATATTAAAGAACAAATGCAAGGTTCTGCTCCTAAAGTAGAAGAGAAAAAAGCAGAAGAACCAAAGGCAGAAGAAATTACAATTGATGATTTCTTTAAAGTAGAATTACGAGTAGCTGAAGTAATATCCGCTGAACCTGTGAAAAAAGCAGATAAGTTGTTAAAAATTCAGCTTGATTTAGGTACAGAGAAGCGTCAAGTGGTTTCTGGGATTGCTAAATTCTATTCCCCAGAAGAATTAAAAGGTAAAAAGGTTATTTGTGTAACGAATTTAAAACCTGTAAAATTACGTGGTGAATTATCACAAGGTATGATTTTAGCAGGTGAAGAAAATGGCGTATTGTCATTAGCATCGATTGACCAAAATTTACCAAATGGTACAAAAATCAAGTAATTGAGACAAGAAAAGAGATGTTTCACGTGTAACATTGGTGAAGCGTCTTTTTTCTTTTTAAATTCCCTTTTTTTGCATTAAAATTGTAGTATTGTTATCGTTAAGTTAGAAAGAGAGTAGTTTTTCTATGAGAGCATTGATTTCAATATAAAAGGAGTTATTTATTATGTTGTTTGATACACATTCACATTTAAATGCAGAGCAATTTGAAGAAGATTTACAAGAAGTTATCGCAAGAATGAAAGAAGTGGGAGTTACATATACAGTTGTTGTTGGATTTGATGAAGTAACGATAAAGAAAGCAATTGAATTAGCAGAGGCTTATGATTTTATTTACGCTGCAGTTGGATGGCATCCCGTTGATGCAATCGACATGAAAGAAGAACATTTAGCTTGGTTAGAGGAATTAGCTGCTCATCCTAAAGTAGTTGCAATTGGAGAAATGGGATTAGATTATCACTGGGATAAGTCTCCAAAAGAAATACAGAAGGAAGTATTCCGTAAACAAATTGCATTAGCGAAAAAGGTGAAATTACCGATTATTATACATAACCGCGATGCAACTCAAGATATTGTTGATATCCTAGAGGAAGAGAATGCAGCTGAAGTAGGAGGCATTATGCATTGCTTTAGCGGTAGTGTAGAAGTAGCGCAGCGATGTGTCGATATGAACTTTTTAATTTCATTAGGCGGGCCAGTAACATTTAAAAATGCCAAGAAACCGAAAGAAGTTGCTATGGAGATTCCGTTAGAAAAATTATTAATAGAGACAGATTGTCCATATTTAACACCACATCCATTTCGAGGGAAACGAAATGAACCTAGTTATGTAAAACTGGTAGCAGAAGAAATTGCGAATTTAAAAGGAATTTCTTATGACGAAGTAGCACAAATAACAACAAAGAATGCAAAAGCCTTATTTGGTGTTGAATAAAAAAGAATGGGAAGTCCCATTCTTTTTTTGTTTTTTGAGAAGAGAGATAGTAGAAATGATAAGAACCCACTATTTACTCATAACATAAGTGTAGAAATATTGCGGATAAATTAAGATGGAGATAGAAGTGTTACAATAAGGATAGTGAACAAAGATTTTTCTCTTCTACTTTTTAAAATGTAAGATTGGGAAAATAATAATGGAAAAGTCGTCATTTTTTTGTTTTACTAAGTAGAGATGAAACGAGTGTGGAGGCAAGCATGAAAATTAAAGAGATTATCGTTGTAGAAGGTAAAGATGATACAGTTGCGATTAAACGTGCTGTTGATGCGGATACAATCGAAACGAACGGTTCAGCAATCGGTGATCATGTTATTGAGCAAGTTAAATTAGCGCAGCAAAAACGAGGCGTTATTATTTTCACAGATCCGGATTATCCTGGAGAGCGTATTCGAAAAATTATTTCTGACAAAGTTCCTGGATGTAAGCATGCTTTTTTACCGAAGGAAGAAGCACTTGCTAAAAGGAAAAAAGGTGTTGGAATCGAACATGCTTCTAATGAGTCGATTCGCCGTGCTTTAGAGAGTATACATGAAGAAATGGAAGCTTACACAAGTGAAATTAGTTGGAGTGATCTAGTCGATGCGGGCTTAGTGGGCGGAGAAATGGCAAAGAGTCGCAGAGAAAGAGTGGGTAAGCTATTAAAGATTGGTTATACAAACGCAAAACAGTTACATAAACGTTTACAAATGTTTCAAGTCTCAAAGGAATCATTTGCAGAAGCTTATAAACAAGTAATACAGGAGGAAAAAAAATGAAGGATATCGCAACACCAAATCGTACAAAAGACATTGTTGAAAAGTATGGATTTTCATTCAAAAAAAGTTTAGGACAAAATTTTTTAATTGATACAAATGTATTAAATCGTATCGTTGATTACGCAGAAATCGGTTCAGAAAGTGGCGCAATTGAAATTGGACCAGGTATCGGTGCGTTAACAGAGCAATTGGCGAAGCGTGCGAAAAAAGTAGTGGCTTTTGAAATTGATCAGAGATTATTACCGATTTTAGACGAGACGTTAGCTCCATATAGCAACGTTACAGTTATAAATAAAGATGTACTAAAAGCAGATGTACATGAAGTGTTTAGTGAGCAATTCGAAGAAGGGCAAGATGTAATGGTAGTAGCTAACTTACCATACTATATTACAACGCCAATTTTATTTAAATTGCTTGAAGAAAAATTACCGGTTCGTGGATTTGTTGTTATGATGCAAAAAGAAGTTGGGGATCGTTTAGCTGCTAAACCTGGAACAAAAGAGTATGGTTCTTTATCAATTGCCATTCAGTATTATACAGAGGTAGAAACAGTTATGACTGTACCGCGTACAGTGTTTGTGCCACAACCAAATGTTGATTCTGCGATTATCCGTCTTCTAAAGCGTCCTAAACCAGTTGTAGAAGTGACAGATGAAACTTTCTTCTTTGAAGTAGTACGAGCAAGTTTCGCACAGCGTCGTAAAACTTTAATGAATAATTTATCAAATAATTTAAATGGTTTCCCGAAAGATAAAGAGTTGTTGGATCGAATTTTAACAGAAGTAGGAATTGATCCGAAGCGAAGAGGCGAAACGCTATCTATCGAAGAGTTTGCAACATTAAGTAATGCATTAATTCTTCATAAATTGTCATAAGAATATGAAAGGGACAGTTCAACTTGAGCTGTCCCTTTTGTCACCTTTCCTTTCCTAAATTCATACTTTAAAAACAGGTAAGATGGCCTAACGAGTTTGGAGGTAGGAGAATGGCTTTACATGTTGGAGAGTTAGTGGAACGATATTCTCATAATAGGGATATTCTTTTTCGTATTATAGAAATAAAAGGCGAGATAGCAATATTATTTGGAGAGGAAATTAGACTTGTGGCAGATGCGCCACTTGCAGATTTAATTAGTATAGATCAACGAGAACATAAAAAAAGAGTGAAGCGTGAAAAAGAAACGATGGAGCGTACTTACCGGTTGTTTCAGCAAGATTACGTGTTGATGAAACAAAGACATGAACATACTTCAACTGGTGGATATACAAGTGAAGTGAATTATTTTCAAATGCCAGGGCGTGTATTGCATATAGATGGAGATCCTTTATATTTGCGCAAGTGCTTAGATTTATATAATAAAATAGGCGTTCCTGTTCAAGGTGTTCATTGTAAGGAAACAGAGATGCATGAAAAGGTAGTAGACTTAATAGATCATTTTCGCCCAGACATTTTAGTTATTACAGGACATGATGCATATACAAAGTCAAAAGGAGTTATGGGAGATTTAGCAGCATATAGACATTCTAGACATTTTGTACAGGCTGTTCGAGAAGTGCGAAAAAAGTATCCATCATTAGATCAACTCGTTATTTTTGCTGGAGCCTGTCAATCACACTTTGAGGCATTGATTCGCGCAGGTGCTAATTTCGCTAGTTCACCGTCTAGAATTAATATTCATGCTCTAGATCCGGTATATGTAGTTGGTAAAGTTAGTTTCACTTCATTTATGGAAAGAGTCAACGTATGGGACGTTGTGCGTAATACAATTACTGGTGAAAAGGGACTAGGCGGAATTGAAACAAGAGGGATTTTACGAACAGGATTACCCTTTCAACATTACGATGAATGAGCAAGGTACATACGTATCTTGCTTTTTATGTGGAAATGATTTAAATGAATCTGGATAAAAAGCGACAAGAACGTGCAGACTATACAATGATACTTGTACAATATAGTATTTTTTCTATCTATTCGAACGCATGATGCTTTTATAATGATATTGTCTGTAAATTGCGGTTAATAATTGGGATAGATGTATCGTGTTTTAAGTGTTCAATCTAAATTACAGCGAGGTGTAGCAAGGTATATGTCAAAACGTTTAGATGAAATTAAAAGCGAATTAGATCACCATCTTGGACAGCGACTTGTGTTAAAGGCGAATAGTGGAAGAAGAAAAACTGTGGAGCAATCGGGTGTACTTGCAGAAACGTATCGTTCGGTGTTTGTTGTACAGTTAGACCAGCAAGAAGATGCATTGCAACGTGTATCTTATAGTTATGCAGATGTTTTAACAGAGACAGTAGAGTTAACATTTTACGATGAACCTCATAATGAAGCATTTTATAATTAATGTGTTATTTGTTACATATATTTCCATAAATGAAAAACCATATTATTTTGCATACTAATTATACCGTAGCAAAATAAGGAGGGACTCTGCATTGAGTAGACGAAGAGGAGTCATGTCAAATCAATTTAAAGAAGAGCTTGCAAAAGAGCTTGGCTTTTATGATGTTGTTCAGAAAGAAGGATGGGGCGGAATTCGTGCGAAAGATGCTGGTAATATGGTGAAACGTGCTATAGAAATTGCAGAACAGCAATTAATGAAACGAAACCAGTAGTTGTAAGATACTTTCTATGCTACGGTAGCCGAGGAGAGATTCCTCGGCTTTTTGCACGCTAAAAGGTGCCATCATTTGACATAAGTAGTTTCATTCTGAATGCTTTTCGTTATAATTAGGGAAGTTTCATCGTCTTACTATAAATTTATGGTAAAATAAACGATAAAAGATTGAGTACATAGAGTGGGTGAATAGATTGAAGCTACTAGTGAAAGCACCAGCAAAGATTAATCTGTCGTTAGATGTACTGGGAAAAAGACAAGACGGATTTCATGAAGTGAAAATGATTATGACAACAATTGACTTAGCGGATCGTTTAGAGTTAATGGAATTAGCAGAAGACCGTATTGAAATTTTGTCCCATAATCGGTATGTCCCAGACGACCAACGTAATTTAGCTTATCAAGCGGCGAAATTATTAAAAGAGAAGTTTAATGTGAAAAAAGGTGTATCTATTACGATTGAAAAAACGATTCCAGTAGCAGCTGGATTAGCAGGTGGAAGTAGTGATGCAGCAGCGACATTACGTGGCCTTAATAAACTATGGAATTTAGGGCTGACAATTGACGAGTTAGCAGAGCTCGGCGCAGAAATTGGGTCAGATGTATCGTTCTGTGTATATGGCGGAACTGCAATTGCCACTGGAAGAGGAGAAAAAATTGAACATATAAAGACTCCACCTTCTTGTTGGGTTATTTTAGCAAAGCCTCACATCGGTGTATCTACTGCTGATGTGTACGGGAATTTAAAATTAAATCGTGTTACACATCCAAATGTAGATAAAATGGTTGAAGTCATTAATAACGGGGATTATGAAGGAATTTGTAATACTGTTGGTAACGTTTTAGAAGATGTAACATTTGGAATGCATCCTGAAGTTGCCCGTATTAAATCACAGATGAAGCGATTCGGAGCGGATGCTGTATTGATGAGTGGAAGTGGTCCAACTGTATTTGGACTTGTACACCATGATTCACGAATGCATCGCATTTATAACGGATTAAAAGGATTTTGTGAACAAGTCTATGCGGTACGTTTATTAGGAGAGCGAGAAACGCTTGAATAAAGACGTATAATACGTTATGATTTGTTTAGAATATTCGTGATTTGAGGTGAGAGTATGAAAATTAGAAGAAGTACAAGATTGGTCGATATGACTTATTACTTGCTACAAAACCCTCGTCAGCTAGTATCTCTCACTTTTTTTGCTGAAAGGTATCAATCGGCTAAGTCTTCCATTAGTGAAGATTTAGTTATTATTAAGCAAACGTTTGAACAACAAGGGGTCGGCACATTGCAAACGATACCAGGAGCAGCAGGAGGAGTGAAATATATACCGTATATAAGTGAAGAAGAGGCAGATCTAATTATTGATGAGCTTTGTGGCTTATTTGAAAACCCAGATCGTATTTTGCCTGGGGGTTACTTATATATGACGGATCTTTTAAGTAATCCTCGCCAGATTAATGGCGCAGGTCGTTTATTTGCTTCTGTTTTTGCTAGGCAACCAATTGATGCGGTTATGACGGTAGCGACAAAAGGAATTCCGCTTGCTTATGCAGTAGCGAACTACTTAGATGTACCGGTAGTAATTGCGAGAAAAGATAATAAGGTAACAGAAGGACCCACTGTTAGTATTAACTATGTATCGGGTTCCTCTAAGCGAATCCAAACGATGACTTTAGCAAAGCGTAGCCTTCCAGAAGGGTCCAATGTTTTAATTATTGATGACTTTATGAAAGCTGGCGGAACCATTCAAGGTATGATGAGCATGCTAGAAGAATTTAAAGCTAATGTTGTCGGAATTGGCGTATTAGTAGAGTCTACGGATATTGAAGAAAGACTTATTAATAACTTTGTATCATTAATTCGTCTGTCAGAGGTTGATGTGAAAGAAAAAGCGATTCAAGTGGAAAAGGGTAATTATTCACTTGCACCATTTGATAAAGGGCTTGTAGAGGCTGAGTAAAAAGGTAAAGCAGATAGCTTTACCTTTTTTTATCCCTATTTATAAATTACAAAATAGATGGACAAACTGCCTTTCGTACACTATTTTAAAAGAGTAAAAATAAATAATAAAAGGGTGAAAAGTATGAAAGTTGTTCAAACAAGTAAAGCACCACAGGCAATCGGACCATATTCACAAGGGATTATTGTAAATAATATGTTCTATAGTTCAGGACAAATTCCGTTAACGGCAAGTGGGGAACTTGTAACGGGAGATGTAACAGTACAAACAGAGCAAGTATTTGAAAATTTACAAGCGGTATTAACAGAAGCTGGCGCTTCATTTGATACAGTGATAAAAACAACAGTATTTTTAAAGGATATGGATGATTTTAATGCTGTTAATGAAGTATATGGCTCTTATTTCTCTACTCATAAACCAGCACGTTCTTGTGTACAAGTAGCAAAATTACCGAAAGATGTTTCCGTTGAAATCGAAGTAATTGCCCTAGTTAAGTAAGTCTTTGTAAGCGATATCCTCTACTAATCTTTATATTCAATTACAATAAAAATTTTTATCTTAAAAATTTTTAAAAAATTAAAGGAAAAATAGAAATTTTGTGGAATTTATACAAATATATCGCTTATTTAGAAAAGGGTGGTGAACACAAGATGGAAGTGACTGACGTAAGATTACGCCGCGTAAACACAGAAGGCCGCATGAGAGCAATTGCCTCTATTACTCTAGACCATGAATTTGTTGTTCATGATATTCGTGTAATTGATGGCAATAATGGATTATTTGTAGCAATGCCAAGTAAACGTACTCCAGATGGAGAATTCCGTGACATTGCACATCCGATTAATTCTGGTACACGCTCTAAAATTCAAGATGCGGTTTTAACAGAGTATCACCGTTTAGGCGAGTTGGAAGAAGTTGAGTTTGAAGAAGCAGGTGCTTCGTAAAATTCGAATGAAAAGGGCTTTTAAAGAAATCCCTATAATTTTGTAGCAAACTCCTGTAAGCATTTACAGGAGTTTGTTTTTTTTGAATTTTACACGTTCCTTATTTAAAAAATCATATCTCGTAAAAATAAAGATGAAAAACTTCTAATTTTTTCAAAATCATTTAAAATAGTATAGCTTATTTATTAAAAAAGATACTAAAGAGTAAAACATCTTATAAGAATTATGGTAAAATTTAATAGTTATAATGTGTTTCTTGAAATATATGATGATTTAGGATAATATCATTAATGGATAAATAGGTTGCGATGGAGGGTCTATATGTCAAACAGATTTGCAGTGATTCTGGCTGCAGGTAAAGGCACACGTATGAAGTCCAAGCTATACAAAGTGCTTCATCCTGTATGCGGAAAACCGATGGTACAACATGTAGTTGATCAAGTATCTCAATTAGGATTGCAGAAACTTGTAACAGTTGTTGGACATGGTGCTGAAAAGGTACAAGAACAGCTAGGAAACGTAAGTGAGTTTGCATTACAAGCAGAACAACTTGGTACAGCCCATGCTGTAGATCAAGCTGCAAGTGTACTTGCAAATGAAGAAGGAACAACTTTAGTTATTTGTGGTGATACACCTCTAATAACTGCTGAAACGATGGAAGCATTGCTTCAGCAACACGAAGAAGCGGGAGCAATGGCAACGGTGCTAACAGCTTACATAGAAGAGCCTGCTGGATATGGCCGTATTGTTCGTAATGAGAATGGTCATGTCGAAAAGATTGTTGAGCATAAAGATGCAAATGAGGAAGAATTAGCTATTAAAGAAATCAATACGGGTACGTATTGTTTTGATAATAAAGCTTTATTTGCTTCACTTTCTAAAGTTTCAAATGATAATGTACAAGGTGAATATTACCTTCCGGATGTTATTGAGATTTTAAAAAATGAAGGTCATATCGTATCAGCTTATCAAACAGAGCACTTTGCAGAAACATTAGGTGTTAACGACAGGGTCGCTCTATCGCAAGCGGAAATTATTATGAAAAATCGTATCAACCGAAAGAACATGGTAAATGGTGTTACAATCATTGATCCAAGTAACACATACATTTCTGCTGATGCAATTATTGGTAGTGATACAGTTCTTCACCCAGGAACGGTTATTGAGGGTAACACTGTAATTGGTTCTGATTGTGAAATTGGACCGCATACAGTAATTCGCGATAGTGAAATTGGAGATCGTACGGTAATTCGTCAATCTACTGTACATGACAGCAAACTTGGTACAGAAGTATCGGTTGGTCCATTTGCACATATTCGCCCAGATTCAGTTATTGGAGATGAAGTGCGCGTTGGAAACTTCGTAGAAATCAAAAAAACTGTTTTTGGTAATAGAAGTAAAGCTTCACACTTAAGTTATATCGGGGATGCACAAGTTGGAGAAGACGTGAATCTTGGTTGTGGTTCAATTACGGTGAACTACGACGGCAAGAATAAATTTAAAACTGTAATTGGTAACGGGGTATTTATTGGATGTAATTCAAACCTTGTTGCTCCTGTAACAGTTGAAGATGGTGCTTATGTGGCAGCAGGCTCTACAATAACAGAGAATGTTCCATCAAAAGCATTATCAGTAGCACGTGCACGTCAGGTTAATAAAGAAGACTATGTTGATCAATTGCTGAATAAGAAAAAATCATAATGTGGAGGGTTAATCTAGATGTCGACTCAATATCTAAATTCTAATTTGAAAGTATTCTCTTTAAACTCTAATAAGGAACTTGCTGAGCAAATCGCAAAGCATATTGGAGTAGGACTAGGAAAATGTTCTGTTGATCGTTTTAGTGATGGAGAAGTTCAAATTAACATTGAAGAAAGTATCCGTGGTTGCGATGTATTCATTATTCAATCTACAAGCTTCCCAGTAAACGAACATATCATGGAATTACTTATTATGATTGATGCATTAAAACGTGCATCTGCGAAAACAATTAATATTGTTATTCCTTACTATGGTTATGCGCGTCAAGACCGTAAAGCGCGTTCTCGTGAACCAATTACATCGAAACTTGTAGCAAACTTGCTTGAAACAGCAGGTGCAACTCGTGTAATCACTCTAGATTTACATGCTCCACAAATTCAAGGATTCTTTGATATCCCGATTGACCACTTAATGGGTGTACCGATTCTTTCAGATTACTTTGAAGCAAAAGGCCTTAAAGATATCGTAATCGTATCTCCTGATCACGGTGGTGTAACTCGTGCTAGAAAAATGGCGGATCGCCTAAAAGCGCCAATCGCTATTATTGATAAGCGTCGTCCTCGTCCGAATGTATCGGAGGTAATGAACATTATCGGTAACATCGAAGGCAAAACAGCAATTTTAATTGATGACATCATTGATACAGCTGGTACAATTACATTAGCGGCAAACGCTCTTGTTGAGAACGGTGCTTCTGAAGTATATGCTTGCTGTACACACCCAGTATTATCTGGTCCAGCAATTGAGCGTATTCAAAATTCGAATATTAAAGAGTTAGTTGTAACAAACTCTATCGTATTACCAGAAGAGAAGAAAATTGATAAAGTGCATGAACTTTCAGTTGCTCCATTAATCGGAGAAGCAATCATTCGTGTATACGAAGAAGAATCTGTAAGTGTATTATTCAATTAATTGGATAGAATGAGACGTAACCAAGCTTGGTTACGTCTTTTCGTATCGAAAAAAGAAAGTAGTGGTACAAGAATGAAATTAATAGTAGGACTTGGGAACCCAGGTAGAGAATATGAATTAACAAGGCATAATATTGGGTTTATGGCGATCGATGAACTTGCAAAGCGTTGGAGTATTTCTTTGAATGAACAAAAATTTAAAGGAGTATTTGGTGCAGGCTTTGTTAATGGGGAAAAAGTAATCTTACTAAAGCCACTTACATATATGAATTTATCTGGGGAAAGTATCCGTCCGCTCATGGATTATTATAAAATTGATGTTGAGGACTTCATTGTTATGTACGATGATTTAGATATTCCTGTAGGTAAATTACGCCTTCGCATGAAAGGTAGTGCGGGTGGACATAATGGTGTAAAATCAACAATTTCACATTTAGGAACGCAAGAATTTCAACGTATCCGCATGGGAATCGATCGTCCGAAAAATGGGATGAAAGTAGTGGATTACGTATTAGGACGTTTTACATCTGAAGAAATATCTGGCGTTAATCAATCCATTGAAAATGCAGCAGATGCATGTGAGGAATGGTTAAGTAAACCTTTTCTCCAAATCATGAATACTTTTAATAGTTAAGCGCACAATCTGGAATATTTTATTTTGTTTTATCCCATACTAGTAGCAATTGGATATTTAGGAGGCTAGTATGGAAGGTTATTATTACTGTAGACATTGCGGAAGTAATGTGGGCTCCATTATCGCAGAAAAAGTATATAGCGACGTTTTGTTTCAACTAACAGAGCAAGAAGTAGTGGATATGATTCATTTTCACGAGAATGGAAATATATATATAAAAACGATTTGTGAATCGTGTCAAGGAACGCTCGCATCTTATCCTGAGTATTACGAATATGAAAAATTTCTGCAATAAAATGTTGTCGCTTTGGCATGTCCAAAGCATTTTTCTGTTTTCTTTTTCCAAAATATTTGCATAAAATATAGTAACTTGCTCTTTATGTTGAGAGGAGTTTTGAAAATGATAGGTTTATTAGAGCAATTTTATAAAAATGAAGAAATACAATCGGTTATTAATGGGCTAGAAGATGGGTTGAAAGAACAACTTGTATCGGGTATGGCAACATCCTCTCGTTCATTATTAATGGCAGCTTTATATAAAAAAACAAAGCAATCACAACTTATTGTGACGCACAATTTATACCAAGCACAAAAAGTACATGAAGATTTAGTGGCGTTACTTGGTGAAAAAGATGTTTGGCTATATCCGGTAAATGAATTGATAGCATCGGAAGTTGGTGTTGCAAGTCCAGAATTGAAGGCGCAGCGTATTGAAGTTTTAAATCGCTTAGCTGTGGGAGAGAATGGGATTATTGTAGCGCCAGTTGCAGGATTGCGTAGGTTTTTACCAATAAAAGAATTATGGAAGCAAAGGCAAATTGAAATCAATCTAGGGCAAGAGATTGATTTAGATGCACTCTTGCATACTTTACATCATATTGGCTATGAGCGTAAGTCAATGGTAGAAGCTCCAGGGGAGTTTAGTTTGCGTGGGGGAATATTAGATATTTACCCATTAACTGAAGAATTACCATTTCGTATTGAATTCTTTGATACGCAGGTTGATTCTATTCGATTATTTGATGTGGAAGAACAGCGCTCTCAAGATAAAAGGGAAAGTGTTCGGTTTGGTCCGGCAACAGAGTTTTTATTTTCACAGGAAGAATTGAAATCGGGAATTAAGCATCTTGAAGAAGGTTTGACTAAGACGATGCAAAAGCTTTCCGATGATAAATTAAAGACTACCGTGCTTGAGACGGTTAGTCATGAAATTGAAATGTTGAAAAACGGGCAAAGTATAGAACAAATGTTTAAATATTTATCTATTTTCTATAAAGAACCTGCTAGTCTGATAGATTATTTACCAGAAAACGGTGTTGTAATTTTAGATGAGATTTCCCGTATTCAAGAAACAGCATCACATCTTGAAACAGAAGAAGCGGAATGGTATATCTCACTTCTTGGCGAAGGAACAATCATTCAAGATTTATCTTTCTCCCACTCGTTTGAGGGGTTTCTTCATAATAAAAAAAGAAGTTTTGTATATTTAACGTTATTTTTACGCCATATAGCACATACACATCCGCAAAACATTGTGAATGTGACATGTAAAACGATGCAAGATTTCCATGGACAAATGCAGTTGTTAAAAACTGAAATTGATAGATGGAATGAAGGGCATTTTACGACCGTTGTGCTCGGAACAGATGATGAACGTGTAAAAAAACTACAACATATTTTAAGTGATTATGATATTGATGCAGACATTGTAGAGTCCACAGATATCTTATTGCCTGGAAGGTTACAAATTGCTGTAGGTGATTTACATGCAGGTTTTGAAATGCCGATGCAAAAGTTTGTTGTCATTACTGAAAAGGAGCTTTTTCATAAGAAAGTTAAAAAATCACAACGTAAGCAAAAGTTATCTAACGCTGAACGTATTAAAAGTTATTCGGAATTAAAAGTTGGAGACCATGTAGTTCATGTAAATCATGGTATAGGTAAATTTTTAGGTATTGAGACATTAGAGATTAATGGTGTTCATAAAGATTATTTAAATATTAAATATCAAGGTAATGATAAGTTATACGTTCCAATTGAACAAATTGATCAAGTGCAAAAATACGTAGGGTCTGAAGGCAAGGATCCGAAAGTCTATAAATTAGGCGGTAATGATTGGAAGAAGGTCAAAACGAAAGTTGAAAAATCTGTACAAGACATTGCAGATGACCTAATTAAATTATATGCTGAGCGCGAAGCCTCAAAAGGTTATGCATATACACCAGATACGGCAGAGCAACAAGAGTTTGAATCTTTATTCCCATATCAAGAGACAGAGGATCAATTACGTTCTATCGAAGAGATTAAGAAAGATATGGAACGCGGACGTCCTATGGATAGGCTTCTTTGTGGTGACGTAGGGTATGGAAAGACCGAAGTAGCTATTCGTGCGGCATTTAAAGCAATTATGGATGAAAAACAAGTTGCGATTTTAGTACCGACAACAATCCTTGCACAACAACACTATGAAACAATTCGAGAGCGTTTTCAAGATTATCCAATTAATATAGGATTACTAAGTAGATTCCGCACGCGAAAACAACAAAATGAAACGATTAAAGGTTTAAAAGATGGAACGGTGGATATTGTAATCGGAACGCATCGTATTTTATCTAAAGATGTTACTTATAAAGATTTAGGACTTCTTATTATTGATGAGGAACAAAGATTCGGCGTTACGCATAAAGAAAAAATTAAACAATTGAAAGCAAATGTTGACGTGTTAACATTAACGGCAACTCCGATTCCACGTACACTTCATATGTCTATGCTTGGTGTGCGCGATTTATCTGTTATTGAGACACCACCAGAGAATCGTTTCCCAGTACAAACATATGTAGTAGAGTATAATCCAGCATTAATGCGAGAAGCGATAGAGCGAGAACTTGCAAGAGGTGGTCAAATTTACTTCCTATATAACCGTGTGGAGGATATTGAAAGAAAAGCAGATGAAATTTCAATGTTAGTTCCAGATGCTCGTGTAACATACGCACATGGGAAAATGAATGAAGGTGAATTAGAGTCTGTTATGCTATCGTTTTTAGAAGGGCAGCATGATGTTCTTGTAAGTACAACAATTATTGAGACGGGTGTAGATATTCCGAATGTAAATACATTAATTGTATTTGATGCAGATCGTATGGGATTATCGCAGTTGTATCAGCTTCGTGGGCGCGTTGGACGTTCTAATCGCGTCGCGTATGCATACTTTGCATACAAACGTGATAAAGTGTTATCGGAAGTCGCAGAGAAGCGTCTGCAAGCAATTAAAGAGTTTACAGAGCTTGGATCTGGTTTCAAAATTGCGATGAGAGACTTATCAATTCGTGGTGCGGGTAATTTGTTAGGGGCAGAACAACATGGATTTATTGATTCTGTCGGATTTGATCTATATTCTCAAATGTTAAAAGATGCAATTGAGCAACGTAGAGGGACAGATGGAGTTGAAAATACCGTTAATGTTGAAATTGATTTAGAAGTAGATGCATATTTACCGGATGCGTATATTTCAGATAGTAAACAAAAAATTATGATGTATAAACAATTTAGAGGTATTTCTGCAATTGAAGATATTGAAGAGTTGCAGGAAGAGATGATCGACAGATTTGGTGATTACCCACAAGAAGTTGGTTATTTATTACAAATTGCAAACATTAAAGTGTTGGCGATGAAAGAACAAATTGAGTTAATTAAGCAAAATAAATTTGAAGTAACATTCCTGTTTTCTGAACAAGCGAGCCAAAATATAGATGGTGGAAAATTATTCATGCTAGGGAATAGTTTTGGGCGTATGATCGGTCTTGGTATGGAGGGGTCACAATTGAAAATTGTGATGAAAACGAATGGATTAGAGACATCGAAATGGTTAACAATTGCTGAAAATTTATTAAAAGGCTTACCAGATGTAAAAAAAGAAGTAATAAATGCCTAATATAAGATAAAAAATACAATTCGACGTGCATAGAAGAACTAATGTGTAAAATACTATGTTTAACAGTTGGTGATTTTTACATGAACAGGTAAATTCACCACTTTGATCATCAGTAGAAAGTGAGGCAGCATTAGAATGAAAGCAACTGGAATCGTACGTCGAATTGATGATTTAGGCAGGGTAGTAATCCCGAAGGAAATTCGTAGAACTTTACGTATTCGAGAAGGGGACCCACTAGAAATATTTGTTGATCGCGATGGAGAAGTGATTTTGAAAAAATATTCTCCAATTAGTGAACTAGGTAATTTTGCAAAGGAATATACAGAAGCTTTATACGATAGCTTAGGACATAATGTGCTTGTATGCGATCGTGATTCAATTATCGCAGTAGCAGGCGTATCTAAAAAAGAATACTTAAATAAAAGTGTTGGCGATTTAATTGAGAAGACAATGGAAGAGCGTAAGTCTGTAATTATGACAGACGAAAGCGAAATTTCAATTATTGATGGAGTAACAGAAAAAGTGAGCTCCTATACAATTGGCCCGATTGTTGCGAATGGGGATCCAATTGGAGCTGTTGTCATCTTCTCTAAAGAGGCTATTATAAGTGAAGTAGAGCATAAGTCAGTAAATACAGCTGCAAGCTTTTTAGCGAAACAAATGGAGCAGTAGTGAAGTGTAATTTCTATAAGTAGCAATCTTTCCTAATTATGATATTTCTATTTGAGAAATTAACTATTTGGAGATATAAGTATATTGAACGAAGGTAGCGCTTTGCTACCTTTTTTCATTGAATATTTTTGCTGTTGAAAGAAGTCAGTGAATGTAAGGAATATGAAGGAGAGCCAGTTTTTCTTTGTGATATAATACGAGGGGTGAGAATAGAAAAAGGAGTTTTCTTGTATGGAAGCGAAGAAGTACCAAGCCTTTTGGCGTGGGGCTATTATATTAACAATCGCAAGTTTTGTTACGAAAGTATTAAGCGCCTTTTACCGTATTCCATATCAAAATATAGCGGGTGATGTTGGTTTTTATATTTACCAACAAATTTATCCGTTTTATGGATTTTGTTTAATTCTAGCCAATTATGGGTTTCCCATCATTATTTCAAAAATGGTCGCAGAAAGATTAGAACGAGGAAAACAAAAAGAAGCAGAAGAAATTATTTGTGTATCTTTTTGGTTTTTATTAGGAATTGGCTTTATAGGATTTTTCACATTATTTTTTGGGGCCGAAACAATTGCAACGGCTATGGGCGATATACATTTAGATAAATTATTACGTGTTATTTCGTTTTCGTTCCTATTAATTCCATTTTTATCTGTAGCGAGAGGATATTTTCAAGGATTCAATAATATGATGCCGACGGCTGTTTCGCAAGTAATTGAACAAACGATTCGTGTTTCTATTATTGTATTTTTATCACTATTCCTTATTGCTCATGGGTTTGATTTATATACAGTTGGTGCGGGTGCTATGCTAGGTTCAATTGCAGGTGGGCTTATTGGGGTTATCGTACTTTTACTTTATATGCGTCATGATTTCCATGCTATTTTCTTTAAAAGTTGGAAGAGAATTGAAGATAAAAAAAGGATTATTCGAATCCTTTTTTGGCAGGGATTAGCGATTTGTGTTAGTAATTTAGTCCTTATTTTTATACAAATGGCGGATTCTGTTTCCTTTTATACCTTGCTTATTCGCGCGGGAGAGCAAGCTGAAAATGCAAAGGTACTAAAAGGTGTTTATGATAGAAGTATCCCGCTTATGCAATTAGGTACTGTTGTGACAACTTCTTTCTCATTGTCACTTATTCCTATTATTACAGCGGCGAAAGAAAGAGGAGATCTTTCATTTATTCAAGAAAAGGTAAAGTTAGCAATGAAAATAACATTTGTTATTGGATTTGCAGCTGCTATTGGATTAACTTGTATTATTCAACCTACAAATATTATGTTGTTTGAAAATAGTGATGGATCAGATGTGTTATCGATTTTATCTTTATCTATTTTATTTAGTTCATTGTCAATTACAACTGCTTCTATTTTGCAAGGGGTGGGACAAACATTAAAACCAGCAATATTCGTTTTATTTGGAGGGTGTTTGAAGCTAGCTTTAAATTATATATTAATGCCATATTTTGGTGTAAAGGGAGCTGCAATTGCAACTTTAGTTGCGCTTATTGTAATTGCCTTGCTAAATAGTGTGTTACTTATGCGAACTGTATCGGAGCCGCTTATTGATAGGCGGAATATGTTAGGTGTAGCTATTAGTGGTATCGGTATGGGGTTTGTATTAATAATCTTCATGCGTATGTTGCGAATGTCTGGATTAGTAATTGATACAGGACATAGAGGGACTGCGACGCTTGAAGCGCTGTTAGGTGTAGCTATCGGCGGATTAGCATATATGTTTTTAATTTTAAAATTACGTGTATTTACAAAAGAAGAATTAGGAAACGTTATGAAGCAAGAGAAAAAAGAAGGTTCATTGAAGAAGAGTGGATAGAGGTGACTGGTTGTGAGTGGAATCATTACTATTTTAGGATTAGGTGTTGGTGAGTTAGATCAGTTAACGATGGGTGTATATCGAAAGATAAAAGAAGCGGACCATATGTTTGTTAGAACGAAGGAACACCCAGTTATAGAAGAATTGGAGCAAGAAGGTATAAAATATACAGCTTTTGACGATGTATACGAAGCGCATGATACATTTGAAATCGTATATGAAACAATCGCGAATAGGTTGTTAGAACAAGCAAAAGGTACAGAAATCATTTATGCAGTTCCTGGTCATCCGCTTGTAGCAGAGAGAACAGTTCAGCTACTTTTGGAAAAAGGAGAAGTAGAAAATATTGAAGTGCGACTTGAAGGTGGACAAAGTTTCCTTGATCCGATGTTTGCGAGTCTAAAGATTGATCCGATTGAAGGATTCCAATTAATTGATGCTACATCATTTGAAAGAGGACAATTAGAATTACGTCAACATTTAATCTTTTGCCAAGTGTATGATGCGTTCGTTGCTTCAGATGTGAAACTGATGTTAATGGAGATGTTGCCAGATGATTATGAAGTGTATATCGTAACAGCTGCAGGAACTTCATTTGAGCAAGTAAAAAAGGTACCGTTATACATGTTAGATCATGAAACGGAGTTAAATAATTTAACGAGTGTATATGTACCTCCAGTTAAGGAACGTGCGTCTTTGTATCAGCAGTTTGATGTGCTTAGAGCAATTATTGCGGATCTTCGTGGACCGAATGGTTGCCCATGGGATAAAAAGCAAACTCATCAATCTTTAAAGAAATACTTAATTGAAGAAGCGTATGAAGTGCTAGAAGCAATTGATGAAGAGGATGATGATCATTTAGTAGAAGAACTGGGTGATATATTATTACAAGTTATGCTTCATGCTCAAATTGGGGAGGATGAAGGTTGGTTCTCTATAGATGATATTATTCGGACTTTATCTGAGAAAATGGTTCGTCGTCATCCGCATGTGTTTGGGAATACGGATGTAAATAATGCTGATGAAGTGATTGCGAATTGGGAAGAAATTAAAAAACAAGAAAAGGGATTTGTTAAAGAATCTGTTTTAACGGGTATTCCAAAAAGCTTGCCACAGCTAATGCGTGCTTATGAAATTCAGAAGAAAGCCGGAAAGGTTGGATTCGATTGGGTTGATGTGCAGCCGATGATAGAGAAGGCCTTAGAAGAATGGCAAGAATTCCAACAAGAAGTTGTAAACATGGATGAGGAAAAGATGCTAGGTGAATTTGGTGATTTACTATTTGCATTTGTTAATATAGCTCGTCATTACAAATTAGATCCAGAAGAAGCGTTGCGTTCAACTAATGAGAAATTTATGAGGCGTTTTTTATACATGGAAGCAAAAGTAGCTGAAATGAATAAGGAAATGCAAGATTTATCATTAGAACAGTTAGATGCTTTATGGGAAGAGGCAAAACAAACAGAGCGTTAATAGGGGGATTTGATATGCGTCTAGATAAATTTTTGAAAGTATCACGCTTAATTAAAAGAAGAACATTAGCAAAAGAAGTATCTGACCAAGGAAGAATTTCGATTAATGGTCAAGTGGCAAAAGCGAGTTCAGATGTGAAGGTAGAGGATGAATTAACAATTCGTTTCGGTCAAAAAATAGTAACTGTGAAAGTAAATGAATTGAAAGAAACAACTAAAAAAGAAGATGCAGCAAACATGTATAGCTTAGTTCGCGAGGAAAAAGTAAAAGCGGAAGAAGGCTTGTTCTAAAATAGGTTATCCCTTCATACATTACTATTAGCTAGTATAAAGCTATGGGGGGATTTTCGTGAATAATGGTTACTCACCTATGTCTTCTAATCAACAAAATGTTTCTGTAGAGCATGATATTATCATGCGTGGCAGGCGTGTAATCGATATTACTGGTGTAAAGCAAGTAGAGAGTTTTGATAGCGAAGAGTTTTTACTTGAGACTGTAATGGGTTTTTTAACAATTCGTGGTCAAAATTTGCAAATGAAGAATTTAGATGTAGAAAAGGGTGTTGTATCAATTAAAGGGAAAGTTCATGAGATGCTGTATATTGATGAGAACCAAGGGGAGAAAACTAAAGGCTTCTTTAGTAAGTTGTTTAAATGAGCCTAACAATTCAGTTGTATACAATGCTTTCAATGATTGGAATGGGTGCTTGGATTGGTGCCTCTTTAGATACATATCAACGGTTTTTAAAGCGCCAAGAGCGTAAACGTTGGCTTGTATTTATACATGATATACTATTTTGGATTGTCCAAGCATTATTCGTTTTTTATGTATTACTGCGTGTGAATGAAGCCGAACTACGTATATATGTATTTTTGGCGTTACTATGTGGTTTTGCGGCATATCAAAGCTTATTGAAAGCACTATACATGAAGATGTTAAATTTTCTCATCTATATTTTTGTACAAACAACACAATTTTTTGTTCGAATTATACAGCTACTCATGATAAAACCTGTTATTATTATAGCGCAGCTATTTATTGCATTTATATTATTCTTATTTCGTATACTGCTTTCAATTGGACATGTGTTATGGAAAATGGTGATTTGGATATTACTTTTCATATGGAAAGTTTTTTTCTCGCCTGTTCGATTTATTGCTTCGCTCATATGGAAACTTCTCCCTAATCGTGTTAAACTTTTTATAATGAAGCATGTAGGGTTCCTGCAATATGTAGCAAAATTGAAGGGACATATCTTCCAATTATGGGAGCGTATAAAAAAGAAGTTAGGGGGACCTCGGAAATGAGGGAACTGAGACAAAGAACAATCGAAAAACAGAGTCCAAATCCTGTTAAAGAACATATAATACAAACGGATGAGAACAGGAAGCGACTTTATCGCCGTTTAGCGGTTTTTCTTGTCTTTGCTTTTACAATTATTGCTAGTATTAGTGTGACGTTTTATCAACAAAACAGTTCCATTAAAGCAAAAGAAGCAAAAGTTAAGGACATGAAAAAAGAACTGGATTCATTAACGAAAAAAGAAAAGAATCTAAAAGATGAAGTTCAAAAGTTGAATGATGAAGAGTACGTTTTAAAGATTGCTAGAAGGGATTATTTCTTCTCCGGAAAAGGGGAGATAATTTTTCCTGTTTCTAAGTAGAGTATGTCTTATTGACACTGTATTTTAGGATTATATATAATAAAGTAAAATTTGACTTTTTAACCACTAAGGAGGAGCATTTTTTTTATGTCAATCGAGGTAGGCAGCAAGTTACAGGGTAAAGTAACAGGTATTACAAATTTTGGCGCTTTTGTGGAGCTGCCAGAAGGCTTAACAGGTCTTGTTCATATTAGTGAAGTTGCTGATAATTATGTGAAAGATATTAACGATCACTTAAAAGTAGGCGACCAAGTAGAAGTAAAAGTTATCAATGTTGAAAAAGATGGCAAAATTGGCCTATCTATTAAAAAAGCGAAAGAACGTGAAAAAACAGAAGGAGATCGTCCGCGTGGTGAATACCAACGTGGTGGTGATCAACAACGTTCTGGACGTCCACAACGTAATAATCGTTCTTCCAACAGAGATAACCGCGGTGGCGGTAACGAAAGAGCTCCAAAAGAAACATTTGAGCAAAAGATGGCACGCTTTTTAAAAGATAGTGAAGATCGTTTAACTTCTTTAAAGCGTAACACAGAGTCTAAACGTGGTGGCCGTGGCGCACGTCGCGGATAATAAGTCCGTTTAATTCTTAACATATAGAGAGGTACCCAGAGTAATTACTCGGGTACTTTTTTATGTGAGAGAATATATTTTTAAAAAAGTTTTTGAGATGTGTTGACTTTAAAACGTATCTGATGTAAGATACTAATTGTCCGTTAAATACGACGACATGGCGGTGTAGCTCAGCTGGCTAGAGCGTACGGTTCATACCCGTGAGGTCGGGGGTTCGATCCCCTCCGCCGCTATATTTAATTTAACGGCCCGTTGGTCAAGTGGTTAAGACACCGCCCTTTCACGGCGGTAACACGGGTTCGAATCCCGTACGGGTCATCTGAAAAGATCATGCAAATTTGCATGGTCTTTTTTTGTTAAATATAAATTAAGACGTACAATACTTCTACAAAATCATCCTATATTTTCTGAACATTCACTTAATTTATTTTAAATAAATTAAATACTATGTATATATGTAGATTTATTTCGAATAAAAAGTCGAACGATTATAAAAGTCAAAACTGTTGTTTTGACAAAAATCCCAATGAACGTCTTTTATAATAACAGTAATTAAACTATGCAGGTGGTGTTAAAAATATGCCTAAAGCAGGAAGGAATACTATGAATACAAGTGCATTGGCGATGAATGAAAGTCAGCTTGGAACAATAAAGTGGACGAGTAAGTTACGAATGAAGTTTGAACAAGTTTTCTTTAGATGGGGATTCATTATTGCTGTTATTGGTTTTCTTTTGGGACGAGCATATATATTAACAAACATTTTACCGTTTGCATTGCCGTTTTTTGCTGCTGTTTATGTTATGAAGCGAGATAAAATGCCGCTCGCGTTCTTAGCCTTAATGGGGGGAGCACTTTCAGTTTCAATAGATAATTTATTTTTTACTTTTGCATCTATCTTTACCTTCTTCATTTATAATATCTTCTTTAGTCGGTTTACACGTAAAACTGTTGGACTTGTACCATTCCAAGTATTTATCTCCGCATTAACCGCACATTTAGTTGTTGTATATTTTGCACAGCAAACCGTCACCATGTATGATTTGCTCGTTAGTACGATCGAAGCGGGGCTTAGCTTCGTATTAACGATGATATTTTTACAAAGTGTTCCGCTTTTAGTGGAAAGGAAAGGGAAGCAACAAGCGTTAGAAACAGAAGAAATTGTTTGTTTAATTATATTACTAGCATCTGTTTTAACGGGCACAACGGATTGGTTTGTTTATGATGCTTCTATTCAACATATTTTCACTAGATATTTAGTATTAGTATTTGCCTTTATTGCAGGGGCAGCTACAGGGTCCACAGTAGGAGTTGTCACTGGGTTAATATTAAGTTTAGCGAATGTGGCTAGCTTGTCTCAACTTAGTCTCCTTGCCTTTTCAGGATTGCTTGGGGGATTGTTAAAAGAAGGGAAGCGTATAGGAGTTAGTTTAGGTTTATTAATTGGTACAAGCTTAATTACATTATATGTAGACAAGCAAACAAGTATTGTAACAACTTTAATTGAATCTGGTGTAGCGATTGTTTTCTTCTTATTAACACCGAAGCTTGTTATGGATCGTATTGCTAAATTTATGCCGGGTACACAGGAACATTCACAAGATCAACAACAATATTTAAGAAGAGTGCGTGATGTTACAGCGAATAAAATCAATCAATTTGCTAATGTATTTGCTGCTTTGTCTAATAGCTTTTCTGTATATGGGTATGTGGAGGAGGAAGATAAAGAAACAGAAGCTGATTTATTTTTAAGTACAATTACTGCAAAAACATGTCAAACATGCTTTAAGAAGGATCAATGTTGGGTAGTTAATTTTGATAAAACATACGATTATATGAAACAAATAATGAGTGAAACAGAAGAAGGAACGCTGCAGCATAATCGGAAGTTAGTTCGTGAATGGGACAAGTATTGTGTGAGAGGGAAGAAAGTAACGGATTTAGTAGCGGGTGAATTAGATCATTTCTATGAGGGGCAGAAATTAAGAAAACAAATGAAGGAAAATCGTAGAATTGTAGCGGAGCAATTACTAGGCGTATCAAAAGTGATGGAAGATTTCGCTAAGGAGATCCAACGAGAAAGAGAGAATCATCAAGCGCAGGAGGAGCAAATTTTACAAGCGTTTCGTGATTTCGGTGTCGAAGTGGAACATGTTGATATTTATTGTTTAGATAGAGGAAGTATTGATATTGAAATGTTGATTCCAGCTGCATCTAATGAACATGGGGAATGTGAGAAGTTGGTTGCTCCAATGCTTTCAGATATTTTAAAAGAGAATGTCGTCGTTAAGCATGAAGAGAAATCCTCATATCCAAATGGACACAGTTTAATATCATTTGGTTCAGCGAAGACGTATTCTCTTGATACAGGATTGGCCACAGCTGCAAAAGGTGGTGGGTTTGTTTCAGGTGATTCCTACGCGATGATGGATTTAAGCGTTGGTAAATATGCACTTGCGATTAGTGATGGTATGGGAAATGGACAAAGGGCTCATATGGAGAGTAGGGAAACGGTAAAATTATTACAAAAGATACTTCAATCAGGTATTGATGAAGAAATAGCGATTAAGTCCATCAATTCAATTCTTTCTTTAAGAACGACAGAGGAGATGTATACAACGCTTGACTTGGCTATGGTAGATTTACGGGATGCGAGTGCGAAGTTTTTAAAGATTGGATCGACGCCGAGTTTTGTTAAACGCGGAAATAATATTTTGAAAATTGAGGCAAGTAATTTACCGATGGGAATCATTGAAGATGTTGAAGTTGATGTGGTTGGTGAGCAATTAAAAACGGGTGATCTTCTTATCATGATGAGTGACGGCATTTTTGAGGGAGCGCAACATGTGGAGAATCACGAATTATGGATAAAACGTAAAATTAAAGAACTACAAACAGAGGACCCACAGGAAATTGCTGATATTATTATGGAAGAAGTAATTCGCTCTAGTGATGGTTATATAAATGATGATATGACCATTGTGGTGGCGAAAGTAAAGAAAAATATGCCGAAGTGGGCTACGATTCCAATAGTAGGAATGCAGGCGCAATAAAATAATCAAAAAAACCTAGGTATCTACCTAGGTTTTTTTGATTAAAAAGGTAATGTGATTACTTTGTTAAATATACAGGAAGGATGTAAGATAAAAATGTGGATTTTGTACATCTTTTTTTTGCACAATGTTTGTAAAAGTTGTACCATTATATACAAGGTAACTAATGTTGTTGTTCTTGTTTAATGAAAGGTGATTGCGAAGTTGAAAGATGCATTTGTTGAAAAAGTAGATGACTTTGTAAAGCAGCATGATGTATTAAAGAAACATTCAACAATTGTTGTAGGGGTTTCTGGTGGTCCTGACTCTTTGGCTCTTTTATATTATTTGTTAGAAAAAAGGGCAGAAAAACAGCTCGAAATTGTAGTAGCACATGTGGATCATATGTTTAGAGGTAATGAATCTCATGAGGATCTACAGTTTGTGGAGGGTCTTTGCAAAGAGCTAGGAGTTATTTGTGAAACGCTAAGGATTAATGTGTCGCAATATCAACAGCAATATGGAATGAATACACAAGTTGCTGCTAGAGAATGCAGATATGCATTTTTGGAAAGAATAATGAAGAAATATGATGCGAGATATGTAGCTCTTGGTCACCATGGAGATGATCAAGTAGAAACTATTTTAATGCGCCTTGTACGAGGGAGTACTCCGAAAGGATACGCAGGAATTGCAGTGAAGCGTTCTTTTCATAATGGATATTTAATTAGGCCGTTACTTGGAGTAACTAAGGAAGAAATTGTTGATTACTGTAATAAATTAAAAGTTGTTCCGCGTATAGATCCGAGTAATAAAAAGGAAGTATATACAAGGAATCGATTACGTAAATATGTCCTTCCTTATTTGAAAGAAGAAAATCCACAAATGCATGAGAAATTTCAAAAATTTAGCGTGCAGATGCAAGAGGATGAGGCTTATTTGCAGGAATTAGCTTTTGAGAAAATGAATAAAGTAATTACAAAAAAAAGCGATAAACAAATTAGCTTATCAATTCCTGCCTTTGAATCCATGTCTATGTCTTTACAAAGAAGAGGGATTCAACTAATATTAAACTATCTTTATGAATATAAGATTCCATCTTCGCTTTCTTCTATACATATTGACAAGGTGATTGAATTTTTTAAGCGGGCACAACCTTCGGGTTCACTAGATTTCCCAGGTGGTTTGAAAATTGTTCGCACATACGAAGAATGTAGTTTTGGATTTAAACAAGCAATTGTTTCTCCTTTTTCGCAAGATTTATCAGTACCTGGGACAATTATATTGCCGAATGGGGATAAACTTGTAACAGAGGTGAGCGAAGATATACCGAGTAACATGAATGAAACAGTATTTGTTGCTAAGTATAATGATATATCGTATCCACTTCGTATTCGGTCTAGGGAAAATGGAGATCGCATGTCAATGCAAGGTATGGATGGTACAAAAAAGATAAAGGCTATTTTTATCGAAGCAAAAGTACCGAAAGAAAAAAGAGAAGAATGGCCGATCGTTTGTGACGCAAGTGGGAATATTATTTGGGTGCCCTTGTTGAAACGATCTGCATTTGCTACTTCGAAAGAGATAGCAAAGAAGGGTAAATACATGATTATTCACTACAAAAGCAAGGAGTCTTCCGGGAGGATAATGAAATGATGAATCAAGATATCGAAAAAGTATTAATTTCTGAAGAACAAATACAGGAAAAGGTGCACGAACTAGGTGCAGTTATTGCAGAGGATTACAAAAATACAGTACCTCTTGCGATTGGTGTACTAAAGGGCGCAATGCCATTTATGGCAGATTTATTAAAGAGAACAGATACATATCTTGAAATGGATTTTATGGCTGTATCTAGCTACGGTCACTCTACAGTTTCGACAGGCGAAGTAAAAATCTTAAAAGATCTTGATACTTCTGTAGAAGGTCGCGATATTTTAATCGTTGAAGATATTATTGATAGCGGTCTTACACTAAGCTATTTAGTAGACCTGTTTAAATATCGTAAAGCGAAATCTGTAAAAATTGTTACGTTATTAGATAAGCCAACAGGCCGTAAGGTTGATCTGAAAGCAGATTATGTTGGATTTACTGTTCCTCATGAATTTGTTGTAGGATATGGATTAGATTATAAAGAGCAGTACCGTAATCTTCCTTATGTAGGAGTATTAAAACCAAGTGTTTACTCAAATTAATTAAATACAGGCGTTACAATTGTATAGGAAAGTTTTTCTATGTTACGATTTACTATAGTGTTTATGCCGTGAGAGGAGGTTAGGAATGAATCGTATCTTCCGTAATACCATCTTTTATTTACTGATATTCTTAGTAGTAATTGGAATCGTAAGCTATTTTAATGGTTCGACGCAAAAAACGACATCAGTTAGCTACGATAAATTCATTACTCAACTTGAAAAAGGTGAAGTGCGTAATGTGCAGCTTCAACCGAAAAATGGTGTGTTTGAGGTAAAGGGACAATTCAAGACTTCTAGCCAAGGAGAACAATTTGTTACTTATGCACCAAATACTGAGGAATTACAAAAGAAAATTAATGATAAAGCGCAAGGGGCTGAAGTTAAGTATCAACCAGCAGAAGAAACAAGTGCTTGGGTAACGTTCTTCACTTCTATCATTCCGTTTGTCATTATCTTCATTTTATTCTTCTTCTTATTAAATCAAGCTCAGGGCGGCGGTAGCCGTGTTATGAACTTCGGGAAAAGTAAGGCGAAGCTATACAATGATGAAAAGAAAAAAATTCGTTTCAGAGATGTTGCTGGAGCGGATGAAGAGAAACAAGAACTTGTTGAGGTAGTTGAATTCTTGAAAGACCCTCGTAAGTTCGCTGAAGTTGGTGCCCGTATTCCGAAGGGTGTTCTATTAGTGGGACCTCCAGGTACAGGTAAAACTTTACTAGCACGTGCTGTTGCAGGTGAAGCAGGCGTTCCGTTCTTCTCTATTAGTGGTTCTGACTTCGTAGAGATGTTCGTCGGTGTCGGTGCATCCCGTGTACGTGATTTATTTGAAAATGCAAAGAAAAATGCTCCTTGTATCATTTTCATTGATGAAATTGATGCAGTAGGACGTCAACGTGGCGCGGGTCTTGGCGGTGGTCATGATGAGCGTGAACAAACGTTGAACCAATTGCTTGTTGAAATGGATGGATTCGGTGCAAACGAAGGTATTATTATCATTGCTGCGACAAACCGTCCTGATATTCTTGATCCGGCGTTATTACGTCCAGGTCGTTTTGACCGTCAAATTACAGTAGATCGTCCAGATGTAAATGGTCGTGAAGCTGTACTTAAAGTACATGCTCGTAATAAACCGCTTGATGAGAATGTCAACTTAAGAGCAATTGCAACTCGTACACCAGGATTCTCTGGTGCCGATCTTGAAAACTTATTAAACGAAGCTGCTTTAGTAGCTGCGCGTCAAGATAAGAAGAAAATTGATATGAGTGACATCGATGAAGCGACGGATCGTGTTATTGCAGGTCCAGCTAAGAAAAGTCGTGTTATCTCTGAAAAAGAACGTAATATCGTTGCATTCCATGAGGCTGGCCATACTGTAATTGGTGTTGTCCTTGATGAAGCAGATATCGTTCATAAAGTAACAATTGTCCCTCGTGGTCAAGCTGGTGGATATGCGGTAATGCTTCCGAAGGAAGATCGTTACTTCATGACAAAACCAGAGTTACTTGATAAAATCACTGGTTTACTTGGTGGTCGAGTAGCTGAGGAGATTGTATTTGGTGAAGTAAGTACAGGTGCTCACAACGACTTCCAACGTGCGACTGGTATTGCAAGACGTATGGTTACAGAATTCGGGATGAGTGATAAGCTTGGACCGATGCAATTTGGTAGCTCACAAGGTGGTCAGGTATTCTTAGGAAGAGACTTCCATTCAGAACAAAACTACAGTGATGCAATCGCGCATGAAATTGATGTGGAAATGCAAACAATTATTAAAGATTGTTATGCTCGTGCGAAACAAATTCTTACTGAAAAACGAGATAAGCTTGATATTATCGCGAAAACGTTACTTGAAGTAGAAACATTAGATGCAGAGCAAATTAATCATTTATATGATTATGGCAGATTACCTGAGCGTCCAACATCTTCAGATGATGTGAAAGTAAACATCAATATGAAGAAAGACGATGAAGATACAGAAGATAAGTAAGAGATGAAGGAGTGACAATAGTCACTCCTTTTTTTGTGGAATGAATTTAAGTGGCAAAAGAATTTAAATAAAACTAGCATTAAAAATTGAAATAGAGAGTAATCTTTTTGTACAATGATGAGGATAGAAAAGCTGGTTATATAAGTATGTGTGATATGATGTTTTTATAAGTTTTATACATACTGCACAAATATAGATTAAATAAGATAAGTGGTGAGAATATGATTTTTGTATTGGATGTAGGGAACACAAATGCGGTACTAGGTGTGTTTGAAGAGGGGAAACTTCGTCAGCATTGGCGCATGGAAACAGATCGTCATAAAACAGAAGATGAGTATGGGATGCTTGTAAAGCAGTTACTTGAGCATGAAGGTCTTTCTTTTGAAGATGTGAAAGGTATTATTGTGTCTTCAGTCGTACCGCCAATTATGTTTGCTTTAGAGCGTATGTGTGAAAAGTATTTTAAAATTAAACCTCTTGTAGTGGGGCCTGGGATAAAAACTGGCTTGAATATTAAATATGAAAATCCACGTGAAGTAGGCGCGGACCGAATTGTAAATGCAGTAGCAGGAATCCACTTATATGGAAGTCCGCTTATTATTGTTGATTTTGGTACGGCTACTACATATTGTTATATTAACGAAGAGAAGCATTATATGGGTGGCGTTATTACGCCGGGAATTATGATTTCGGCAGAGGCGTTATATAGTAGAGCAGCAAAGCTTCCTCGTATTGAAATTACAAAACCAAGTAGTGTTATTGGGAAGAATACAGTAAGTGCGATGCAATCAGGTATTCTTTATGGATACGTTGGACAAGTGGAAGGTATTGTTAAGCGTATGAAAGAAGAAGCTAAACAAGAACCGAAAGTTATTGCAACAGGTGGATTAGCGAAATTAATTTCAGAAGAATCAAATGTAATTGATATTGTAGATCCGTTTTTAACGTTAAAAGGTTTGTATATGTTATATGAACGTAATGCAAATTTACAGTATGAGAAAGGTGAATAAATAAGTATGAAAGATTATTTAGTAAAAGCGTTAGCATTTGATGGAGAAGTGCGTGCGTATAGTGTGCGTACAACAAACACAGTAAGTGAGGCGCAAAGACGTCATGATACATGGAGAACAGCTTCGGCAGCACTTGGTCGTTCTTTAACTGCGGGTACAATGATGGGCGCGATGTTAAAAGGCGAGCAGAAGCTAACGATTAAAGTAGAGGGTAACGGTCCGATTGGTCCTATCTTAGTAGATGCTCATGCAAATGGAGATGTACGTGGTTATGTAACGAATCCGCATGTTGATTTTGAAGGGACAGAACAAGGGAAATTACGTGTATATCAAGCGGTAGGTACAGAAGGATTTGTAACAGTGATTAAAGATATTGGTATGCGTGAACCATTTATCGGTCAATCTCCAATTGTTTCAGGAGAATTAGGAGAAGACTTCACTTATTATTTCGCAGTTTCTGAGCAGACGCCTTCTTCTGTTGGTGTCGGTGTTCTCGTAAATGGAGATGATAGCATATTAGCAGCGGGTGGATTCATTCTTCAAATTATGCCAGGTGCACAGGAAGAAACAATTTCATTTATTGAAGAGCGTCTACAAAAAATCCCTCCTGTTTCAACGTTGATCGAACAAGGGCTTTCTCCAGAGGAGTTACTATATGAAGTGCTAGGAGAAGATAAAGTAAAAGTGCTAGAAACGATGGATGTACAATTTAATTGTACGTGTTCACGCGAGCGTATCGAAAATGTATTAATTAGCTTAGGTAAAACAGAGTTAGAGCAAATTCGTGAAGAAGAAGAAGAGACGGAAGTGCACTGTCATTTCTGTAATGAACGATATAAATTCTCTAAAGAAGATATTACAAGCATAATTGAGAGCCTGTAATAAGGAAGTTTAAGTGGAGAATTGTTCGCTCGGATAGATTGACAAACAGGGAATTTTCTGACAAAATCTAAATATAGATAAAACCAATAAAAATACTCGGTGTTAGGAGTGACAGGAATGCGAGTGGCACAATCAGTTTCAGAATTAATCGGGAAAACGCCGATCGTTAAGTTGAACCGCATCGTAGAATCAGACAGCGCAGATGTATACTTAAAATTAGAATTTATGAATCCGGGGAGCAGCGTTAAAGATCGTATCGCGTTAGCTATGATCGAAGATGCTGAAAATAAAGGATTATTAAAAGAGGGCGATACAATCATTGAGCCAACAAGCGGTAACACAGGTATTGGCTTAGCGATGGTAGCAGCCGCTAAAGGATATAAGGCAATTTTAGTAATGCCAGAAACAATGAGTATTGAGCGTCGTAATTTATTACGCGCTTATGGTGCTGAATTAGTATTGACTCCAGGACCTGAAGGAATGGGTGGGGCAATTCGTAAGGCAACTGAATTAGCAAAAGAACATGGCTACTTTATACCGCAACAGTTCCAAAATCAATCGAATCCAGAAATTCATCGTTTAACAACAGGTCCAGAAATTGTTGAACAAATGGGTGATCAATTAGATGCGTTTATCGCAGGTATTGGTACAGGTGGAACAATTACCGGTGCTGGTGAAGTGCTGAAGGAAGCGTATAAAGACATTAAAATTTATGCAGTAGAACCTGCGGATTCACCAGTATTATCTGGTGGGAAGCCGGGTCCACATAAAATCCAAGGAATTGGGGCGGGATTTATCCCAGAGACGTTGGATGTAAAGGTATATGATGAAATTATTCAAGTGAAAACAGAGCAAGCGTTTGAATATGCAAGAAGAGTTGCTCGAGAAGAAGGTATTTTAGTAGGTATTTCTTCAGGAGCAGTCATCTATGCAGCAAAAGAAGTTGCGAAGAAATTAGGTAAAGGGAAAAAGGTACTTGTTATTATTCCGAGTAACGGTGAACGTTATTTAAGTACACCACTTTATCAATTTGAATCATAATTGAATGCGATTTGAAAAGCATCCTTAAAAAAGGATGCTTTTTCTTTTTTGATTGGAAAAAGGAAAAGAGTGAATGACTAGAAAACTTCATGTAAAATAAGAAGTAGTATAATAAATTTTTTTTACTAGCCCTCAAGTATAATCATTCTCTGTATAAATAACCTTATGTAGTTTGAGTTGATTACCTTAAGAGGGTGGGATAACAGAAGACGGGGTGTTGATATGCAACGAAGAAAATCTTTAGCGCTTTCTATTCCATATCAGTTAGATTTCTTTAAGCAATATAAATTTCTTTCTCAGGATAAGCCGCAACATATTTTGTTAGAAAGTGGACGTGGTGGTCGTTATAACATTGTTGGGCTGGATCCAGTAGCGGTAATTCAGGGTAAGAATGAGACGTTACATATAAGTGAAAGTGGTAAGGAAACAATAAAGCGAGGGAATCCATTAGATTTAATGCAAACGTATATGGAGAAATGGAAAACGGATTATAATCCGGAGTACCCGCCTTTTCAAGGTGGGGCAATTGGATACTTTAGTTATGATTGTATCCGTTATATTGAAAAACTTTCTTCTCTTGCGGAGGATGATATTAATATACCTGACATATTCTTTTTGTTATTTGATGACGTGTTTGTGTATGATCAACAGGAGAGAGTATTATGGATTATTACGCATTATGTAGATGAGTGTGAAGAGGCAGAAGAACGATTAAATGAATGGAAGGGTCTTTGGATGAAAGAAGCACCCGAAGTGACTATACCGTTTGAATGTCCTGCAAAGAAAAATGAAGCAGTCGCTTTTACGGAAGAGGGCTTTATGAAGGCTGTTGAACGTATTCAAGAATATATTGGAGCGGGTGATGTGTTTCAAGTAAACTTGTCGACAAGACAAGAAAGAACATTACAAACACATCCACTAGAAATATATACAAGTCTTCGTGAAATTAATCCATCTCCATATATGGGTTACTTGGAGTTTGGAGATTTTCAAATTGTTAGTGCTTCGCCTGAATTGCTAATTAAAAAGCAAGGAAAAGAAGTGAGTACAAGACCAATTGCTGGTACGCGCTCTCGAGGAGCAAGTGAGCAAGAGGATGAGGAATTAGCGAAAGAATTAATTGAAAACGAAAAGGAAAGAGCAGAGCATGTAATGCTTGTGGATTTAGAACGAAATGACTTGGGCCGGGTTTGTAAATATGGCACTGTTGAAGTAGATGAATTTATGGTAATTGAAAAATACTCACACGTTATGCATATTGTTTCTAATGTGCGTGGTGAGGTGGAAGCAGATAAAGATGCTTTCGATTTGGTGAAGGCTGTATTTCCTGGTGGGACAATTACCGGTGCCCCGAAAATACGTACGATGGAAATTATTGAAGAATTAGAACCTGTTCGCCGAGGGATTTATACGGGTTCAATTGGTTGGATTGGCTATTCTGGAGATACGGAATTGAATATTGTAATCCGAACACTACTTGCTAAAGATGGACAAGCGCATGTGCAAGCTGGAGCGGGTATTGTAATTGATTCAAATCCAAAAAATGAATATAAAGAGTCGTTAAAAAAAGCAATCGCTTTATGGCGTGCAAAAGAAAGTAGCGAAGAAACGGTTAGGTGAGAGAAATGATATTAATGATTGATAATTATGATTCTTTTACATTTAATTTAGTGCAGTTTCTTGGAGAACTTGGACAAGAGCTTGTTGTTAGGCGTAATGATGAAGTGACTATTTCAGATATTGAGAATATGAAACCAGATTTTTTAATGATTTCGCCAGGTCCATGTAGTCCTAATGAGGCAGGGATCAGTATGGATGTTATTAAATATTTTGCAGGTAAGCTTCCGATTTTTGGGGTTTGTCTTGGACATCAATCAATTGCGCAAGTATTTGGTGGGGATGTTGTCAGGGCAGAGCGTTTGATGCATGGAAAAACATCTTTAATGCATCATGATGGACAGACGATTTTTTCTGACATTCCAAATCCATTTACTGCGACACGTTATCACTCTCTTATCGTTAAAAAAGAGACGTTACCGAATTGTTTAGAGATAACATCTTGGACTGAAGAAGGTGAAATTATGGCGCTTCGTCATAAAACGTTGCCGATTGAAGGGGTACAATTTCATCCAGAATCTATTATGACTTCTCACGGGAAAGAGTTGCTACAGAATTTCATTCGCAAATATAGCCCAAGTGTGACATCGTGTTAATTTACGTAAATGGCGCGTATGTAGAAGCGAGTGAAGCGAAAATTTCTCCGTATGACCACGGTTACCTGTATGGGCTTGGGGTTTTTGAGACGTTTCGTATTTATAATGGCCATCCCTTTTTATTGGATGATCATTATGAACGCTTAATGGATGCGCTCGATATATTGCAAATCAAATGGACAATAACAAAAGATGAAGTGATACTTATTTTAAAGAATCTACTCGTTAAGAATGGGTTAAAGCATGCATATGTGCGCTTAAATGTATCGGCGGGTATAGATGAAATAGGATTACAAACGGAAGTATATGAAGAACCGTCTGTTATTGTTTTTATAAAACCTTTAGTAGCTCCAGGGAATGTAGTGGAAAAAGAAGGAGTTATTTTAAAACAAGTGAGAAATACACCAGAGGGTGCATTTCGCTTGAAGTCCCATCATTATTTAAATAATATTTTAGGGAAACGCGAAATTGGAAATGGTGTGAATAAGGAAGGTATTTTTCTTACTGAAACAGGTTATGTTGCAGAGGGGATTGTTTCGAATCTCTTTTTTGTTAAAGGAGATATTTTATATACTCCTTCATTAGAAACAGGGATTTTAAACGGAATCACTCGTGCGTTTATTATAAAGGCTGCTGAAGAGCTGGGTATAGAAGTAAAGGAAGGTTTCTTTACAAAAGATGAATTGCTTTCAGCGGATGAAGTGTTCGTAACGAACTCTATTCAAGAGATTGTCCCCCTTTATCGTATAGAGGAGAAAGATTTCCCGGGTAAAGTGGGAGTGGTTACAAAAAGACTTATGGATCTTTATGGAGTGCAGAGAGAGAAATTGTGGAGCAGAAATGAATTGCGAAGAGGAGATGTGTAGTTTGAAGTGGGATTATGATTTGCGCTGCGGCGAATATACATTGAACTTAAATGAAAAGACATTAATTATGGGGATTTTAAATGTAACACCAGATTCATTTTCTGATGGTGGGAGTTACAGCGAAGTAGATGCCGCATTGCGCCATGCGAAAGAAATGAAAAATGAAGGCGCTCATATTATTGATATTGGCGGCGAATCTACCCGCCCGGGTTTCGCTAAAGTTTCAGTAGAAGAGGAAATAAAGCGAGTTGTTCCGATGATTCAGGCAGTTTCAAAAGAAGTGAAATTACCTATTTCTATTGATACGTATAAAGCTGAAGTTGCAAAACAAGCGATTGAGGCTGGTGCTCATATTATTAATGATATTTGGGGAGCGAAGGCGGAACCGAAGATTGCTGAAGTTGCAGCCTATTATGATGTGCCCATTATCTTAATGCATAATCGAGATAATATGAACTACCGCAACTTAATGGCTGACATGATTGCTGATTTGTATGAAAGTATTAAGATTGCTAAAGATGCTGGTGTGCGAGATGAGAATATTATTTTAGACCCAGGTATCGGTTTTGCGAAAACGCCTGAACAAAATTTAGAAGCGATGCGTAATTTAGAACAGTTAAATGTACTGGGTTACCCGGTTCTATTAGGTACTTCAAGAAAGTCCTTTATTGGCCATGTATTAGATTTACCAGTGGAGGAACGTCTTGAAGGAACGGGTGCTACCGTTTGTCTTGGTATTGAAAAGGGCTGTGAGTTTATCCGCGTACATGATGTGAAAGAAATGGCGCGTATGGCTAAGATGATGGACGCGATGATTGGTAAGGGGGCAAAGTAATTGGATAAAATTTATATCCATGATATGGAGTTTTACGGTTATCATGGTGTATTCCCAGAAGAAAATAAATTGGGTCAGAGATTTAAAGTGGATTTAACGGTGGAGTTGGATTTAAAACGTGCAGGAGAAAGTGACGACTTAGAGCATTCTGTCAATTACGGGGAACTTTTCGAACTATGTAGAAAAGTTGTTGAAGATAGAACGTATAAGCTTGTAGAGAGTATCGCTGAAAATATCGCTACAGATATATTGAAACAATATGAGAGTATTTCACAGTGTACAATTAAGGTAATTAAACCAGATCCACCGATACCGGGGCATTATCGTGCTGTAGCGGTAGAAATTACGAGAGAACGTCCATGAATAATATAGCGTACATTGCATTAGGTTCGAATATTGGGGAGCGTTATACTTATTTAACTGAAGCAATTCAGTTTTTAAATAAAAACCAGCATATCCAAGTTGATGATGTTTCGTCTGTATATGAAACGGATCCGGTTGGCTATACTGACCAAAATTGCTTTTTAAATTTAGTTATAAAAATTTCTACCAATTTATCACCGCAAGAATTATTGAAAGTGACACAAAAGGTAGAGAATGACCTAGGAAGAAAAAGGGAAATTAGATGGGGCCCGAGAACCATCGACCTTGACATTTTACTATATAATCAAGAAAATATTGAAGCAGAGAATCTTATTGTTCCGCATCCGCGGATGTTCGAAAGAGCTTTTGTTATCGTTCCGTTGTTAGAAATTAATCAAGATATAAAACAAGACATTTCACGTTCACAAGTAGAAGAAATGAAAAGGCGAGAGGGAGTAACGGTATGGAAGCAGAAAAATGGGGAAGACGCATTCGTGCTTTTCGAAAGCTAAAAGGCTATACACAAGAAGGTTTTGCGAAAGAATTAGGGGTATCTGTATCGGTTTTAGGTGAAGTTGAGAGGGGCAATAGATCACCTTCCCAAGATTTTGTAGTAGAAGTCGCTAAAACATTAAACGTTTCAATAGACGAATTGATGCCGAAGTGACCGTAAAGGAAGGAGTAAGTCGGGTGTTAAAGATTGCAAATATTGAGATGAAAAATCCAGTTGTACTAGCACCGATGGCGGGTGTGTGTAACTCTGCATTCCGTTTGACAGTAAAAGAATTTGGTGCAGGTTTAGTTTGTGCTGAAATGGTAAGTGATAAGGCGATATTACTTAATAACAAAAGAACATTAGATATGTTATATATCGATGAGAGAGAAAAGCCATTAAGTTTACAAATTTTTGGTGGAGAGAAAGAAACTCTTGTAGATGCTGCGAAATACGTAGATAAATATACGACAGCAGACATTATTGATATTAATATGGGTTGCCCAGTACCGAAAATCATTAAGTGTGATGCGGGAGCAAAGTGGCTTTTAGATCCAAATAAAATATATGAAATGGTGGCGGCAGTTGTAGACGCTGTTGAAAAGCCAGTTACAGTTAAAATGCGTATTGGTTGGGATGAAGATCATATTTTCGCAATTGAGAATGCAAAGGCTGTTGAGCGTGCTGGTGGACAAGCGGTAGCAGTTCATGGGCGTACACGAGTGCAAATGTATGAAGGAAAAGCGGATTGGGATATTATTAAACAAGTAAAGCAAGCTGTAAATATTCCAGTTATCGGAAATGGTGATGTCGAAACACCGCAAGATGCAAAGCGTATGCTTGATGAAATTGGTGTAGATGGTGTTATGATTGGCCGCGCTGCTCTTGGAGATCCGTGGATGATTTATCGTACGGTAAAGTATTTAGAGACAGGTGAATTAATGCCGGAACCAACAGTCCGTGAGAAAATTGATGTATGTATGTTGCATCTAGATCGTCTTATTGATTTAAAGAACGAAAATGTTGCTGTAAGAGAGATGAGAAAGCATGCAGCTTGGTATTTAAAAGGTGTTCGTGGTAATGCGAGTGTGCGTAATGGTATCAATGCTTGTAACACGCGTGAAGACCTTGCGAATGTATTAGGTGCATTTGTAGAAGAAGTAGAAGCGAAACAACAAACAATTTACGTTGGTTAATAAGGGAATATAGGAGATTGACATTCTTCTATACACTTCCTATAATTACGTGAAAGAAAGAAGAGCTGCCAGTTAGTTGCTGGCAGTTTTTCTAGTTGAGTAGAAAATGCTATACTGTATATATTATAAAATTTAATAGAGCTGGAGTGATATCAATATCATGGATAACATGAACCACGAAGAATTAAACGACCAATTGCTTGTTCGTCGTGAAAAGTTACATAACTTACGTGAGCAAGGAATCGATCCGTTCGGTAAACGATTTGAACGCACAAATTCAACAACTGACTTAGTAAGTCTATATGGAGAATTCTCTAAAGAAGAATTAGAAGAGAAAGAAATCACTGTTTCTATCGCTGGTCGTATTATGACAAAACGCGGTAAAGGAAAAGCGGGATTTGCGCATATTCAAGATTTACAGGGGCAAGTTCAAATTTATGTTCGTAAAGATACTGTTGGAGATGAAGAGTACGAGTTATTTACGACAGCAGATTTAGGTGACTTAGTAGGTATTGAAGGTAAAGTGTTCAAAACGAACGTTGGAGAACTTTCAGTAAAAGCAACAGGATTTACACTTTTAACGAAATCTCTTCGTCCATTACCGGATAAATACCATGGATTAAAAGATGTTGAACAACGCTATCGTCAACGTTACTTGGACTTAATTACAAGTATGGAAAGCCGTGAAACGTTCGTTACCCGTAGTAAAATCATTCGTGAAATGAGAAGATATTTAGATGACAACGGTTATCTTGAAGTAGAAACGCCTATGATGCACGCAATTGCAGGTGGAGCGTCTGCTCGTCCTTTCACTACACACCATAATGCTTTAGATATGGAATTATATATGCGTATCGCAATTGAACTTCATTTAAAACGTCTTATTGTGGGCGGATTAGAAAAAGTTTATGAGATTGGCCGTGTATTCCGTAATGAGGGTGTATCAACTCGTCATAACCCTGAGTTTACGATGATTGAATTATATGAAGCGTACGCTGATTATAATGATATTATGAAACTAACAGAAAATATGGTTGCTCATATCGCGAAAAAAGTATTGGGTACAACAACAATCCAATATGGTGATTATGAAATTAATCTAGAACCAGAATGGACACGTCTTCATATGGTAGATGCAATTAAGCAACACTCTGGAGCAGATTTCTGGAATCCAATGAGCGTAGAAGAAGCGCGCGAACTTGCAAAAGAACATAATGTAGAAATTAAGAATACAATGGAAGTTGGTCATATTATTAATGAGTTCTTCGAGCAAAAAGTAGAAGATAAATTAATCCAACCAACATTTATTTATGGTCATCCGGTAGAGATTTCGCCACTTGCGAAAAAGAATGATGAAGATCCACGATTCACAGATCGTTTCGAATTATTCATTGTTGCTCGTGAACATGCGAATGCATTCACTGAGTTAAATGATCCAATCGATCAAAAAGAACGTTTTGAAGCTCAATTAAAAGAGCGCGAGCAAGGTAATGACGAAGCTCATATGATGGATGATGATTATATCGAAGCTCTTGAGTACGGTATGCCTCCTACGGGCGGATTAGGAATTGGTATTGATCGCCTTGTTATGTTATTAACGAATGCACCATCTATTCGTGACGTACTATTATTCCCAGCTATGCGTCATAAACAAGACTAAGCTTTGGAGATTTCTCCAAAGCTTTTTTTATTTCTTTATTTGAGGGGGAGAAACCTTCTATTAAAAGGAAAGTGAGATTATTGCTCATTAAATGGATGTCAGATTAAAAACCTATACTTATATAGAAGAAATGTGCTGTTTTTATACTTTTTCACTAAGTTAAAAGTTTTATTAGAAAAACTATTGCATTTTAATAATCAAACTGGTATATTTATATTCGTTGCCACGAGAGGTAACAAAAGAAACAAACGAAAAACAACTTATTGAAAAAAGTTGTTGACGAAAATATAACGAAATGTTATATTAATAAAGTCGCTCCTGAGCGATGAAGAAGTTCTTTGAAAACTGAACGAAACAAACAACGTGAACGTCAATTTTTATTTTTAGATGCTAGACAAACTAACTTTATTGGAGAGTTTGATCCTGGCTCAGGATGAACGCTGGCGGCGTGCCTAATACATGCAAGTCGAGCGAATGGATTGAGAGCTTGCTCTCAAGAAGTTAGCGGCGGACGGGTGAGTAACACGTGGGTAACCTGCCCATAAGACTGGGATAACTCCGGGAAACCGGGGCTAATACCGGATAATATTTTGAACTGCATGGTTCGAAATTGAAAGGCGGCTTCGGCTGTCACTTATGGATGGACCCGCGTCGCATTAGCTAGTTGGTGAGGTAACGGCTCACCAAGGCAACGATGCGTAGCCGACCTGAG
>NZ_JAUCFS010000005.1:85000-87500 GCF_030348325.1 Bacillus hominis
TTAGAAGCAGCCACCATTTAAAGAGTGCGTAATAGCTCACTAGTCGAGTGACTCTGCGCCGAAAATGTACCGGGGCTAAATACACCACCGAAGCTGCGAATTGATACCAATGGTATCAGTGGTAGGGGAGCGTTCTAAGTGCAGTGAAGTCAGACCGGAAGGACTGGTGGAGCGCTTAGAAGTGAGAATGCCGGTATGAGTAGCGAAAGACGGGTGAGAATCCCGTCCACCGAATGCCTAAGGTTTCCTGAGGAAGGCTCGTCCGCTCAGGGTTAGTCAGGACCTAAGCCGAGGCCGACAGGCGTAGGCGATGGACAACAGGTTGATATTCCTGTACCACCTCTTTATCGTTTGAGCAATGGAGGGACGCAGAAGGATAGAAGAAGCGTGCGATTGGTTGTGCACGTCCAAGCAGTTAGGCTGATAAGTAGGCAAATCCGCTTATCGTGAAGGCTGAGCTGTGATGGGGAAGCTCCTTATGGAGCGAAGTCTTTGATTCCCCGCTGCCAAGAAAAGCTTCTAGCGAGATAAAAGGTGCCTGTACCGCAAACCGACACAGGTAGGCGAGGAGAGAATCCTAAGGTGTGCGAGAGAACTCTGGTTAAGGAACTCGGCAAAATGACCCCGTAACTTCGGGAGAAGGGGTGCTTTCTTAACGGAAAGCCGCAGTGAATAGGCCCAAGCGACTGTTTAGCAAAAACACAGGTCTCTGCGAAGCCGTAAGGCGAAGTATAGGGGCTGACACCTGCCCGGTGCTGGAAGGTTAAGGAGAGGGGTTAGCGTAAGCGAAGCTCTGAACTGAAGCCCCAGTAAACGGCGGCCGTAACTATAACGGTCCTAAGGTAGCGAAATTCCTTGTCGGGTAAGTTCCGACCCGCACGAAAGGTGTAACGATTTGGGCACTGTCTCAACCAGAGACTCGGTGAAATTATAGTACCTGTGAAGATGCAGGTTACCCGCGACAGGACGGAAAGACCCCGTGGAGCTTTACTGTAGCCTGATATTGAATTTTGGTACAGTTTGTACAGGATAGGCGGGAGCCATTGAAACCGGAGCGCTAGCTTCGGTGGAGGCGCTGGTGGGATACCGCCCTGACTGTATTGAAATTCTAACCTACGGGTCTTATCGACCCGGGAGACAGTGTCAGGTGGGCAGTTTGACTGGGGCGGTCGCCTCCTAAAGTGTAACGGAGGCGCCCAAAGGTTCCCTCAGAATGGTTGGAAATCATTCGTAGAGTGCAAAGGCATAAGGGAGCTTGACTGCGAGACCTACAAGTCGAGCAGGGACGAAAGTCGGGCTTAGTGATCCGGTGGTTCCGCATGGAAGGGCCATCGCTCAACGGATAAAAGCTACCCCGGGGATAACAGGCTTATCTCCCCCAAGAGTCCACATCGACGGGGAGGTTTGGCACCTCGATGTCGGCTCATCGCATCCTGGGGCTGTAGTCGGTCCCAAGGGTTGGGCTGTTCGCCCATTAAAGCGGTACGCGAGCTGGGTTCAGAACGTCGTGAGACAGTTCGGTCCCTATCCGTCGTGGGCGTAGGAAATTTGAGAGGAGCTGTCCTTAGTACGAGAGGACCGGGATGGACGCACCGCTGGTGTACCAGTTGTTCTGCCAAGGGCATAGCTGGGTAGCTATGTGCGGAAGGGATAAGTGCTGAAAGCATCTAAGCATGAAGCCCCCCTCAAGATGAGATTTCCCATAGCGTAAGCTAGTAAGATCCCTGAAAGATGATCAGGTTGATAGGTTCGAGGTGGAAGCATGGTGACATGTGGAGCTGACGAATACTAATAGATCGAGGACTTAACCATATAATATGAAGCAATGTTATCTAGTTTTGAAAGAATATAAAAAACTTGTTGACTTTAAAAGTTAAATGAGTTACAATAATTCTTGTCTTAAATGAATACAGTCTGGTAATGATGGCAGAGAGGCCACACCCGTTCCCATACCGAACACGGAAGTTAAGCTCTCTAGCGCCGATGGTAGTTGGGACCTTGTCCCTGTGAGAGTAGGACGTTGCCAGGCAATTCGGAGGATTAGCTCAGCTGGGAGAGCACCTGCCTTACAAGCAGGGGGTCGGCGGTTCGATCCCGTCATCCTCCACCATTTAGCCGACTTAGCTCAATTGGTAGAGCAACTGACTTGTAATCAGTAGGTTGGGGGTTCAAGTCCTCTAGTCGGCACCAGTTTTTATTGTAAGAGCCATTAGCTCAGTTGGTAGAGCATCTGACTTTTAATCAGAGGGTCGAAGGTTCGAATCCTTCATGGCTCACCATTTTAATGAAATATGCGGGTGTGGCGGAATTGGCAGACGCACTAGACTTAGGATCTAGCGCCTTTGGCGTGGGGGTTCGACTCCCTTCACCCGCACTTTTAATGAAATAACTCAAACATGTCTTGCGGAAGTAGTTCAGTGGTAGAATACAACCTTGCCAAGGTTGGGGTCGCGGGTTCGAATCCCGTCTTCCGCTCCAATTTCCAATATGACATGCCGGG
>NZ_JAUCFS010000005.1:90000-247500 GCF_030348325.1 Bacillus hominis
CTCTCTTGAATGTATCCTGAGTACGGCGGAACACGTGAAATTCCGTCGGAATCTGGGAGGACCATCTCCCAAGGCTAAATACTACCTAGTGATCGATAGTGAACCAGTACCGTGAGGGAAAGGTGAAAAGCACCCCGGAAGGGGAGTGAAAGAGATCCTGAAACCGTGTGCCTACAAATAGTCAGAGCCCGTTAATGGGTGATGGCGTGCCTTTTGTAGAATGAACCGGCGAGTTACGATCCCGTGCGAGGTTAAGTTGAAGAGACGGAGCCGCAGCGAAAGCGAGTCTGAATAGGGCGTTTAGTACGTGGTCGTAGACCCGAAACCAGGTGATCTACCCATGTCCAGGGTGAAGTTCAGGTAACACTGAATGGAGGCCCGAACCCACGCACGTTGAAAAGTGCGGGGATGAGGTGTGGGTAGCGGAGAAATTCCAATCGAACCTGGAGATAGCTGGTTCTCCCCGAAATAGCTTTAGGGCTAGCCTTAAGTGTTAGAGTCTTGGAGGTAGAGCACTGATTGAACTAGGGGTCCTCATCGGATTACCGAATTCAGTCAAACTCCGAATGCCAATGACTTATCCTTAGGAGTCAGACTGCGAGTGATAAGATCCGTAGTCAAGAGGGAAACAGCCCAGATCGCCAGCTAAGGTCCCAAAGTGTGTATTAAGTGGAAAAGGATGTGGAGTTGCTTAGACAACTAGGATGTTGGCTTAGAAGCAGCCACCATTTAAAGAGTGCGTAATAGCTCACTAGTCGAGTGACTCTGCGCCGAAAATGTACCGGGGCTAAATACACCACCGAAGCTGCGAATTGATACCAATGGTATCAGTGGTAGGGGAGCGTTCTAAGTGCAGTGAAGTCAGACCGGAAGGACTGGTGGAGCGCTTAGAAGTGAGAATGCCGGTATGAGTAGCGAAAGACGGGTGAGAATCCCGTCCACCGAATGCCTAAGGTTTCCTGAGGAAGGCTCGTCCGCTCAGGGTTAGTCAGGACCTAAGCCGAGGCCGACAGGCGTAGGCGATGGACAACAGGTTGATATTCCTGTACCACCTCTTTATCGTTTGAGCAATGGAGGGACGCAGAAGGATAGAAGAAGCGTGCGATTGGTTGTGCACGTCCAAGCAGTTAGGCTGATAAGTAGGCAAATCCGCTTATCGTGAAGGCTGAGCTGTGATGGGGAAGCTCCTTATGGAGCGAAGTCTTTGATTCCCCGCTGCCAAGAAAAGCTTCTAGCGAGATAAAAGGTGCCTGTACCGCAAACCGACACAGGTAGGCGAGGAGAGAATCCTAAGGTGTGCGAGAGAACTCTGGTTAAGGAACTCGGCAAAATGACCCCGTAACTTCGGGAGAAGGGGTGCTTTCTTAACGGAAAGCCGCAGTGAATAGGCCCAAGCGACTGTTTAGCAAAAACACAGGTCTCTGCGAAGCCGTAAGGCGAAGTATAGGGGCTGACACCTGCCCGGTGCTGGAAGGTTAAGGAGAGGGGTTAGCGTAAGCGAAGCTCTGAACTGAAGCCCCAGTAAACGGCGGCCGTAACTATAACGGTCCTAAGGTAGCGAAATTCCTTGTCGGGTAAGTTCCGACCCGCACGAAAGGTGTAACGATTTGGGCACTGTCTCAACCAGAGACTCGGTGAAATTATAGTACCTGTGAAGATGCAGGTTACCCGCGACAGGACGGAAAGACCCCGTGGAGCTTTACTGTAGCCTGATATTGAATTTTGGTACAGTTTGTACAGGATAGGCGGGAGCCATTGAAACCGGAGCGCTAGCTTCGGTGGAGGCGCTGGTGGGATACCGCCCTGACTGTATTGAAATTCTAACCTACGGGTCTTATCGACCCGGGAGACAGTGTCAGGTGGGCAGTTTGACTGGGGCGGTCGCCTCCTAAAGTGTAACGGAGGCGCCCAAAGGTTCCCTCAGAATGGTTGGAAATCATTCGTAGAGTGCAAAGGCATAAGGGAGCTTGACTGCGAGACCTACAAGTCGAGCAGGGACGAAAGTCGGGCTTAGTGATCCGGTGGTTCCGCATGGAAGGGCCATCGCTCAACGGATAAAAGCTACCCCGGGGATAACAGGCTTATCTCCCCCAAGAGTCCACATCGACGGGGAGGTTTGGCACCTCGATGTCGGCTCATCGCATCCTGGGGCTGTAGTCGGTCCCAAGGGTTGGGCTGTTCGCCCATTAAAGCGGTACGCGAGCTGGGTTCAGAACGTCGTGAGACAGTTCGGTCCCTATCCGTCGTGGGCGTAGGAAATTTGAGAGGAGCTGTCCTTAGTACGAGAGGACCGGGATGGACGCACCGCTGGTGTACCAGTTGTTCTGCCAAGGGCATAGCTGGGTAGCTATGTGCGGAAGGGATAAGTGCTGAAAGCATCTAAGCATGAAGCCCCCCTCAAGATGAGATTTCCCATAGCGTAAGCTAGTAAGATCCCTGAAAGATGATCAGGTTGATAGGTTCGAGGTGGAAGCATGGTGACATGTGGAGCTGACGAATACTAATAGATCGAGGACTTAACCATATAATATGAAGCAAATGTTATCTAGTTTTGAAGGAATATGCCTTCATAGTTTGGTGATGATGGCAGAGAGGTCACACCCGTTCCCATACCGAACACGGAAGTTAAGCTCTCTAGCGCCGATGGTAGTTGGGACCTTGTCCCTGTGAGAGTAGGACGTCGCCAAGCAACTAAAACACGAGTCATTTGACTCGTGTTTTTTCGTGTTTTCTTTTATAATTCATAGTAATTTAAAAAATCTTTACTTAAAGAATCGTCCTTTTGATTAAAGATTGTGAAATGTGGCTAGGATAGTGAATAAGCAAAAGAGTTGCAAATTTTTTTAATACGTATATAATTAAAGTCAAAGATAGTCAAAGTCAATAAAGGTGGCGGATAAATGAGAAATATATCTGATATCATTGAGAAATATCTAAAGCAAGTTATTGACTTAAGCAATAATAATGTGATTGAAATCAAGAGGAATGAGATCGCTGATCGATTCGATTGTGTGCCGTCTCAAATCAACTATGTAATCAATACCCGTTTTACACTAGAAAGAGGATTTGTAGTAGAAAGTAAACGAGGTGGAGGGGGTTACATTCGCATTATAAAAGTCAAATTGCATGACGATATAGACATTATTGATCAAATGCTTCATATGATTGATCATAGTGTTGCGCAAGGAAATGCAGAAAGCATGATTATACGTTTAATAGAAGAGGGTATTATAACAAATCGTGAAGCTAAACTTATGCTAAGCGTACTAGATCGTTCTGTATTATTAATGGATGTCCCTTCTCGAGATGAACTTAGGGCTCGAATATTATGCGCAATGTTAAGAACACTGAAATATAAATAAATATAACTTTTGTTAAGAATGATAACTAAGATAATGCAGTTTAATATTGTAGGGATTTTGAAAGATGACATGTGCTTTTACTAAATGGATTAAGAAAAGAGAACAATCTAGTAATGTATGAAAAGTATCATGAGATAGATCGTTCCTGTTGTAAAGGTGGGAGATAGCGATGACTTGTCAAAACTGTAATATAAGACCAGCAACTTTACATTATACAAAAGTAATCAACGAAAAAAAGGCGGAAGTTCATCTTTGCGAGCAATGTGCAGAACAAAGTGGCTATACGTCTTTCTTTCAATCACCGCAGTCTAATTTTTCATTCCATGACCTATTAGCCGGATTATTGCATAGTGAACCAGCAATGTTTGAAGAAGGGCAAGATGCATTTTCAAATACAAATATATCAAGATGTCCGAATTGTAAGATGACATATGAACAATTTACAAAAGTGGGACGCTTTGGGTGTGCTTCTTGTTACGATACATTTAAGGGGCATTTAAAACCATTGTTAAAACGTCTTCACGGTGGGCATACAGAACATTGTGGAAAAATTCCTGAACGTATAGAAGGAAATATCTACTTAAAGAAAGAATTAGATGAACTAAAACTCAATCTGAAACAATATGTACAGAAAGAGGAATTTGAGAAAGCGGCTGAAGTACGAGATAAAATTCGAGGTCTTGAAAATCAGCTTAGTGAGCATAGAGAGGGGGAATAGTTCTATGTCACTGGACAGAATTATGAATGAAGCGATTAGTCCATGGATGAAGGGGGATGGCCCTGATTCTGATATTGTTTTAAGTAGTCGAATTCGTTTGGCTCGTAATTTTAAAAAATATCAATTCTCTACTATGCAAAACGAGGAAGAAGCTAAACAGATTCATGAGTTATTTAAGAAGAAGTTTATAAATAAACCTGTAGAACCTTTTGGGGCGTTTGAACTATTAAAAATGAATGAATTAAATCCTCTTCAAAGGAGAGTTTTAGTTGAGAAGCATTTAATTAGTCCAAATCTTGCAGGAACAGAATACGGAGCATGCCTACTATCAGGAAGTGAACATATAAGTATCATGCTTAATGAAGAGGATCATGTTAGGATTCAGTGCCTGTTTTCAGGTTTGCAGTTATCAGAGGCGCTTCAAAGTGCCAATCAAATAGATAATTGGATCGAGGAACAGGTTGAATATGCTTTTGATGAATCGCTTGGATATATTACGAGTTGCCCCACTAACGTCGGTACAGGATTAAGGGCTTCGGTAATGATTCATTTGCCGGGACTGGTTTTAACGAAAAGAATTAACCGTATTATACAAGTAATTCAAAAATTAGGGCTAGTAGTAAGAGGAATATACGGTGAAGGTAGCGAAGCGTTAGGTAATATATTTCAAGTGTCAAATCAAATGACACTAGGGAAATCAGAAGAAGATATTATTGCAGATTTAAAGAGTGTCATTCAACAAATCATCCATCAAGAAAAAATGGCTAGAGAATTAATTGTACAAAATTCAAGTATTGAGCTTGAAGATAAAGTATATCGTTCTTACGGAATACTAGCTAACAGTCGTTTAATTCAATCTGCAGAAGCAGCCACTTGCTTATCAGATGTACGACTTGGTATTGACTTAGGATATATACAAGGTATATCGAGAAATATTTTAACTGAGTTAATGGTTCTTACTCAGCCGGGCATTTTGCAACAATATGCAGGAGGACCCCTAGGACCAGAAGAAAGAGATTATCGAAGAGCAACCTTAATCCGTGAGCGATTACGAATTGAACAAAATTAAGCGCAAGTAGGAGGCGATTTCTATGATGTTTGGAAGATTTACAGAACGAGCACAGAAAGTATTAGCTTTATCTCAAGAGGAAGCAATTCGCATTGGGCATAATAATATTGGAACAGAACATATTTTACTTGGGCTTGTACGCGAAGGTGAAGGAATTGCAGCAAAAGCGTTAATTGCTCTTGGATTAAGTCCAGAGAAAGTTCAAAAAGAGGTAGAAGCATTAATTGGACGGGGAACAGAAGCTTCTCAAACAGTACATTACACACCTCGTGCTAAAAAAGTTATTGAGTTGTCTATGGACGAAGCTCGTAAATTGGGTCATTCATACGTTGGAACAGAACATATTTTACTTGGTTTAATCCGTGAAGGTGAAGGTGTAGCAGCACGTGTTTTAAATAATTTAGGTGTAAGCCTAAATAAAGCAAGACAACAAGTGTTACAACTCCTTGGAAGTAATGAAGCTAGTTCAGGTCACCAAGGTGGTTCATCGACAAATGCGAATACACCTACACTTGACAGTCTAGCACGTGATTTAACAGTTGTTGCACGTGAAAATCGTTTAGATCCTGTTATTGGACGTAGTAAAGAAATTCAACGTGTAATTGAAGTGTTAAGCCGTAGAACAAAAAACAATCCAGTATTAATTGGAGAACCTGGTGTAGGTAAGACAGCAATTGCAGAAGGATTAGCACAGCAAATTGTAAATAATGAAGTTCCTGAAACTTTAAGAGATAAGCGTGTTATGACATTAGATATGGGTACAGTTGTTGCTGGAACAAAATATCGTGGTGAATTTGAGGATCGTTTAAAGAAAGTGATGGATGAGATTCGCCAAGCTGGTAACATCATTCTATTTATTGATGAGCTTCATACGTTAATTGGTGCAGGAGGGGCGGAAGGTGCAATTGATGCATCGAATATTTTAAAACCATCTTTAGCACGTGGTGAATTACAATGTATTGGTGCAACAACTTTAGACGAATATCGTAAATATATTGAAAAGGATGCGGCATTAGAAAGACGTTTCCAACCAATTCATGTTGATGAACCAAACTTAGAAGAATCAGTTCAAATTTTAAAAGGTTTACGTGACCGTTACGAGGCGCATCACCGCGTATCTATTACAGATGATGCAATCGATGCGGCTGTAAAACTTTCAGATCGTTATATTACAGACCGTTTTTTACCTGATAAAGCAATCGATTTAATTGATGAGGCTGCATCAAAAGTGCGCTTACGTTCTTATACAACACCGCCAAACTTAAAAGAGCTTGAAGTGAAGCTTGAGGAAATTAGAAAAGAAAAAGATGCAGCTGTACAAAGCCAAGAATTTGAAAAGGCTGCTTCCTTACGTGATATGGAACAACGTTTACGTGAAAAGTTAGAAGATACAAAGCGTCAGTGGAAAGAGAAACAAGGACAAGAAAACTCGGAAGTAACAGTAGAAGATATTGCAAATGTTGTTTCTACATGGACACGTATTCCGGTTTCTAAACTTGCACAAACAGAGACAGATAAATTATTAAACTTGGAATCAATTTTACATGATCGTTTGATTGGACAGGATGAAGCAGTTGTAGCTGTGGCAAAAGCTGTTCGTCGTGCGAGAGCGGGATTAAAAGACCCGAAACGTCCAATTGGCTCATTTATTTTCCTAGGACCGACTGGTGTAGGTAAAACAGAACTAGCGAGGGCATTAGCGGAATCTATGTTCGGTGATGAGGATGCAATGATCCGCATTGATATGTCTGAGTACATGGAAAAACATTCTACTTCTCGTTTAGTTGGATCTCCCCCGGGATATGTTGGATATGAAGAAGGTGGACAATTAACAGAGAAAGTTCGTCGTAAGCCATATTCAGTTGTCTTATTAGATGAAGTAGAGAAAGCTCATCCTGATGTGTTTAATATTTTACTACAAGTATTAGAAGATGGCCGTTTAACAGATTCTAAAGGACGTACAGTTGATTTCCGTAATACAATTGTTATTATGACGTCTAATGTTGGTGCAGACGCATTAAAACGTAATAAACATCTTGGATTTAACGTACAAGATGAGAGCCGCGATTATTCAGATATGAAAGGTAAAGTAATGGATGAATTGAAAAAAGCATTTCGTCCAGAATTCTTAAACCGTATTGATGAAATTATCGTGTTCCATATGCTTGAGAAAAAACATATTCAAGAGATTGTAACACTTATGGTGAATCAGTTAGTGAATCGCTTAAAAGAACAAGAAATCGAATTGCACTTAACAGAAGGGGCAATTTCAGCTATTGCTGATAAAGGATTTGATCGTGAGTACGGTGCTCGTCCGCTTCGTAGGGCAATTCAGAAGCATGTAGAAGATAGACTATCGGAAGAACTGTTAAAAGGTGCTATTGAGAAAGGACAAAAAGTTATCTTTGATGTAGAAGGAGAATCATTTGTCATTCATAGTGCGGAAAAGGTAAAATAAGTATAGACAAACAAAGAGGGCTACGCGATAGCCCTCTTTCTTGTACGAGAAGGATAAACGTTTGTAGATGAAAGTGAAGTGAACTATAAAAGATATGGCTAAAAAGAAAACAAAATTTACATGTCAAGAATGTGGTTATCAGTCGCCAAAATATATGGGTAAATGTCCTGGATGTGGTCAATGGAATACGCTTGTTGAAGAGATGGAACCAGTTGTATCATCAAGACGCCTTAATTATGCCAATGCAATTCAATCAGAAGTAACAAAACCAAGACGCTTAACGGAGGTAGAAACAAAGTCTGAGGCGCGTATTGAAACGAAATTTCAAGAGTTTAACCGTGTACTTGGTGGCGGGATTGTAGATGGATCTTTAGTACTTATCGGTGGAGACCCTGGGATTGGGAAATCAACATTGTTATTACAAATTTCATCGCAATTAGCAGATTCTTCATATGATGTACTATACATATCAGGTGAGGAGTCAGCAAAGCAGATTAAACTTCGTGCAGATCGTTTGCATGTAAAGGGTAGTAATCTATTTGTTGTAGCAGAGACTGACCTGCAGCGAATTGCAGCGCACATTGAAGAGATGAATCCAGCTTTTGTTGTTATTGACTCTATTCAAACGATACATTTACCTGAAGTGACGTCAGCCCCTGGAAGTGTGGCGCAAGTACGTGAATGTACAGCGGAATTAATGAAACTTGCAAAGACGAAAGGGATTCCTATTTTTATCGTTGGACATGTGACAAAAGAAGGAGCAATTGCAGGACCACGCATGCTGGAACATATGGTCGATGCAGTTCTTTACTTTGAAGGAGATCGTCACCATACATATCGTATTTTGCGAGCTGTGAAGAACCGTTTTGGTTCCACAAATGAAATGGGTATCTTTGAAATGAAGGAACTAGGTCTTGCAGAAGTACTAAACCCTTCTGAAATTTTCCTTGAGGAAAGGCCAGTTGGAGTTGCAGGGTCCACAGTGGTTGCTTCAATGGAAGGAACAAGACCGGTTCTAGTAGAAATCCAAGCATTAATCTCCCCTACTAGTTTTGGAAATCCTCGAAGAATGGCGACCGGAATTGATCATAACCGCGTTTCACTTATTATGGCAGTGCTAGAAAAAAGAACAGGTTTATTGTTGCAAAATCAAGACGCATATTTAAAAGTCGCGGGTGGTTTGAAATTAGATGAACCAGCAATCGATTTAGCTGTCGCCTTAAGTATTGCTTCAAGTTTCAGAGACAAAGCTACTGCACCAACCGATGCGGTGATAGGAGAAGTAGGACTAACTGGAGAAATAAGAAGAGTATCAAGAATCGAACAACGTGTACAAGAAGCAGCTAAGTTAGGATTTCAACGTGCTATTATCCCTAGAAAAAATTTAGGGGGTTGGACAATTCCGGATGGGATTGAGGTAGTAGGTGTTTCTAATCTAGGAGAAGCGCTTCGTTTGACATTAGGAGGCTAGGCTATGGAAGAAAACAAGCAACGTGTCAAAAGTATGATTAATATTCTACAGCTCGTTGCCCCAGGAACGCCACTGCGCGAAGGGATAGATAACGTACTTCGTGCGCAAACAGGAGGATTAATTGTTCTTGGATATAATGAGCAGATTAAAAGTATTGTTGATGGAGGATTTCACATTAATTGTGCATTCTCACCTGCTAGTTTATATGAATTAGCAAAAATGGATGGGGCGCTTATTTTAAATGAAACAGGGAGCAAAATTTTGATTGCGAATGCACAATTAGTCCCAGAGGCATCTATTGATTCTATTGAAACAGGTATGCGTCACCGAACGGCGGAGCGTGTAGCGAAGCAGACGGGTAGCCTTGTTGTTGCCATTTCACAAAGACGTAACGTAATTACGCTATATCAAGGGAGCTTACGTTATACACTAAAAGATATAGGTGTAATTTTAACAAAAGCAAACCAAGCTATTCAAACGTTAGAAAAATATAAGGCCGTATGGAATGATGGTATTACGAATTTGGGCATTCTAGAATTTGAAGAGGTTGTTACAATGTCCGAGGTAGTTCACGTTTTACATAGTGTCGAAATGGTACTGCGTATAAAAAATGAAATATTGAGCTATATTCATGAGTTAGGAACAGAAGGAAGATTAATTCGTTTACAACTTACAGAATTACTAGCCGACTTAGAAGCAGAGGCAGCGCTATTAATTAAAGATTATTATCAAGAAAAAACGCAAGATCACCATCAAATTTTGAAAAAGTTACAAGATCTTGCAAATACACAACTTCTAGAGGATAGTGATTTAGTTAAACTGCTGGGCTATCCAGGACAAATGAGCTTAGAAGAAAGCGTGACGCCGAGAGGATATCGAATCACAAGCAAAATTTCTCGTGTTCCACCACTTATCATTGAAAATTTAATTAATCGATTTAAAACGTTACAAGGTGTTTGTCGTGCAACTATTAATGAATTGGACGATGTGGAAGGAATTGGGGAAGTCAGGGCGAAGAAAATACGAGAAGGTTTAAAAAGAATTCAAGAGCATCTCTATATGAGTAGACACAATTAAGAATATTACATTGATTCCATAATATAACGACACTAGAACATTTTTGTTATATGATATGGTATATTGGTAAATAAAACTATTTACAAAAAAATACATCCACTTTTGCATTCGGCGTTTTGATTAGTGAAACAATGGTTAATAATGAGTAGGAGGTGGTTGGATGTTAAAACGGATCGTACAGCTCTTCTTTTTAGTGATCGGGGGAGCATTAGGGATTTTCTTAATTCCAAAAGTTATTAATGTAATGGACATCGGCGCTGTTCCTTGGTTGGAAGGGTCTTATGTTCGTGCAATTATTGGTGCAATTATTTTATTTTTAACAACATTTTGGCTTGTAGATTATATTGTTCAACTTATTAAGCATATCGAAGAAGCTCTTGTAAAGGCACCTGTAGCAGATGTTTTATTTGGTACATTAGGGTTGATCTCTGGTCTTATTGTTGCATATTTAATTTTGATACCAATTCGTGAATTCACGATTCCGGTCATTAGTACAGTATTACAAGTGTTCTTTACACTTTTACTTGGTTATTTAGGATTCCAAGTAGGGTTTAAAAAGAGAAATGAATTGTTAGGATTATTTACATTACCCCAGCGCGGAGGTAAGAAGAAAAACAATAGTGAGAACGAAGAGGTAGAGGTGGAAAAATCTACAGCTCATTGGAAAATTCTCGATACGAGTGTAATTATTGATGGACGTATTGCAGATATTTGCCAAACGAAGTTTTTAGAAGGAACAATTGTGATTCCACAATTCGTATTAGAAGAGCTTCAACATATTGCCGATTCTTCTGATGCATTAAAGCGTAATCGTGGTCGCAGAGGATTAGACATTTTGAATCGTATTCAAAAAGAGATGCCAATTCCGGTAGAAATTTATGAAGGCGATTTTGAGGATATCCAAGAAGTGGATAGCAAACTTGTAAAGTTAGCGAAAGTCACTGGTGGAACTGTTGTAACAAATGATTTCAACTTAAACAAAGTTTCTGAATTACAAGGAGTAACAGTGTTAAACATTAATGATTTAGCAAATGCAATTAAACCAGTGGTACTCCCTGGAGAAGAACTAAGTGTTTATGTTGTAAAAGATGGTAAAGAGCAAAATCAAGGTGTTGCATACTTAGATGATGGCACGATGATTGTAGTGGAAGATGGTAGAGAATATGTTGGTTCGCAACTAAATGTACTTGTTACAAGTGTGTTGCAAACATCGGCTGGTCGTATGATTTTCGCAAAACGTAAATTATTAGAAAAAGCATTATAAGTAGAGGGTTATTAATATGTATACATTAATTATTCCAGCAGCGGGACAAGGAAAACGGATGGGTGCTGACAAAAATAAGTTATTCTTACTTATAAATGAAGTGCCGATTATTGTGCATACATTACGTGCTTTTGAAAAAGATAGAGCATGCAAAAGTATTATTATGGCAATTAACGAAGAAGAACGCCCGTATTTTGAGGAATTAATACAGAAGTATCCGATTGAAAAGCCATTACACTTTATTCAAGGCGGAGCTGAAAGGCAAGATAGCGTATATAACGCGATTCAGCATGCGAGTAATGTTGAATATGTTCTTGTGCATGATGGGGCACGCCCATTCGTAACGACTAAAGTGATTCAAGATGTATTAACTGCAGCAGAAAAATATGGAGCCTCCATTTGTGCAGTGCCAGTAAAGGATACGGTTAAGAAAGTAGAGCAGGGTGTTGTTGTCGAAACGGTAGAACGATCTCAGCTTAAGGCTGTACAAACACCGCAAGGATTTTCTGTTTCTCTTTTGTTAGAAGCTCATAGAAGTGCAAAACAGAGCTGTTTTCTTGGTACAGATGATGCAAGTCTCGTAGAACGTATCGGAAAGCAAGTGGGTGTAGTAGATGGGAGTTACTATAATATTAAAGTGACGACCCCAGAGGATTTATTAATTGCTGAAAGTTTCCTTCATGTTCAGAAGAAATAGAAGTGATGGTATCATAGCAAAGAAAAGCTCGGCAACGGCCGGGCTTTTCTTTATAGGGATAGCGATATAATATAGAGTCATAAAGCTCAGTAGTTTAGCTTGAGGAGGATGTAAAGAATGTTTCGAATTGGACAAGGTTTTGATGTACATGAATTTGCGGAAGGTAGACCGTTAATTATCGGTGGAATTACAATTCCTCATGAGAAAGGACTAATCGGTCACTCGGATGCGGACGTATTGTTACATACGATTGCTGATGCATGTTTAGGGGCAATTGCAGCAGGGGATATTGGAAAGCATTTTCCTGATACAGATCCTGCTTTTAAAGATGCAGATTCAGCTTTATTATTACAAAAGGTTTGGGAATTTGTGCGTGAACAAGGTTACGAACTAGGGAACCTAGATTGTACAATTATTGCTCAGAAGCCAAAGATGGCACCTCATATTGAAAGTATGCGTAAACGTATTAGTGAGCTGTTAGAAACTTCTGTCGACAACGTTAATGTAAAGGCAACAACGACAGAAAAATTAGGCTTTACAGGAAGAGAAGAAGGAATCGCATCTCAAGCAGTGGTATTATTACAGAAAAAATAATGGTTTTTAATTCGTAAGATGGATAATCACATTTTTTTGTTGTACAATTATAGAATGTGTAGACATTAAGAATGGAAGGTGTACCAATTATGGAAAAGCAAGTGAGAGTGCGCTATGCGCCAAGTCCAACAGGACACTTACATATCGGAAATGCGCGTACGGCATTATTTAATTATTTATTTGCTCGTCATCAAGATGGCAAGTTTATTATTCGTATTGAAGATACTGATGTGAAACGTAATGTTGCTGGTGGAGAAGAAAGCCAATTAAAATACTTGAAATGGCTCGGTATGGACTGGGATGAAGGTGTTGATGTTGGTGGTGAATTTGGACCATATCGTCAAACAGAGCGTTTAGATATTTATAAAAAATTATATGTAGATTTATTAGAGCGTGGTTTAGCTTACAAATGTTATATGACAGAAGAAGAGCTAGAAGCAGAACGTGAAGGGCAAATCGCTCGTGGTGAAACACCACGTTATGCAGGAAACCACCGTGATTTAACTGAGGAGCAAACTAAAGGATTTGAGGCTGAAGGCCGTATTCCAAGTATTCGCTTCCGTGTACCAGCTGATAGCGACTACACGTTTAAAGATATCGTAAAAGATGAAGTTGCATTCCATTCAAATGATTTTGGCGATTTCGTTATCGTGAAAAAAGATGGAATTCCAACTTATAACTTTGCGGTAGCAGTAGATGATCACTTAATGGAGATTACACACGTACTTCGTGGTGATGATCATATTTCTAATACACCAAAACAAATGATGATTTATGAAGCTTTCGGATGGGATATCCCGCAATTCGGTCATATGACTTTAATTGTAAATGAAAGCCGTAAAAAGCTAAGTAAGCGTGATGAGTCTATTATTCAATTTATTGAACAATATAAAGAGCTTGGATATCTTCCAGAAGCAATCTTTAACTTTATCGCATTACTAGGTTGGTCACCAGTGGGAGAGGAAGAAATCTTCTCTAAAGATGAGTTTATCAAAATGTTTGATGCAGCCCGTTTATCGAAATCACCTGCATTATTCGATTCTCAAAAACTAAAATGGATGAACAACCAATATATGAAAAAACAAGATTTAGATGCTGTTGTTACATTAAGCTTACCGCATTTAGTTAAAGCGGGCCGCGTAGGTGAAAACTTAAGCGAACAAGAACAAGCTTGGGTTCGTGATGTAATTGCTTTATATCATGACCAAATGAGCTTTGGAGCTGAAATTGTAGAGCTTTCTGAAATGTTCTTTAAAGATCATGTCGATCATGACGAAGAGGGACAAGAAGTATTGAACGGTGAACAAGTACCTGAAGTGCTTCGTACATTTGCCAATCAATTAGAAGCTCTAGAAGAAATGGAGCCAGCAGCAGTTAAGGCGGCTATTAAAGCAGTTCAAAAGGAAACAGGACATAAAGGTAAAAATTTATTTATGCCAATCCGTGTTGCAACTACTGGACAAACACACGGTCCAGAGCTTCCTAACGCCATTGCACTTCTTGGAAAAGAAAAAGTTTTAAATCGTATTCAAAAAGTAATTGGTTAACATTTTCTAGGTTTAGAAATATAATAAGTATACCTAAAATCTAATAAGGAAAAGCGACGAGAAGGAGAAGTAGAAAATCAGGCTTTTTACAGAGAGAACCACCTTTAGGCTGGGAGTGGTTTATAAGCGGATTTTTGAAATGCCCCTTCGAGTCTTCTGTTGAACAGCGAAGTATTTCGCGGGACGCCTTAGGGCGCAAAGTAAACAGAAGCGGTGTAAACCGTTATCATGGATGAGTTTGAGGCTTCTTTAGCCTAAACAGAGTGGAACCGCGCTTATAAGGCGTCTCTGTCTATATGACAGAGGCGTCTTTTTTTATACCATGTAAATGGGTGAGGGTATAAGTTTTATCCCCTTGTATAAAGATTTAGGGGTAAGTGGAGAGTTAGGGGAGTTAGTTCACTCGAAAAAAGCAGCCCATAAAGGGGAGGGAACATCGATGTTTAAGAGGCTTCGGGAAGATATTGAAGTCGTTTTTGAACAGGATCCAGCGGCACGAAGTTATTTCGAAGTCATTTTAACTTACTCTGGATTACATGCAGTTTGGGCCCATCGAATTGCACATGCTTTTTATAAAAGGAAATTTTTCTTTGTGGCACGTTGGATTTCGCAGGTTAGTCGTTTTTTTACTGGCATTGAGATTCACCCAGGAGCAACTATTGGTCGTCGTTTTTTCATTGATCATGGAATGGGGGTTGTAATTGGAGAAACGTGTGAAATTGGCGAAAACGTAACAATTTATCAAGGTGTCACATTAGGTGGTACAGGTAAAGAAAAAGGAAAGAGGCATCCTACAATTCAGGATAATGTATTAATTGCAACAGGTGCTAAAGTACTAGGTTCTATTACTGTTGGAGAGAATTCTAAAATTGGAGCAGGATCTGTCGTGTTAAAGGAAGTTCCTGCGCATTCTACAGTTGTAGGTATACCTGGCCGAGTCGTTATTCAAAATGGAGTAAAGATTGGCCAAGAATTAAATCATTCTGATCTTCCAGATCCGATTTTTGATAAATTAAAGGTTATGGAAGCAGAACTTGATAAATTGAGAAAGCAACTCGAAGTAAAGGTAGAAAGGAAGGATAAAAATGACTATTCACATTTATAATACGTTAACGCGTCAAAAAGAAGAGTTTATGCCATTAGAAGAAAATAAGGTAAAGATGTATGTGTGCGGACCTACAGTATATAACTACATTCACATTGGGAATGCGAGACCACCTATGGTATTTGATACAGTACGCCGTTACTTAGAATATAAAGGATATGATGTGCAGTATGTATCTAACTTTACTGACGTGGATGATAAATTAATTAAGGCGGCAAACGAATTAGGTGAAGATGTGCCAACAATTGCAGATCGTTTTGTTGAAGCTTACTTTGAAGATGTAACAGCACTAGGTTGCAAACATGCAACGGTTCATCCGCGTGTGACAGAAAATATGGATATCATTATTGAATTTATTCAAGAACTTGTGAATAAAGGGTATGCATATGAATCAGAAGGTGATGTATACTTTAGAACGAAAGAATTCGAAGGTTACGGTAAATTATCGCATCAGCCAATCGCTGATTTACGTCACGGTGCACGTATTGAAGTAGGAGAAAAGAAACAAGATCCTCTTGATTTTGCTTTGTGGAAAGCTGCGAAAGAAGGAGAGATCTTCTGGGAAAGCCCTTGGGGGAAAGGACGTCCAGGGTGGCATATTGAATGCTCAGCGATGGCACGTAAGTACCTAGGGGATACAATTGACATTCATGCTGGCGGTCAAGATTTAGCATTTCCTCATCATGAGAATGAAATTGCACAGTCCGAGGCGTTGACAGGAAAAACATTTGCACGTTACTGGATGCATAATGGATATATTAATATTGATAATGAGAAGATGTCTAAGTCACTTGGAAACTTCATTTTAGTTCACGATATCATTAAACAATATGATCCACAGTTAATCAGGTTCTTTATGCTATCGGTACATTATCGTCACCCAATTAACTTTAGCGAAGATTTATTGCAAAGTACTAATAATGGGCTAGAAAGAATTAAAACAGCTTACGGTAACTTAAAGCATCGTATGGAAAGTAGTACGGATTTAACGGACCATAATGAGAAATGGTTAGCTGAAATGGAAAAATTCCAGGCTGCATTTGAAGAAGCAATGGATGATGATTTCAATACTGCTAATGCGATTACTGAATTATATAATGTAGCAAATCACGCAAATCAATATTTATTAGAAGAACATACTTCTAAAGTTGTAATTGAAGCATACGTGAAACAACTTGAAACATTATTTGATATTTTAGGATTAGAATTAGCACAAGAAGAATTGCTTGATGAAGAAATTGAGGCACTTATCCAAAAGCGTATTGAGGCTCGTCAAAATCGTGATTTCGCATTATCTGATCAAATTCGCGATGATTTAAAAGAACGTAATATTATTTTAGAAGATACCGCTCAAGGTACAAGATGGAAAAGAGGATAAAAATGATTGATGCAAAGCAATTGAACAGCTTAGCGTTAGCATATATGGGTGATGCGGTATATGAACAATATATCCGCTATCACCTTCTTCAAAAAGGAACAGTTCGTCCTAATCAATTACATCGCTTAGGGACGAGCTTTGTTTCGGCAAAAGCACAGGCGAAAGTTGTTTATCATTTATTAGAGACGGCATTTTTGACAGAGGAAGAAGAGGCAGTACTAAGAAGAGGGCGCAATGCGAATTCGGGTACTGTTCCGAAGAATACGGATGTACAAACATACCGATATAGTACAGCGTTGGAAGCTCTAATCGGTTATCATCACTTATTAAATAATCGTGAAAGATTAGACGAAATTGTATATAAGGCAATTGCTGTTTTAGAAGAAAAGGAAGGGAGCACATCATCATGAGTAGTGAATATATTATCGGACGTAACCCTGTAATTGAAGCGTTACGATCAGGGAGAGATATTAATAAAATTTGGATCGCAGAAGGTGCTGCCAAAGGGCAAGTACAGATTGTACTGGCATTAGCGAAAGAAAATAAGGTTATTTTGCAACATGCACCGAAGAAGAAATTAGATCAATTAGTTGAGGGAAATCATCAAGGTGTAATTGCTCAAGTAGCTGCATATCAATATGCTGAGCTAGAAGATTTATTTAAAGTAGCAGAAAAACGTAATGAAGATCCGTTCTTCTTAATTTTAGATGAAATTGAAGATCCACATAATCTAGGTTCTATTATGCGTACAGCTGATGCGACGGGAGCTCATGGAATTATTATTCCGAAAAGAAGAGCAGTGGGACTTACAGCGTCAGTTGCGAAAGCATCGACTGGGGCAATTGAATATATTCCTGTTGCACGTGTAACAAATTTATCGCGTACAATTGATGAATTAAAAGAACGTGGACTTTGGATTGCTGGTACAGATGCCAAAGGGAAAACGGATTACCGTAATTTAGATGGTAATATGCCAATCGGATTAGTAATTGGTAGCGAAGGAAAAGGTATGAGTCGTATTATTGGTGAAAAGTGTGATTTCCTAATTACTTTACCGATGGTCGGTAAAGTTACATCCTTAAATGCTTCAGTAGCCGCAAGTTTGTTAATGTATGAGGTATATCGTAAACGTCACGAAATTGGTAAATAAAAAATGGACGATATTTTAATCGTTGACGGTTACAACATTATCGGGGCTTGGGGAGACTTGAAGAAACTGCGGGATGTAGATTTACAATCATCAAGAGACGCACTTATTGATAAGATGGCGGATTATCAAGGCTATACAGGCACAAAGGTAATGATTGTCTTTGATGCCTATACAGTCTATGGTATTGAAAAAAAGATGAAACAATCGCGGGTGGAAGTAATATTCACGAGAAAGAATCAAACTGCAGATGAAAAGATAGAACAACTTGCGATTGAGCTTAGAAATATAAATACACAAATATACGTTGCAACCTCGGATTATACGGAGCAATGGATTATATTTGCGCAAGGTGCACTTCGAAAATCTGCGCGTGAATTAGAGTTAGAAGTGCAAGCGATGGAACAACAAGTAAGAAGGCGTACAAAAGACACGAAAGAAAAACAACCCGCCATGCGAAAGATATTTAGTAAAGATATTACAGAAAAATTAGAAAAATTAAGAAGAGGAGAGCGTTGAAGCATTGACGCTCTTTATCTTTTTACTGTATAATATTGCTAAATATATAGCGGTCGGAGGGATCAGGGTGGAAGCAGGCTTCGTAAGTGTAGGCGACGTTACATTTCGTGATTTAGAGGATGAGGCAATCGTTGAGTTAGTTCGAAAAGGTAATACTGACGCTCTAGAGTATTTAATTCACAAATATAAGAACTTTGTTCGCGCGAAATCAAGATCTTATTTCTTAGTGGGTGCCGATCGAGAAGATATTGTTCAAGAAGGTATGATTGGATTGTTTAAAGCAATTCGTGATTATAAAGGGGACAAGCTGTCTTCGTTCAAAGCATTTGCTGAACTGTGTATCACTCGACAAATTATTACCGCTATTAAAACAGCAACAAGGCAAAAGCATATTCCGTTAAATTCGTATGTGTCTTTAGATAAGCCAATTTACGATGAGGAATCTGATCGAACACTATTAGATGTTATTTCGGAATCGAAAGTAACTGATCCAGAAGAGATGATTATAAGTCAGGAAGAATATACAGACATAGAATCTAAAATATCTGAATTATTAAGCGATTTAGAAAGAAAAGTGCTCTCTTTATACTTGGATGGTCGTTCCTATCAAGAAATTTCAGAACAGTTAAACAGGCATGTGAAATCTATTGATAACGCATTGCAGCGTGTAAAAAGGAAATTAGAAAGATATATGGAGATGAGAGAGAGTACAACTTTAAATTCATAGCAAGTGCCGCAGGTGTAAAATAATTCACCTGTTTTCTTTTTGCGAAGAGAGTGAAAGTCATGACATTGACATTGTCTTTTGTTGTATGATACATTTTTAGGGACATAATGTTACAAGGTTGGTGTAACTAATGAGGAAAAAAGTTGTACTCTCATGTGAAGAGTGTAAAAATCGAAACTACTCTACGATGAAAGATACGAGCTCAGTAGAGCGACTTGAGATAAAGAAGTTTTGTAAAACATGCAATAAGCATACAGTTCATAAGGAAACAAAATAAATAATACACTGGAGGTCCCGTAGATGCGTTTAACGAACTTTTTCGGCGATGTAGGTCGCGAAATGAAAAAAGTAAGTTGGCCTAAAAAAGATGAATTACTCCGCTCAACAGCGACTGTTATCGCTACAGTTGTCTTCTTTGCGATTTTCTTCGCAGTAGTTGATATGGGCATTTCTTCTTTAATTCGGTTAATTCTTGGTTAATTCTTGAATAAGAAGCACTTATCCATGATATAATGTTATTTATAAGAACTGTGTAAAAGCCCGGTGAACGGGTTTTTTCATTTGCGCAAAAAAATGTACGTCAGGGAGGGAAGGACGCTCGTCCTAAATGAATGGAAAAAAGTTGGTATGTTGTCCATACTTATTCTGGATATGAAAATAAAGTAAAAGCAAACCTAGAGAAACGTGTAGAATCAATGGGTATGCAAGATAAAATTTTCCGTGTTGTTGTCCCGGAAGAAGTAGAAGTAGAAATGAAAAATGGTAAAGAAAAATTAATGAAAAGAAAAGTGTTCCCAGGTTACGTATTAGTAGAACTAATCATGACTGATGATTCTTGGTATGTTGTTCGTAATACACCGGGTGTAACTGGTTTTGTCGGTTCTTCTGGTTCTGGGTCTAAACCTTCACCTCTATTAGAAGAGGAAGTTGTTACCATCATGAAGCATATGGGAATGGACAATGAAGTGGTTGATTTCGACTTTGAACTTCATGAAACAGTGCGTGTAAATGAGGGGCCATTCGCGGATTATACAGGTGCAATTGAAGAAATTGATGTGGAAAAGAAAAAAGTTAGCGTGCTTGTAGACATGTTTGGTCGCGAGACTCCGGTTGAACTTGATTTCCATCAAATTGAAAAATTATAAAATGAAACTTGAAATGAATTGTAAAAAGTGATAATATCTTTTAAGTCAGTACGTCTTCGGTAACGGAGACGTTTTTTGAAAAAGATTTTATCATTATGATAAAATATGAAGTGGGAGGGCAAATCACTGCCCAATTGACCACATCACGGACTTAAGGAGGTGTGTCTCGTGGCTAAAAAGGTAATTAAAATGGTAAAACTTCAGATTCCTGCAGGTAAAGCTAATCCAGCTCCACCGGTTGGTCCAGCATTAGGACAAGCAGGTGTTAACATCATGGGCTTCTGTAAAGAGTTTAACGCTCGTACAGCTGATCAAGCTGGTCTTATCATCCCTGTTGAAATTACGGTATTTGAGGACCGTTCATTCACTTTCATTACTAAAACTCCTCCTGCTGCTGTTCTTCTTAAGAAAGTAGCTGGTATTGAGTCTGGTTCTGGTGAACCAAACCGTAATAAAGTGGCAACTGTTAAGCGTGATAAAGTACGCGAAATCGCTGAAACTAAAATGCCTGACCTAAACGCTGCTAGCGTAGAAGCTGCAATGCGTATGGTTGAAGGTACTGCACGCAGTATGGGCATCGTTATCGAAGACTAATTCGATTTGTTTTTTGTAAAAAGGTTGCGGGTCTGGAATTCCAATTCGCAACCTTTATTATCGTAAATGATTATCGTTTTTAAATAAATGGATGGGCGCACATCCTCGGGGGTTCCCGGACTGAAGGCGTAAACGTGGGAGGTTATTCCGCTAAAACCACATTCAAGGAGGAAACAAACATGGCTAAAAGAGGTAAAAAGTACGTAGAAGCTGCGAAGCTTGTTGATCGTGCGGCTGCTTACTCTGCAACAGAAGCAGTAGAATTAGTAAAGAAAACAAACACAGCTAAATTTGATGCAACTGTAGAAGCTGCATTCCGTTTAGGTGTTGATCCTAAGAAAGCTGACCAACAAATTCGTGGTGCAGTTGTTCTTCCACACGGTACTGGTAAAGTACAACGTGTATTAGTATTCGCTAAAGGCGAAAAAGCAAAAGAAGCTGAAGCTGCTGGCGCTGAATTCGTAGGCGATGCTGATTACATCGGTAAAATCCAACAAGGTTGGTTCGATTTCGATGTAGTAGTAGCAACTCCTGACATGATGGGTGAAGTTGGTAAACTTGGTCGTGTATTAGGACCTAAAGGTTTAATGCCAAACCCTAAAACTGGAACAGTTACTTTCGATGTAACTAAAGCTGTTAACGAAATCAAAGCTGGTAAAGTTGAATACCGCGTTGATAAAGCTGGTAACATCCACGTTCCAATCGGTAAAGTATCTTTCGAAGATGCTAAATTAGTAGAAAACTTCAAAACAATTGCTGACACGCTACAAAAAGCTAAGCCAGCTGCTGCAAAAGGTACTTACATGAAGAACGCAACTGTTGCTTCTACAATGGGACCTGGCGTACGCGTAGACGTTTCTACACTTGCGTAAAAATTGGAAGTTGACTTCATAAAGAAGTTTTAATATAATCATTTATGTTGTGAATTTTAATAGTGTACCGTAGACAGTAGGTGTCGATTCGACTTAATTTCCTACCTAGGTGTTAATATACGAAGCGGAATCTTTTTTCTGTGACTATATGCCTCCATGTCTACAAGTTGGGCATGGAGGTTTTTAGTGCACTTTCGGTACATCTTCTATATAATCTACAGGAGGTGTAATAACATGAGCAAAGTAATCGAAACTAAACAACAAGTTGTAACTGAAATCGCTGAAAAACTTCGTGCGAGTAAATCTACAATCGTTGTTGACTACCGTGGTTTAACAGTTTCTGAAGCAACAGAATTACGTAAAAACTTACGTGAAGCTGGCGTTGAGTTCAAAGTTTACAAAAACTCTTTAACTCGTCGTGCTGCAGAGTCTGCTGAAATGGCTGAGTTAAACGAATTCTTAACAGGACCAAACGCAATCGCGTTCAGTAACGAGGATGTAGTTGCTCCTGCGAAAGTATTAAACGACTTCGCTAAAAAACATGAAGCTTTAGAAATTAAAGCGGGCGTAATCGAAGGTAAACTTGTAACACTTGATGAGGTTAAAGCTATCGCTACTCTTCCATCACGTGAAGGCTTACTTTCTATGCTTCTTAGCGTTCTTCAAGCTCCAATCCGTAACCTTGCACTTGCTACTAAAGCAGTTGCAGATCAAAAGGAAGAGCAAGGCGCTTAATTTTTTAAAAGATAATTACTTGTTATCTATAAAACAATACAAACCTATTTAAGGGAGGATATTTACAATGACTAAAGAACAAATCATTGAAGCAGTTAAATCTATGACTGTATTAGAACTTAACGACTTAGTAAAAGCTATCGAGGAAGAATTCGGCGTAACTGCTGCTGCTCCTGTAGCTGTAGCTGGTGGCGCTGGTGAAGCTGCTGCTGAGCAAACTGAATTTGACGTAGTACTTGCAAGTGCTGGCGCTCAAAAAATCAAAGTTATCAAAGCTGTACGTGAAATCACTGGTCTTGGCTTAAAAGAAGCTAAAGAATTAGTTGACAACACTCCAAAAGCAATCAAAGAAGGCGTTGCTAAAGAGGAAGCTGAAGAAATGAAAGCTAAACTTGAAGAAGTTGGCGCTGTTGTAGAAGTTAAGTAATTAACTTTTGGTGCTTTAAAAAAAGCTCGCTCTCATGCGAGCTTTTTTTTTAACTGTAAAGAAAAGAGGTGGCCATATGGCAGACCATTATTTTTCTAACGACCCTTCTAGTAAAAGTGATCGTAAACGATGGGAATTTACACTTCGTGAATCTCGATTTACTTTTTTATCTGACCATGGGGTGTTCTCGAAAAACGAAGTGGACTTTGGTTCTCGTCTTTTAATTGAAGCGTTTCAAATGCCAGATGTTAAAGGTAATGTGTTAGACGTAGGATGTGGGTACGGTCCAATCGGTTTGTCGTTAGCGAAAGAGTTTCAAAATCGTGAAATTCACATGGTGGATGTGAATGAAAGGGCCTTGGGACTTGCAAAAGAAAATGCCGCTAATAACAGAATTGAAAATATACGTATTTTGCAAAGTAGTGTCTATGAAAATGTAGATGGCAAGTATGCTGCTATTCTATCTAATCCTCCAATTCGTGCTGGTAAAGATATCGTGCATGAGATTTTAGAAAAGGCTGTGGAGTATTTAGTTTCAGGTGGGGAATTGTGGATTGTTATTCAAAAGAAACAAGGTGCACCATCTGCGCTGAAAAAACTAGAAGAAGTGTTTTCTGAAGTTGAAGTTGTAGAAAAGAAAAAAGGATATTATATCATAAAATCAAAAAAGCGTTGACGGTTATTTTTGGCTATGTTAACATTATACAATGCCAATATATGATTTTCTGCGTTGAGAAAGATGTATATTTTTGTTTCTCTTGGAAAAGATAGTAAAATCAGCAGATTATGAAACAGAATGATGGTTTTCTTATAGAAGCCATTTTTCTTTTTTGAGCAGGTAGAAAGACTCAACGTATCTATCTTTAAGAGAAAAAAACTACGCTAATAGCAGTAGTTGTATTTATTTGTGATTTTGCACAAATTTTTTTGTGTGTTTATAATACTCATGATTTGAGGGGTGAAGCAGTTGACAGGTCAACTAGTTCAATACGGACGCCACCGCCAACGAAGAAGTTATGCCCGTATTAGTGAAGTATTAGAGTTACCAAATCTTATCGAAATTCAAACCTCTTCTTATCAGTGGTTTCTTGATGAGGGTTTGCGAGAAATGTTCCAAGACATTTCTCCGATCGAAGACTTTACGGGAAATCTATCGCTTGAATTTATCGACTACAGCTTAGGTGAACCTAAATACTCTGTAGAAGAATGCAAAGAGCGTGATGTGACGTATGCAGCACCACTTCGTGTAAAAGTGCGTCTAATCAACAAGGAAACTGGTGAAGTAAAAGAACAAGATGTGTTCATGGGAGATTTCCCACTCATGACAGAGACTGGAACATTCGTAATTAACGGTGCAGAACGTGTTATCGTTTCCCAGTTAGTTCGCTCTCCAAGCGTATACTATAGTGGCAAAGTGGATAAAAACGGAAAACGTGGTTTTACTGCTACTGTAATTCCAAACCGCGGAGCTTGGTTAGAGTATGAAACAGATGCTAAGGATGTTGTATATGTGCGTATTGACCGTACGCGTAAACTTCCTGTAACTGTTTTGTTACGCGCATTAGGGTTTGGCTCTGATCAAGAAATCACCGAGCTTTTAGGTGATAACGAATACTTAAGCAATACGTTAGAAAAAGATAACACAGATAGCACAGAGAAAGCATTGCTTGAAATTTATGAGCGTCTACGTCCTGGTGAACCACCAACAGTAGAAAATGCAAAGAGCTTACTTGTGTCTCGTTTCTTTGATCCGAAGCGCTACGATTTAGCAAATGTAGGTCGCTATAAGATCAACAAAAAGCTACACATTAAAAACAGATTGTTTAACCAACGTTTAGCTGAAACACTAGTGGATCCAGAAACTGGTGAAATTTTAGCGGCAGAAGGAACAGTCTTAGATCGTCGTACACTGGATCGCATTCTACCTTACCTAGAGAAAAACATTGGATTCAAAACAGCGAAACCAATGGGTGGAGTGGTAGCAGGTGATGTTGAGCTGCAATCTATTAAGATTTATGCTCCAGAATCAGAAGGCGAACGATCTATAAACGTAATTGGGAATGCAAATATTACTCGTGATATAAAACACATCACACCAGGTGATATTCTTGCTTCTATTAGCTACTTCTTTAACTTGCTATATAAAGTAGGGGATACAGATGATATTGACCACTTAGGAAATCGTCGTCTGCGCTCTGTAGGAGAGTTACTACAAAACCAATTCCGTATCGGTCTTTCTCGTATGGAACGTGTTGTTCGTGAGAGAATGTCGATTCAAGATACAAATGCAATTACACCACAAGCGTTAATTAACATTCGCCCGGTTATTGCATCTATTAAAGAGTTCTTCGGAAGTTCTCAGTTATCTCAGTTCATGGATCAAACAAACCCATTAGCAGAGTTAACTCACAAACGAAGACTATCTGCATTAGGACCCGGTGGTTTAACGCGTGAGCGCGCAGGCTTTGAAGTACGTGACGTTCACTACTCTCACTATGGTCGTATGTGTCCAATTGAAACACCAGAGGGACCAAACATCGGTTTGATCAACTCATTATCTTCGTTTGCGAAAGTAAATGAGTTTGGTTTCATTGAAACGCCATACCGTCGTGTTGACCCAGAAACTGGTCTTGTAACAGGGCATGTTGATTATTTAACAGCAGATGAAGAAGATAACTATGTTGTAGCCCAAGCGAATATGAAATTATCTGAAGAAGGGGAATTCCTTGATGAAGATATCGTAGCTCGTTTCCGTGGTGAAAACATTGTCACAAATAAAGAACGCATCGACTACATGGATGTATCTCCAAAACAAGTAGTGTCGGCAGCGACAGCTTGTATTCCGTTCTTAGAAAACGATGACTCTAACCGCGCACTTATGGGAGCGAACATGCAACGTCAGGCGGTTCCGTTAATGAATCCGGAATCTCCGATTGTAGGTACAGGTATGGAGTACGTATCAGCAAAAGACTCAGGAGCTGCAGTGATCTGTAAACACCCTGGTGTTGTTGAACGCGTAGAAGCACGTGAAGTTTGGGTACGTCGCTATGTAGAAGTTGACGGTCAAACAGTAAAAGGCGATTTAGATCGCTATAAAATGCAGAAATTCATTCGTTCTAACCAAGGAACTTGTTACAATCAACGTCCAATCGTAAGTGTTGGAAATGAAGTTGTAAAAGGTGAAATCCTTGCGGATGGTCCTTCTATGGAATTAGGTGAACTAGCACTTGGACGTAACGTGCTTGTTGGCTTTATGACATGGGACGGTTATAACTATGAGGATGCGATCATTATGAGTGAGCGCCTTGTAAAAGATGATGTGTACACTTCTATTCATATTGAAGAATATGAATCAGAAGCTCGTGATACGAAGCTTGGACCAGAAGAAATTACACGTGATATTCCGAATGTTGGAGAAGATGCACTTCGTAACCTTGACGAGCGCGGTATTATTCGCGTAGGTGCGGAAGTAAAAGATGGAGACCTACTTGTTGGTAAAGTAACACCTAAAGGTGTAACAGAATTAACAGCAGAAGAACGTCTATTACATGCAATCTTCGGTGAAAAAGCACGTGAAGTACGTGATACATCACTACGTGTACCACACGGTGGTGGCGGTATTATCTTAGACGTAAAAGTATTCAACCGTGAAGATGGCGATGAATTGCCACCAGGCGTGAATCAACTTGTACGTGCATATATCGTTCAAAAACGTAAAATTTCTGAAGGTGACAAGATGGCCGGACGTCACGGTAACAAAGGTGTTATCTCTCGTATTTTACCAGAAGAAGATATGCCTTACTTACCAGACGGTACGCCAATCGATATCATGTTAAACCCATTAGGGGTACCATCTCGTATGAATATCGGTCAGGTATTAGAGCTTCATCTTGGTATGGCAGCAAGATACCTTGGTATTCACATTGCAACACCAGTATTCGATGGTGCTCGTGAGGAAGATGTATGGGGCACAATTGAAGAAGCTGGTATGGCAAATGACGCGAAAACAATCCTGTATGACGGACGTACTGGTGAACCATTCGATAACCGCGTATCTGTTGGTGTCATGTATATGATCAAACTTGCGCACATGGTTGACGATAAACTTCATGCTCGTTCTACTGGACCATACTCACTTGTAACGCAGCAACCTCTTGGAGGTAAAGCTCAGTTCGGTGGACAGCGTTTCGGTGAGATGGAGGTTTGGGCACTTGAAGCTTATGGTGCTGCTTATACTCTTCAAGAAATCTTAACAGTGAAGTCTGATGATGTTATTGGACGTGTTAAGACGTATGAAGCCATTGTTAAAGGTGAAAATGTTCCAGAACCAGGCGTTCCTGAATCATTCAAAGTATTGATTAAAGAACTGCAAAGTTTAGGTATGGACGTTAAAATGATGTCTATCAACGATACAGAAATTGAAATGCGTGATACGGAAGATGACGATGATCATCAATCAGCAGATAAATTGAATGTTGAAGTTGAGACAACTAAGGAATAATTGGGATAACCTGTAGACTAAAAGGGAGGTAGGCCCCTTGATAGATGTAAATAACTTTGAATATATGAAGATTGGACTTGCTTCACCTGACAAGATTCGTTCTTGGTCATACGGTGAAGTTAAGAAACCAGAAACAATTAACTATCGTACGTTAAAGCCTGAAAAAGATGGCTTGTTCTGTGAGCGTATTTTCGGACCACAAAAGGACTGGGAATGTCATTGCGGAAAATATAAACGTGTACGTTATAAAGGTGTAGTTTGTGATCGATGTGGCGTTGAAGTAACGCGTGCAAAAGTTCGTCGTGAACGTATGGGTCATATCGAATTAGCTGCTCCTGTATCTCATATTTGGTATTTCAAAGGTATCCCGAGCCGCATGGGACTTGTCTTAGACATGTCCCCTCGCGCGCTTGAAGAAGTAATTTATTTCGCTTCTTATGTTGTAACAGAAAGTGGAGATACACCACTTGATAAGAAGCAATTACTTTCTGAAAAAGAATACCGTGCATATCGTGATCGATATGGCAGCACATTCCATGCTGCTATGGGTGCAGAAGCTATTAAAAAGCTACTGCAAGACATCGATTTAGATAAAGAAGTAGACTTCTTAAAAGAAGAATTAAAAACAGCACAAGGACAACGCCGTACTCGTGCTATTAAACGTCTAGAAGTATTAGAAGCATTCCGTAACTCTGGAAATCACCCATCTTGGATGATCTTAGATGTTCTTCCAGTTATCCCACCAGAACTACGCCCGATGGTACAGTTAGATGGTGGACGTTTTGCTACTTCTGACTTAAACGACTTATACCGTCGTGTAATTAACCGTAACAATCGTTTAAAACGTCTATTGGACTTAGGTGCACCAAGCATCATCGTTCAAAACGAAAAACGTATGTTACAAGAAGCTGTAGACGCATTAATCGATAATGGTCGCCGTGGCCGTCCAGTTACTGGACCAGGTAACCGTCCATTAAAATCACTATCTCACATGCTTAAAGGTAAACAAGGACGTTTCCGTCAAAACTTATTAGGTAAACGTGTTGACTACTCTGGCCGTTCTGTAATCGTTGTAGGACCGAACTTAAAGATGTACCAATGTGGATTACCGAAAGAAATGGCGCTTGAATTGTTTAAACCTTTCGTTATGAAAGAGTTAGTTGGAAAAGGATTAGCACACAACATTAAGAGTGCTAAACGTAAAATCGAGCGTGTACACCCTGAAGTTTGGGACGTTTTAGAATCTGTGATCAAAGAGCATCCAGTACTTCTAAACCGCGCACCAACACTTCACCGTCTTGGTATCCAGGCGTTTGAACCTACATTAGTAGAAGGTCGTGCAATCCGTCTTCACCCACTTGTATGTACTGCATACAACGCGGACTTTGACGGTGACCAAATGGCGGTTCACGTTCCGTTATCATCAGAGGCACAAGCAGAAGCTCGTATTCTTATGTTAGCGGCACAAAACATCTTGAATCCAAAAGACGGAAAACCAGTTGTTACTCCATCTCAGGATATGGTATTAGGTAACTATTACTTAACACTTGAGCGTGAGGGTGCAATCGGTGAAGGTATGGTCTTCAAAGATGCAAACGAAGCAATACTTGCATACCAAAATGGATATGTACATCTGCACACACGTGTTGCAGTTGCTGCGAGCTCGGTAAATAATGTAACGTTTACTGAAGAGCAAAAGAGTAAGCTTCTATTAACAACAGTTGGTAAATTAATATTTAACGAAATCTTACCAGAGTCGTTCCCTTATATTAATGAACCAACAAACTCAAACCTTGAAAAAGAAACACCAGCGGAATATTTCGTTGAAAAAGGTGCGAACATTAAAGAAATTATTGCTAGTCGCGAAGAAGTGGCACCATTTAGCAAGAAAATCCTTGGTAATATTATTGCGGAAGTATTCAAACGTTTCCAAATTACAGAAACATCTCGCATGCTTGACCGTATGAAAAACTTAGGATTTAAATACTCTACAAAAGCTGGTATTACAGTTGGGGTATCAGACATTCTTGTATTAGGTGAAAAAGATGAAATTCTCCATGAAGCACAAGCAAAAGTAGATAATGTAATTAAACAATTCCGTCGCGGTTTAATCACGGAAGAAGAACGTTACGATCGCGTTATCTCTATTTGGAGTAATGCAAAAGATGTTATCCAAGGAAAGCTGATGAAATCCTTGAATAAACGCAACCCAATCTTCATGATGAGTGATTCCGGTGCCCGTGGTAACGCATCGAACTTTACTCAGCTTGCTGGTATGCGTGGTCTGATGGCCAATCCATCTGGTCGTATCATTGAGCTTCCGATCAAATCAAGTTTCCGTGAAGGTTTAACAGTACTTGAGTACTTCATCTCTACGCATGGTGCGCGTAAAGGTCTTGCCGATACAGCACTTAAAACTGCCGATTCTGGTTACTTAACACGTCGTCTTGTAGACGTTGCACAAGATGTAATCGTTCGTGAAGATGATTGTGGAACAGATCGTGGTTTATTAATTGGCGCAATTAAAGAAGGTAATGAAGTTATTGAGTCACTATATGATCGTCTTGTTGGACGTTTTGCGAGAAAAACTGTAAAACATCCTGAAACAGGTGAAGTATTAGTTAGTGAAAACCAATTAATTACTGAAGATATCGCTCATATCGTTGAAAATTCGGGTGTTGAAACTGTAAATATCCGTTCAGCGTTTACGTGTAATACTCGCCACGGTGTATGTAAGAAGTGTTACGGTCGTAACTTAGCAACTGGTACAGACGTAGAAGTAGGAGAGGCGGTAGGTATTATCGCAGCTCAATCTATCGGTGAACCAGGTACACAGTTAACGATGCGTACGTTCCATACAGGTGGGGTTGCCGGAGATGATATCACACAAGGTTTACCTCGTATCCAAGAGATCTTCGAAGCTCGTAATCCGAAAGGTCAGGCAGTTATCAGTGAAATCGACGGTGTTATCGCAGCGATCAACGATGTTAAAGATCGCCAAGAAGTAGTTGTACAGGGTGAAGTTGAAGCTCGTACGTATGCTATTCCTTACGGTGCTCGTCTGAAAGTAACTCTAGGACAGCCAATCAGCCACGGTAAAGAGTTAACAGAAGGTTCTATTGATCCGAAAGAATTACTAAAAGTAACGGACATTACAGCCGTTCAAGAATACTTATTACGTGAAGTTCAAAAAGTATACCGTATGCAAGGGGTAGAAATTGGTGACAAACACGTAGAAGTAATGGTACGTCAAATGCTACGTAAAGTTCGTGTAAGTGACGCGGGTGAAACAGATGTATTACCAGGAACATTACTAGATATCCATCAGTTTACTGATGCGAATGCGAAGGTGTTACTGAAAGGTAAACAACCAGCAACGGCTAGACCGGTTCTACTTGGTATTACAAAAGCTTCACTTGAGACAGATTCGTTCTTATCTGCAGCATCGTTCCAAGAAACAACTCGTGTTCTAACAGATGCAGCAATTAAGGGTAAACGCGATGAACTTCTAGGATTGAAAGAAAATGTTATTATCGGTAAGCTTGTTCCTGCTGGAACGGGTATGAATCGTTATCGCAAAGTGGATCTTGTAAAAACAACACAAGATAACATGAATGTAGAAAACGATGAAGTTTATGTGGAACAGTAAAATTTTCCGTCGTAAATTTTGTATAAAAACAGCTAATCCTAGTTGACATTGTATGAGTCAAAATGTTACTATAATCAAGGTTGCTCCTGAATGATGCTTTGGAGGATATTTATATGTCTTATCAAAAAGTGTCAAATGCTGAAAATGTAGTCGTTGGTCATAAACGAACATTGGAAGCAATCAAAGCTGGTATAGTTAAAGAAGTTGTCATTGCAGAAGATGCTGATGTGAGATTAACTCATGTTATCATTCGTACTGCCTTGCAACATAACATACCCATAACCAAAGTTGAATCAGTTCGTAAGCTTGGAAAAGTTTCGGGGATTCAAGTGGGAGCTTCAGCAATAGGAATAATAAGTTAAAACTGTTTTTGTGAGGAGAGAGCATTTGCTCTTCCTTGCAAAAACTTTGTTTTCAACTAATAATGAACCACCTGGATATGTGGTCATACAAACATGCGAAGGGAGGATAATCAAATGCCTACTATTAACCAATTAGTGAGAAATGGTCGTACTGATAAAGTATGGAAGTCTAAATCACCTGCGTTAAACAAAGGTTTTAACTCTTTAAAGAAAAAATCAACTGATATCTCTGCACCTCAAAAACGTGGTGTATGTACTCGTGTTGGTACAATGACTCCGAAGAAACCGAACTCAGCGTTACGTAAATACGCTCGTGTACGTTTAACAAATGGTATTGAAGTTACAGCTTACATCCCAGGTATCGGTCATAACCTACAAGAGCATAGCGTAGTATTAATTCGCGGTGGTCGAGTAAAGGATTTACCAGGGGTACGTTACCACATCGTTCGTGGTGCGCTTGATACAGCTGGTGTTGACAAACGTATGCAAGGACGTTCTAAATATGGTACTAAGCGACCAAAACCTGCTAAAAAATAATAAACTTATAATGAAAGGAGGAACTCAATATGCCTCGTAAAGGACCTGTTGCGAAACGTGACGTGTTACCAGATCCAATGTACAATTCTAAACTTGTAACACGCCTAATCAACAAAATGATGGTTGACGGTAAAAAAGGTAAATCTCAAACAATTCTTTATAACGCTTTCGATATCGTTCGTGAACGTTCAGATAAAGAACCAATGGAAGTATTCGAGCAAGCTCTTAAGAACATCATGCCTGTTCTTGAAGTACGCGCTCGTCGTGTTGGTGGTGCTAACTACCAAGTTCCAGTTGAGGTTCGTCCAGAACGCCGTACAACTTTAGGTCTTCGCTGGTTAGTAAACTATGCTCGTCTTCGTGGTGAAAAAACTATGGAAGAGCGTCTAGCTTACGAAATCTTAGATGCAGCTAACAACGCTGGTGCATCTGTTAAGAAACGTGAAGACACTCATAAAATGGCAGAAGCTAACAAAGCATTTGCTCATTACCGTTGGTAGGATTCAACGTAAAATAAATGTAAGCATAAACCGCTTTATTTGTCGCTTATGGAAGTGTGGAGAGGGAGAATGCCTCTCCCTTTCGTTGGGCGCTCGTTTTACATAATGAGGGTACTGGACACTGGCATATGTAACAATATAAAGTGGCTTTTTTGCTACTTAAAATAAAAAAATCCAATCCATATATGGAAGGAGCAAGACACCAAATGACAAGAGAGTTCTCTTTAGAAAACACTCGTAATATTGGTATCATGGCTCACATCGATGCTGGTAAAACAACAGCAACTGAGCGTATTCTGTATTACACAGGACGTATTCATAAAATCGGTGAAACTCATGAAGGTGCATCTCAGATGGACTGGATGGAGCAAGAGCAAGAGCGTGGTATCACAATTACTTCTGCTGCAACTACAGCTCAATGGAAAGGTCATCGTGTAAACATCATTGATACTCCAGGACACGTAGACTTCACAGTAGAAGTAGAACGTTCTTTACGCGTACTTGATGGTGCGGTAGCAGTACTTGATGCACAATCTGGTGTAGAACCACAAACAGAAACTGTTTGGCGTCAGGCTACTACTTACGGTGTACCTCGTATCGTATTCGTTAACAAAATGGATAAGATTGGTGCAGATTTCTTATACTCTGTAGGAACAATCCACGATCGTTTACAAGCAAACGCACATCCAATTCAGTTACCAATCGGTGCTGAAGACGAGTTCAATGGTATCATTGACCTTGTTGAAGAGTGTGCTTACATGTACGGTAACGATTTAGGAACAGACATCGAGCGTGTCGAAATTCCTGAAGAGCACAAAGAATTAGCTGAAGAATACCGTGGAAAACTTATTGAAGCGGTAGCTGAGCTTGATGAAGAAATGATGATGAAGTACCTAGAAGGTGAAGAAATCACTGTAGAAGAGCTTAAAGCTGGTATCCGTAAGGCTACAACTTCTGTAGAATTCTTCCCAGTAATCTGTGGTTCTGCATTCAAAAATAAAGGTGTTCAAATTCTGTTAGACGCAGTTATCGACTACTTACCATCTCCATTAGATGTACCTGCTATTAAAGGTACTCTTCCGGATACAGATGAAGCTGTTGAGCGTAAGTCTAGCGATGAAGAACCATTCGCAGCTTTAGCATTCAAAATCATGACTGACCCTTATGTTGGTAAGTTAACGTTCTTCCGTGTGTACTCTGGTGTGTTAAACTCTGGATCATACGTGAAAAACTCAACTAAAGGTAAGCGTGAGCGTGTAGGACGTATCCTACAAATGCACGCTAACAGCCGTGAAGAGATTTCAACAGTTTACGCTGGTGATATCGCTGCTGCTGTAGGTTTAAAAGATACTACTACTGGTGATACTCTTTGTGATGAGAAGAGTCTTGTTATCCTTGAGTCTATGGAATTCCCAGAACCAGTTATCTCTGTAGCTATCGAACCAAAATCTAAAGCTGACCAAGATAAAATGGGTACAGCATTATCTAAGCTTTCTGAAGAAGATCCAACATTCCGTGCTCACACTGACCAAGAAACTGGCCAAACAATCATCGCTGGTATGGGTGAACTTCACCTTGATATCATCGTTGACCGTATGCGTCGTGAATTCAAAGTGGAAGCAAACGTTGGTGCTCCTCAGGTAGCATACCGTGAGACTTTCCGCGCTGCTGCGAAAGTTGAAGGTAAGTTCGCTCGTCAATCTGGTGGTCGTGGACAATTCGGTCACGTTTGGATTGAGTTTGAACCTAATGAAGAAGGTAAAGGTTTTGAATTCCAAAACAAAATCGTCGGTGGTGTAGTTCCACGTGAATACATCCCAGCTGTTGGAGCGGGTCTTGAAGACTCACTTAAAAATGGTGTACTAGCTGGTTATCCACTAGTTGACATCAAAGCTGCGTTAGTTGACGGATCTTACCATGATGTCGATTCATCTGAGATGGCGTTCAAAATCGCTGCATCTATGGCGCTTAAAGCTGCGGTTTCTAAATGTAGCCCAGTAATTCTTGAGCCAATGATGAAAGTTGAAGTTGTAATTCCTGAAGAGTACATGGGTGACATTATGGGCGACGTAACATCTCGTCGTGGACGTGTAGAAGGTATGGAAGCACGCGGTAACGCACAAGTTGTTCGCGCTATGGTTCCACTTTCTGAAATGTTCGGTTATGCAACGGCATTACGTTCTAACACTCAAGGACGCGGAACATTCTCAATGACATTTGATCATTATGAAGAAGTACCGAAGTCTGTTTCTGAAGAAATTATTAAAAAAAATAAAGGTGAATAATTGATTTTTATCGATTGTTCAAGTATAACTACTTATGTAAGCTTAGAAAGTGAGACTTGAGTTTCACTTTCTAGTCTAAATATAAAATAACCTATATAAACTAAGGAGGAATTTAGAATGGCTAAGGCTAAATTCGAACGTTCTAAACCCCATGTTAACATCGGTACAATCGGCCACGTTGACCATGGTAAAACTACATTAACTGCTGCGATCACTACAGTTCTTGCAAAAGCTGGTGGTGCTGAAGCACGCGGATACGATCAAATCGACGCTGCTCCAGAAGAAAGAGAGCGCGGAATCACAATCTCAACTGCACACGTTGAGTACGAAACTGAAACTCGTCACTATGCACACGTTGACTGCCCAGGTCACGCTGACTATGTTAAAAACATGATCACTGGTGCTGCTCAAATGGACGGCGGTATCTTAGTAGTATCTGCTGCTGATGGCCCAATGCCTCAAACACGTGAGCACATCCTTCTTTCTCGTCAAGTAGGTGTTCCTTACATCGTTGTATTCTTAAACAAATGCGACATGGTAGATGACGAAGAATTATTAGAATTAGTAGAAATGGAAGTTCGCGACCTATTATCTGAATACGGATTCCCAGGCGACGATATTCCTGTAATTAAAGGTTCTGCTCTTAAAGCTCTTCAAGGAGAAGCTGAGTGGGAAGAAAAAATCATCGAATTAATGACTGAAGTTGATGCTTACATCCCAACTCCAGAACGTGAAACTGACAAACCATTCTTAATGCCTATCGAGGATGTATTCTCTATCACAGGTCGTGGTACAGTTGCAACTGGTCGTGTTGAGCGCGGTATCGTTAAAGTTGGTGACGTAGTAGAAATCATCGGTCTTGCTGAAGAGAATGCTTCTACAACTGTAACTGGTGTAGAAATGTTCCGTAAGCTTCTTGACCAAGCACAAGCTGGAGACAACATCGGTGCTCTACTTCGTGGGGTTGCTCGTGAAGACATCCAACGTGGACAAGTTCTTGCTAAAACTGGCTCTGTAAAAGCACACGCTAAATTCAAAGCTGAAGTTTTCGTATTATCTAAAGAAGAAGGTGGACGTCACACTCCATTCTTCGCTAACTACCGTCCTCAGTTCTACTTCCGTACAACTGACGTAACTGGTATCATCCAATTACCAGAAGGTACTGAAATGGTAATGCCTGGTGACAACATCGAAATGACTATCGAACTTATCGCTCCAATCGCTATCGAAGAGGGAACTAAATTCTCTATTCGTGAAGGTGGACGTACAGTAGGTTACGGTGTAGTTGCTACTATCGTTGAGTAATCTTAACTGATATAAAAAACCCCAAGGGATTTTCCTTTGGGGTTTTTCTTTGTGTTGATATAAGGAATAAGATAATGTTTTTACGTTTTGACGAGTTTCTTCTATAGTATATAAAAAAGCAATAAAACAAAACCCAGAAACTGTAAAATGAATTATGGTAGATGAAAACTTGAAATTCTTTAAAGTGCCATGTATAATAGCAAAAGTAGAGAAAAGCAGATGCAAACAAAAAGATGCTTGCATCTAGACGAATAACATTGTATAATAGACAATGTTGGTCTTTGACTGCGATGAAGTGGAAGGTTGCTGACACACCCGGCCGCTTTGCCATGGCATGGTGTGGGGAAATTTCCATGGAGAAGGTCTATTTTAGAAATAGGCGAACGAAGGAGGGAAAATAATGGCAAAAGAAAAAATTCGTATCCGTTTAAAAGCTTATGATCACCGTATTCTTGATCAATCAGCTGAGAAAATTGTAGAAACAGCTAAGCGTTCTGGGGCAACAGTTTCTGGTCCGATCCCATTACCAACTGAGAAGACTATTTACACAATTCTTCGTGCTGTTCATAAGTACAAAGATTCTCGTGAACAATTCGAAATGCGTACGCACAAACGTCTAATCGACATCGTGAGTCCTACTCCGCAAACAGTAGATTCATTAATGCGTTTAGACTTACCATCTGGTGTAGATATCGAAATCAAACTATAATTCATATAACTTAAAAATGTAGGAGGTGTAACTCATGACCAAAGGAATCTTAGGAAGAAAGATCGGTATGACTCAAGTATTTGCTGAGAACGGTGAGTTAATCCCAGTAACGGTAATCGCTGCTAATCCAAACGTTGTTCTTCAAAAGAAAACAACTGAAACTGATGGCTACAACGCAATTCAGTTAGGATTTGAAGATAAACGTGAAAAGTTAACTAACAAACCTGAACAAGGCCACACTGCTAAAGCATCTACAACTCCTAAGCGCTTCATTCGCGAAATCCGCGATGCAGACGTGGACGGATTAGAGGTTGGTCAAGAGGTAAAAGTTGAAGTTTTCGCTGCAGGTGAAATCGTTGACGTAACAGGAATTTCTAAAGGTAAAGGTTTCCAAGGTGTTATCAAACGCCACGGACAATCTCGCGGACCTATGTCTCATGGTTCTCGCTATCACCGTCGTCCAGGTTCAATGGGGCCAGTTGCTCCGAACCGTGTATTCAAAGGTAAAAAACTTGCTGGACGTATGGGTGGAGACCAAGTTACTATCCAAAACTTAGAAATCGTTCAAGTTGACACTGAGCGCAACTTATTACTAGTAAAAGGTAACGTTCCAGGTGCTAAGAAATCTCTTGTAGTTGTTCAAGGCGCTGTGAAGGTTAGCAAATAATTCACAATAGGAAGGAGGAATTCCAATGCCAAAAGTTACTGTATATAACCAAACTGGTTCACAGGTTGGTGAAATCGAATTAGCTGAAGCTATTTTCGGTATCGAACCAAATGAAGCTGTACTTTTCGAAGCTGTAATGATGCAACGTGCATCTTTACGTCAAGGTACACACAAAGTAAAAACTCGCTCTGAAGTTCGCGGTGGTGGTCGTAAACCATGGCGTCAAAAAGGAACTGGACGTGCTCGTCAAGGTTCTATCCGCTCTCCTCAATGGCGTGGTGGTGGTACGGTATTCGGACCTACACCAAGAAGCTATGCGTACAAACTTCCTAAGAAAGTTCGTCGTTTAGCGATCAAATCTGCATTAGCTACTAAAGTAGTTGAGAACAACATTGTAGTTCTTGAAGACCTAGTGTTAAATGCACCAAAAACAAAAGACATGGTAACAGTACTTAAAGGATTAACTGTTGAGAAGAAAGCTCTTATCGTAACTGCTGATGCAAACGAATCTGTAGAGTTATCTGCTCGCAATATCCCTGGAGTAACAGTAATCACTGCTGATGGCGTAAACGTGCTAGATGTGCTTCATCATGATAAGTTAATCATGACAAAAGCGGCAGTGGCAAAAGTAGAGGAGGTGCTTGCATAATGAGAGATCCTCGTGATATCATTAAGCGCCCAGTTATCACTGAACGTTCTATGGAAATGATGGCTGAAAAAAAATATACGTTCGACGTGGACGTTAAATCTAATAAAACAGAAGTTAAAGACGCTATCGAAGCGATCTTTGGTGTTAATGTAGACAAAGTAAACATCATGAACTACAAGCCGAAAGCAAAACGTGTTGGTCGTCACGCTGGTTTTACTAGCCGTCGTCGTAAAGCAATCGTTAAGCTAACTGCTGACAGCAAAGAAATCGAAATCTTCCAAGGCGTTTAATTCTTACTAAAGAAGGAGGGAAATTGAGATGGGAATTAAAAAGTATAATCCAACTACTAACGGTCGTCGTAACATGACTACGAATGATTTCGCTGAAATCACGACTGACAGACCAGAAAAGTCTTTACTTGCTCCTTTAAGCAAAAAGGCTGGTCGTAATAACCAAGGTAAAATTACTGTACGTCATCAAGGTGGCGGACATAAGCGTCAATACCGTATCATCGACTTTAAGCGTAACAAAGATGGAATTCCAGGACGCGTTGCTACGATCGAATACGATCCAAACCGCTCTGCGAATATCGCATTAATTAATTACGTTGACGGTGAAAAACGTTACATTCTTGCTCCTAAAACTTTAGAAGTAGGTATGGAAGTTATGTCTGGCCCAGAAGCTGACATTAAAATCGGTAACGCATTACCATTAATCAACATTCCAGTAGGTACTGTTGTTCATAACATCGAGCTTAAGCCTGGTCGTGGCGGACAATTAGTTCGTTCTGCTGGTACATCTGCTCAAGTACTTGGTAAAGAAGGTAAATACGTACTTGTACGTTTAACTTCTGGTGAAGTACGTCTTGTATTATCTGCTTGTCGCGCTTCAATCGGTCAAGTTGGTAACGAACAACACGAACTTATCAAAATCGGTAAAGCAGGTCGCTCTCGCTGGTTAGGTAAGCGCCCAACAGTTCGTGGTTCTGTAATGAACCCGGTTGATCACCCACACGGTGGTGGTGAAGGACGCTCTCCAATCGGACGTAAGTCTCCAATGTCTCCATGGGGTAAACCAACTCTTGGATTCAAGACTCGTAAGAAAAACAAAGCGTCTGATAAATTTATCGTTCGTCGTCGTAAAAAATAATGGGATTGTAGTACGGTTCATTTCAAGAACCGTACGCCAATCACGAAGGGAGGCACCAAAATGGCTCGTAGCTTAAAAAAAGGACCATTTGTCGATGATCACTTAATGAGCAAAATGGAAAAATTAGTTGCATCTGAGCAAAAACAAGTTGTTAAAACTTGGTCTCGCCGTTCAACTATCTTCCCTCAGTTCATCGGACACACAATCGCTGTATATGATGGTCGTAAACACGTACCTGTGTACATCACTGAGGATATGGTTGGCCATAAGTTAGGTGAATTCGCACCAACTCGTACGTATAAAGGTCACCTTGCTGACGATAAGAAAACTAGAAGATAATGAGAGGAGGCACTTCAATGCAAGCTAAAGCAGTAGCGAGAACAGTTCGTATTGCTCCTCGTAAAGTTCGTTTAGTAGTAGACTTAATCCGAGGTAAGCAAGTGGGTGAAGCGATTGCTATCCTTAACCACACACCAAAAACTGCTTCTCCAGTTGTAGAAAAAGTTTTAAAATCTGCAATCGCAAATGCAGAGCACAATTATGAGATGGATATTAACAACCTAGTTGTTGAAAAAGTCTTCGTTGACGAAGGTCCAACGTTGAAACGTTTCCGTCCACGTGCAATGGGTCGTGCAAGCCAAATTAACAAACGCACAAGCCACATCACAGTTGTGGTATCAGAAAAGAAGGAGGGATAATCGATGGGTCAGAAGGTTAATCCAATTGGTCTTCGTGTCGGTGTTATCCGTGACTGGGAATCTCGTTGGTTCGCTGAGAAAGATTACGCTACATTATTACATGAAGACATCAAAATCCGTGAGTACATTACTGTACGCTTAAAAGATTCTGCTGTTGCTAAAGTAGAAATCGAACGTGCAGCAAATCGTGTAAATGTTACAATTCACACTGCAAAACCTGGTATGGTAATTGGTAAAGGTGGTACTGAAGTTGAAGCACTTCGTAAAGCTCTTAACCAATTAACAGGCAAGCGTGTACACATCAACATTTTAGAAGTTAAGAGAGCTGATCTTAACGCTAAATTAGTAGGCGAAAACATCGCTCGTCAATTAGAAAACCGTGTATCATTCCGTCGTGCACAAAAGCAAGTTATTCAACGTGCTATGCGTGCAGGTGCTAAAGGTATTAAAACACAGGTTTCTGGTCGTCTTGGCGGAGCTGATATCGCTCGTGCAGAATCTTACAGTGAAGGAACTGTTCCACTTCATACACTTCGCGCTGATATTGACTATGCAGCAGTTGAAGCTGATACAACATACGGTAAATTAGGCGTAAAAGTATGGATCTACCGTGGAGAAGTCCTTCCTACAAAAAAGAAAGCTTCTGAGGAAGGAGGAAAATAATATGTTAATGCCAAAACGCGTAAAATATCGTAGAGAGCATCGTGGTAAAATGCGTGGTCGTGCAAAAGGTGGAACTGAAATTGCTTTCGGTGAATTCGGTTTACAAGCACAAGCTGCTTCATGGATTACAAACCGTCAAATCGAAGCTGCTCGTCGTGCAATGACTCGTTACATGAAACGTGGCGGTAAAGTATGGATTAAAATTTTCCCTTCTAAACCTTACACTGCAAAACCTCTAGAAGTACGTATGGGTTCCGGTAAAGGGGCACCAGAAGGCTGGGTAGCAGTAGTAAAACCTGGGAAAATTATGTTTGAAATCGCGGGTGTATCTGAAGAGGTAGCACGCGAAGCATTACGTCTTGCAGCTCACAAGTTACCTGTGAAATGTAAATTCGTAAAACGTGAAGAAAATGGTGGTGAATCTAATGAAAACTAATGATATTCGTGAATTAACCACTGCCGAAATCGAAACAAAAGTTAAAGCTTTAAAGGAAGAATTGTTCAATCTTCGCTTCCAACTTGCTACAGGACAATTAGAGAATCCAACTCGCATCCGTGAAGTGCGTAAAGCGATTGCTCGTATGAAAACTGTAGTTCGTGAAAGAGAGATCGGAATTAATCGATAAATTGAGGGGAGGTTTGCATAGTGAGCGAACGTAACCAACGCAAAGTTTATACTGGTCGTGTTGTGTCTGATAAAATGGACAAAACGATTACAGTTTTAGTTGAAACTTACAAAACTCATTCCTTGTACGGAAAACGCGTTAAGTATTCTAAAAAGTACAAAGCCCATGATGAGCAAAACCAAGCGAAACTTGGCGATATCGTTAAAATCATGGAAACTCGCCCGCTTTCTGCTACTAAGCGTTTCCGTTTAGTTGAAATCGTTGAAGAAGCGGTTATTATCTAAATAGACGAATCGGAATTTTTAGTCCGAAGGGAGGTTTCATAACATGATCCAACAAGAATCTCGTTTGAAAGTTGCTGACAACTCTGGTGCACGTGAACTTTTAACAATTAAAGTATTAGGCGGCTCTGGTCGTAAATATGCTAATATTGGTGATATTATCGTTGCTACGGTAAAACAAGCAACACCAGGTGGCGTTGTTAAAAAAGGTGACGTTGTTAAGGCAGTAGTGGTACGTACGAAGAGCGGAGCTCGTCGTCCGGACGGTTCTTACATTAAATTTGATGAAAACGCAGCGGTTATCATCAAAGACGATAAGAGCCCACGTGGTACTCGTATCTTCGGACCAGTAGCTCGTGAATTACGTGATAGCAACTTCATGAAGATCGTTTCTTTAGCTCCAGAAGTTCTATAATTTAAGGTATTGCCTTGCTAAGGAGGTGCAGAATTAAGATGCATGTAAAAAAAGGTGATAAAGTTCAGGTAATCACTGGTAAAGACAAAGGAAAACAAGGTGTTATCCTTGTGGCTTTCCCAAAGCAAAACCGTGTTATCGTTGAGGGTGTTAACATCGTTAAAAAACACTCTAAGCCATCTCAATTAAATCCACAAGGTGGAATTATTACGAAAGAAGCACCTATTCACGTTTCTAATGTTATGGTATTAGATCCGAAAACAGGCGAACCTACTCGCGTAGGCTTCAAAGTAGAAGATGGTAAAAAAGTTCGTATTGCAAAAAAATCTGGTGAATTATTAGATAAATAATTTTCTTAAGAAAGGAGGTCACTTCATTGAATCGCCTTAAAGAGAAGTTCCAAAAGGAAATTACTCCTGCTCTAATGAGCAAGTTTAACTATAAATCTGTGATGGAAGTACCGAAAATCGAAAAGATCGTAATCAACACTGGTGTTGGTGACGCGGTATCTAACTCAAAAGCTTTAGACAATGCAGTAGAAGAATTAACTCAAATCGCAGGTCAAAAACCTGTTGTAACTCGCGCTAAAAAATCAATCGCTGGTTTCCGTCTTCGTGAAGGTATGCCAATCGGTGCGAAAGTAACTTTACGCGGACAACAAATGTATGAGTTCTTCGACAAATTAGTATCAGTTTCTTTACCACGTGTACGTGATTTCCGTGGTGTTTCTAAGAAATCATTCGATGGTCGTGGGAACTACACATTAGGTGTTAAAGAGCAACTAATTTTCCCTGAGATTGATTATGATAAAGTAAGTAAAGTCCGCGGTATGGACATCGTAATCGTTACTACAGCGAAAACTGATGAAGAAGCTCGTGAACTTTTAACACAATTCGGTATGCCATTCCAAAAATAATGGAAGCCAACGCTAAGTAGAGGAGGCGAAAACGTGGCTAAAAAATCTATGATCGCGAAACAAAAGCGTACTCCTAAGTTTAAAGTACAAGAGTATACACGTTGCGAACGCTGCGGTCGTCCGCATTCTGTATACCGCAAATTTAAGCTTTGCCGTATTTGTTTCCGTGAACTTGCATATAAAGGTCAAATTCCTGGTGTTAAAAAAGCTAGTTGGTAAAACCCACAAATGGGAAGGAGGTAAAACACATGGTGATGACAGATCCAATTGCAGACATGCTTACTCGCATCCGTAATGCGAACATGGTACGTCATGAGAAATTAGAAGTTCCTGCTTCTAAAATCAAAAAAGAGATCGCTGAACTTTTAAAACGTGAAGGTTTCATTCGTGATGTAGAATACATCGAGGATAACAAACAAGGTATCCTTCGTATTTTCCTGAAATATGGTGCAAACAATGAACGTGTAATCACTGGATTAAAACGTATCAGTAAACCTGGCTTACGCGTTTACGCTAAAGCTGACGAAGTACCACGTGTACTTAACGGATTAGGTATCGCTCTTGTTTCTACATCTAAGGGAGTAATGACAGACAAAGACGCTCGTCAATTACAAACTGGTGGAGAAGTAGTAGCATACGTTTGGTAATATATATTTAAAACGAACGGAGGTGTGACCACATGTCTCGTATTGGTAAAAAGATTCTTGAAATCCCTGCAGGTGTTACTATTACAATTGCAGAAGACAATACTGTAACAGTAAAAGGCCCTAAAGGTGAATTAACTCGTACATTCAATGCTGATATGTCTATCAAAATTGAAGAAAATACACTAACAGTTGAGCGTCCATCTGAACAGAAGGAACACCGTGCATTACACGGTACAACTCGTGCTTTAATCGGAAACATGGTTGAAGGTGTAACTGCAGGTTTCGCACGCGGACTTGAATTAGTCGGTGTTGGTTACCGTGCTCAAAAACAAGGAGATAAACTTGTTTTAAGCGTAGGTTATTCTCATCCAGTAGAAATGACTCCGGAAGCAGGTCTTGAAGTTGAAGTACCTGCACCAACTAAAATCGTAATTAAAGGTATCGACAAGCAACGTGTTGGCGAATTTGCTGCTAACATCCGTGCTGTACGTGCTCCTGAACCATATAAAGGTAAAGGTATTCGTTACGAAGGCGAAGTTGTTCGTCGTAAAGAAGGTAAAACTGCTAAGTAAACCCGTTAGGTGAGAGAAAGGAGTGACAAGAATGATCACTAAAGCTGCTAAAAATGCGACTCGTAAGAAAAGACATGCACGTGTACGTGCTAAACTTACTGGTACTGCAGAACGTCCACGTTTAAACGTGTACCGTTCTAACCAACATATTTACGCTCAAGTTATTGATGATGTAAATGGTGTAACATTAGTAAGTGCATCTACTCTTGATAAAGACCTTGCTCTTAACGGTACTAGCAACACTGAAGCTGCTACGAAAGTTGGAGAATCAGTTGCTAAGCGTGCTGTAGAGAAAGGCGTTAAAGAAGTAGTATTTGATCGCGGTGGTTACTTATACCATGGCCGTGTTAAAGCTCTAGCTGAAGCTGCTCGTGAGGCTGGATTACAATTTTAATGGTCAAAGGAGGGAAAATTGATGCAACGCATTGACCCAAGTAAATTAGAACTTGAAGAACGTGTAGTTACGATAAATCGTGTCGCGAAAGTTGTTAAGGGTGGTCGTCGTTTCCGCTTTGCTGCACTAGTTGTAGTTGGCGATAAAAACGGTCATGTTGGATTCGGTACTGGTAAAGCACAAGAGGTACCAGACGCAATTCGTAAAGCTATCGAAGACGCTAAGAAAAACCTAATCGCAGTACCATTAGTTGGTACAACAATTCCACACACAATCAACGGTCATTTTGGAGCTGGTGAAGTATTCTTAAAACCTGCTGCTGAGGGTACTGGTGTTATTGCTGGTGGACCTGTTCGTGCGGTACTAGAATTAGCTGGTGTACAAGATATTCTTTCGAAATCTCTTGGTTCTAACACACCAATCAACATGATTCGCGCTACTGTGAACGGATTAAGCGAACTTAAGCGCGCTGAAGATGTTGCAAAATTACGCGGTAAATCTGTAGAAGAGCTACTAGGTTAAGGAGGGAAAACAAATGGCGAAAAAGTTAGAAATTACCCTCACTCGTAGTGTAATTGGTCGTCCACAAGATCAACGTGCGACGGTAGAAGCTTTAGGTCTTAAAAAGTTGAATTCAACTGTAGTTAAGGAAGAAACTCCTGCTATTCTTGGTATGATCAACAAAGTTTCTCACCTTATAACTGTAAAAGAAGCTTAAGGATAACTCATTAATATAAGGAGGTGCCTGGGAATGAAACTTCATGAATTAAAACCTGCAGAAGGTTCTCGTAAAGTACGTAACCGTGTCGGTCGTGGTATCGGTTCTGGTAACGGTAAAACTGCTGGTAGAGGTCATAAAGGACAAAACGCACGTTCTGGCGGCGGTGTTCGTCTTGGCTTCGAAGGTGGTCAAACTCCACTATTCCGTCGTTTACCAAAACGCGGCTTCACAAACATTAACCGTAAAGAGTTTACTATTGTAAACTTATCAACGTTAAATCGTTTTGAAGATGGTACAGAAGTAACACCTGAATTATTGCTGGAAACTGGCGTTATCAGCAAATTAAACGACGGTGTTAAAATTCTTGCAAGCGGTGCAGTAGAGAAAAAATTAACTGTTAAAGCGCACAAGTTCTCTTCAAGTGCTAAAGAAGCAATTGAAGCAGCTGGCGGATCAGTTGAGGTGATCTAATGTTTCGTACAATCTCCAACTTTATGCGCGTTGCTGAGATAAGACGTAAAATATTATTCACTTTAGCGATGTTAATCGTATTCAGGATTGGCACATTTATCCCAGTGCCATTTACAAATGGAGACGTACTGAAAGCACAAGATCAATTAAATGCCTTAGGTATACTAAATACATTTGGCGGTGGCGCCTTGAAGAACTTCTCCATCTTCGCGATGGGAATCATGCCGTATATTACAGCATCCATCATCGTGCAATTATTGCAGATGGATGTTGTTCCTAAATTTTCGGAATGGTCGAAGCAAGGTGAAATGGGCCGTCGTAAACTAACGCAATTCACGCGTTACTTTACAATTGTTCTTGCGTTTATTCAGGGGTTTGGTATGTCAATCGGTTTTAACGGTATGGTAGGTGGGCAATTAATTTTGAATCCTGGTTGGAGCACTTATTTATACATTGCTACGGTACTGACTGCTGGTACTGCATTTTTAATGTGGTTAGGTGAACAGATTACATCTAAAGGTGTAGGTAATGGTATTTCCATCCTCATCTTTGGTGGTATTGCCGCAGCGATCCCAAGTGTTATATCTCAAGTGTATCAACAACAGTTTCAAAATATCGGAGATCAATTGTTCATGAGTATCGTTAAAGTTGCATTGATCTTACTAGCTGTGCTAGCAGTTATTGTTGGTGTTATTTTCATTCAACAGGCTGTTAGAAAGATCCCAATTCAATATGCGAAGCGTGTAACAGGAGGGAATGGGAATCATGCTGGAGCACAAAACACTCATTTACCACTTAAGGTAAATAGTGCGGGTGTTATTCCAGTCATTTTTGCTGTTTCATTCTTAATTACGCCACCAACTATTGCACAGTTCTTCCCGAACCATGATGTGTCGCAGTGGATTATTGCAAACTTTAACTATTCTCACCCAGTGGGAATGATTATATATGTTGCGCTCATTGTAGCCTTCACATATTTCTATGCATTTGTTCAGGTTAATCCAGAGCAAATGTCAGAGAATCTAAACAAGCAAGGTGGATATGTTCCAGGTATTCGTCCGGGTAAGAATACAGAACAATATCTAACAAAAATCTTGTATCGTTTGACCTTTGTAGGATCAATTTTCCTAGCAGCGATTGCAATCTTACCAGTTATCTTTACGAAATTGGGAAATCTTCCTCCATCTGCACAGATTGGTGGAACGAGTATGTTAATCGTTGTCGGCGTTGCTTTAGAAACAATGAAGCAGCTAGAAAGCCAATTGGTAAAACGCCATTACAAAGGGTTTATCAAGCAGTGAGTAAGTGGGAAGAATTGTCTTCCCTACATGCTCATGTACTGAGGGGGAACAAGGATGAACTTAATCTTAATGGGGCTTCCTGGTGCTGGTAAAGGTACACAAGCCGAACAGATTGTTGCCAAGTATAACATCCCTCACATCTCAACAGGAGATATGTTCCGTGCAGCTATGAAGGCTGAAACTGAACTTGGTTTACAAGCAAAATCTTTTATTGATAAAGGCGCGCTTGTTCCAGATGAAGTTACAATCGGAATTGTTCGTGAACGTTTAAGTCAAGAAGACTGTATTAAAGGCTTCTTATTAGATGGTTTCCCACGAACTGTTGCACAAGCATCAGCTCTTGAAGAGATTATGAAAGATCTTGGCAAAAAAATCGACTATGTTTTAAACATTAATGTGGATTCAGGGTTGTTATTAACACGCCTTACAGGCCGTCGTATTTGTAAAGAGTGCGGTGCGACTTACCACTTAGAATTCAATCCACCAGCAAAAGCTGATGTGTGCGATAAATGTGGTGGCGAATTATATCAACGCTCTGATGACAATGAAGAAACTGTAGCAAATCGTTTAGATGTAAATATTAAGCAAACAAAACCTTTGCTTGATTTCTACGAGGAGCTTGGTTACTTACAAAGCATTAATGGTGAGCAAGATATCAATAAAGTATTTGCTGATATCGATGTTCTCATCGGGGGCTTAGCGTAATGATCATCTGCAAAACTCCTCGCGAGATAGAAATCATGCGAGAAGCTGGCAGGATCGTTGCTTTAACTCATCAAGAGTTGAAACAACATATTACTCCAGGAATTACAACGAAAGAGCTCGATCAAATAGCGGAAAAGACGATTCGAAAATATGGTGCTACGCCATCTTTTAAAGGATACAACGGATTTCCGGGGAGCATATGTGCTTCTGTAAATGAAGAGCTTGTACACGGGATTCCAGGGAAGCGTAAGCTCGAAGAGGGCGATATCATCAGTATCGATATTGGTGCAAAATACAATGGGTACCATGGAGATTCTGCATGGACGTATCCAATTGGAAACATTTCTGAATCTGTTCAAAAGCTACTTGATGTCACAGAAAAATCGTTGTATCTTGGTCTAGAACAAGTAAAACCAGGCGAAAGATTATCAAATATCTCGCATGCGGTTCAAACCCATGCTGAAGAGAATGGATTCTCGATCGTTAGGGAGTATGTTGGTCACGGAATCGGGCAAGACTTACATGAGGACCCTCAAATCCCGCACTATGGTCCACCAAATAGAGGCCCTAGATTAAAGCCGGGAATGGTCATCTGTGTTGAGCCGATGGTGAATCAAGGAAGACGATATGTAAAAACACTATCTGATGACTGGACAGTGGTAACGGTAGATGGTAAATGGTGTGCACACTTTGAGCACACGATTGCTCTTACAGAAGCAGGATACGAAATCCTTACCACTTTATAAGTAGCTGGCTCTCCGGGATTTCAGAGCAGTGTAAAATGTTACTGATTTGAAGAAGGGAGAACTATTGAATGGCTAAAGATGATGTAATTGAAGTCGAAGGTACCGTTCTTGAAACGTTGCCAAATGCTATGTTCAAAGTAGAATTAGAGAATGGGCATGTCGTATTGGCTCACGTTTCTGGTAAAATCCGTATGAACTTCATTCGTATTTTACCAGGAGACAAAGTTACGGTAGAATTATCTCCGTACGATTTAAATCGTGGTCGTATTACGTACCGTTTTAAATAATATAGCACTCCGTAATCTTTAAGGAGGTTCGAGACATGAAAGTAAGACCGTCAGTTAAACCAATCTGCGAAAAATGTAAAGTTATTCGTAGACGTGGAAAAGTAATGGTTATTTGTGAAAACCCTAAACATAAACAAAAACAAGGTTAATCAGAAGGAGGTGCATTCAGAATGGCACGTATCGCAGGTGTAGATATTCCTCGTGACAAGCGCGTTGTTATTTCTTTAACTTACGTATTCGGCATTGGTCGCACAACTGCTGAAAAAATTCTTACAGAAGCTGGTATTTCTTCGGAAACACGAGTTCGTGATTTAACAGAAGATGAATTAGGACGTATCCGTGATATCATCGATCGTATTAAAGTTGAGGGAGACCTTCGTCGTGAAGTATCTCTTAACATTAAACGTCTAATGGAGATCGGTTCTTACCGTGGTCTTCGTCACCGTCGTGGTTTACCAGTTCGTGGTCAAAACTCTAAAAACAATGCTCGTACACGTAAAGGTCCACGTCGTACAGTAGCAAATAAAAAGAAATAATAAGTAAAGGAGGTTGAACTAACAATGGCACGTAAAACAAACACTCGTAAAAAACGTGTGAAAAAGAATATTGAAGCTGGTATAGCTCATATTCGTTCTACTTTCAACAACACAATCGTAACTCTTACAGATACTCACGGTAACGCACTTTCTTGGTCTAGTGCTGGTGCACTTGGTTTCCGTGGATCTCGTAAATCTACTCCATTCGCTGCGCAAATGGCTGCAGAAGCTGCTTCTAAAGTTGCAATGGAGCACGGTTTAAAAACTTTAGAGGTTACTGTTAAAGGTCCTGGTGCTGGTCGTGAAGCTGCAATTCGTGCTCTTCAAGCTGCAGGCCTAGAAGTAACAGCAATTAGAGATGTTACTCCAGTTCCTCATAATGGATGTCGTCCACCAAAACGTCGTCGTGTGTAATTTTTCTGTATAGAATTTTCCCTTTTGTCTATAATGGATATGATGCATTATCGAGAAATTTCGTACAGAAACATCGCTTGTTGTGCACAATCGGGAACTGCCTAAGGGGGACTTTCGGTTAAACAGAGGTTTGTCCTTTGTTTAACCGGGGTTTCGACGTTTTGAAGGAGGGTTTAGTTAATGATTGAAATCGAAAAACCGAAAATCGAAACGGTTGAACTTAACGAAGATGCTAAGTATGGCAAATTCGTGATTGAACCGCTTGAGCGTGGATATGGTACTACTTTGGGTAACTCCTTACGTCGTATTCTTTTATCCTCACTCCCTGGTGCCGCTGTAACTGCTATCCAAATCGATGGCGTTTTACACGAATTTTCAACAGTTGAGGGCGTAGTAGAGGACGTTACGACGATCATCTTAAACTTGAAAAAGTTAGCTCTTAAAATCTACTCTGAAGAAGAGAAGACGTTGGAAATCGATGTACAGGGCGAAGGTATTGTCACAGCTGCTGATATTACTCACGATAGTGATGTTGAAATCTTAAATCCAGATTTACACATTGCGACGTTAGCAAAAAATGCGCATTTCCGCATGCGTTTAACTGCAAAGCGTGGCCGTGGGTATACGCCAGCTGATGCAAATAAAAGCGAAGATCAACCAATAGGAGTAATTCCTATTGATTCTATTTATACTCCAGTATCACGTGTGACTTACCAAGTGGAAAAGACACGTGTCGGACAAGTGGCTAATTATGATAAGCTTACGCTTGATGTATGGACGGATGGAAGCATCGGGCCAAAAGAAGCTATCTCTTTAGGTGCCAAAATCTTAACTGAGCATTTAAATATCTTTGTTGGTTTAACTGACGAAGCACAAAATGCTGAGATTATGGTCGAGAAGGAAGAAGATCAAAAAGAAAAAGTTCTAGAGATGACTATTGAAGAACTGGATCTTTCTGTTCGTTCTTATAATTGCCTAAAACGTGCAGGAATTAATACTGTACAAGAGCTTGCGAACAAAACAGAAGAAGATATGATGAAAGTTCGTAACTTAGGACGTAAATCCTTAGAAGAAGTTAAACATAAACTTGAGGAATTAGGTTTAGGTTTACGTAAAGACGACTGAGGATTTAAACCCATCAACAAAGGAGGGAACTACGAATGGCATACAGAAAATTAGGCCGTACAAGTGCGCAACGTAAAGCTATGTTACGTGATTTAGCTACTGATTTAATTATCAACGAGCGCATCCAAACGACAGAAACTCGTGCAAAAGAACTTCGTTCTGTAGTGGAAAAAATGATCACTTTAGGTAAACGCGGAGATCTTCATGCTCGCCGTCAAGCAGCAGCTTTCATCCGTAATGAAGTTGCTAACGCTGAGACTGGTCAAGATGCACTTCAAAAATTATTCGCTGATGTAGCTCCACGCTATGCTGAGCGCCAAGGCGGATACACTCGTATTGCAAAAATTGGTCCACGTCGCGGAGACGCAGCACCAATGGTAATTATCGAGTTAGTATAATGATGATTAAAAGGGCAGGACAGTTCTTTTCAAGTAACTGGTCATGGCCCTTTTTTTTTAAGTATAAAAAAACGTGCTAACTTGGTGAAGGAAAGGGTGCCTTGTATTGAAAAAAGAGAAACTTCGGACAGAAAATATATCATTTCAATATCCTGGGGCAGCCTCTTATGCATTAAAAGATGTTTCGTTTTCCTTATATGAAGGAGAATGGGTATCTGTTATTGGACAAAATGGTTCAGGGAAGTCTACACTTGCAAAATTATTGAATGGCTTATTTTTACCGGAATCAGGGACAATTACTGTAAATGATACAATGATTTTATCAGAGGAAACAGTATGGGATGTTCGAAAGCAAATTGGGATGGTATTTCAAAATCCAGATAATCAATTTGTTGGAACGACAGTACAAGATGACGTTGTATTCGGCCTAGAGAACATCGGAATGCCAAGGGAGCAGATGATAGAAAGACTAGAACAAGCTCTGCAACTTGTCCGTATGGAAGATTTTTTAAATGAAGAACCCCATTCGTTATCTGGTGGACAAAAGCAGCGAGTCGCAATAGCAGGTGTTTTAGCACTTCAGCCATCTATTTTAATACTAGATGAAGCAACTTCAATGTTAGACCCTCAGGGGAGACGTGAAGTGGTAGAAACGGTCAGACAACTTGTTAATCAAAAGGGTATTACGGTGTTATCGATTACGCACGATTTAGAAGAAGCGGCACAGTCAGACCGTATTATTATTTTAAACAAGGGAGAAATATTAGAGGAAGGTACTCCAGAGCAAATTTTCAAATCCTCTCATATGCTCCAAGAGATTGGATTAGATGTACCTTTTTCGGTAAAAATAGCAGAATTATTAAAAAGAAATGAAATTCACTTGCAAAATACGCATCTTACAATGGAAAGCTTGGTGAACGAACTTTGGAGATTACATTCCAAAAAGTAGAACATCGTTATCAATATAAAACTCCATTTGAAAGACGCGCACTTTATGATGTAGACGTGTCGTTTCCAAGTGGGGGCTATTATGCCATTATCGGTCATACTGGTTCAGGTAAGTCGACGATGATTCAACATTTAAATGGTTTATTGCAGCCGACAAATGGTACGGTTCAAATTGGTGAACATTTAATTTCAGCAGGAAAAAAAGAGAAGAAACTTAAGCCGCTACGAAAAAAAGTAGGGGTTGTCTTTCAGTTTCCAGAACATCAACTATTTGAAGAAACAGTTGAAAAGGACATTTGTTTTGGGCCTACTAATTTTGGTGTATCTGAAGAAGAGGCAAAACAAAAGGCGAAAGATGCAATCCAGCTTGTTGGATTGGACATAGAGTTATTAGCACGTTCTCCATTTGAATTAAGCGGTGGGCAGATGAGGCGTGTTGCAATAGCAGGCGTACTTGCGATGGAACCCGAAGTGCTTGTATTAGATGAACCTACAGCAGGGCTTGATCCGAAAGGACAGCACGAGCTCATGGAGATGTTTTACAATTTGCATAAGGAACAGAGGCTTACAGTCATTCTTGTTACTCATAATATGGAGCATGCCGCTAAGTATGCAGATCAAATAGTGGTCATGCATAAAGGAACGGTCTTTTTGCAAGGAAGAGCAGAGGAAGTATTTTCACATGCTGATGAATTAGAACAAATCGGTGTGGATCTTCCAATGTCTTTAAAGTATAAACGTGCAATTGAAGAGAAGTTTGGTATTTCAATTTCGAAGGCTACCTTATCTTTAGAGGATCTTACTCATGAAGTTGTACAGGTGTTACGAAAAGGTGGTCATGAATCATGCAGCAGTTGATTATTGGAAGGTATATTCCAGGGAATTCTCTTATTCATCAACTTGATCCACGTACGAAGCTGCTGATTGTCTTTTTATATGTATTTGTTGTTTTCTTGGCAAATAATGCGATTTCATATGGATTTTTATTTTTATATGCACTCATTGCTTTATTTTTTGCAAAAGTGCCGATTCGTTATGTACTTTCGGGCTTAAAACCAATTTTATGGATTTTTCTTTTTACATTTTTCCTGCATATTTTTACGAATAAAGAAGGGGAAGTACTATTCCAGCTTGGTTGGTTTTCGATACATGAAAAAGGATTAGAGCAAGGGATCTACATTTCTATACGATTTTTCGTTATTATTTTAATGACGACATTATTAACGTTAACAACGACACCAATTGAGATTACAGATGGTTTAGAGACGTTATTAAAGCCGTTGAAGCGTATGAAAGTTCCTGTTCATGAAATCGCATTAATGATGTCAATTTCTCTTCGATTTATCCCCACATTAATGGATGAAACGAGTAAAATTATGAAAGCGCAGGCGTCACGTGGTATTGATTTTGCAGGTGGACCGATAAAGGATAGGATGAAAGCTATTATCTCACTACTCGTTCCACTATTTATCAGTGCTTTTAAGCGTGCAGAGGACTTAGCGATTGCGATGGAAGCTCGTGGATACCAAAGTGGCGAAGGACGTACTAAATTTAGGCAACTGCGCTGGAAAATAAGTGATACAGTAACAATTGTAAGCTTACTTTGTTTAGCTTGTATTTTGGCATGGGTGCGATCGTAATGGAGAATAGAGAAATGGAAAGAATAAAATGTACAGTTGCATATGATGGCATTCATTTTTGTGGTTACCAAATTCAACCACAGCATCGTACTGTTCAACAAGAAATAGAGAAAGCATTGCAGAAGTTGCATAAAGGAGAACTTGTTCGTGTGCAGGCATCAGGCAGAACGGATTCTACTGTTCACGCCAAAGGACAAGTGATACACTTTGATACACCTTTGTCTCTTGAAGAGTGGCAATGGAGTAATGCTTTAAATACAATGTTGCCGGATGATATTGTTATCAGGCAGGTAGAGAAGAAAACAGAAGAATTTCATGCACGTTACGGTGTTGAGAAAAAAGAATATCGCTATCGTGTATTATTATCAAAGACTGCGGATGTATTCCGTAGAAATTACGTATATCAATATCCATATCCGCTCGAAATAGATTCTATAAGAAAAGCGATTCCTTATTTTATTGGAACGCATGACTTTACTTCTTTTTGTTCGGCAAAAACTGACAAAAAAGATAAAGTGCGAACAATTTATGAAATCGAATTAATTGAGCAAGACGATGAATTAATTTTTCGTTTTGTAGGTAATGGATTTTTATATAATATGGTCAGAATTATTGTTGGTACGTTACTTAGCATAGGGCAAGGAAAGCTTGATCCTGATAGCATTCCAGAGATTTTAGCGAAACAAAATCGCCAGTGTGCTGGAAAGATGGCTCCAGGTCATGGACTTTACTTATGGCAGGTAAACTATAACAACTAATCCTGGTGTAACATTTGCTTGACATTAGAAACTCAAAAGTATATCATAACATATGGTATTGTTTCTAAAACCACGATTAGCCCCGGAAGGAAATCGTGTTTAAGATAAACAATAGATTTTTTCTATGGAAAAGATAACGAGGAGGGAAACACATGCGTACGACTTTTATGGCAAAAGCTAACGAAGTTGAGCGTAAATGGTATGTGGTTGACGCTGAAGGTCAAACTTTAGGTCGCCTATCTACGGAAGTAGCATCTATTTTACGCGGTAAAAACAAACCTACATTTACACCACACGTTGACACGGGTGATCATGTAATTATTATTAACGCTGAGAAAATTCATTTAACAGGTAATAAATTAAACGATAAAATTTACTACCGTCACACTAACCACCCAGGTGGACTTAAACAAAGAACAGCTCTAGAAATGCGTACAAACTACCCTGTACAAATGTTAGAGCTTGCAATTAAAGGCATGCTTCCAAAAGGACGCTTAGGCCGTCAAGTTTCTAAGAAACTAAACGTGTATGCTGGAGCAGAGCATCCACACCAAGCACAAAAACCAGAAGTTTACGAACTTCGCGGATAATTAATTAAAGGAGGGCTTACTTTGGCACAGGTTCAATACTATGGCACTGGACGTCGTAAGAGTTCAGTAGCGCGCGTACGCCTAGTTCCAGGCGAAGGACGCGTTATCATTAACGGTCGTGATTTTGAAAACTATATCCCATTTGCTGCATTACGTGAAGTAGTGAAACAACCTCTAGTTGCAACAGAAACTTTAGGTAACTACGATGTACTTGTAAACGTAAATGGTGGTGGATACACTGGTCAAGCTGGTGCTATTCGTCACGGTATTTCTCGCGCTTTATTAAAAGCTGATCCAGAATACCGTCTAACACTAAAACGTGCAGGTCTATTAACTCGTGACGCACGTATGAAAGAGCGTAAAAAATACGGTCTTAAAGGCGCACGTCGTGCACCTCAGTTCTCAAAACGTTAATTTTTGCGAACTTCAAACCCCAACCATTTTGGTTGGGGTTTTTTTATGTTTAATTCCTCTTTTATAATTTTTGTATCTTGGAATATTTTAGTGCTACCGTCTCGCGTATGCTTCTTCTTTAGAAGCTTAGACTAATACGTATTAGGGAGGTTTATAAGTACTATGAATGTCATTGTCAGCTTACAAGAAAAACAAAAAGAAAAGCAGTTAAAATACGAGCGGAAGATGCTGCGAGAATTATCATTAAAAACATTGCGTTCAAATATTCGTGATGCCTTTCAGATGCAAGAACTTCATCGTCAGTATGAAGATTATTGTATTGAACTAGGGATAGAATCTTATTTATTAGGAGCGAGATACAGTAAATTTGGTTATCATGGTGAATCATTCTTTGATGTGAAATATAGGGCTTTAGAAGAAGAGCAACAATTAACTGAAACGTTATTTCAATTTTTAACGAGTATGACTATACGTGAAATTAAATTGCAAGACGAGGAATTACTTTTTGAATCTTGCCAGCAGTTTATCGGCTTGTGGTGGCAGGAAGGGTATGAAAAAGGCGAAAGAAGATATCGATTAAAGCTACATTAAGACAAGCATAAACTTTCCTCTTGTCCCATATAAGTAATTAGAGGGACTAGCTGGAGGAGGAAAGGTATGAAGAGAATTCGAATTATCTCTTTTGCGCTCGCTGCGGTTGTTTTGTTTTTTTTAGTTAAACAAGAATTTCAAATTACAAAATCGTGGCGAGCTTGGAATTTACCCTTATCAGGGAAAGTAATTGTATTGGATGCTGGGCATGGTGGACCAGACGGAGGGGCTGTTGGTGGAAAGGATATTGTAGAAAAAGATATTACGATTGAGATTACAAAAAAGGTACAAGATTATTTACAAGAACAAGGTGCTTTAGTTATTTTAACGCGTGAAGGAGATTATGATTTAGCTAATAAGGATACAAAGTCATATAGTAGACGTAAAGCGGAGGATTTAAAAAGGCGTGTTGAGATCATTAATAAGCCTGATGTAGACTTTTTTGCGAGTATTCATTTAAATGCCCTAACTAGTAGTGGATCTAAGGGCGCACAAACGTTCTACTACCGTTCATCGATTGAAAATGAGCGGGCTGCGAAATTTATACAAGCTGAATTGAGAACAAGCTTAGAAAATACGAATCGTTCTGCTAAAACAATTCCTCACGTGTATTTATTGAAGTATGCCAAAACACCAGGTGCTTTAATTGAGGCTGGCTTTTTATCGAATGTGAATGAAAGATATATGTTAAATTCGGAGAAATACCAGCAAAAAGTAGCGGCTGCAATATATCGTGGTATATTACGTTATTTTACGGAAAAAGGAAATCCTCCAGAATAAGGAGGATTTTTCGAGTTTCTCTCGTTAACGAAGTTTTCCGAAAATATGTTATACTGGAAATGTAAACGCATTTATTTCAAAAATAAAGAGAGATAAATTTAATTAACATTACGTTATTTTTCATACAGGGGGCTGGGCTAATTATGGTAACAAAAGAGCAGGTAGTGGAAGCGTTGGAAGGGATTATAGATCCGTTTGTACATAAAACGTTAAAAGAAACAAATGCAATTAAAGAGGTAACAGTCAAGCCTGAGAAGGAACATGTAAGTGTTAAAATTGCAATTGTAAAGACAGGTACAGCGGAACAAATGCAGTTGCAGTCTGGAATTGTAAAGTTAGTAAAAGAACTTGGAGCAGCAACAGTTGGACTTCGTTTTGCAGAATTTACAGAAGAGGAATTAGCTCAGTTTGCACCACCGCAAGAGGAAGAGAAAAGTGAATCCTTATTATCACCGAACTCAAATACAACATTTTTAGCAGTGGCAAGTGGAAAAGGTGGAGTAGGGAAATCGACTGTTTCTGTTAACCTTGCAATTGCTTTAGCTCGTTTAGGAAAAAAGGTTGGTATCATTGATGCGGATATTTACGGTTTTAGTGTACCGGATATGATGGGTATAGAAAAACGTCCAATCGTAAGAGGTGATAAGATAATACCAGTGGAGCGTCTAGGCGTGAAAGTAATCTCAATGGGATTCTTTGTAGAAGATAACGCACCTGTTATTTGGAGAGGACCGATGCTTGGGAAAATGTTAAATCACTTTTTCACAGAAGTAGAATGGGGTGATTTAGATTACTTAGTATTGGATCTACCACCAGGTACGGGTGATGTTGCTCTAGATGTGCATTCGATGTTGCCGGCTTGTAAAGAGATTATTGTAACAACGCCGCATCCAACAGCGGCATTTGTAGCAGCGCGCGCCGGAGCCATGGCTTTACGTACAGAACATAGTATTCTTGGTGTTGTTGAAAATATGGCGTATTTTGAAAGTAAAGCAACTGGTGAAAAAGAGTATGTGTTTGGAAGAGGTGGAGGAGATAAATTAGCTGAGGAACTTCAAACGGATGTAATTGGCCGAATTCCACTTCAACAACCTGATTGGAATAAAGAGGACTTTGCGCCGTCAGTATATGAAGATACACATACAACGGGTCTTATTTATCGTACGATAGCTGAGACGGTTATTGATAAAACAGCTGTTACACAAAAATAAAGTAGTAATGAGTGGACAATGTATATATTGTCCACTCATTACTATAATTTTTATTGTTGTTCTTTGTTCCCATCTTGAGAACCACCTTCACCGCCTGCGCCTTTCTTATCAGACCCACCTTTTTCGGCTTTTTGTACACCTTTACTAATAATGTCAATCATCTTAGCTTGGAAGAGTGGACTTTCGGCAGTTTCGGTTAGTACTTGCTGTAAATATTGACGATATTCTTTGCTCTTCATTGTTTGTAACATAATTTTCTCTACTTCAGGATTTTTCATAATCTCTATAACACCTGATTGGTATTCAGGATCTTTTAGTAAAGTTTTCATTAAGTTTGTTTGTTCTTTGCCCATACTTTTAGCAAATTTCGATGAGAACTCAGGGTCTTTAAAGAGCTTTTCCCAGAATTGTTGCCCTTTTTCAGATACCATCGCATCTTCAATCGTTTTCTTTACTACTGTTTCATCTAGTATGAGTGCTTGTTTCATTTTTTCATCGGTTAATACATCTTGGATCGCCTTTTTTCCTTGGTCGGTTTTTAAAATATCAACAATCATTTTTTTTGTTTGATCATAATCAAGTTCGGATTTTGCTTCTTTTTCTTGTGCACATGCCACTAGTGCCATAAATAGAAAAGAAGAAATCAAAACGAGCAGCATCCGTTTCATAAGTTGGAGCTCCTTTCAGCACAGTTCTCTTTTTTTAATATAAATCTCTTTAAGGAATTTATACATGAACATGGCTAGCTTTTTGAAATTGTCATTGATACAATTTAATTAGAAATATAAGAATAATGGGGGATGTGTTGTGAATAGCCGCAAGTGGGTACGACTATTTTTTACGACGTTGTTTCTTGGTGGGATTAGCACGGTCTTTATTGGTTTTGTTTTAGAGTGGGACAAGTACGTTAAATTTTTTCAAAATTTTGACGGAAAAGAAATTTTAGCAATTTCTTTTTGGTTGATGGGTGTAGGGTTTATTTTTAGTGTTATAAGTCAAATGGGGTTCTTTGCGTATTTAACGATCCATCGTTTTGGATTAGGGATGTTTCGGTCATCTTCTTTATGGAATGCAGTGCAACTTTTCTTTATTGCGTTTGTATTGTTTGATTTCGTTTATTTAAGGTCAGTACTTATTGCGAATGGGGAAGTTTCATTAGGGAATAACATACTTGTTGCTGGGATGTTATTTGTGTTTGGGGCAATTGTCGCTTACATAAAGAGTAAAGAAACGAATAAAAAAGCATTTGTGCCTGCTCTGTTCTTTATGGTTGTTGTAACAATTCTTGAATGGGTACCAGCGCTCCGGATTAATGATACAGATTGGTTATATTTAATGGTGATACCACTTCTATTATGTAATGCATATCAGTTACTTGTATTGCATCGTTTAATTGGACAAAAGAGTAAGTCAGCTTAATGAGGAGAGAGTGGATTTTTAATTATCCAGATTTCTATCGTCTGTAAATACTAGGATGAAAAAAGCTCTGCTATCTTAACGAAAGATAGCAGAGCTTTTTATGTGTGAAGAATCGTGTGGAAAGGAACTACTTAATATCTTCACTTTTTGTACTTGTGTTGGAAATGAGTTGTGATACAGATGTTTGTTCATATCCGTCGCTCTTTAATTTTTGTAAGAGTAATGGTAAAGCATTATTTGTTTGAAGGGCAGAATCAGAAGCATGTAATAAGACAATATCTCCACCCTTTAAATTGCTAGAGACTGTGGAAACGATTTTATTTACGCCGGGATTTTTCCAGTCATTTGAATTGTTACTCCAATGAACAATGGTGTATCCGAGTGATTCCGCTATTTTAAGAGTTGTTTTGTTAAAATCGCCACTAGGTGGACGTAATAGCTTGACTTGTTTTACGCCAATTTTTGTAAAAACATCTTGTGCCCGCAAAAGATCTCTTCGTATTTCATTTGCTTCTAGTGAAGTGTAGGACGTGTAATTATAGCCCATACTACCAATCTCATGTCCATCTTTCATGATGCGTTCGACAATATCAGGGTGTCTTTCAGCCCATGCAGCAGAGAGAAAGAAAGTTGCATTCTTAATTTCTCTTTCTTTGAGTGTATTAAGGATTGGAATAGCTTTTTTGTCTCCCCAACTAATGTCAAAAGTGAATGCAACTTGTTTTTTTGCAGTGTCCCCTTTGTAAATCACTTTAGGACCAGTAGCAGTTGAAAAAGCAGATTCATGTGAATATGTTTTTAAAAAGAGTAGCCATGCTGTAAATAAGGAAAGTACGATTATTAAGCTAATGTGTTTAAATGTTCTTTTACTCGTAATAAAAAAGAAAAACATAATATTACGCCCCTTTGTCCAATCCTTTTCAGTTACATATATGCTTTAAATTTAAAAAAGAGAACAAGGGATTAATATCGTAAGTGGTGGATATAATGAGTGATAGAATTTTGTTTTTGATGATACATTATTGGTAATTGAAAATGAGTGGGGCGTTTATCGGTACACGTAAGGAATTATTGGGGTGATAATTTGCTTGGGATTATGTTGACGAAGGAAGAGAAGAAAGAAATGGAATACATACTGAAGAGAGAGTTAGAGGAACTTTTATTTGATTTTGCAGATGAGCGTATACATGGCGTTGTAAAAAAAGCGATGGAAGAAAGGTATAAAATCATTTTTTGTTTATTTCGGAGAGTTGCTAATAGGGAAGAATGTATTCGTTATGTAAGAAAAAGAATTTTTTATTAAAAAGTGTTGACGTTAAGAGTAGGTATATGATAAATTAATAAACGTCGCTGATGCAGAAACGCAGAAAACGACAAAAAAGAAATTGAAAAACTTAGTTGACATCGAAAAATGAAGATGTTAACATAAGGGAGTCGCAAATGAGCGGCTAAGTAGTTCTTTGAAAACTGAACGAAACAAACAACGTGAACGTCAATTTTTATTTTTAGATGCTAGACAAACTAACTTTATTGGAGAGTTTGATCCTGGCTCAGGATGAACGCTGGCGGCGTGCCTAATACATGCAAGTCGAGCGAATGGATTAAGAGCTTGCTCTTATGAAGTTAGCGGCGGACGGGTGAGTAACACGTGGGTAACCTGCCCATAAGACTGGGATAACTCCGGGAAACCGGGGCTAATACCGGATAATATTTTGAACTGCATGGTTCGAAATTGAAAGGCGGCTTCGGCTGTCACTTATGGATGGACCCGCGTCGCATTAGCTAGTTGGTGAGGTAACGGCTCACCAAGGCAACGATGCGTAGCCGACCTGAGAGGGTGATCGGCCACACTGGGACTGAGACACGGCCCAGACTCCTACGGGAGGCAGCAGTAGGGAATCTTCCGCAATGGACGAAAGTCTGACGGAGCAACGCCGCGTGAGTGATGAAGGCTTTCGGGTCGTAAAACTCTGTTGTTAGGGAAGAACAAGTGCTAGTTGAATAAGCTGGCACCTTGACGGTACCTAACCAGAAAGCCACGGCTAACTACGTGCCAGCAGCCGCGGTAATACGTAGGTGGCAAGCGTTATCCGGAATTATTGGGCGTAAAGCGCGCGCAGGTGGTTTCTTAAGTCTGATGTGAAAGCCCACGGCTCAACCGTGGAGGGTCATTGGAAACTGGGAGACTTGAGTGCAGAAGAGGAAAGTGGAATTCCATGTGTAGCGGTGAAATGCGTAGAGATATGGAGGAACACCAGTGGCGAAGGCGACTTTCTGGTCTGTAACTGACACTGAGGCGCGAAAGCGTGGGGAGCAAACAGGATTAGATACCCTGGTAGTCCACGCCGTAAACGATGAGTGCTAAGTGTTAGAGGGTTTCCGCCCTTTAGTGCTGAAGTTAACGCATTAAGCACTCCGCCTGGGGAGTACGGCCGCAAGGCTGAAACTCAAAGGAATTGACGGGGGCCCGCACAAGCGGTGGAGCATGTGGTTTAATTCGAAGCAACGCGAAGAACCTTACCAGGTCTTGACATCCTCTGAAAACTCTAGAGATAGAGCTTCTCCTTCGGGAGCAGAGTGACAGGTGGTGCATGGTTGTCGTCAGCTCGTGTCGTGAGATGTTGGGTTAAGTCCCGCAACGAGCGCAACCCTTGATCTTAGTTGCCATCATTAAGTTGGGCACTCTAAGGTGACTGCCGGTGACAAACCGGAGGAAGGTGGGGATGACGTCAAATCATCATGCCCCTTATGACCTGGGCTACACACGTGCTACAATGGACGGTACAAAGAGCTGCAAGACCGCGAGGTGGAGCTAATCTCATAAAACCGTTCTCAGTTCGGATTGTAGGCTGCAACTCGCCTACATGAAGCTGGAATCGCTAGTAATCGCGGATCAGCATGCCGCGGTGAATACGTTCCCGGGCCTTGTACACACCGCCCGTCACACCACGAGAGTTTGTAACACCCGAAGTCGGTGGGGTAACCTTTATGGAGCCAGCCGCCTAAGGTGGGACAGATGATTGGGGTGAAGTCGTAACAAGGTAGCCGTATCGGAAGGTGCGGCTGGATCACCTCCTTTCTATGGAGAATTGATGAACGCAGTTCATCAATAAACGTTGACTTGTTTCGTTTCGTTCAGTTTTGAGAGAACTATCTCTCAAGTTTAAATGTATGTTCTTTGAAAACTAGATAACAGTGTAGCTCATATTTTTTAATTTTAGTTTGGTTAAGTTAGAAAGGGCGCACGGTGGATGCCTTGACACTAGGAGTCGATGAAGGACGGGACTAACGCCGATATGCTTCGGGGAGCTGTAAGTAAGCTTTGATCCGAAGATTTCCGAATGGGGAAACCCACTATACGTAATGGTATGGTATCCTTACCTGAATACATAGGGTATGGAAGACAGACCCAGGGAACTGAAACATCTAAGTACCTGGAGGAAGAGAAAGCAAATGCGATTTCCTGAGTAGCGGCGAGCGAAACGGAATCTAGCCCAAACCAAGAGGCTTGCCTCTTGGGGTTGTAGGACATTCTATACGGAGTTACAAAGGAACGAGGTAGACGAAGCGACCTGGAAAGGTCCGTCACAGAGGGTAACAACCCCGTAGTCGAAACTTCGTTCTCTCTTGAATGTATCCTGAGTACGGCGGAACACGTGAAATTCCGTCGGAATCTGGGAGGACCATCTCCCAAGGCTAAATACTACCTAGTGATCGATAGTGAACCAGTACCGTGAGGGAAAGGTGAAAAGCACCCCGGAAGGGGAGTGAAAGAGATCCTGAAACCGTGTGCCTACAAATAGTCAGAGCCCGTTAATGGGTGATGGCGTGCCTTTTGTAGAATGAACCGGCGAGTTACGATCCCGTGCGAGGTTAAGTTGAAGAGACGGAGCCGCAGCGAAAGCGAGTCTGAATAGGGCGTTTAGTACGTGGTCGTAGACCCGAAACCAGGTGATCTACCCATGTCCAGGGTGAAGTTCAGGTAACACTGAATGGAGGCCCGAACCCACGCACGTTGAAAAGTGCGGGGATGAGGTGTGGGTAGCGGAGAAATTCCAATCGAACCTGGAGATAGCTGGTTCTCCCCGAAATAGCTTTAGGGCTAGCCTTAAGTGTTAGAGTCTTGGAGGTAGAGCACTGATTGAACTAGGGGTCCTCATCGGATTACCGAATTCAGTCAAACTCCGAATGCCAATGACTTATCCTTAGGAGTCAGACTGCGAGTGATAAGATCCGTAGTCAAGAGGGAAACAGCCCAGATCGCCAGCTAAGGTCCCAAAGTGTGTATTAAGTGGAAAAGGATGTGGAGTTGCTTAGACAACTAGGATGTTGGCTTAGAAGCAGCCACCATTTAAAGAGTGCGTAATAGCTCACTAGTCGAGTGACTCTGCGCCGAAAATGTACCGGGGCTAAATACACCACCGAAGCTGCGAATTGATACCAATGGTATCAGTGGTAGGGGAGCGTTCTAAGTGCAGTGAAGTCAGACCGGAAGGACTGGTGGAGCGCTTAGAAGTGAGAATGCCGGTATGAGTAGCGAAAGACGGGTGAGAATCCCGTCCACCGAATGCCTAAGGTTTCCTGAGGAAGGCTCGTCCGCTCAGGGTTAGTCAGGACCTAAGCCGAGGCCGACAGGCGTAGGCGATGGACAACAGGTTGATATTCCTGTACCACCTCTTTATCGTTTGAGCAATGGAGGGACGCAGAAGGATAGAAGAAGCGTGCGATTGGTTGTGCACGTCCAAGCAGTTAGGCTGATAAGTAGGCAAATCCGCTTATCGTGAAGGCTGAGCTGTGATGGGGAAGCTCCTTATGGAGCGAAGTCTTTGATTCCCCGCTGCCAAGAAAAGCTTCTAGCGAGATAAAAGGTGCCTGTACCGCAAACCGACACAGGTAGGCGAGGAGAGAATCCTAAGGTGTGCGAGAGAACTCTGGTTAAGGAACTCGGCAAAATGACCCCGTAACTTCGGGAGAAGGGGTGCTTTCTTAACGGAAAGCCGCAGTGAATAGGCCCAAGCGACTGTTTAGCAAAAACACAGGTCTCTGCGAAGCCGTAAGGCGAAGTATAGGGGCTGACACCTGCCCGGTGCTGGAAGGTTAAGGAGAGGGGTTAGCGTAAGCGAAGCTCTGAACTGAAGCCCCAGTAAACGGCGGCCGTAACTATAACGGTCCTAAGGTAGCGAAATTCCTTGTCGGGTAAGTTCCGACCCGCACGAAAGGTGTAACGATTTGGGCACTGTCTCAACCAGAGACTCGGTGAAATTATAGTACCTGTGAAGATGCAGGTTACCCGCGACAGGACGGAAAGACCCCGTGGAGCTTTACTGTAGCCTGATATTGAATTTTGGTACAGTTTGTACAGGATAGGCGGGAGCCATTGAAACCGGAGCGCTAGCTTCGGTGGAGGCGCTGGTGGGATACCGCCCTGACTGTATTGAAATTCTAACCTACGGGTCTTATCGACCCGGGAGACAGTGTCAGGTGGGCAGTTTGACTGGGGCGGTCGCCTCCTAAAGTGTAACGGAGGCGCCCAAAGGTTCCCTCAGAATGGTTGGAAATCATTCGTAGAGTGCAAAGGCATAAGGGAGCTTGACTGCGAGACCTACAAGTCGAGCAGGGACGAAAGTCGGGCTTAGTGATCCGGTGGTTCCGCATGGAAGGGCCATCGCTCAACGGATAAAAGCTACCCCGGGGATAACAGGCTTATCTCCCCCAAGAGTCCACATCGACGGGGAGGTTTGGCACCTCGATGTCGGCTCATCGCATCCTGGGGCTGTAGTCGGTCCCAAGGGTTGGGCTGTTCGCCCATTAAAGCGGTACGCGAGCTGGGTTCAGAACGTCGTGAGACAGTTCGGTCCCTATCCGTCGTGGGCGTAGGAAATTTGAGAGGAGCTGTCCTTAGTACGAGAGGACCGGGATGGACGCACCGCTGGTGTACCAGTTGTTCTGCCAAGGGCATAGCTGGGTAGCTATGTGCGGAAGGGATAAGTGCTGAAAGCATCTAAGCATGAAGCCCCCCTCAAGATGAGATTTCCCATAGCGTAAGCTAGTAAGATCCCTGAAAGATGATCAGGTTGATAGGTTCGAGGTGGAAGCATGGTGACATGTGGAGCTGACGAATACTAATAGATCGAGGACTTAACCATATAATATGTAGCAATGTTATCTAGTTTTGAAGGAATATATATTTAAAATTCCTTTTGACATTCTGAAAAGAATGTGTATAATGATAAAAGTCTGGTAATGATGGCAGAGAGGTCACACCCGTTCCCATACCGAACACGGAAGTTAAGCTCTCTAGCGCCGATGGTAGTTGGGACCTTGTCCCTGTGAGAGTAGGACGTTGCCAGGCTTATATTGTTCCGCAGTAGCTCAGCGGTAGAGCTATCGGCTGTTAACCGATCGGTCGTAGGTTCGATTCCTACCTGCGGAGCCATTATGCTTCCATAGCTCAGCTGGTAGAGTACTTCCATGGTAAGGAAGAGGTCACCGGTTCAAGCCCGGTTGGAAGCTTGGGAAAATTTTTTATTTTTTGGCCCGTTGGTCAAGTGGTTAAGACACCGCCCTTTCACGGCGGTAACACGGGTTCGAATCCCGTACGGGTCATCACTTTTGGAGGATTAGCTCAGCTGGGAGAGCACCTGCCTTACAAGCAGGGGGTCGGCGGTTCGATCCCGTCATCCTCCACCATATATTTTTAAATGTCGGAGGGGTAGCGAAGTGGCTAAACGCGGCGGACTGTAAATCCGCTCCTTCGGGTTCGGCAGTTCGAATCTGCCCCCCTCCACCATTTTCTTTAAAATAACCTGAAAGGGTTTATTTTTTTGAAAAGATAACCATACTAGTAAATATTAATGGGCTATAGCCAAGCGGTAAGGCAACGGACTTTGACTCCGTCATGCGCTGGTTCGAATCCAGCTAGCCCAGCCATTTACGAGCCATTAGCTCAGTTGGTAGAGCATCTGACTTTTAATCAGAGGGTCGAAGGTTCGAATCCTTCATGGCTCACCATTTTCGCGGAAGTAGTTCAGTGGTAGAATACAACCTTGCCAAGGTTGGGGTCGCGGGTTCGAATCCCGTCTTCCGCTTAATTACTAAGGGGCCTTAGCTCAGCTGGGAGAGCGCCTGCCTTGCACGCAGGAGGTCAGCGGTTCGATCCCGCTAGGCTCCATATAAATGGGGAAAGCTTACATCAAATGATGTAAGCTTTTTTTGTGTTTAAATTCCATTCCAAAAGGAAACTTTTCCGTATATCGTTTAGAATGAAAAAAAGGATTGAATAAGGGGGAGGTAATTATGAAAGTTGTCATTGCATCGGATTCATATAAAGAAAGCCTGAAAGCTATAGAGGTATGTGAAGCTATTGAAAGAGGCTTTGCAGCAATTTTTCCTAAAGCAGAGTATGTTAAAGTACCAATTGGAGATGGAGGCGAAGGAACGGTTGAATCTCTTGTTGGTGCTACAATGGGGAGAATTATAACACTTAGTGTGACAGGACCGCTTGGAGGGAGCGTGCAAGCCTTTTATGGTATGTCTAAGGATAAGAAGACAGCATTTATTGAAATGGCAGCAGCATCAGGATTACAACACGTTCCAATTGAAAAGAGAAACCCGCTTATTACAACGACAAAAGGGACAGGCGAACTTATATTACATGCATTAGATCAAGGAGCTAAACACATTATTTTAGGGCTTGGAGGAAGTGCTACAAATGATGGTGGGGCTGGTATGCTATCTGCCTTAGGCGCAAGATTTATAAATAGGAAAGGTGAGGTAATAGAACCCTCTGGAGGGACATTGCATTTGATAACCACTGTTGACCTTTCTAGGATTGATTCACGCCTGGAGGATATAAAGTTAGAAGCAGCATGTGATGTAGATAACCCTTTAGTTGGACTGAGCGGGGCATCTTTTATATTTGCGAGGCAAAAAGGTGCGAATGTAGAGATGATGAAAGAGCTAGATGAGAATTTAAAACATTATGCTAATATACTTAAACAACATGTGTCTTTTGATGTATCTGAAATACCAGGTGCGGGGGCAGCTGGAGGAATGGGAGCCGCTGTCGTTGCAGTGCTAAAGGGACAGCTAAGAAAAGGGATTGAAATTGTATTAGATTATACAAATTTTGATAAGTGTATAGAAGGTGCCGATCTTATTGTAACTGGTGAGGGAAGAATAGATGAACAAACAGCTTATGGAAAAGCTCCTGTTGGTGTCGCGAAGCGGGCGAAATGTCGTCATATTCCTGTAATTGCTATTGGTGGATCTGTATCTCCGAACTATACAATTGTTTATGAAAAGGGAATTGATGCAGTGTTTAGTATTACAGCCAGTCCAATGACATTAGAAGAAGCATATAAAGCGGCAGAAGAGAATATCGAAATGACAGCAAAAAATATTGCAGCAGTGTGGAAACTAGCATCAGAAAAACGCTTCTAAATATAGAAGTGTTTTTTAATCCAGTTATTTGAGAATATTTTGTGTAATCCTAGATGGTGATGGAGAAAAGCACTCATAAAAATATTAGCTGATAGAAAAGTTAGTTGGTTCATTAAGTTAAGTTTATACATAGAACAGTTTGAAAATTGGGATTCCAACGTAAATATAAGTGAATAAAATGTATATCCATGCAGAAAAATGTCGAGTTGAGTCAGACTATAAAAAAGATTTAAAATATTTAGTGAAGGCATAAAAGGGGGATACTATCTATGAAAAAAGAAATCTCAGTTATTGGAGTTCCAATGGATTTAGGACAGATGCGTCGTGGGGTTGATATGGGACCAAGCGCGATCCGTTATGCAGGGGTAATTGAAAGAATCGAAGAAATTGGATATAACGTAAAAGATATGGGAGATATATGTATAGAGAGAGAAAAAGAAATAGATGAAAATACAAAGTTAAGAAACCTTACACAAGTTGCAACTGTATGTAATGAATTAGCAAGTAAGGTTGATAATATTATAGAAGAAGGTCGTTTTCCACTTGTATTGGGCGGCGATCATAGTATTGCTATCGGTACGTTAGCTGGTGTAGCGAAACATTATAAAAATTTAGGTGTTATTTGGTATGATGCACACGGTGATTTAAATACAGAAGAAACTTCACCATCAGGAAATATTCACGGTATGTCACTTGCTGCAAGTTTAGGTTATGGACATTCTTCACTTGTAGACTTATATGGGGCATACCCGAAAGTGAAAAAAGAGAACGTTGTAATTATCGGTGCACGTGCATTAGATGAAGGGGAAAAAGACTTTATTCGTAATGAAGGCATTAAAGTATTTTCAATGCATGAAATTGATCGTATGGGTATGACGGCTGTTATGGAAGAAACAATTGCTTACTTATCTCATACTGACGGTGTTCATTTATCATTAGATTTAGATGGTCTTGATCCTCATGATGCACCAGGAGTTGGGACGCCTGTAATTGGTGGTCTATCGTATCGTGAAAGCCACTTAGCGATGGAAATGTTAGCAGAAGCTGATATTGTTACATCTGCTGAATTTGTTGAAGTAAATACGATTTTAGATGAGAGAAACAGAACAGCAACAACAGCGGTTGCTTTAATGGGGTCTTTGTTCGGTGAAAAACTAAAATAAATGTAAGAAAAGCAACTGAGAAGTTGCTTTTTTTATTTGAAAATAAGCGTATAATAATGACTTATATTATACTGTACTGTAGGGTAAGAAAGTTTGACATCTTACCAATTTAGGCCGAAGGAGGTCGTTTGTAATTGTCGTTTGTTTCATGTATGGTATAATTAACTAGTTGTTGGAAATACATACAGATAGAGCATAAAACAATATTTCAATATATGGATAGAATTGCTCGTAAGTAGGAGGAAGGGTTAGCATGCCTTTTGAAGATACGACCATTTTGAAATATCTTAGTACGGCATTAGATATTGCTGTTGTATGGTTTATTATATATAAGCTAATTCTTATAATCCGGGGTACGAAGGCTGTTCAACTTTTAAAAGGTATTACAGTTATTATTGTCGTCCGGATGATCAGTATTTTACTTGAATTGCATACGCTATATTGGCTAACGGAACAAGTATTAACGTGGGGATTCTTAGCTGTTATTATTATCTTTCAGCCAGAATTGCGAAGAGCACTTGAGCAGCTAGGACGAGGTAGCTTGTTTTCGCGTGTGGGAACTCACGAGGACGATGAACCTGAAATTGTTGCAACAGCGATAGCGAAAGCAACGGAATATATGGGAAAACGTAGAATTGGTGCATTAATTACTTTATCAAAAGAGACCGGTATGGGTGATTATGTGGAAACGGGTATTCCGCTGAACGCAAATGTGTCATCAGAATTACTTATTAATATTTTTATTCCAAATACACCTCTTCATGACGGAGCGGTAATTATGCAAGGAAGTACAATTAAAGCAGCAGCATGCTATCTTCCATTATCAGAAAGTCCGTTTATTTCTAAAGAATTAGGAACTAGACATCGTGCTGCAATGGGAGTTAGTGAAGTTACTGATAGTATTACAGTAGTTGTGTCTGAAGAAACTGGTCAAATTTCTTTAACGAAAAATGGTAAGTTGCATCGTGATTTGAAGACAGAACAGCTGAAGGATATGTTATTAGCTGAATTTAGTGGAAACGAAAAAACGACTTCTTCGTCTTTATGGAATTGGAGGAGAAAGCGTCATGGATAAGTTAATGGAGAATCATTGGTTTTTAAAAGGGATCTCATTACTATTGGCGTGTATGCTTTTTATGTCAGCGACGTTAACTGAAAAAAATACGACATCAGGTATATTACCTTTTGCAAATGATACGAAAGAAACATTAACTAATTATGAGATTAATCTTAAGTATGATGAGGAGAAATATATTGTAAGTGGTATTCCAGCAGAGGGCGTTAAGGTGAAGTTAGAAGGCCCAAAATCAGCAGTTGCTACAGCAAAAGCAAAAAAACAATTTGACATACCAATTGATTTGCGAGATAGTCCAAAGGGAACTTATGAGATTTCTTTAAAAACGAACGGGCTTCCAGATGATGTGAAAGGAACAGTTCAGCCATCAACAATTAAAGTTACTCTTCATGAAAAGGCGAGAAAATATGTTCATGTAGATTTGAAATTATCAAATGAGGATCAAATGCCAGCGGGGGCTACTCTCGAAAAATCAAGCCTTAAACCGGATACTGTTGAGGTAGTTGGGACGAAAGAAGAAATTGAAAGCATTTCATCTGCCAAAGCGTATGTTGATTTAAAAGGTGTTAATAAAACTGTTACAAAAACGCCCGAAGTTACATTATACAATAAAGAAGGAAAACGTTTAAATGTAAGAACAAGTCCATCTAAGATTAGTGTAACGTTGAATGTGGCAACGCAAACTACAGCCAATAATACTGAAAAAACAGTTCCTTTAACATATTCGAAAAAAGGGAATTTACCAGAAGGTTTAGCTGTTACAAATATTAGTGTTGAACCAAAAGAAGTAACGATAGCAGGTCCAAAAGACATTTTGGATAATATACAATCTATAGAGGGGATCGAGGTAGATCTTAGTCAATTGACGGATTCTACAACATTCGATGCCTCTGTTTTATTGCCAAAAGGTGTAACAAGTGCAAAACCAAATCAAGTGAAGGTTTCCATAGGGGTACAAAAGGTAAAACAAACGAAAAGTAAAACTATTGATGGTATCCCGATTCAAAAAAGTGGAATTCCGAATGATGTTACTGCTCAGCTACTTTCGCCACAAGATGGAAAGATAAGCGTTGATATTTCAGGAGAAGCAAGTATAGTAGATAAAATAACAGCTGCTCAAATAACAGCTGCGATTAATCTGCAAAATGTATCTCCGGGGACGAATGATGTTTCTATTCAAGTGAGCGGTCCTGGTAATATTTCGATAGAAGCAAAACAAAAAAGTGCTAAAGTCACAATTGTGAAGAAAGAAAAGCCAGATAAAGAAGTACAGGGTGATATTGAACAACCAGATTCAAAAAACAATCAAGAAAATCAAACTGAAAAACCAAAAAATCCTGAATCTGATCCAGAAAAGGATCAGGAAAAAGATAAAGATAAAGAAAATGGCCAAGAAACGAGCCAAGAACCAACAGAAGATAATCAAAAAGAGCAGGAAAAAGGAGCGAATAATAATGGGTAAATATTTTGGTACAGACGGAGTACGCGGGGTTGCAAATAAGGAATTAACACCTGAATTAGCATTCAAAATTGGACGTTTTGGCGGCTATGTATTAACAAAAGATACAGATCGTCCAAAAGTAATTATTGGCCGTGATACACGTGTATCTGGACATATGTTAGAAGGAGCTTTAGTAGCAGGTCTATTATCAACTGGAGCAGAAGTAATGCGTCTTGGTGTTATTTCTACACCAGGTGTGGCTTATTTAACAAAAGCTTTAGATGCACAAGCGGGTGTTATGATTTCTGCATCTCATAATCCAGTACAAGATAATGGAATTAAGTTCTTCGGTTCAGATGGTTTCAAATTAACAGATGAGCAAGAAGCAGAAATTGAAGCATTATTAGACAAAGAAGTTGACGAGTTACCACGTCCAACAGGTACTAACCTTGGCCAAGTGAGCGATTACTTTGAAGGTGGACAAAAATATTTACAATACATTAAACAAACTGTAGAGGAAGATTTCTCTGGTTTACATATCGCTTTAGATTGCGCACACGGTGCGACTTCTTCTTTAGCTCCATACTTATTTGCAGACTTAGAAGCTGATATTTCAACGATGGGAACTTCTCCAAACGGTATGAATATTAACGAAGGTGTAGGATCTACACATCCAGAAGTCTTAGCTGAATTAGTAAAAGAAAAAGGTGCTGATATCGGACTTGCTTTTGATGGTGATGGCGACCGTTTAATCGCTGTAGATGAAAAAGGAAACATCGTTGATGGCGATCAAATTATGTTTATTTGCGCGAAGTACATGAAAGAAACTGGTCAATTAAAACATAATACAGTTGTTTCAACAGTTATGAGTAACTTAGGTTTCTATAAAGCACTTGAAGCAAACAGTATTACAAGTGATAAAACAGCAGTTGGTGACCGCTACGTAATGGAAGAAATGAAACGTGGTGGATATAACCTGGGCGGAGAACAATCAGGTCACATTATTTTACTTGATTACATTACAACTGGTGATGGAATGTTAAGTGCACTTCAACTTGTAAACATCATGAAAATGACGAAAAAGCCATTATCTGAGCTTGCAGGTGAGATGACAAAATTCCCACAATTACTAGTAAATGTTCGTGTAACAGATAAAAAATTAGCATTAGAAAATGAAAAAATCAAAGAAATTATTCGTGTTGTAGAGGAAGAAATGAACGGCGACGGTCGTATTCTTGTTCGTCCATCTGGAACAGAACCGCTTATTCGTGTAATGGCAGAAGCACCAACACAAGAAGTTTGTGATGGATATGTACACCGCATTGTAGAAGTTGTTAAAGCTGAAGTTGGCGCTGAATAATTCAATGAATTTATTGAAAAGGAGCACAAGAAGTGCTCCTTTTTCATATGTTTTATAGACGATGAAAAAAATTTCATTGACGGGTTTATCATGTTTGTTATAAGATGGTCTTGTTCTTTTTCTCAAAGTAAATATTGTAAATTATAAAAGCGCCAGAGCTACAAGTAGTGTAGTTGACGAGGTGGAGTTTTATCGAGATTTCGGCGGATGACTCCCGGTTGTTCATCACAACCGCAAACTTTTGCTTAAAACATTAAGGTGACTTAGTGGACAAAGGTGAAAGTGTGATGAGAGAAAAGGAACGGATGAATACTAGCTGTATAAGTATATACGGACTTTAACCCAATCGAGAGGAAGGTGAAAGCCGTTACAAGCTTACAGGGCTAGCAATATGTAATCCGTTTTTTTTTAGTACAAATAAAAATGGTATCGGACTATGTCGTTACATGTTCGCAGAGCAGTGTAAGCATTTGTAACGGCGACTAAACATGTGTGGAATCGTAGGATTTATTGGAGAGCAAGATGCAAAGGAAATTTTATTAAAAGGTTTAGAAAAGCTAGAATATCGTGGATATGATTCAGCAGGTATTGCAGTACAAGCAGAGAACGGTGTTGTTGTATACAAAGAAAAAGGCCGTATTGCAAAACTTCGCGAAGTCGTAGAGGAGAATGTAGCAGCAAGTGTGGGAATCGGTCACACACGCTGGGCTACACACGGTGTTCCAAGCAAAGTAAACGCGCATCCGCATCAAAGTACATCAAAGCGTTTTACATTAGTTCATAACGGTGTAATTGAAAACTATGAATTAGTGAAAAAAGAATATTTACAAGATGTAACGTTCGTAAGTGAAACAGATACAGAAATTATCGTGCAGCTTATGGAACAACAAGTAAGCACAGGACTAAGTGTAGAAGAAGCATTCCGTAACACGTTATCTCTTTTACATGGTTCTTACGCAATCGGACTACTTGATGCTGAAAATCCAAACATGATTTATGTTGCTAAAAACAAAAGCCCGCTATTAGTAGGTGTTGGTGACAACTTTAATGTTGTGGCGAGCGACGCTATGGCGATGTTACAAGTTACAGATCAATTTATCGAGTTAATGGATAAAGAAATCGTAATTGTAACGAAAGAAAGTATTACAATTAAAAACTTACAAGGTGAAACGATTGAACGTGCACCTTATACAGCGGAATTAGACGCAAGTGATATTGAAAAAGGAACATATCCTCATTTCATGCTAAAAGAAATCGATGAGCAACCACTTGTAATCCGTAATATTATTCAAAAGTACCAAGGTGAAAATGGCGAGATTGAACTGGATGCAGATATCCGTAATGCAATCTTAGATAGCGATCGTATTTATATCATTGCATGCGGAACAAGCTATCATGCAGGTCTTGTTGGAAAGCAATTCATTGAGAAATTTGCGAAAGTACCAGTTGAAGTACACGTAGCAAGTGAATTCTCTTATAACATGCCATTATTAACAGAAAGACCATTCTTCATTTACATCTCACAAAGTGGTGAAACAGCTGATAGCCGTGCAGTACTTGTGCAAACAAATGAAATGGGTCATAAAGCATTAACGATTACGAACGTACCTGGTTCTACGCTTTCTCGTGAAGCTGATTATACACTTCCGTTATACGCAGGACCAGAAATCGCAGTTGCATCGACGAAAGCATACACAGCTCAGCTTGCAGTACTTTCAATCTTAGCGGCTGACATTGCAAAAGCGAAAGGTGAAGTTCTTGATTTTGATTTAACACAGGAGTTAGGACTTGTAGCAAACGCAATGGTAGTACTTTGTGATCAAAAAGAAGAAATGGACGCATTAGCAAAACAATTTTTAGCAACAACGCGTAACTGCTTCTTCATCGGACGTAGCGTAGACTTCTTCGTAGGTTTAGAAGGTGCGTTAAAACTAAAAGAAATCTCTTACATCCAAGCAGAAGGATTTGCTGGAGGAGAATTAAAACACGGTACAATCGCCTTAATCGAAAACGGTACACCGGTTATCGCACTTGCTACACAAGAGCACGTAAACCTTGGAATTCGTGGTAACGTGAAAGAAGTAGTAGCACGCGGAGCTAACCCATGTATCATCTCAATGAAAGGCTTAGAAATGGAAGGCGATAGCTTCGTATTACCAGCTGTACACGAAGCACTAGCACCGCTAGTAGCAGTTATTCCATTACAACTTATCTCATACTACGCAGCACTTCACCGCGAGTGTGACGTTGATAAGCCACGTAACTTAGCTAAGTCTGTTACGGTTGAGTAGAGGTTGGTAGATTTGAAATAAATTTGTGAAACTTCACCCCTTTGGATATTTTTATCTAAAGGGGTGTTTTTGTGTCCAAAAGAAAAAGAACATCTAAAATCGATAAATGGATTAAAGAGGGGCGAGGAACTAGCTGTGGGGATGGATAGAATCCCCACTGATTAAAGTTTCACTTTATCGGATTTGGAAAGGAACTACTTTTGTTTATCTGAATTTTCTGTTATCATTTTTAGGTATTCGTGAACAATTTCCTTTATTACACAGGAAGAGACGATAGATTATTAGACATTACGAGGGGGCTTATTAATGCAAATAAATGAAAAAACATATTTAAGTATAGAAGAGATTATTTCATTACCAACCTTATCAGATACAAACATAAGTGATGATGGAAAAAACGTAGCATTTATAAAGAAGACGGCTAATTGGAAAGACAATACATATAGGAATCATGTATGGATATATGAAAAAGATAAGGGACAGAGTTACCCATTAACAAATGGGGATATAGATAGTACATGCCCGTTATGGTCTCCAAATTCTAGGGATATCGCATACCTTAGCCCAGTTGGTGACGGGGGTAATAAGAAAAATCAAATCTTTGTTAAATCAATAGATGGTTATGACGGGGTTCAAATTACTGATGAGAAAGAAGGAGTCAGTAATTTTAAATGGGAGCCTACTGGAAAGGGTTTTTATTATGTTGCGCAGTCAAAAGAATGTGAGGAGATAAAGAAACGTAAGGAACGATATGGGGATTTTCAACATATAGGTAAGGAACACGAGCACAATTGTTTATATTACATTGAAATAGAAAAAGTGATACAAAATGATGAATATGAACATGAAAACAGAGTTGTGTATCAACTAACTGATGGGAAGGATTTTCATATCCATGAATTTGATATTTCAAATGACGGGAAAAAGGTTGTATTTATGGCTACACCAAGCCTAAACGATTATATGAATGGTGATCTATACATATTAGATGTTGAAGCTAGGGAACTACAAAAGATGAATGTAGATAAGTTGTTGGGCGGGAGCGTTTGTTTTTCTCCTGAGGGCAGCAAAATCTGTTACTCAGCAAGCATAAGAGAGAGGGATTACTATAGAAACCATATACAAGAAAGTACATTAGAGATATATGATATGAATATTGGAGGGGTAATTCAGCCTCTAACAAACTTTGATAGTACGGTTATGCCATTACAGTGGACAGCTAAAGGGATTTTAATTAGATGGCAGGATAAAACGAATTATCTTATTGGATTGCTAGCTGAAGATGGCACTGTGGAAATATTAAGCGAAAAAGTAGATGGCTTTATAATGGATGCTTCTATAACAAAGGATGGAAAACATATATCCTACAATAAGGCTATAACAAATGAAACTTTTGAAATCTATTTAGACGACAAAAAAATAACGGATGAAAATAGCTTTTTCAAAGGGAAACTTAAAAGTAACAGGGAAATCATCTCATGGAAAAGTAATGAGGGTCTTGAAATAGAAGGTGTTTTATCAACGCCGGTAGAGTTTGACACTAATAAAAAATATCCTTTATTAGTAGTAATTCACGGCGGTCCGGCTTGGGCATCCTTTCCGATATTTTCAGACTGTTTTAATGAGAAATATCCTATTGAACAGTTTATCGAAAAGGGCTTTATAGTTTTAGAGCCAAACTACAGAGGAAGTTCTGGTTATGGTAATGAATTCTTAAAAGCAAACTATAGAAAACAGGGAATCGCTGACTACGATGATGTTATATCTGGAGTGGATAAACTTGTTGATCAAGGGATAGTAGATAAAGATAGAGTAGGGGTTATGGGATGGAGTAACGGGGGATATATATCAGCTTTCTGTTCTACATTTAGTAGTAGATTTAAAGCTATTTCAGTTGGAGGTGGAATTACTAACTGGAGTACCCATTATGTACATACAGATATCCCTTACTTCATTAGGATGTATTTAGGAAATAATCCATGGGATGATCCAGATATATATATGAAAACATCACCAATGACATATATTAAATCAGCCTGTACGCCCACCTTAATCCAACATGGTGAAAAGGATGCAAGAATTCCAACTACAAATGCATATGAGCTATATCAAGGGTTAAAGGATATGGAAGTTGATACAGAATTAATTATATTTAAAGGAATGGCATATAGTCCTAATCAGCCAGGAACTAACGTGGCTATTATGAAGCAGAATTTGATGTGGTTTTCACACTATATTCTTGGAGAAAGTATGAAAGATTTTAGGGTTTTATAATGGATATACTCGGAGGATACATAAGGAAGCTTTTTTCTTATTTATCCTGTAATTGCAGCTCTATGATTTCCATGTGTTTTTATAGCGAAAAAGAGCATCTGAAATTAAAAAATCGAGGGACTGTTGAGTGACAATAAGATGTTTCGTTAAAAGGTCAGATTGTTGAAAAAGAGATTTAATAAATTATATAATTTATTGTAAACTGCATTCAAACAATTATTGAGAAGATTTATTTTGAAACATATACTTAAATGATTATAAGGAAACATAATATGGAGGACTAATATGACAGGGAATAAAAATGATTTGCCAGTAGAACAACGTGAAGAGTTATTCAAAGTATTGAAAGCTCGCTTTGAGAAGAATATGAACCGCCATGAAGGTCTTGAATGGATTAAAATCGAGGAAAAGCTGGATGCTAATCCTGAAAAATTATGGTCACTTAACGAAATGGAAGTGACTGGCGGTGAACCGGATGTTGTTGGGTATGACAAAGAGAAGGACGAGTATATTTTCTGCGATTGTTCAAAGGAGAGTCCTAAAGGCCGCAGAAGCCTTTGTTATGATCTTGAAGCGTTAGAATCAAGAAAAAAACATAAACCAGAAAATAACGCTATTGATGTGGCAACCGCTATGGGTATTGAACTATTAACTGAAGAACAATATCGAGAGTTGCAACAACTTGGAGATTTTGACATGAAATCATCGAGCTGGGTACAAACACCTTCAGATATTAGGGAACTCGGTGGTGCACTTTTTTGTGATTATCGCTTCGGACACGTTTTCGTGTATCACAATGGAGCAGATTCCTATTATGCTGCCAGAGGTTTTCGTGGTTCGCTAAGGGTTTAAGTTTGGCATAAATAAGAAAAGAGCCTGTATTCAGGCTCTTTTCTTATTATATATTCAGCAATTTATTTAGGTAATGTAAATTTAGCTTTTTTACCTTGTGAAATATCTTTTGCCTCTTTATTTCTCATAGGTCCTAACTCAATCTCAAAGCTTTTGTCTTTCCAAATTTTTTCATACTGCTCTTGATCTAATGTATATACTTGTAGTAACTCTCCAGACGTTCCGGTTTTAACGGAAGCATTATAGTCGTAATTTAATAGCATACCTTCGCTAATTGTATATTGTGTACCATCATTAACTCTTAATGTAGAGCTTATAGGAGATAGTGCGACGTCTTGCGTATCTTTGTTATCAAGTTTGAATTTGACTGTTAAAAGAACAATACCATTTTTGAAATTTGCAAATCGTGGAGCCTCGACAGAGTTTGGCGTGAATTGAGCAAATTGATATCCATCTAATGTAACGTTGACAGCACCTAATTCTTGACTGTTATTAATACCGGATTGTTCTTTTAACATTTTTTTATCGCCCATGTTATTAGCGGTAGCTTTATCTTGGTAGAAAGTTTTATCTGCTGCAACCTTTTCAGCGCCTTGAGCGTTTAAACTTAATGAAAAGTTTCCAGGGCTTCCGATTGGGGCATCAAATTTCCCTTTATTAGCTTGTGCAGTTGGAACTGTGACTGAGACTGTTGAGAGACTTGAAATTTTCGCTAAATCATCTTTTCCAAACGGATAAGCGATATAACCAGAAATAGTTTCTCCTGCTTTTACTAAGTAATCATTCGTTGGAGCAAGCTTAGTTGGTAGCTGATCTTCTTTTGGAATTAAATCTTTATAGTTACTATATACTTTCTGCGCACCAGTAAACGACATGTCCAATGCTGGCATATAATAGATATCTTTAGCTGAACTATTTTTTACGCTATAGTTCACAAGAATAACCCCGCCCTCTGTTTGACGGTTAAATGGAATGTTGAAGTCTGTATGGAAGCCATTTAATTCAACTAATGTATAACTATTCATTGATACTGAAATATCTTCAGCTTTATGTACTTGTGGTTCCTTATTTTCAAAAAGAACTTTTGTTTTACCACCTGTTTCTTTTTCCATATAGGAAATCAGCTTGGAATAATCGCTTGAGCTAGTAGCTGTAGCTTCAGTTTTTTTATCTTCTGATTTTTTTTCTTCAGGTTTATTTTCTTTCGCTGTATCCGTTTTTTCTGTTTTGCTTTCTTTGCTTGCAGTTTCTTTTTGTTCTTTATTTGTCGTATCGCTTTGACCGCAGCCAGTTATTACAAAAGCTGCTACAATTATTGTAGAAAATAAAGAAAGTAATTTTTTTGACATGTTTCTTCCCCCTATTTGTTTAAAACTAAACTCTCACATTAGCCCCACGTTTTATTATAAGAAGGTTAGTCAATATTTACCAGTATTTTTTCTGATTATTTTTATTATTTGGATATTATAATATAATAAAGTTAATAGAAGTTCATCATGGAATATCGGTTTTTATTTTTTTATCATTTGAAATATTACATCATATTGGTATGATAGAAACAGAGATATATGGAAAGGGGACAAAGACTCGATATGTGGATGAACTTGTAATGATTAGAATTTAGATAGATGAATTTTTCTCTCATAAGTGAGGGGTTATTTAGCTATCTGTAAATCATTCAAGGACTGCATATTTGGCCTGTACATCCCTTTTGTAAGGATAGATGCCTATTTTATGTATCTGTCTTTTTTGACGGGAAAGTTTATATCTCTTATATAAAATATGCGGCCTTTAATTTGGAGGAGTATATGATGAATCAATTAAAAAATAAAGTAGCAGTTGTTACAGGTGTTAGTCGTCTAGATGGTATAGGGGCAGCTATTTGTAAAGAATTAGCTGGGGCCGGATACGATATATTTTTTACGTATTGGATGAATTATGATAAAGAGATGCCTTGGGGCGTTGATCAAAATGAACAAATACAATTAAAAGAAGAGCTGTTACAAAACGGTGTTAAAGTATCAAGTACGGAGTTAGATTTAACTCGGAATGATGCATCAAAGCAGCTTATAAATAAAGTTACTGAACAATTAGGGTACCCCCATATATTAATTAATAATGCAGCGTATTCTACGAATAATGATTTCTCTAATTTGACTGCCGAAGAGTTGGATAAGCATTACATGGTAAATGTTCGTGGGACTACATTGTTAAGTAGTGAGTTTGCACGTGGATTCAAGAAGAAGTCCGGTGGTAGAATCGTTAATATTACTTCGGGACAATTTAAAGGGCCTATGGCCGGGGAGTTAGCGTATGCAACAACGAAGGGAGCTATTGATGCTCTTACTAGTACGTTGTCAGCAGAAGTGGCCCATTTAGGAATAACGGTGAATGCAATTAATCCAGGTCCAACCGATACAGGGTGGATGACTGAAGAGATAAAACAAGGATTAAGACCGATGTTTCCTTTTGGTAGAATTGGTGAGCCAAAGGATGCAGCAAGGCTAATTAAGTTTTTAGTAAGTGAAGAAGCAGAGTGGATTACTGGGCAAGTTATTCATTCAGAAGGTGGATTTAAAAGATAAAGTGAAACTTTAATCAGTGGGGGTCTTACTGCCCACAAATAGCGGGATAAAAAGAAGGTATCTCACCCTGGTGAGATACCTTCTTTTTTAATCTTTCTTCAATCTTCGTGCAACACCATTTCCTAAAGACTGCAATCCTTGAACGAGGATAATTAAAATAAAGACTGTTGCATACATCACTTCAGGTTCGTAGCGTAAGTGCCCGAAGCGATATGCCAAGTCCCCTAGCCCGCCAGCACCTACAAGTCCGGCCATTGCTGTTGCACCAATTAAGCCAATTGTTGCGATTGTTAATCCGAGTACAAGAGAAGGGCGAGCTTCTTTAACCATGACGTGCCAAATAATTTTTATAGTAGAGACTCCCATTGCTTGATATGCTTCAATGACGCCGCGATCTACTTCTAATAAAGCAGTTTCCATTAAACGTGCGATGTAAGGGGCTGTGAATACGACAAGTGGTACGATAACACCTTGCACACCAATGGATGTTCCCATTAGAAACTTTGTAAAAGGTAAAATGAAGAATAATAGAATGATAAATGGAAGAGAGCGAATGATATTGATAACTGTATTAAGAATAGGATAGATAATTTTATTTTCTCGCTGTCCACCAGGTCTCGTTAAAACAAGTGTGACACCAAGTGGCAATGCAATAAGGATAGAGATAAGTAGTGAAATAGATGTCATTTGAAATGTTTGAATGGTTGCTTCCCATATTACGTTACCCCATTCATCCAAAAAGGACTTGTTTCCCATAATCAGTTCTACCTCCTTCTACGATGATCCCTTGCTCTTGTAAAAATGATAAAGCACGGTGTACTTCATTTTCTTCACCTTGCATATGAACGACAAGTTTCCCATATGCTTCATGTTTTAGCTGTGTAATATTACCGGATAGAATGTTCGGATATACTTGGAAACGTTTTGTAGCGACAGCTAATGCCGGTTCCCCTGAAGGGGTCCCTATAAATGAAAGTGTTACGATCTCACCAGTGCTTTGTAGCGCTTTCTGTACTTCTTCTGGAATCTTCGCTGCGAATGCGCTATTTACAAATTTTTTCGTTGTTACATGTTGTGGGTTTGTGAAAATATCTTTCACAGTCCCGCTTTCGACTACTGCTCCATGTTCCATAACGGCAACTTGATCACATATACGCTGGATGACGTTCATTTCGTGTGTAATTAGTAAAATCGTAATCCCGATTTCTTCATTAATCTTTAATAATAAATCAAGAATAGAATCGGTCGTTTCCGGATCTAATGCGCTCGTTGCTTCATCACTTAATAAAACTTCAGGCTCATGAGATAGTGCGCGAGCGATCGCTACACGTTGTTTTTGACCACCAGATAATTCACTTGGATAGGCATCTTTTTTATTAAAGAGATCAACAATGCGTAAATACTTTTCTACCCTTTTTTCAATTTCATTTTTGGGCAGACCAGATAGACGTAAGGGGAGTGCGATGTTTTCATAAACGGTAATGGTTTTAAGTAAATTGAAGCCTTGAAAAATCATGCCGATTTTTTGCCTCGCTTTTGCAAGTTCTTTTGTCGATAAGGTTGTTAAGTCTTGATCGTTTACAATGATATTTCCTGTCGTTGGTTTTTCTAATAAATTTACACAGCGAATTAATGTACTTTTACCAGCACCGCTATATCCAATGATTCCAAATACCGCGCCCTTTTCTACTTTAAGAGAAGTAGATTTAAGAGCCTCAACATTCCCTTTTTTTGTTGTAAATACTTTGGAGACGTTTTTTAATTCAATCATTATAGTCAGCTCCTACCAAGACGGTAAAACAGAACCATCGAATTTTTTCTCAATGAAATCTTTTACTTCTTTAGATTGATAAGCTTTCTTTAATTTATTTACAACTGCATCATCTTTGTTCTCTGTGCGAACAACAACCCAGTTCACATATGGTGAATCTTTTCCTTCGCGGAAAATAGAATCTTTCGCTGGACTTAATTTTGCACCTAATGCGAAGTTCGTGTTAATTGCGGCTGCTTTCACTTCACTTAGCTGCGTTGGTAATTGAGATGCCTCTAATTCAACAATCTTTAAGTTTTTTGGATTTTCAATTACATCTTTTGCAGTCGCTTTTTCTGTAGCCTTTGGATCAACTTTTAAAACGCCTGCTTTTTCAAAGAGCTTTAAAGCGCGAAGTTCATTTGTTGGATCGTTTGGGACAGCAATTGCGTCGCCATCTTTTAAGTCTTTTACATCTTTTATGTCTTTAGAATATACGCCCATAGGGAATGTTACTGTTGAAAATACTTCAGTTAATTTCATGTTTCGTTCGGCTTTAAATACATCTAAATAAGATTTAGTTTGATAGCTATTTACATCAAGGCTTTTTTCATCTAAAGATACGTTCGGTGCTACGTAATCATTAAATACTTTTACATCAATTTCGAGCCCATCTTTTGCTGCAACTTCTTTCACCTTCTCAAAAATTTGTTCATGAGGTCCGCCTGTTACACCAACGGTAATCTTTTTCTCATCTAATGCTTTTACCTCTTTATCAGAATTAGCACCACATGCACCTAACAATAATACAGCTCCACTTACAATACTTAATAATACCTTTTTCATCTATAATTCCCCCTTAATATACGTTTCAAAATAAAAAGCACCTCTCAAAAATAAGAGAGGTGCCGAATAGACGAAATAGGTTCCTCTCTTATCTTCCAAAACGAAAATCGTTCTGCAGGAATTAGCACCTTAGCTTATACGTTATAAGCTCGGTTGCCGGGCATCATCGGGCCAGTCCCTCCGCCACTCTTGATAAGAGTATGTGTATGTAGTTTTTAAATATGGTACTAATAGTAAATCTTACAAAAAGAATTGTCAACATTATTTTCTGAATATATTTTATTTTAAGGTAATGGAAATATTACCTTTTTTATGTCCTATCTCTACGTACGTATGAGCCTCTGAAATTTCTTCTAACGGGTAAGTTCTATCAATAACAGGCTTTAGATTTTCTGTTTCAGTTAGTTTTTTTAGTAGAAACATATCTTCTTTACTTACTTTTGCCATCATTCCATTGACTGACACGTATTTACCGTTAGCGGTTAATGCTTTCTTGCAATGAGATTTTTTAATTTTTCCAACTGCATCAAATATAATATCGTAGCGTTCATCTCGCTTTGTAAAATCTTCTTTCGTATAATCAATTACGTGATTAGCCCCTAAAGATTGTACTAGTTCAAAATTTGAATTACTACAAACAGCCGTAACGGTCGCTCCGAAATATTTAGCAAGTTGTACGGCAGCTGTTCCTACGGATCCAGATGCGCCGTATATGAGCACTTGTTGCCCTCTTTTTATACGGGCCTTTCTTAGGAAGTGTAATGCCGAAGTTCCGCCAAAAGGAATAACTGCAGCTTCTTCATACGTCACATTGGTAGGTTTTAATGCTACTAATCCACTTTCATGTACACATGTATATTCTGCATAACCACCAACATTAAGCTCTGTTAATGCAAAAACTTGGTCTCCTTTTTTAAATAGAGTTACATCCGTTCCTACTTCTTCAATTTCCCCGGATAATTCTACGCCGAGTATAGGTTTTCTCGGTTTTCTGAAACCTAATATGATCCGCATAGGAACCCAAAATAAGAGTGGGCTATTAAAGCCCCGTATTCTACAATCTCCAGTCGTTACACTTGTTGCGTGAATTTTCACTAATACTTCATTTTTTTTAGGTGTAGGTTTTTTTACATGTTGGAGCTTGAGAACATTAGGTGGTCCGTACTTTGTGCAAATAATCGCTTTCATAATGACCTCCTGAATTTAGTTGTTTTCTTTACATCATATTTAAGTGTTTCTTGAAACATGTTGTTATGAGAGGAATAAAATTAGATAGAAATATTTAAAAATATATGGATTTAAAAGGAAAATAGATGATATCCTTTTGGAAAGGAGGGGGAATTATGAAAAAACTTATTTTAACTTCTAGTTTAGTCCTTGCAGTTATTTTAGGTGCAGGGTGTAGTAATGAGAAAACAACAAAAACTGATGAACCGAAAAAAGAATCGGTACAAAAAGAAAAGGAATTAGCAGCGAAGGATGTTTTCAAGAAAGCGAATGAAGCTTTTAAAAACGAGGAAAATGTAACGATGACATATGATGTAGGGATAAAAGCTGAAGGAACAGAGATGAATATTCTAAAGGCTAAAATGCAATTAGAGCCAAAGAAAAAGAATTCTCGCTCTGAAATGAATGTTTCTGGTACAGATGTTGTAGTCTATGCTGTGGACGGTAAAGTTGCTGGTCAGGTGAAAAATCCTAATACAGGAGAAGTTATATCTGTACCGGAGGAGCAATTAAATGCTAGCGGAATGAAAGCAACTCAAGATATTGTAGATAATTTAGAAGTGCCAGCAGTAGTTTTAGATAAAATGAAGATGGAGAAAAGCGGAGACAAATATAAACTGAAGTTCATATTAAAAGGGCAAGAAACAGAGAGTATGTTAGCTAGCATGGATGAAACGCAGAAGAAAATGCTACAAGCACAAAACGCAAAGATAGAAGAAGTGGATGCAGAATATATCATTACAAAAGATTTTAAATATGAATCAGCGAAGATAGATATGATTATGAGTAGTAATGGTGAGGATAAGGCACACATTATTACGAATGCAAAATATACATCGTACGAAAAGTTTGAGCCAATACAATTGCCAGTAGCAAAGTAACAGTCTTGATGAGGGAGGGACCTAAAACAAAGGGTCTCTCTCTTTTTTGTTAATACCTTCTTCGTAGGAAAATAGGTACAATATGAAGAGGAAGAACGTTAGAAGAGGAGAGTGCCATTTGAAAAAAAGAAAGATAGCAGTTGTAATTGTAGCGTATACAGTGTTGCTCACAACATCTATATATACATACAAAGAGCAACTGGATCATCCTATTATGAGTGATGTAGGAAAGTTGCTTCCAACGAAAATTAAACGTGTTGAAAATGCTGAGGATGAAAGTTCATTAAAAAAGTTAGTGCAAGATGCGAATGTTTCTGGAGAGAAGATTTCTATTGCAGGTATGCAACATAGCCAAGGCGGGCAGACGTATTATCCGAACGGTACGATGCTTGATATGAAAGGGTATAATGAAATATTAGAATTCGATCCGGAGAAGAAGAGGATTAGGGTACAAAGCGGTGTCACATGGAATGATATTCAAAAGAAAATCAATCCATATGGTCTTGCAGTTCAAGTGATGCAATCTCAAAATATTTTTACTGTTGGTGGTTCATTAAGTGTAAATGTACATGGGCGTGATATTCGTCATGAAGCATTGATTGATACAGTAGAGTCATTCAGATTGTTAATGGCAGATGGTACGGTGCGTAATGTAAGTAGAAAAGAAAATGCTGATTTGTTTCCGTATGTAATTGGTGGATACGGATTGTTTGGTGTGATTTTAGATGTGACGCTACAGTTAACAAACGATGAATTGTATGAAACGCATACGAAGGTACTAGATTATAAAGAATACTCTTCATACTTTAAGAATAAAGTGCGAAGGGACGAGAATATACGTATGCATTTAGCACGTATTTCTGTTGCCCCAAATTCATTTTTAAAAGAAATGTATGTGACAGATTATGTACTGGCAGAAGATCAACATAAGTTGAAAGAGTACAGCAAATTAAAAGAAGAAGATATTATAGCTGCGCCGAAATTTTTGCTCGGGTTATCACGTTATAGTGACTGGGGAAAGGGCGCATTTTGGGATATACAAAGAAGTTATTTTGAACGTACAGATGGTAAGTACGAAACTCGAAATAACGTAATGAGATCTGATAGTGCTTTTATGGAATACGATAATCCAAACTTGACCGAAGTTTTACAAGAGTACTTTGTACCGATAGATGGTTTTGCAGAGTATATAGATGATTTGCGAAGTGTTTTAAATGAAGAAGAATTAAACCTTCTTAACATTACAATCCGCTATGTAGAAAAGAATGAGAATGCGGTGCTATCTTATGCGAAAGATGATATGTTTGCGCTTGTGCTTCTAATTAATCAAGGGCGTTCTGAGGATGAAATAAAGAAAACAAAAGTGGTCATTCAGAAGATGATAGATGTTACTTTAAAGCATAATGGAAGTTATTATTTACCGTATTATTCTTATCCGGCAAAGGAGCAACTAAAGAAAGCGTATCCTCGCATAGAAGAATTCCTTCAGAAGAAGAAGGAAGTAGACCCAGAGGAAAGGTTTGTGAATTTATTTTATAAGGAGTATAGCAAATGACATATAGAAGATTTGTAGCTTCACAAAGCATTATTATGATGGCTGGTAGTATGGTATTTCCTTTTTATATACTATTGCTTCGAAATGTTGGGAATAGTTTCTCACAATTTGGCTGGGCTTACGGTTTATTTGCCTTAACTTCAGCTCTAGTATATCCGTTAGTTGGAAGAATCTCTGATAGGGTAGGTGATAGAAAGTTATTAATTGTATACGCTTGGTCTATGGCTATATTAATGCTTTGTTTTCCTATTGCAACAGAAGTTTGGCATGTATACATTCTCCAAATTTTAATGGGTATTTTTGGTGCTGTGCAGCGTAATACGGAGAAGACATCGTTAGCACGAAAGGTAGAGCAGAAAAAAGCTGGTTATGAGATTGGAAAATATCATGTGTGGACATCGGTTGGAGGAGCAGTAGCAGTTATTGCAACAGGATATTTAGTAGATTTCTTTACGATTGGCACCATCTTTTATATTGCATCTATTTTATATGCAGTGAGTGGAATTGTATTAAGTAGCAAAAAAATATAATCATACCCATTTTTACCTGATTACCCTTTATTTGTTATACTTATGGAGAAGACAAAAGAAAAGGGGACATTGCCTTTGATGAAATTTATAATTTTAGCTATTCTCACTTTGTTTTTGATTCCATGGGCTAGAAGCGGTAATAAAATTCGCGCGGTGGATAAAGGAGGAAATGAGAAAGTTGTAAAGGGTAAGAAATCATCTATTTTAGTTATTCCTGTTTTATTTTGGATAGGTATTGCAATCTATGAATATTTTTGGTTAATTGATGATCGGGTAGATTCAATTCTTACTCATTATTCTGTTGCAGTAGCGATTTTAATTGGTCTTGTCTTATTTTCACAAGAGAAGGTAGGGAAATTAGAAGGTACTTTAAAGGGACTTCTAATGCTTGTTTTACTCGTAAGTTACGGCTATTTTGGTTATTTACATGATATAGTAATCTCGCAAAAGAAATATGATTCTGTTGTTAAGGTAGAGAAAGATATTTCAGAACCATTTACTGAAAATGACCAACCGTTTACAGTTCCGCCTAAAACAGCGGAAAATAAAATGAAAAAGGTATTTGGTGATATTCCGAAAGTAGCTTATTTTGAGCTAGGGGAATTAACGCCACAAATGGTAAATGGTGAAGCCTTGTATGTAGCGCCGATTGAAGTTTCGGGATTTTTTAAAGCACGTAAAGCGGAAACAATACCAGGTTACGTAACGATGTCAGGTACGAATCCTGATGCGGAAGCGAAATTACATCTTGGTTATAAAATGAAGTATGTACCAAGCATGTTTTTCGGTAATAAATTAGAACGTGTCGTTCGAGAGGCAGAGCCAGATTTAATCTTTAAAGGGAAACCAAAATTTGAAGTTGATGATAAAGGGAAACCGTATTATACAATGACGTACGGTGAGTTTATTTCAGGAAGATCAGGGTTTGAAGTAGAAGGCGTTGTCGTTGTTGATGCAGAGACGGGTGATGTGAAACGATATGGTAAAGGGAATGCGCCTAAATTCGTTGATGGTGTATTAAATCATGAAACAGCATCTACGTTAAATACGTACTTTGGGAAATATATTCACGGATTTTGGAATACGAAATTCTCACAAACTGATATGAAGATTCCGACTGAGTGGGGGACGAAGGAAGGCGTTACGCCAATCTTCGGAAAAGATGGTAGACTGTATTACTTTACAGACTTTACCTCTCCGAAAGAAGGAGTAGATTCTGCCCTCGGTTATTCATTAGTCGACGCACGTACAGGAAAGTTGTATTACTATAACGGAAAAGAAGTAAAGGGCATTATGGATGGTTCGGCTGCTACAGAAGTAGTGGATAATTCCTTTAAGAGAGAGAAATGGCATGGGACGATGCCGGTTATTTATAACGTATACGGTAAACCTTCTTGGATTGTACCGGTTATCGATGACGGGGGATTAGTACGTGCTCATACTGTTATATCTGCTTCTAATGCAAAAATATTTGCAACAGGCTCGACGCAAAAAGAAGCACTTGAGAATTATAAAAATGCGCTGAGCGGAAGTGGAGATTCATTTAGACCGACTTCAAATGGAAAAGAAGCGCAAAAAGAAGGTATTGTACAACGTGTATACAAAGAAAAATCAGGCGAAAATACAATTGTATACGTACTGTTAGAGAATGAACAAAAAGTATTTATGATACCTGCAAAAAAATTCCCATATGCTATGTTTACAGAGGTGGGAGATCCAATTCAAATCACATATTTAGATACAGGAGAGGCGATGTCTTCCGTATCTAAATTTACAAATAGCAATTTGAAAAAGTAAAGCGATAGAATTTCTATCGCTTTTTTTTTACAGTATAAAACAGGAAAATGCACTATACTTGACGTATGTTTATGTTGTAACTATAATTGTTACGATTCGGCATATATAGGAAAGGGTGAATGGAAAAAGTGAATGAAGTTAATCACGAAATATATAAACCTGTAAAGATGAACAGGTTATGGATGATTCTTGTATTAGGGACACTTACGGCGATTGGGCCATTATCTATTGATATGTATTTGCCTTCGTTACCGAAATTAACGGATGATCTACAAACAGGTGCATCTCTTGCCCAGCTTACGCTTACAGCTTGTTTGCTTGGGCTTTCAGTAGGACAATTATTTGTCGGTTCAATTAGTGATATTTACGGAAGGCGCAAACCTCTTATTATTGCTCTTATTATTTATGTAGCTTCTTCCTTACTTTGTGCTTTTGCGCCATCTATTTGGAGTTTAGTACTTTTACGTTTCTTACAAGGTGCTTCAGGGTCTGCTGGTATCGTTATATCACGTGCAATGGTAAGAGATATGTACTCAGGTTCTGAAATGACGAAGTTTTTCTCGCTGCTCATGTTAGTAAACGGAGCAGCACCTATTTTGGCACCGATTATTGGAGGACAATTGTTACAGTTTACAACATGGCGCGGTGTTTTCATCGTTCTCGGGGCGATTAGTGTATTCATGTTAATATCAGCTACGTTCGTATTACGGGAAACATTGCCTCCGGAAGAAAGAGAAACAGGTGGTTTATCAGGAACGTTGGCGACGTACGGAAAACTTCTGAAAGATCGTTTGTTTATGGGATATGCGTTGTCACAAGGATTAGTAACAGCGGCAATGTTTGCTTATATATCGGGTTCACCATTTGTGTTGCAAAACATATACGGGGCATCACCACAGCAGTTTAGTTTGTTCTTTGCGATTAACGGTATCGGTATTATTATTGCTAGTCAAATTACTGGCCGTTTAGCAGGAAAAGTGAATGAGAAAACATTATTCGTTTCTGGCATTATTATTGCTGCTGTTGGTGGTTTATCGTTACTGCTTACAATCTTATTAGGAATAGGCTTAATTGGTGTTTTATGCTCGTTATTCCTTGTTGTATCAAGTGTTGGGGTTGTATCAACAACTGGCTTCTCGTTAGCGATGAGAAATCAAAAACAAGCAGCAGGAACAGCATCAGCTTTACTCGGTTTATTACAGTTTATTTCAGGAGCACTTGTAGCACCATTAGTAGGTATTGGTGGAAGTAATACAGCATTACCAATGGGGGGTGTTATAGCTCTTTGTGAAATTGGTGCTGTGTTATGTTATTTATTTATGGCAAAAAGAAGTGAAAAGCAGTTTGAACTGCAACAAAACCAGAATTTAGAAGCTTGATAAAAAAGAGCTGATTCAAACATTTCTTTGAATCAGCTCTTTTTTTCATTTCTTTGAAATAACTCATGCAAAAGTTATTTGCATAAAGTGACGATACTGTGACAAAAATGTTGATATGTATATTAAGATATCGTCTTAAGTGTAAAAAGTAGGGTGTTCTCGGTATAATAACAAGTGGAGATAAAAGAAACTATAATTAGTAGTAGCTGTAGATAAAAGGAGAATTCGAGATGAAGAAGGTTTTGGGTATTGCTGTAATGGGAAGTATGATCCTTCTAGCAGGATGTAATGGAAATAAAGATACGAAAGAACCGAAAGAAAAGGTAGAGCAATCCACTGAGCAAACAGAAGAAATGAAAGAATACAGCGCAGTACATGAAAAATATGATACGAAAATAAATAAAGAAATTAATAAGGCGTTACAGTTATTTGAAGTGGCAAAAGAAAAGGGCGGTAAGGAAATAACTAATGCTAAATATAAGGAAGACGTGCAAAATGTAACAACGGGTATGTTAGAAGATATAGATCATATGCGTAAAGAAATTCATGTACCGAAGTCGAAAGAACAAGAACATGAAATGTATGTTGGTTTCTTAAATGAATCGGAACAAGCGATGAAAAAATTACAGAAGTTAGCTAAAGAAGAAGATTCATCGTTGATTCGTGATATAGAAATTAATTTTTCAACAGCATCGACATACTATAAACGTTTTCAGGAAGAAACGAAAAAATAACCTTGCGCATGCAAGGTTATTTTTTCTTCTTACCATCGCCATCTTCATCCTCGCATACTAATACTTTTTGCTCTTCGTGAAATTCGGAAATAGTTTGTCCGGTAATATTATCGAAGGGGGTGTAAAAAGAGGTGATGCTTTTCTTTTTAATGAAGAGTTTATAAAAACCAATGATAACGAGTATGACGATTGTTAATGGTAATCCTATAGTCGCTAGAAGTAAGGGATCCATCGTATAACTCCTTTAATATGATTTCTTTTTAATTATAAGCGAAAAACTGCGATGTAGATAAACGCCCTTATTAAAAACTGATTTTTCTAAATATATCCAATTTGATTGACTTTTCATTTTTTCAGAATTATAATTCGAAATATACAATTTGAACCAAATAATAATATAGCAATTTACTTATCCAGAGAGGTAGAGGGACTGGCCCTATGACACCTCAGCAGCGGGTTCTGCAAGATGAACACCGTGCTAATTCCAGCAAGCAAGTCTTGAAAGATAAGTGATGGGCCTTTGTTTATTAAGCCTTGATCTTATTTTTTAAGATCAAGGCTTTTTGTATTCTAAAAAGAGAAAAGGGAGTAATGGAAAAAAGTACGTTCATAAAACAAAGTAAATTCATGTGTTTAGGGGGTTATTGAAGTGTATGTAATTAAAAAATTATCGGTTATGGTGTTCACACTATGGGTTATTACGACAGTGACATTTCTAATTATGCATATTATTCCGGGAGATCCATTTTCATCAGATGCGAAAATCTTTCCTGAAGAAGTGATCCAAAACATGAGAGCGAAGTATCACCTTGATGAACCGTTATGGAATCAATATGTTGCTTATTTAGATGGCGTAGTGCATTTTGATTTTGGTGAATCTGTTCAATCAACCGGACAAGGTGTATCAGAAATTATAACAACTGGCTTTGGTCCATCGGCAATTATTGGTCTACAAGCACTTGTTATTTCGTTGTTAGTCGGAATTGTAGCAGGTACATTTGCGGCGCTATATCATGGGAAATTGATTGATTATAGTGTGAGCTTGCTTGCGATTCTTGGTATTTCTATTCCTAGTTTTATTTTAGCGCCACTATTTATACAAGTATTCGCCATCAAATTTGAATTACTACCAGTGGCGTCTTGGGGAACATTTGATCATACTGTATTACCTTCCTTCGCATTAGCGTTAGGGCCAATCGCGGTTATTACAAGATTTGTTCGCTCTAATATGATTGAAGTGTTGCAGAGTGATTATATTAAGCTAGCGAGAGCAAAAGGTATACCAATTAAGAAAATCATTATAAGACATGCTCTTCGAAATGCGATTGTTCCGGTACTTACATTTGTTGGCCCATTAATGGCTGGACTTTTAACAGGGACTTTCGTTATTGAAAAAATCTTTTCAATTCCTGGTCTAGGAAAATATTTTGTAGATAGTATTTTTAATCGAGATTATCCGGTGATTATGGGAACGACCATTTTCTATAGTGCGCTATTAATTGTATGTATTTTTATTACAGATATTATTCATCGTATTGTTGATCCGCGCATTCGTTCTATTACGTAAGGAGGGGGATGTTTAAATGGGGGCTTATGAAATTAATGACGAGTTATTAACGAATGAAGAGAAGAAAGAATTAACGATAAATAAAGATCAGCAAACGATTAGCCGAAAGAAAGAAGTATTTCGTAAATTTGTATCAAATCCAATCGCAGTTTTAGGGACAGTAACGTTATTACTAATTATTATTTTCTCTCTTATCGGTGAAAGTTTAACGCCATTCACTGCGAGTGAACAAGTAAAAGAAGCAACAAACTTCCCACCTAGTAGTGAGCATTGGTTCGGAACAGATGATTTAGGGAGAGACATATGGGCGCGTACTTGGGCTGGAGGGAAAATATCACTAACAGTTGGATTAGTAGCGGCTGCCCTTGATATAGGATTAGGTGTACTAATCGGTGGCTTTAGTGGATATGTGAGAGGACGTAATGGCCTTGGAACGTTAATTGACGAGTGGATTATAAGAGGGATTGAAGTACTATACGGTATCCCATATTTGTTAATTGTTATTTTACTATTAATCGTTATGAAACCAGGACTTTTTACAATTATAATCGCCCTTGCATTAACGGGATGGATTGGCATGGCGCGTCTCATTAGAGCACAAGTCTTATCTTTGAAACAAAGAGAATTTGTTATCGCAGCAGAACGGTTAGGTACATCGCATATGAAGATTATATATGGACATATCATTCCGAACTTAACAGGTATTATTATCGTAAATTTATCATTTACAATTCCAGCAGCTATTTTCTCGGAATCATTTTTAAGCTTTATCGGACTTGGGGTACAATCACCAGCAGCGAGTTGGGGGACGATGACGAACGATGCACTAGGAACATTATTGAGCGGAGAGTGGTGGCAACTATTCTTCCCAGCAATCATGATTGCACTCATTATGTTCGCATTTAATGCAATTGGTGATGGTTTGCAAGATGCAATTGATCCGAAGATTGTAAAACGAAATCGAAAGGAGAAAAAACATGGGACAGCTCTTATCTTTAGAAAACGTAACGTTAGCCGTTGAAAAAGAGAATAGTAAGCAAGCAATTGTGAAGCATGTTTCCTTTTCTATTAACGAAGGTGAAATAGTTGCACTTGTAGGAGAAAGTGGTTCGGGAAAAAGTGTTACAGCGCAATCTATTATCGGCTTAAACCAAGAATCAATTCATATCGATGCTGGAAATGTATCTTTCGAATCGAAGGAGTTAACTAATTTACAAGAATCCGAGTGGAATCAAGCTCGCGGGAAAGATATTTCCTTTATCTTTCAAGATCCGCTTTCATCTTTAAATCCAACGATGAAGGTAGGTAGACAAATTACAGAAGTGATTTTGCAGCATGAAAAGAAATCGAAAAAAGAAGCAAAAAAAATTGCGATTAATTTACTAAATGATTTAGGGATACATGAAGCAGAGAAACGCTTTGAACAATATCCACATCAATTAAGCGGGGGGATGAGGCAGCGTATTTGTTTAGCAATTGCATTTGCTTGTCATCCAAAGCTTGTTATTGCAGATGAGCCGACAACAGCGTTAGATGTAACGATTCAGAAACAAATTATGGGGCTATTAAAAGAGCGGAAAGAAAAACAAAATACGAGTATTTTATTAATTACTCATGATTTGGCGCTTGTGCGTGAAGTAGCGGATCGAGTAGTTGTTATGTATGGGGGACGTGTTGTCGAGAAAGGAACGATAGAAGAGGTAATAGGTTCTCCTAAACATCCATATACGAAAAGCTTATTACAAGCAATTCCGAATATGGATGATTCTGAAAAAGTATTACGTGCAATAGAAGGAACGACACCTTCTATTGAAACATTAAATAGCTTTGGTTGTCCGTTTGTAAATCGTTGTCCAGTGGCGATAAAAGAATGTATTCATCGATTCCCAGAGAGAACAACATATTCTGAGGAGCATAGTTCACATTGTTGGCAGCACATTCTGGAGCATAATAAAGCGAAATCAAAAGAGAAGGTGAATGCCTCATGACGACAGATTTAATTACTGTAAAGCAAGTAACGAAAACGTATGGAAGTAAAAATAAAGAAATCGCAGCGTTAAAAGGTATATCACTTTCTATCCCCAAAGGAACAACGCTTGGCATTATTGGAGAAAGTGGTTCTGGAAAGACAACACTTGGTAAGCTCATAGCTGGGATCGAGCGTCCAACGTCTGGTGAAATTGATTATAACGGTCAAGTTGTTCACAAGCTGAAGTCAGCTTATAAGCGGGATTTCTTGCAGAAAGTACAGTTCATTTTTCAAGATTCCACAGCTGCATTAAATCCGCGCTGGAAAGTACGCGATATTGTAACAGAAGGCTATATTTCATTCGGTTTAGGCGATAAAGGATTGAAAGATAAAGTCGCAGGTGATGCACTAGAGCGTGTTGGATTAGATAGACGATATATTGATCGATATCCACATGAATTTAGCGGGGGACAACGTCAACGTATCGCTATTGCAAGAGCGTTATTATGTGAGCCAGAAGTTTTAATCCTTGATGAACCAATTTCAGCATTAGATGTTTCACTGCAAATCCAAATTGTACATCTGCTGCAAAAGATTCAAAAGGAACAAGGCTATACATATTTATTTATCGCGCATGATTTACCGATGGTTCACTATTTATGTGAAAAGGTGGCTGTCTTATACAAAGGGGAACTTGTTGAATTTGGAAATACGGAAAAAATTTTCCGTAATCCACAACATTCTTATACAAAAACATTATTAGCATCAACACCAAAAATTTCAGGTTAAAGGAGAATGTAGGATGAAGAAGTTTTTACTGTTTGTCATTATGACTGTTTTAGCGATTACTTCTGTTGCTTGCGGTAAGAAAGAGACGCAAAAAGCGAGTGCTGGTAAGGGTGAAGGAGATCGATTAGTAACGAATATTAGTAGTGATCCATATACGCTTGATTCTGCCATTGCGACAGATACTACTTCAAGATATGTAATTGGGAATTTATTCTCAAGTTTATATACGGAGGACAATGATGGAAAAATTCATAATGAGTTAGCGGAAAAAGAAGAAGTAAATGCTGATGGAACTGAGTATACAATTCATTTAAAGAAAGATATTAAATGGTCAGATGGTTCTCCTATTACAGCAAATGATTTTGAGTTTGCATGGAAGCGATTATTAAATCCTCAAACGGGTTCTATGAATGCGACAGAAATGTATTTTATTAAAGGTGCAGAGGCATATAATACTGGAAAAGGTGAAGAAGGACAAGTTGGTATTCAAGTCGTTGATCCTCAAACGTTAAAAGTGACACTTGAATATCCAGTTGCCTCTTTCAAACAAAAACTAGCAAGTTCATTATTTATTCCATTATCTAAAAAGTCGATTGATGATAATAATAAATTAAAAACAGATCCAAAAGAGTTAATTACGAACGGGCCATTCACGTTGAAAGAATGGAAACATAACCAAGCAATTACAGTGCAAAAAAATAAAGAATACTATGATAAAAAGGTAACATTAAAAGAAATTGAGTTTCGTATTATTCCAGACTCTAAAACAGCTTATCAATTGTTTAAATCAAAAGAATTAGATTTATTAAGTGGTTTACCACAAGAAATGATTGAGAAAGAAAAAGGAAATAAAGAATATAAACGTGTTGCAGGATTCTCATCGTATATTTATTCCTTTAACGTAGAAAAAGAGCCATTTACAAATGCGAAAGTACGTAAAGCATTTTCACTAGCAGTTGATCGTAAATTTATCGTTGAAAAATTGTATAAAAATAATGCACAAGCAGCATATGCATTCGTTCCAGAAGGAGCAAAAACACAAGGTGGTCGTGATTTCCGTAAAGAAAAAGGCGATTACGTAAAGTTTGATCCAACAGAAGCGAAAAAATTATTAGAAGAAGGTATGAAAGAACAAGGTTGGTCTACATTACCTGAAGTAACATTAAAATTCACGACAGATACACAACATAAAAAAGTAGCAGAAGCAATGCAAGAAATGTTTAAGAAAAATCTTGGTGTAGATATTAAATTAGAAAATAAGGAGTGGAAGAGTTATATCGATACATATAAGCAAAGTGACTTCCAATTAGCTTATATGGGATGGGGGGGCTCTAACTTAGATCCTAGTGCTCGCTTGGAGTTATATGCGGGTGATGGTCCTAGTAACTATGCAAAATGGTATAATAAAGAATTTGATGATTTAATTAATCAGGCAAAAACAGAACAAGATGAAAATAAACGCTTTGATATACTGCATAAAGCAGAAGATATTATGTTTGATGATACACCATTAATCCCAATTATTTTCCCAAGCTCTTCGTATTTACAAAAATCATCAGTATCTGGCGTCCAATTCATTATCGGTTCTAGTCCAGAACTAAGATACGTGAAAATTAAAAAATAAAGAAGTAGGCAACCGCCTACTTCTTTATTTTATTTCTCTTTTATATTCTTTTTTCGTTCCGTCAGAGAAGACAACTTCTAAATCGAACTTTTGGTAGTCTTTATCAAGTTTGAACACGTTTACTACTTGATCAATTACCTCTTGGTCAGGTGTGTTTTTATCAAATTTTAATTCTTGTAGAAGTGGGCTTAATTTTGTAATAGCCTCGTCACCTGTAAACTTCGCATTTGATTTATGGTCTTCAAGTTTTGCTTCCATTTTTTTATCTGCTGCTACATTTTTATAATCAGCTTCGTAATCTTTCTTCGTATCTTGATAGTCTGCATCTAAACTGAATTCATTAAAATTAAGTTTTAAATCTGCAGGGGCCTCATTTTTTGCTTCTTCAGTCGTTTTCTTATCAGAAGTTGTATCTTCTTTTGCAGGAGCTTTACATCCTGTTAATGCAGGTACTAGCATAAGAGCTAATAAAGCTGATAGTAAAATTCTCATTATAAATTCCTCCTTATGTAAATTTGTTCTATACAAGTTTTTCCAAAAAACATGTAATTATGTATGCGTTGAAAATAAATTCCTTTCTGCTGGCTTCAAGGATTAATTCGCAATTTAAATCAAAACTGATTTGTATGTATATGGTAAATTGAAGTTGTGAGGAGGGACTGAAATGCAAAAAGAAGCGAAAGAGAATTATTGACAATTATTAAAAAAGTAATATAATCAAAATGTAAGTGATCACTTGCATGAGGAAGAGAGGGTTTTATGGCGCGCTCAAAGACAGCAGAAAAAATTATTCAAGCGGCGATTGAATTAGTGAAAGAAAAAGGATATACGGCAGCAACGACGAAAGAAATTGCAATGCGTGCTGGTGTTAATGAAGTAACGATATTTCGTAATTTTAAAAGTAAAAAAGGTGTTATTGAAGCAGCTGTTGCTGAGTTTTCATATGTACCGCATTTAAAACAGTTTTTGCAAACAGAAATTGTGTGGGAATTAGAAACGGATTTAAAAAACTTAGCAAGGCATTATCATAGATTTTTAAATAGCATAAAAGATATTATTTTTATCGGTATACGTGAGGCCAGAGAATTTCCTGAATTAGATGAGGAAATCTCTAAAATTCCACAAGGATTAAAAGAGGAATTAATAATTTATTTTGCCAAGATGCAGGAACAGGGCAAGATTATTCATACAAATATTGAAGCGCAAGTAATGAATTTTATATGGATTAATTTTGGTTATTACCTATCTAAATTGCGTTTTGAAAACCGACTTATGGAAATTGATGATGAGAAATTTATTGAGAATAATATAGTTTTATATGCTAGGGCTTTAAGACCCTAGTATTTATTTAAAATAAAATGCAAGTAAGTACTTACTTGCAAAGTGAGGAGAGAGAAGATGAATGCATTAAAACAATTTTTAAAATTACCTGGTACGTATGTAGGAGTAGTAGTGGCGTTATCGTTCCAACTTATTTTCTTTTGTGTGTGGTTAACGGCATATGATGGAGTGAACGAAAGAGCAGATCAAATGCGTATTGCTATTGTGAATGAGGATGGAAATATAGGGAGTAAAATAGCAGAAGGCTTACAGAGAAATCTACCATTTCAAGTGAAGAAAGAACGGTCTATGGAAAAAGCAAATGAAAAAATGAATGACCATATGTATGATATGATTCTTGAAATTCCTGCTTCTTTTTCAAAAGATATAAATGAAACAGGAAAAACAAATTTAAACTTCCACATTAATCAAGCGAATGCCATGATGGCGAAGCAAATGATGGAAGGAGCAGCAAAACAAATTCGAGATAATGTAAATAAGGAAATAGCAAGTTATAAGAAACAAGAGATTGTGGGGAAATTACAAGCTGTAGGACCTGAGAATGTGGAAGTGATAAAAGGTTTAACAGGAGATTCAATTGGCTTTACAGTTCATAAAGTAAATGATGCAAAAGGATTTTCAGTTAATATGGTACCACTAATGATTGTATTAGCATCATTTGTAGGAGCAATGGTTATGAGCATGGAATTATCAAAAGTTGCAAAAGAAGTAGAGAACGGTTGGAGTAATTTCATATCACGACAAATCATTAACGGTACAGTATCAATTTTGCTTGCATGTATTACAATTGGTTTGATGAAGGGATTCCAAATTGAAGTACACGAAACAGTATGGAGTATATGGGTGTTTCAAGCGATAGTCTTCTTTACATTTCTTTCATTAACACAAATGTTTATAACTGTCTTTGGAAATGTAGGTATGATTTTTAATATTATCTCACTATCGTTACAACTTGTAAGTTCGGGTGTAATAGTGCCACATGAGATGCTTTCTAAAACATATCAAATAATCGGTGAGTTATTTCCCGCAACATACGCAGCGAATGGTTATTATACAATAATATTCGGCGGAGTTAATTTAGAGAAAAATATTATTTCATTATTGTTCATTATTTTAGTTACACAATTGGTAGCGGGAATTGCTATAGTTATAAAAGGAATGGTAAAGGGAAGAAGTTCTATAGTTAAAGAAGTATAAAATAAAAAAGGTATCCTTCAATTGGATACCTTTTTTATGGTACTTACTATTTTGCAACTTCTGTCCACTTGTAGTTAAATTCACCGCCGAAGTCAGTTGTTACAAGTCCTTTAATAAATCCGCGTTGTAAGTAAGAGCGACCTTGTTGGTATAAAGGAGCGACAGCACCGTCTTGTAATAAGATTTTTTCAGCTTGTTTCATAGCTTCAAAGCGTGCTTTTTCATCGCCAGCTAAATCAGTTTTTACTTTATGAATTAGCTCGTCGTACTCTTTGTTAGAGTATTTATCAAAGTTATAAGCACTATCTGTTGTAAATAAATCTAAGAATGTAATAGGATCCGCGAAGTCAGGGCCCCAGCCATCAATTCCCATTTCATAATCACCACTTAATAGTAGTTTCAACTGTTGTTTACGTGGTTGCGGTTTTAAATTCACTGTTAATCCATCTAGATTCTTTTCTAGTTCACCTTTTAAATATTCACCAGTCTTTTTAGCTAAAGCATTATCACTTGTTAATAGTTCGATTGTTACTTTGTCAGTACCAAGTTCTTGCTTCGCTTTTTTCCAGTTTTCTTTCGCCAATTTCACATCATCTTTGACTAGGTTTCCATTTTCTTTACGGAAGTCGTTGCCTTCTGGACTTTTTGCGAATTTCGCAGGAACCATTCCTTCAGCTGGAATTGCACCGTTATTTAAAATTGTTTCTACGTATGCTTTTTTATTCATTGCTCCGTTAATAGCAAGGCGTGCATGTTGATTTTTTAGTGTTGCATTTTTCTGATTTAGTCGTAGGAATTGAATGCCGACTTCAGCGCGTTCTTTGAAGTTTGCATCGCCCTTATATTTATCAACAAACTCTGCAGTTAAAGCAACGCGATCAATTTGTCCTGAATCATATAAGTTAACTTCTGTAGATTTATCTTTCACGACATTGAAGTTGATTTCTTCTAATTTTACAGTTTTAGCATCCCAATAGTTAGGGTTCTTCTTCAATTGGAAGCTTTGTTCATGTTTCCAGTTATCTAATGTGAAAGCGCCGTTGTAAATTAAATGATTTGTTTCTAAACCGTATTTATCACCTTGAGATTTTAAGTACTCTTCATTAATTGGTAAGAATGTTGAGAATGTCGTTAAGTTTAAGAAGTAGGGAACAGGACGATCTAGTTGTACTTCTAAAGTTTTTTCATCAAGAGCTTTGACACCTAATTGATTAACGGGTAATTGTTTTTGGTTTATTTGTTTCGCATTCTGTATATCGAAGAATAAGAATGCATATTCAGCTGCTGTATCAGGATTTACGGCACGTTGCCAAGCGAAGACGAAGTCTTTTGCTGTAACAGGAGTACCGTTTGACCATTTTGAATCACGCAGGTGGAATGTATATTTTGTCTTATCGGGACTAACGTCAACCGACTCAGCAACACCAGGAATAGGTGTATTATCTTCTCCCATTGCATATAACCCTTCAAAAACGTTTCGCATTACGTTCATGGATTCCCCATCCGTTGCTTTTGCAACATCCATTGTTGGAATTTCTGAAGCGAATGATAAGTTAATTGCCTGTTTATCAGGTGCTTTATCATTTGCTTTCGCTCCGCTTGCATTATCTTTATTCCCACCGCAAGCAGTTAATAGTAGACTTGCCCCTAAAACAGATGCAACAACAGGTACGACTTTTTTCTTCATTGTTCTTTCCTCCCTAAATGTGTTGTTCGTAACGTCATAATGTCCATGTCTTGAAGTAGCTATAGAAGGAGATAAAACCTATTATGAATATTTGTTTATAGGTAATCAGGTGTTCTATATGTATATACATGTTGAACTATAATCTGTCGTTATATGTTTCAACGTAGTAGACATTATATTTTGATGGTGAAATATTTCGTTTCTTTGATTATTTAGAATATTAACACTGGAAAGAACTATATGTCAATAATAAAAATAGAATGTTAATTTCTTGAAATAATATATTAAAAAAGTAGATTCCGGTGTATTAAGGAACCTACTTTTAATGCGTTTTGTGAAAAAATAATTAGTATGGTGGAATAACGTTGGTCAAAGTTACAATTTATTTTTCAATTTTTGCCCATTTGAAGTTTAATTGACCTGCAAAGTCTACTTGCACAATGCCTTTCACATAAGAACGTTCTAAATAAGATTCTCCTTTTTGGTAAAGAGGAGCGATAACAGAGTCTTTAAATAATATTTTCTCTGATGCTAGTAATGCGTCAAAGCGAGCCTTTTCATCACCAGCTAAAGTCGTTTTCACTTTTTCTATTGTTTCATCGAACTCTTTATTAGAGTAATGATCTAAGTTGTAAGGATTATTCGTTGTAAACAATTCAAGGAATGTAATTGGATCAGCAAAGTCAGGGCTCCAACCGTCAATTCCAATTTCGTAGTCACCTTTTAATAAGAGTGAAACTTGTTGCTTACGCGGTTGCGGTTTTATATTTACTGTTAAGCCCTCTAAATTCTTTTCTAGTTGTCCTTTTAAGAACTCACCAGTTTTCTTCTCAAGGTCACCGTCACTTGTTAATAATTCTAATGTGATTTTTTCAGAACCAAGTTCTTTTTTTGCTTTTTTCCATAGTTCTTGTGCAGATTTTGTATCAACCTTTGTTAAATCCCCGTTTGCAACGCGGAAGTCTTTTCCGTCAGGTCCTTTTGCAAAGTTTTGTGGCACGAGGCCATAAGTTGGGGTAGAACCATCATTTAAGAGCGTATTTACAAAGGATTTTCTATCGATTGTTTGATCGATTGCTTGTCGTGCAGAAACGTTTTGAAGTACTTTGTTTTGTTGATTCATACGTAAAAATTGTACGCCTACGTTCGGACGCTCTTTAAAGTTAGCATCTTTTTTATATTTATCAACGAAGTCAGATGTTAGTTTTATACGGTCTAATTGTTTTGACTCGAATAAATTTACTTCTGTCGATTTTTCTTTTACGACGTTAAAATTGATTTCTTCCAGTTTGACATTATCTTTATCCCAATAGGTAGGATTTTTCTTGAATTTAAAGCTTTGTTCGTGCTTCCAATCACTTAGTGTAAAAGCCCCGTTGTACAAAATTGTATTATCTTCTAAAGCGTACTTATCACCTTGTGCTTTAAAGAATTCTTCGTTAATTGGTAGAAATGTTGGGAACGCTGTTAAGCTAATAAAGTACGGAACAGGACGCTCTAATTCTACTTCAAACGTATGGTCATCAACTGCTTTTACACCAAGTTGATCGGCTGGAAGTTCTTTGTTGTTAATTTTTGTTGCGTTTTTAATATCAAAGAATAGAAATGCATATTCAGAGGCTGTTGCTGAATCGACAGCTCTTTGCCAAGCGAAGACAAAATCTTTCGCGGTAACAGGAGTACCGTTTGACCATTTTGAATCTCGTAAATGGAATGTGTATTTCGTTTTATCGCTATTTACTTCATGAGATTTTGCAACGCCAGGGACAGGTTTGTTACCTTCACCAAGATTATACAAACCTTCAAATACGTTTCTCATTACTTGACCAGAATCAGTATCTGTAGCACGAGCTGTATCCATTGTTCGTATTTCAGTAGGTGAAGATAAGTTTAAAACCTGTTTACTAGGTGCCTCGTCTTTTGCATTTGCTCCGCTTGCTTCGTTTTTATAACTACCGCAACCAGTTAATAAAATACTTACTCCTACAACTGATGCAATACCGGGTACAAACTTCTTTTTCATTTGATTTTCCTCCTAAATAATTAAGTTTGGGTGATGATGAGGGAAATGAAAAATAAAAAATCCCTCTTTTCATATTGAGAAAGAGGGATTTTTACGTACAAGTTATGCACCCGTATATAAACGAATTCCCTCATTCTATCTTTCAAGCCATAAGGCTTGCAGGAAGTGGCACAGTATTCAAAATGAACCTGTTGCCGAGGTTTCAAAGGGCCAGTCCCTCCACCTCTCTTGATACAATGAGTAAACGAATAAATTTTATTAATTTTTGTGTTTCTTTGATAATTCAAAATCTTACACCTTGGATAATGAAGTGTCAACCTAATGAAATGTAGTTTAAATTTTCAGTTTTCTTTAACGGAAAAACCACTGCATATGGCAGTGGTTTTTCTACTAGAAGTTAAAGTTATCTGGATCTGGACCAACGCGACGATCTTCATTGAGTGCTTGAATTGCTTTCATGTCATCAGCACTTAATTCAAAATCGAATATATTTGCATTTTCAATAATGCGATGTTCTTTAATAGATTTAGGGATTGTTACAACTTCGTTTTGTAAATCCCAGCGTAAAATAATTTGCGCAGTTGATTTATTATATTTTGTCGCAATTTCTTGTAACGTTGGATTATCAAGTAATTGTCCTTGCATTAATGGTGACCAAGCTTCAAGCTGGATATTATGTTCTTTACAGAAAGTGTGTAATTCTTCTTGAGCTAAACGTGGATGGTATTCTACTTGGTTAACCATTGGTTTAATTTCAGCGATTTCAAATACATCTTGCAAATGGTGAATGTGGAAATTACTCACACCAATAGCGCGAACACGGCCGTCTTTATAAAGCTTTTCTAACGCTTTCCATGATTCAGTATATTTCCCTTTTACAGGCCAATGTACTAAATATAAATCTAAATATTCTAGACCTAATTTTTCTAATGTAGTTTCAAATGCTTGAAGTGTTGTTTCATAGCCTTGATCGCTATTCCACACTTTTGATGTAATGAATAATTCTTCACGTGAAACACCTGATTCACGGATCGCTTGTCCAACGCCTTCTTCGTTTTGATAGATTGCAGCAGTATCGATGCTGCGGTAGCCATTTTTAATTGCTGCTTTTACAGAATCAATTACTTCTGAACCATCTTCTACTTTAAAAACACCTAAACCGAACCAAGGCATTTTTACACCGTTATGTAATGTTGTATAGTCTTTTAAACTTGTTAAACTCATATTATTTCCCCCTAGCTTTTTTGTTTGTTGCTTCTACTGCTTTTTGAATTGCCTCTGAAAAATTATACTCATATAAAGTTTTGAGACCTTCAGCTGTGGAACCCCCTGGTGTTGTTACTTGTTCGCGGAGGTTAGCTGGATCTTGCGTTTGTTCAAGCATAGAAGCAGAGCCAGAAATCATTTGAATGACAAGATGTTTTGCAGTTGCCTCATCGACTCCATAACTTATTGTTGCTTCAATTAAGCTTTCGGCAAAGTAATAAAGGAAGGCTGGTGCACTTCCAGTAACTGCAGTAAGTTGATGCACTTCTTCCTCAGTGCAAAGTTGCGAAGTGCCAATTCCTCTTAAAAGCAGTTGCAGGGTTTCCTGATGCATCTCGGTTACTGATTGTCCCATTGTATATAAGGAGATAGACTTTCCAATTTCAGCAGCTGTATTTGGCATAATCCAAGCAACAGGTGTCCCTTGAGGAAGTCTTTCTTCTAGATAAGATGGTCCGATTCCAGCAGCAACTGTCACGACAAATTGATCAGTTAGAAGAGGGGATAACTCCTGTAATAACTGTTCATGTGCAGCTGGTGGCATTGCTAAAACAATCGTATCAACGGATGTAATATGCTGCTTCCAATCTGTAGTGATGGACACATTATATTGCCCTTGTAATTGTTCTAACTTTTCTATGTTGCTTCGGTTGGAAACGATGATTTCTTCAATGTATTCTTTACTTGTTTTGAGTAATCCGGAAAATATAGCTTCTGCCATACGACCGGCACCAATAAATAAAATTCGATGTTTATTAGGCATATCCTTTATTCCTTTCTAGTGGAGATATGTTATAAAAAACGATACCATTTTTAAAAGTGAATTGTAAAAGAAAAAGCCTAATTTTATTTGTATTTCGAACCTTTGTCCTTATTTTGTATAGGATATTGTGTACTAAATATATACAGAGGGGAAGTTAAAGATGAGAGAGGAATATTTTAACAAACGAAATATCCATTGTGACAAATTCATGCCTCCTATTGCACCATGTCCAATAGAAGTAATAGGTCCAACAGGAGCAACAGGAGCAACAGGAGCAACAGGAGCAACAGGAGCAACAGGAAAGCCTGGTCCAATGGGCCCAGCAGGAGTTGATGGGACTAATGGGAATTGCGGATGTGATTGCTGCGCCTTAGCTATACAGGAATATTTAAGGTGCATCCCACTTCAATCAAATATTAATGTAGGAGTAAAAAACGTAACATCGTATAAATTAGATGGAGTAATTTTAGACGAGATAAATGAATATATGATTAAAGTAAAAAAAGAAGGTTGTGAGTATGTCATTCCGATTTGTCATATAACGAGCGTATTTGAAAGGATGGAAGTGACCGCAGTATCAATGAGTGAAGTAAAAGAAAATGATGAGTGTTTCAATTGTTGTGAAGGTGCGGTGGAAGAGTTTTTGAAAGCGGTTGCTGTTGCTGATTTTTATGTGGGGAATGATTGTTTTCAATGCGCTGAGATTGTAGAGCTCCGAAATGGGGGAGTTATAGTGAAAGTGAAAGAATTAGGTATGGGGATTATTTCTATTTGTGATGTTGTCGCAATCTCAAATATTGATAAACAAAGCAATTCATCTGCATAAATAGTTTTCTGAACATTCCGCTTATTTATTGGATTCATAAGAATAGGTATGTTATATTAAGGAGCCGGATTTTTTAACTAGCTCCTTAATTTGAATTTTTTGTGAAAATACAGATAATAATGAAAAAAATGACTTGTGCTTAAATATAATATAGTAAAATTAACATTTAGGAGGGTGTTATGGAGAAAGATATAGATTTGGCTATTGTCCTTTGTAAGGTAATAAAAGTTTATAGGGAAATGTACGGGGAAATGATTTTTAAATTTCGAAGGAAAAATAACGATTTTATTTATACGGACATTGATCCCAGACTTTTAAAGCTGATCGGGCTAAAAAGAGAGGAATTTATCAACAAGTCTCCTAGAGAAATTTTTACTAGACGAGAGACTGTCGATAAGTTGCTCGATATTTATAGAGAAGCCTATGAAGGAACAAAAGTAATTTATTGCATATTAGATCCTATGAAGAATGTATATGTAATTTCTTTACAAAGGAAAATGAAGAACAAGGCAGTTGAAGAAGTATATGGTCGTTGTATCATAATGACAGCGGATGATAAAGTGTTGGATATGACCAAAGGGGTAATGATTTTTGATTATTCGGAATTTTATGGTTGAATAGTTTTATTTTCAACTGCTTGTCGTAACTGACGAATAATATGAATAATGAATTCCATCTCATCTTCAGTTATAGATTTTCCATCTAGGGTAATATTGTATTTGATACTTAGTTCTTTTAAATCCATATCTAAATCTTGAAGAAATTCATTTTCATCTTTTTCTTTTTTTTCTTCATCCTCATCGCTTAAAAGATACCACATGTCTACATCATAAATATTTGCTATCCTTTTTAACAATGTTAAAGATGGTGTGTAAATACCCCGTTCAATTTTAGAAAGATTACTATAATCATAATTGAGTTTTTGGGCTAGACTTTTTAAGGTATCTCCATTTTTTTTACGGAGTTCTTTAATCTTAATGTTCATTTTTTTCCCACCTTAGAAAATTGCATACAATTTTATTCTACTCAAAAAAAATTGGAAAAGGCAAACTTTTTTGAGTTTTGGTTTAATAATCAAATATATATTTTTTTGGTATGAAAGACCAAAAAAAATATATATATAGAAGTTTACTTTTGCAAATATGCTGAAACCGAAGGTGTTTGTATAATGTTGAATTCGTTACATTGAATGGGATAATTTATTTTAGAAATAATCCATATGTAAGGGAATAGAGTGTTAGAATGAGAGACCCATCTTTTAGATTTATAATAATTTCTATAGTGTTCTAGCTTTTCTTCCATTATAGCAGAAGAATATCTGGAAATTTGAATTTCAACAAAAAATTCCTTTTTGTCCCATAACATATATATATCGGGTTGCATAAAAGTAGATCCATATCTTTTCTCTACTTCAAAAATAGTTGGTTGTTTGTATTTGCATACGTCTATATAAAAATTTACAATCGCCAAATAATGGTTCAATTTTTGAGAGTTAGTTTTAATTAAAGAAGGTGTTGGAAAATAAACATAAGGTTGTAATGTAGTATTAGCTTCTATATAATTTTCGCGTCTTAGCCTTTTTAAAACAAAGTTTGCTGATGTAATTGGGTTTTTTAAATTTCTAAAAAAAATTTGAGCAATTTGATCACGAGACATACAGCGGAATAGGTGTAAAGCATTAATAATTTCTTTATCACGGCATGTGAGCAAAAATAAGCCCTCCTTTTGTTGTTTATAGTAGAAACAATATTTGAGACATATGTCATACTACAGTTTCTAAAGTGAAAACAAATGTAGGGGTTACTATTGTAAGTATATATAAGGGAGTATTGTACTATTCTTAGAAAAAGCGAGAAGATAATCATTAAATTCGAATTAATAAATTTAAATTTATATAGAAAAAAAGCTAACTATATAAATAGTTAGCTCTTAAGCAAGAAAGGTTTTGGAGTGAAAAAATGCCTTGTAATGTATAGTACGTTTGAAAGTGATTCCTGTGCATATGTACAGAAAAAAACACCCAATTAAAGAGAAATTGGGTGTTTGGTGTTATGCTTTCGTCATACCAAGCAATACAGCGCCGCCGATAATTAAAACACTACCTAGTGCAATAAAGATCAATTGGCGTTTTGTTTTCTTTTCACCTAAGAAGACAATTGCGCCGAATGTTGAGATAACGATTCCAGTTTGAGATAATGGGAAGCTTGTTGCTACTCCGACACGTGGTAATGAAAGAAGTAAGAATAAGTTTCCTGTTCCCCATAGTAAACCAGATAAAGCATTACGAATTGCATATTTGTTAAATGGTTTATGTTTAGATGTCAGTACAACTGCACCAACAAACATACCGACTGCCTGTGGTAAAATAGCAGACCAACCATCAATGTTATACCAACGAATAATAATTACATATACAAGATAACCGAAAGTAGAAACAATTAAAGTAAGAAGTCCCTTTTTCAATTGTCCTGGTGGCTGTGCATTTTCTTTATCATCTAATGATGTGAATACAACACCAACTACGATTAATAGGATTGCAATCGTTCCCAGAACAATCGTTGTAGTAGTAGTCCACTCACGAAAAGCGATAACCCCAAAGATAGTAGTTGCAACAAGCTGCATACCAGTAGAAATAGTTACAGTAGTTGAAACACCTAGTTTTTCAACTGTTTTTAATTGGTTTACTTGTCCTAAAGCCCAGAATAAACCTGAAATAAAGCCAACAATCAAGACTGTCATTGTTAAAGTTGGTTGAGTAAATACATACATAATTGTTGCGAAGAATAGAGCACCGATTGTCATACCTACCGTTTGGCTATATGCACCACCGCCCATTTTTACGCTTACTAATAAGATGTTTCCCCATGCGATTGCAGGAAGAAGCGCTAATAAAATGTCCATTACAAGACTCCCTTCGGTTTTCTATACCAATATAATTACATATCGTTCTAACGATTGGTAATGCCCCACTAATAGAGTAGAAGATTACCGATCGCCAAAACAGGATGAAGAATTTACGATATAAATGCGTTTTCATTTCTTCATTTTTTGAAACACTTTCATATAATAACAGGAAATTACCTATTTTAGAAAGTAAATTCAAATAAAATGTATATTTAAATAAGAGGTAAAATTCAGTTATTAATCAAATCATTTTATTTTTCGGGAAATAAAAAGCAACTTTTGTCGAAAGTTGCTTTAAGAAGTAGTAATTCTTCTATTAATGAGTTGAATACATAGTAAGAATAGAAGGGACATACTAATCGTTATGATTACAAGTGTCCAAGCTAGTTGCATATTACTTGCATCAATAGCCATATAAATCGCCGTTGGAATCGTCTGAGTTTTGCCAGGTATATTTCCTGCAAACATTAAAGTTGCACCAAATTCACCGAGTGCGCGAACAAAGCTTAAAATCATACCACTTAGTAACGCAGGAAATGCAAGCGGGAGTGTAACATGTAGAAAAACTTGATATTCACTTGCACCAAGGTCGCGTGCGCCATCTTCAATTTGTACATTTGCGATAGAAAATCCTGTTTTTGCTGATTGATACATGAGCGGAAATGCAACGACTGTAGAAGCAATGATAGCAGCAGTAGATGTAAACATAATGGACTGCTGAAATAATGATTCAATCCACTTTCCAATGGGACTGTTATTTCCGAAAATGATAATTAGAAAAAAGCCGATAACAGTTGGTGGAAGCACCATTGGTAATAAGAAAATAGTTTCTAGTAGTACTTTATATCGCCACGAGGAGCGCGCTAATGCTCGTCCAATAATCGTTCCCAAAATCGTAACGATAATGGTGGCGCACGCAGCTACTCGCAAAGATAGAAAGACAGGTGACAAAATTGTATTAAAGCTCATAGCAATTATGGCAGGATTGTAAATCCATATTTCTTAAAGATAGATTGTGCATCTTTTGATTGCAAATACTCATAGAATGAAGTCGCCTCTTTCTTATGCTTAGATTCCTTTATAACACCTAAAGGATAGTGGATTGGCTCATGAGAATTAGCCGCTGCTGCCTCTGCAATTTTCACTTTGTCTGAAACGAGAGCGTCTGTTTTATATACAATACCGGCATCAACATTACCTGTTTCTACATATGTTAACACTTGGCGAACATCTTTTGTAAATACGATTTTATTTTGAATGTCATTCCAAAGATTTTCATGTGTTAGAGAAGCTTTTGCATATTTTCCTGCAGGTACAGATTCGGGTGTACCAAGTGCAATTTTTTTGATTTTCTCATCTTTTAAATCTTGAAATTTTGTAAGAGAACTATCTTTTGGAACGACTAGAACTAGTTCATTTCCAAGAAGATTTTTCCCTTCTTTTTCATTAATGAATCCTTTTTTAACAAGAGTTTGGAATTTATCCTCTGCTGCAGAGAAGAATAAATCAGCGGGTGCACCTTGTTCAATTTGTTGTTGAAGTGCACCAGAAGCACCGAAGTTAAAAGAAAGTTGAATAGTTGGTTCTTTCTCTTTATATTGCTTTTCAATTTCTTTTAGTGCATCTTGTAAGCTTGCAGCAGCGGATATAGTCAGCTCTATCGATTCCCCTTCTTTAGCAGCTGATTTTTCTTTCTTTTCTCCGCTGGAACAAGCTGTACTGAACATAAGAAGGAAAGAAAGTATGAGTACTCCAATAGATCGAAATGTGAACTTATTCATAAAAAAATCCCCTTTTGTTTTGATATATTCAATTATAACTAATTATAACTAATTATAACTAGTTATAATTGAATATAATTTGAACATATAGCTATTTTTAAAAAATAGGAGAAATATTCTTTTCTTTGTTACAATGAAAGAAGAAAGTGAGGAATCGTCTATGGATCATCATTCCTACACAACGGAAGAAGTAGCAAAGCGATTAAAAGTATCAAAACTAACTGTATACGACCTAATTAAAAAAGGCGAACTTCCTTCTTATAGGGTTGGTAGACAAATGCGCATTGATGCAGCTGATTTAGAACAATATATAAAGCAAATGAAAACCGGTAAAATGCAATTTACTCCTGTAAAGAAGGACGAAATTAGTAGTTCGAATACACGCATCATTAGTGGTCAAGAACTAACGTTAGATATGTTGGCAAAACATATAGAAAATCGTCTGCCAAATTCTAATATATTAAGAGCGTATCAAGGTAGTTTAACGAGTTTAGTGAAGATGTACCAAGGAGAAGGAAGCGTCGTTAGCTTGCATTTGTTTGATGGGGAAACGGGTACGTATAATGTTCCTTATGTAAAACGTATTTTAGTCGGACAACCATGTATTATGATTAATTTATTATCAAGAAACGTTGGGTTTTATGTGCAAAAAGGGAATCCAAAAAATATAAAAACATGGGCTGATTTATCCCATTCATCTATACGATTTGTAAATCGAGAAAAAGGTTCTGGTATTAGGGTGTTAGTGGATGAACAATTGCGAATTCAAAAGTTAAATAAAGAACGTATTAGTGGATATGAATGGGAAGAATCGAATCACCTTGGTGTTGCCACGCAAGTCGCGAATGGAAAAGCTGATGTGGGAGTAGGATCAGAAAAGTTTTCACAAATTGTAAACGTAGACTTTATTCCAATCATGAAAGAGCAGTATGATTTAGTACTTCTGAAGAATAAAGAAAATGAGGAACTTATTGAGGTTATAAAAGGGATTTTGCAATCTGAAGAGTTTCGCAATGAATTAAAAGCAATTGGTGGATATGATATAAGCAAAACAGGCCAAATTATATATGAAACAAACTAAAAGGCTGCTTGTCTATAAGACGAGCAGCTTTCTCTATATAGAAAGGGGTCTGGGGAAACAAAGTGTTAAACGAGACTTTGAGCAAGTGTGTAAATGAAAGCCGTAAGAAGAGTCGCTCCACTTGCAAGTCCGATAAAGTCTGATTTGTTGAAAGTAATGTTGTTCATTATAATCTCTCCTTATTTGTTTAATGTAGTTGCAACTGCTTTTGCATCGACAAGTGCGGATAGCACCATGCCCATTGTATTTAAAAATTTATTTGATTTCATTTTGTTCATCATGCGTATCCGCTCCTTTTCGAGTTGTTGTTGCCCTGCTTTATGTCTTAATTATAGGAAATATAATCAGTTACAACTATCGAATTAGCTTACGGAAGACTTACACTTTTGTAAGAAAAAAAGACATTCGTGTAAGAATGTCCTTCAAAGCATATTGATATGATGATGCTCTTCAATTGTTTTTAAAAAACTACGCATTGAATTGGTCATATAGCTATCTTTACGACGTATAAAAACTGTTGAAATACTACCATATTTTTCAGGGATTGCATGACAATGCACTTTACCTGCTTTAGAAAGATGGTGGACGGCAGACTGGGGGACGAGTGTAATCCCAAGACCGAGCGCTACGCTATTTAATATGGTTTCTAATATATTAAATTCCATAATTCTTTTTGGCAGCAAACCTTCATCTTTAAGCCATCGTTCGAGTTTAGAACGATACCCACATCCTTGATTGAAAACGAGAAGAGGGGTTGTCGTGAATTCTTCTATACGAAAGGCGTTATTATGTGTAACGAGTACAAGCTCTTCTGTACTAACATCGTATTGTTCAATTAGTGGATGTTTAATAGGACCTGATATAAAGGCACCATCTAATTGATGATCAAGCACTTCTCTAATAAGTCCTTCCGTTAGACCAGCTTGTAATGATAAATCGACATTTGGATAGCTTTTATAGTAAGAAGACAAAATGGTAGGTAATGTACTGACTGTTTCGACTGTACCGATTTTTAATATGCCAGATGGTGTTTCACTATCTAAAAATACTTGTTTTAGCTCTTCAACATCTTGCAAAATTTTATTAACATAAACGAGCATTTTCCTTCCTTCAGCTGTTAAAGTCATACCTCGTTTATGACGGTAAAAGAGCGGTGTTTTTAGCTCGTTCTCTAATTGTTTAATACGTGCTGTTACATTTGATTGTACGTAATTTAATTCCTTTGCTGCGCCACTTACACTACCGCGGTCGGCAACACTTTGGAAGATTTGTAAGTCTCTTAATTCCATTTTATGCTCCCCCTTGATGTTAACTATCATTATAAATGATAGTTAACATCATTTTGAATCATTTTACGTGATATATTTTTTCTTTTACAATTCTCCTTGTGCAAATAGAGAGAAGCGGGGGATTGTGGTGAGAAAAGGTCAAATGATAATAGGTGCTTTAGCGTGTTTAATTGCAAGTATGTCATGGGGAGCGATGTTTCCGGTTGCTGATCATGCGCTAGAATACATAGATCCGTTTTATTTTTCGTTTATTCGTTATGGGGCGGTAGCAATTGTACTGATTGTATTATTGCTAATGAAAGAAGGAAAGAAAGCATTTCGCTTAGAAGGAAGAGGAAAGTTACTCGTCTTTTTTGGAACAATGGCGTTTACCGTATATAATGTATTAATTTTTCTAGGACAAATGTTAATGGGGAAATCAGGTGTAATGGTAGCTTCTATTATGGAGGCGCTTATGCCGATGATTTCAATTTGTATTTTATGGGGATATAAACATATAAAGCCGAAGAAGTATATGATAACGAGCATGATTATCGCGTTTGTAGGGGCTATATTTGTTATTACGAAAGGTGATATGAGTTTCTTTTTAACATTGAAAGATAACATGTTTTCACTAGCATTTATATTTGTTGGTGTTGTAGGATGGGTTATTTATACGATGGGTGGTCAAACGTGTAGCGATTGGTCAACATTACGTTATTCTACGTTGACATGTGTATTTGGTACAACTGTCACAGGGATTATAACGGTAATCATTACGGCGCTTGGATATGTATCAATTCCAAGTATGGAAACGATCTCTATTGTGAAGTATGACTTGTTATTTATGATGACATTACCAGGTATCGTAGCGTTACTCTCTTGGAATTATGGTGTGAAAATTTTATCGTCTATTAATGGAATTTTATTTATTAATTTTGTACCCATTACGACTTTAGTTATTATGATGATGCAAGGATATCAAATAACAATGTTTGATATTGCAGGAACTTTACTTGTTATTGCAGCACTTATTCGCAATAACGTTTGTCAGAGAAAAGAAGAAAATATAAATAAGCGAGTTTTACAAGAAGAGCAATTACGCCAAGCTGTTTAATAGGCAATTGGAGGATTTTACATGCTAGAAAGTTTATTGTTTTTCTTTGCTGCTGGAGTTGCCTGCGAGCTTGCAGCAATTAATCGAAACGGTCGTAAGAATATAAAACAACAAGCGGAACTGATACAGCTTTTAAAAGAGTTAAAGGAAAGAAAAATTTAAAAAGAAGACCGGGCATAGACGGTCTTCTTTTTCTATATAAAGTGAAACTTTAATCAGTGGGGGTTTTGTTTATCCTCCACTGATTATTAGTTGAACCAATCGGGCGTTTACGGGCAGTGGATCTCCCATCTAACTTCTTTGTTCCAGCTGAATTTTGAGGTGGGAGTCTTACTGCCCGTTAATGCGGGATAAAGGGGAAAGGGGACACAAAGTTATATAAGCGTAGCAGCGTAAATAAAAGCAGTAAGAAGAACAGAGCCGCTAGCTAGTCCTAAAAAATCTAATTTGTTAAAAGTGATGTTATTCATAATGCATTCTCCTTACTTGTTTAATGTAGAAGCAACAGATTTTGCATCGATAAGAGCGGATAATACCATGCCCATTGTATTTAAGAAATTGTTTGATTTCATTTTGTTCATCATATAGATCCGCTCCTTTTCAAATGGTTGTTGCCCTGTTTCTGACTTAATTGTATGAAATGTTGCAAGAAGTAACTATCGAATTAGCTTACAAGAAAATTACACTTTTGTAAGAATTGAAATTTAACAATAAATACTTATTTTTATTACCAACTCCTAAAACTTAGTGTTATAATCGTTGTAAGAAAATAATTATACTTCGGATATTCAGAAAGGAACGAAACAAATGTATAAACCAATTACATTTTCGTTGAAATATATATTTAAAATGGCCGGGAAGGTAGAAGTACAAGGGAGAGAAAAATTACCGGAAGGTGGCCCTTACGTTGTTGCGTGCACACATACAAGTTTTATGGATGTTTTAATGTTAGCAGCAGGAATGTATCCAACCCAAATTCATTACATGGCAAAAAAAGAATTGTTTGAAGGGAAATTTAAAAATTGGTTTTTTAAAAATGTAAATGCGTTCCCTGTAGACCGTGCAAATCCGGGGCCAAGTACATTGAAAATTCCATCACGCTTATTAAAAGAAGGAAAAGTAGTAGGTATTTTTCCAAGTGGAACGAGATCATCAGAAGACGTTTCATTAAAAGCTGGTGCTGTTACAATTGCAATGCGTTCTAACGTTCCGTTAATACCGGCAGCTTATGTTGGGCCATCAAGTGTAAAAGAATTAATAAAAGGGAAAAAGGCACGATTGATTTTTGGAGATCCGATTCAAATTGATGCTGGAGAACAAGTAGACCGAAAAACGGCTATGAAAATGATGACAGATGAATTAAATGAAAAGTTTGAAGAGCTAAAGGAAGCTTTGCAACCAAATGTAAAATAAGAAAAGACGACCGGGCATAGACGGTCGTCTTTTTCTATATAAAGTGAAACTTTAATCAGTGGGGGTTTTGTTCATCCCCACTGATTATTAGCCTTCACCAATCGGGCTTTTACAGGCAGTTGATCTCCCACCTAACTTCCTCGCATTCGTCGAATTCTGAGGTGGGAGTCTTACTGCCCGTTAAAGCGGGATAAAGGGGAAGGGGGACACAAAGTTTATATAAGCGTAGCAGCGTAAATGAAAGCAGTAAGAAGAATCGAGCCGCTAGCTAGTCCTAAAAAATCTAATTTGTTAAAAGTGATGTTATTCATAATACATTCTCCTTACTTGTTTAATGTAGAAGCGACAGCTTTTGCATCGATAAGAGCGGATAATACCATGCCCATTGTATTTAAGAAATTGTTCGTTTTCATTTTGTTCATCATATAGATCCGCTCCTTTTCAAATGGTTGTTGCCTTGTTTCTGACTTAATTATATGAAATGTTGCGTAGAGTCACTATCGAATTAGCTTACAGGAAAATTACACTTTTGTAAGAAAAACGAGTGAAAGTGTCATGATGAGAAGATTTGACATATGTTCATGTGATTTATTAAGTTAAAAGTAGAGGTGAGTGTATGGCTAATATTAAAGATATTGCAAAGATGGCTGGGGTTTCAGTTACGACTGTTTCGAGGGTATTAAATGATCACCCATATGTAAGTGAAGAAAAAAGGAAAGTTGTTTTAGAAATAGTTGAGAAATTGAATTACTCACAAAATGCAAATGCTGTTCATTTATCAAAAGGGAAAACGAATATTGTTGGTGTGATTTTACCGTATATTAATCATCCGTGTTTTGATGCAATGGTGGGTGGCATGATGGAGGTCGCATTAGCTCACAACTATCGAGTACTTCTTTGTCAAACGAATTACAATAAAAAAGAAGAAATGAAAAGTTTACATATGTTGAAAACAAAGCAACTAGACGGTCTTATCATTTGTTCTCGTGCTAATGAGTGGGAAATTATAGAGCCGTATGCAGCATATGGATCAGTTGTCGCTTGCGAGGATAATGATATTGAAAGCATATCGAGTGTATATACAGATCATTTTAATGCCTTTCAATTAGGGATGAGTTACCTTATTGAAAAAGGTTATAAGAAGATTGGATATTGTACGGGAAGAAAGTTAGGGCCAAGTAGTAAGAAACGTTTTGATGCTTATAAACAACAGCTACAATTAATAGATGAAGAAGTGATGGAAGATCGGATTTTCACAGAATGCTTTACATTAGAAGATGGTGTAAGAGTTGCGCATCAATTCAAGGAGATGGAGAATCCTCCTGAGGCATTAATAGTGGCGGGGGATGAAGTTGCTATTGGGATCATGACAGAAGTTAAAAAATTAGGTATTAAAGTTCCTGAGGATTTAGCGATTATTGGTTTTGATAATCAACCGATTTCTCAAGTTTTACAACTGACAACTATTGACCAAAATTTAAAGGGAATAGGTAAGACGGCTTTTGAAATGTTTTACAGGCAAGTAAGTGATGAGAGTTCTAAACAAGAAAAGGTGGAAATTCCGTATAAACTTGTGGAACGTTCTACAGTTTAGCCTTAATCCGTTATGTGTATAATCACATAACGGATTATTTTTTGAAATGTCTTTGACAGGAAACGCGTTTCATACTTTATAAAAGAGTTACACCGGTCTGTAATAATCCATGGATTCTTTTCAAGTGTTAAAACAATGAATAGAATTTGGAGGAATATGCATGAATGAACTTTTATTAAGTATGAAAAAATATGTAGAGGATGACGAACAAATTTTAGCATTTGTGATGGGGATATTTGAGGAAGATGATTTTACCTTATCATATCGAAGTGGGATTTTCGTTGCTACTACTAGACGTCTCCTGTTTTACGGGAAATTTCCGTACTATCCCGCAACATTTAAAGATTACTCATATTTGCATATAGATGACATAGATTTCCGTCCGTGTTTCGAGTTTACTTGTAATCATGAAACCGTTAGAGCTAAGTATATTCAGAAAGGGAATGTGGAGCAATTTGTTCGTGCAGTTAGAGCGAATATGAATAATTAATCACCTCTTTGTTTAAACATAATATCTTGGTCTTTGTGAGGGAAAATGCGGAATAAAAACAACTTCTAAACCTCTAGGAGATAGTGATACAATGTCAAATGGGGGGAGGTATGAACTATGGTTAATCAACGTATAAAGGAAATAACACTAATTACAATTGGTTCATTATTATTCGCAATTGGTATTAATTACTTTGCAATTCCAAACCGTTTATCAGAGGGTGGAATTATTGGTGTAACGGTTGTTACGTACTATTTATTTGATTGGTCGCCGGGGATTGTGAACTTTGCTATAAATGCAATTTTACTAGCTATTGGTTATAAATTTTTTGATAAGAAAACGATGGTTTATACAATTTTAGGGATTGTAGAAACATCCTTGTTTTTATATGTTACGGAACATATTGAGTATCATGTAAATAGTGATACGTTATTAGCGGCTCTATTCGCTGGCTTATTTGTCGGTGTCGGATTAGGTTGTATGTTCAAAGCCGGAGGTACATCAGGAGGATCGGCAATTTTAGCTCAGTTAGCCAATCAATATTTAGGGTGGAGCGTTGGTAAAGGCGTACTTATTATTGATATTGTGGTAATTGCTGGTTCTGTATTTATAATAGGACAAGAAAAAGCAATGTACACACTTGTTGCAGTATTCATCGGAGCGAAAGTGATTGATTTCATTGTAGAAGGAATGGATACAAAAACAGCTGTTACAATCATTTCAAGTCAACCGGATTTAATACGTGAAACTATTACGAAAAACATGACACGCGGTGTCACTGTATTAGAAGGACGCGGCGGATATACTGGTAAAAATAAAGAAGTGTTATATGTTGTTATTAATAAACAAGAGCTTGTTAAGTTAAAGCAAGTTATTAGCCGAGTAGATGAAAATGCTTTCGTTGTTATTCACGATGTACGTGATGTACTTGGTGGTGGCTTTAAAGCGAGCTAAAAGGTGAACGAGTAAATTCGTTCGCCTTTTTTAATTCTTACAAAAATGTAAGGGTAATGTAATGGGATTGAATGGTAGATTTTATTTCGTCTTTTTAAAATGGATGTATAGATATCCTGCAGAGGAGGAAGGTTTATATGAAGAAAAAAATGATTACTACTGTAATAGCGATAGTGGTAATAGGAGTAGTGTTACTGCCTACGAAACTTGGGCCAGTTATTGATAAATACAATCCACTTTATAAGACGAAAGAATATTATACGATAGTGAATACGATTGGTCAGCATGTTGGTGATGAATGGTACGAATATGAATTTATTGCATTTGATGAACGTGGAAGAGAGCAAAAAATAAAGAAGACTGTTAAGCATATGTTAAAGAGAGATGAAGCATTAAAGGTGTTCGCAAAAGGGCGTTACGGTGAGTCAATTGAAGAGATTGAGACTACAAGTATTCCTATAAATGCGAAGAGTAAACTTTTAACGATGAGATAGTGGATTATACCCCCACCTATTTTTTGTCGAAAATAAAAATACTAGGTAGGGGTATTTTGAAGTGCATACAAAAGCCTTAGTCCATATGGACTAAGGCTCTTTTTATTATATAAAGGGGAAGGGGGTACATTGTAGTAGCATGAGTGAAAGGTATAAGAAGAGTAGCTACTAGCAATGTAATTTGGTTATGTGAGTGTTCTTCTTATTTGGCTTACTTTCTAACTTTATTGTACGAGATGTAGGTAAAGGAAACTATCGAATTACATTACACATAGCTTACAAACATGTAAGCCTTCTGTAATGTAATTCGATGGTTAATAGATAGTGAATTTCATATAGTGTAATTAGAAAGTCTCACTGTATTACTTTCTGTTTGTAATGTTAATGAAGAATGAAAAACCAACTACTTTTTAATAGCCCTCATCTCTATTTAGATGGGGCTCTTTTTATAAACCTTACAACATTGTAAGGTTTACGTAAGTTAATTCGATAGTAATTTTGTCATATTTTTTGCATAATAGATACAAATAGAAAAACTAATTAGGGATATCGTAAGAAGGGAGAAAAATGGGATGCGTAAAGAAGAAGTAGTGAAGTTTCCGATTAAAGATTTCTGTAGCTACTTTACTGTTGCCGTAGTGTGTATTGGATTATTTGATATAATAACAAATTTAATTGTTAAATAATATAGATGATAAAACAAGAAGGGAGATCCTTTCTTGTTTTTTTTATGGGGGCATAAAGATGAAATGGATTGATAGCCATATACATGTTGATCAATATGAGGATGAAGAGAAAAGTAGATTACTTCTAGATGTGGAAAACAGTAAAGAGATACAAGGGCTTATTGCAGTATCTATGAATTATCAATCATGCCTAGAAACTCTATCTTTAGCAAAGCGATATCCTTTTATACATCCAGCAATAGGTTTTCATCCGGAGCAACCGATTCATAAAGAAGAATGTGAGCAAATTTATAAATTAATTGAAGATCATGTAGAGGAAATCGTTGCGATTGGTGAAGTGGGACTCCCATATTATTTAAGGACAGAAGATGAAGGTATTACTGTACATTCATACATAGCGGTATTGAAAAGATTTATAGAACTAGCTAGTGAGTATGATTTGCCGATTGTATTACACGCAGTGTATGAAGATGCTGACATCGTATGTGATTTACTTGAGGAATATAAAGTGTCACGTGCACACTTCCATTGGTTTAAAGGAAGTGAAGAGACAATGAAACGGATGATGAGAAACGGTTATTATATTTCTATCACGCCGGATGTTTTACATAAGGAGAAAATTAGAAAAATCGTTTCGTATTATCCACTTGAATATATGATGGTAGAAACAGATGGGCCGTGGGAATTTCAGAAGGATACGATGACACATCCTTATATGATAAAAGATGTGTTACAAGAAATTAGTATAATAAAAAAAATATCAGTAGAGAAAGTTACTGAGCAAATATATGAGAATACGGTGCGATTTTATAAAGTTAGTGAGTCATAATAAAAAACACCAAGCATCTCGCTTGGTGTTATTATTATGACTCTAATTTTTTCGCACGTCTTAATAATAAAAGAAAGACAATTATAATGAACCCAATTATAAGGAAGAACCCATATTGTTTTATATAATCAATTATGTCATTCGCACTTGTTGGTTTTTCAACGTGAATGCCGTCTTTATCAGTAGTAATATGAATATCTTTCATTTTTACTTCATTCGTTTCTTTTTGTAAATCAATCCACTCTATGTTTGGAATACTTTCTAGTTCCTTTAATACTTCTTTTAATGGTTTAACGCCCAAGTAAGGATGATAAAATGCACCGATAATTCCATCGGATAATTTTTCGACAGATAAAGCACGTTCTTTCATTTTTGCTATAGCTTGTGGCTTATCTTCTTCAATAAAGCCAACAGTTTCAGGAATTAATTTCATCCCATGTAAAAATGACGGTGTACTTATATAAGCTGGTGAGTGCATTGATTTCCAAGTTGTATCGTTTAGTTGTAGTTGCCCTACATAAGTTGAAAAATATTGTGATAGTATTTCATATCCTTTTTGAGACATTGTATAGTGCGGAGCTTCAAAGGCAACTGGATATAATTTTGCTCCTACAAGCTCTGCAATCCCTTTTTCAATATGATCTTTAGTATATTTTTCTTCGAAGGCTTTTCCGTTTTCTACGTATTTATTATAGTCCTGTGTAGATTGGAAATCGTCTTTTGTTTTTGGTTTTTCATGGTGCGGTTGACGAATTGGTTGATCAGTTTTTACATCCCAAAATTCAAAACCTTCGCCAGTTTCACTATCATAAAATTGATGGGTGTAACCATGCATAACGATAGAGCCGCCATTATCTTGCATAAAGCGTAAAACATCAATTAATTTAGAGTTATCCTTTAAATGTACTGTTTTCCCTGTGTTTGGATCTTTGTAAACAGGGATAACGGTAATCATATAAGGAAGCTTTTTCTCTTTTAGTAATTCAGCGATTTCCTTTAATTGTTTTACATCTACAGCTGGATGAACGTCTTCAAGACGTAAATAAGCTGAAGTTTTAGTTGTTTCAGGTTGTTGCCCGAAATAAGAAAATAGCATCTCACCGACGTAATGAGACATCCAATCAAAAAGATTTGGAGTTGCAACATAGTATGATGTTCCTTGGTGAACGATTAACGGGTGAGTTCCACTTGAACTTAAAGCATTAGCAAGAACTGTTCCATTTGTATCAAGCGATCGAACTAACCGTTCTTCTTCTAAGGTGTTTTTCAGCTTATGGGATGGATATTCAATTTTTTCAACTCGTATATCATCATTTTTCAATGTAATGAAAGAAAAACGATTAGATAATTGTTCAACATTTTGCCCTAAAACTAATACTGGACCTGAGAAGTTTTCTAGAAATTGTTTTGCTGCAATAGAAAAATCTTCTTTTTTCTCTCCGATATAAACAATATGTGTATAAGGAGATGATTCAGTACTTTCCTTTACTTCGTTCAAACTTTTTACTGTTATATCATTTGTAAAGTGTCCTAACTGAGTATTAAGGATTTGTACATTGTTTGTAATTTTGTTGTCTTCGGTACTATACAAAATAAGTACTTTTGGTTTTGATGATGTTTGCGCAGAGGTATGTATAGGAATGAGTAGTAAAATGCTGAAAAAGATTAGTAGAGTTCTTTTCATTTATTTATGCTCCTATTCTATATGTATATAATTCAATTTACAATTATATACAAAAAATAAATTATAGTCTATGGAAGTTACATTTTTGCACGTATTTACCAACTGTTTTTTCGCAAAAATCGGTCTAAAGCATGATGATAATATGTATAGTTATTTGCTATGATTGAAGGGTAAGAGAATGATAGAGTGCTGGTAATTGTAAAGGGAAGGCTGAAAGGGGACAAATTTCAGCGGAGAAAGAGGTAGAGGTAGTGAAGAAATTCTTTGTAGGATTTTTAGTTGTTCTTGGAGTCTATTTATATCTTCAAGATAAGTCTGAAGGAATGGATAAACTAATGAATGAGACAAGCTATGTTGATTCAGAAGAAGCAAAACAAATGAAACAAATTATTATAGAGGAAGCAAAGAAAGTAAACCTTCCAGAATGGATACCTCTTACAATTGCCGAACATGAAAGTAGGTTAAATCCAAGAAGTGTTGGAGATAATGGAACTTCATTCGGATTGTTTCAATTGCACCGCGGTGGTGGGCTTGCACCAGATCATTTAACTGATGAAGAGTTGAAAGATCCGCGTACAAATGCGCAAATTGCAATGCCGCATTTAATGAAAGGATATAAGCGCGGGGTGCAAAAAGGTTTGACTGATTTTGCATTACTGAAATATATAGCGAATACATCTGGATGGCCCGGGAATTTAGGACCAGAGTGGACGGATAACAATATGAAGTATAACGTCGGATTAGAGGATGTATACTATCGAAATAAAGGTGTGATAAAGTGAAACTTTAATCAGCGGGGGAGTTTGTTCATCCCCCGCTGATTATTAGCCTTCACCAATCGGGCTTTTACGGGCAGTTGATCTTCCACCTAACTTTCTCGGATTCACCGAGTTTTGAGGTGGGAGTTTTACTGCCCGTTAATGCGGGATTAAAGAGTAGGTTTTCTATACCTACTCTGTTTTTTTATGAATAATTTCATCCTTTTCTCTCGTGAAATACTGCGCTAGTTGTATTTTTACATCTTCTAGTTTTGTAGAAACTTGCGGTATTTTATATCCTACATACAACGGTGAAACTACAAACCTAGGAACAACTTTACAAATGATTTTTCCGTTCAGGTGATAAAAGAATAAGTTATAACTACTACACCCTTTATGGAAATCTGTTAGTATGTAACGTACAGTTTGCTGAATGTAATTTGCCATTTCATCTATAAATGAAATATCTTCAATGATGATGTTAAATTCAGTAAAACCGATAATCGGACGCTCAGAAATATTAAGTTCAATGCGTTCGTTTTTTTGTACAATTACCCCTTGGAAATTTTCCTTGTCTACGTTTTCTAGATAGTCTACATATTTCATTCCGATAATTTGCATATGTGCATGATGCAAACTTCCGCCTGAAAATGGGCCGTGATTTTTATATAAGATAACAGATGTAAATTCATCACTTTTCTGCAAGTCTAACCAGTGTTTAATGGAGAAACGAATTAGTGATCTCATATGTTCTTCTGTGTATGTTGCGATATGATCATCACAATTATCGGTTTCGATTAGCACAGTCTGAAATGTATCTTTTAATGTAGGGAATTTATTTTTTAACCAAATAATAGAGCCTTCGGTTGCTAAAATATCAGTTAAATTTTCTCTGTCGCAAAAAGGACAAGTAGCGCTTCGGTTACGAATACTTTCTGGTTTTTGTTTGCCAATATCATTCAAAAAATAAAGTTGTTGTGTATCCATTTCTCTATACCCCTTTAAAATGTGTGTAAAACTGCCGTCTAATACATTCGGGAAAGGGAAGAGGAAATCCTTTAAAGGAAACAGAGCAAAAAATAAAAGACAAGATATCCTCATTACAATAGGGTACCTTGTCTTTTATTTTTTCTTTAATAATGTGTATGGATAATATAGAGTATTTTCATTTTGTTTCTTTTTTCTATTTTTTATTGTGTATAAGGCAATTGCTGTACTTGCGATTACAATAATGGCTTTCTTCATATTCATATACCCCTTTTTATTGTTGGTTTAATTCTTGGCTAACTGCTTTTGCATCGATTAAAGCGTGTAAAACCATTTTTACCATGTTCATCATTATTCCTTCACTCCTTTTTATAATTCGTTTAGTTCTTTTACAACTGCTTGTCCGTTCACTAATACCTCGAAGATTGCTTTTACGATTTCTTTCATCATGATTGTTTCCTCCTTGTTTTTGTCTCTCTTGCTTATATCTTTATTGTATAGGGAGGTATCTTTTCGTACTATCGCTTTCCATTACGTGAACATAACAGTTTTGTAAGATTTGATGTCACTTATTGAAATGTTTAGTCTATCTTCATTATTTTCAGAAAAATGACTATTCAAACATGGAATGGGAAAGTATAATAAAGAAGTAAGTATTAAATTCCGTACGAAAGGGGTGAATGAGATGAAAAGTTCTTTAGCTGTGCGTGCCAAATTTTTAGATTATATCTATTTTTGTCGTGCGATTTTTCATGATGTAGTTGTTAACGGGATACGTATGCCCTTTTTTAACAATTGCATAGTAGCTATTGAACGATAGAAATCTCTTCACCCATTTTTGATAAACGTGTGAAAAGGGAGCTATTTGGCTTCCTTTTTCTATGCCAAAAACCATGGGGAATGTTTCTTTCCCATGGTTTTTTATATTGAAAGGAGTACGGAAAATGACAATTTGTAGTGTAAATAATGTAACGAAATCTTTTGGTGGAAACATCATATTTGAAAATATATCGCTTGAAATAAAGAATGGAGAACGTATTGGATTAGTTGGTCGTAACGGTAGTGGGAAGACAACTATCTTTCAGCTCCTAACAGGAATGGAGAGTTTGGATGCAGGAGCCATTCATATGAAGAAAGGTACATGCATCGGTCATGTAGCACAAATTCCAAAATTCAATACTGAAATGAATGTATATGATGTATTAAGCTCCGCTTTTAAAAAGGAAAAAGAGTTGGAGATAGAAATGCATGCTTTAGAAAAAAATATGGCGGAAGAAAGGGAACCGTCTGCTTTACAAAAATTGATGGAGAGGTATGGGTTAATTCAAGAAAAGTTTGCGTTTCTCGGTGGTTATGAGATAGAAGCGAATATTATGAAGGTAGCAAATGGTCTACAGGTGACGGAACTATTTCCCCGATCATTTATGGAGTTAAGTGGCGGAGAACAAACAAAAGTAAGCCTTGCGTACATGCTATTGCAGAAACCGGATTTACTTCTACTAGATGAACCAACAAATCATTTGGACTTATTTGCAGTCGAGTGGTTAGAGCAATTTCTAAAAGAATATACAGGAACAGTTATGGTCATTTCGCATGATCGCTATTTCCTTGATGAAGTTGTAACGAAAATTTTTGATTTAGAAGATGGAGAAATTCACGTGTATCATACGAACTATTCTCAGTTCGTTGAGGAAAAGGAAGAAAGGCTGCTTCAGGAGTTTCAGGCTTATCAAGAACAGCAAAAGAAAATAAAGAAAATGAAAGAAGCAATTAAGCGTCTACGTGAATGGGCAAATCAAGCAAATCCGCCGAATGAAGGATTGCATAAGAGAGCGAGAAATATGGAACGTGCATTAGAGCGTATAGAGAAACTAAAGAGACCCATTTTGGATAGAAAACAGATGGGACTTCAGTTTGAGGGGCAAGAGAGAAGCGGGAAAGATGTTGTTGTAATGAAAGAAGTGAGTAAAGGGTTTGCTGACCGATCTTTATTCGAGAAAGTAAATTTGCATATTCGTTTTCAGGAGCGCGCAGCTATCGTTGGACGTAATGGTACAGGAAAGACTACGTTATTAAAATTACTACTAGAAGAAATGAAGCAAGATACTGGAGAAATTCGGATTGGTAGTAGTGTGAAAATCGGTTATTTATCGCAACATGCGTACGCAAATATGAAGAACAATGTATTGGAAGCTTTCAGAGATTGTGTAGCTGTAACAGAGGGAGAAGCAAGACATATATTAGCACGATTTTTATTCTGTGGTCCAGCTGTTTTTAAGAAAGTAACGCAACTTAGCGGTGGAGAAAAAATGAGGTTAAGACTCGCGCAACTTATGTATCAAGATGTTAACTTTCTTATTTTAGATGAACCGACGAATCATCTTGATATTGAATCAAGGGAAGTTTTAGAGGAAGCCCTTGAACAATATAACGGGACGATTTTAGCTGTTTCACATGATCGTTATTTCTTAAATAAATTGTTTGAAAAGACATATTGGATTGATGAGCACAAATTATTTGAGTTTGCAGGGAACTATGCGTGGGCTCGTCAAAAGTGGGAAGAAAAGGTTGAGAAGCAAGTAATAAAGCAGAAACGCCAAGGAAGAACAAGTATTGAAACAGCCCCTCTTAAAAAGAAAGAAGCTAGGAATTTTGAGGAGATTGAAAACGAGTTAATGTATATAGAAGAAAGCATATATGCATTAGAATGTGAAATGGAACATGTAGTTGATGTTGGAAGACTTGAAAAGTTATATGAGGAAAAAACGAAAAAAGAGTTGTTACGAGCGGATTTATATAATGAGTTAGAGAATATTGTGGAGTAAAGAGTAGAAAGCTAATCCCTTGCAGTTTTGCTGAAGGGATTAGCTTTCTTTTTTTATAATATTATTTTACGTAGAGGATGAAATAAAAATGTGTTTCACGTGAAACAGTAAATTTGATAAATCTTTGTTACGCAATTTTCATAGGTTGTGAAACATATGAAATGGTAAGAAGAAAAATAAACGTTATTAGAAGTTTTTGATAAGGATAAAAGTATTAGCTAATTATTTCCCGAGACATAAGTTTAAAAATAAAAAAGAAAGCAGAATTACAGCTTTACGCGCTGAACTCTGCTTTCTTTTTGTGTGGTATCTTCCCTCGTTGAAATTATAATAGCGATCCCGAGCATAATAAAAAAAGCTAAAAAGAGGACGAACTTTGGGAAGAACGGGAATAGTAATAGTGCCCCGACTATTATGATTGTTAATAGCACATAGTGCAGGACATATTGGAATAGGTTGTCCATACTTTCGCCCCCTTTTTGGTAGTGGATTGTTATTATTCTATGCGTGGCTATTAGGTAATAGAAGGTGTTTTTTATTTTTTTGAGAGAAAACAATTAGCAAGGATTGACATAACTATTGAAAAGGAATAATCTTGAAATTAATTCATACTATTTTTATGGGTAAAATAAAGATAGTTACAGAAAGGTGCGTTATGTTGTTACATACTTAAAAAGAAAGTAAAGGTGAGAGTGATGCGAAAGACTTTTAAAGGAGTACTTGCTACATGTCTTAGTGTGTCAGTATTGTTAGCCGGATGTGGTCAAGAAGAAGCAGGTACAAATGAAGTTGCAAAATTACCAAGAGTGAAAGATGAATTTATTAAAGCGAGTGACAAAGCAAAAAGTCCAGCAAAGGCAAAAGAAAGAAAGGATACCTTTGTAGTGGGAATGCCGAGCCCTGGCGGGATATTCCTTCCGCATTTTATGGAAAATGGGTGGGATGGTAATATAACGCAAGCTATCTTTGCTCCTCTCGTTGGATTGGATAAGGAAGGGAAACCAATCCCAATTCTAGCGAAGAAGTGGGATATTTCGGGAGATCAGCTTACATATACGTTTCATTTGAAAGATGATTTAAAGTTTAGTGATGGTTCACCGTTAACAGCGGATGACGTAGCATTTACATTAATGTTACTGCATGATCCAACTTATAGTGGTGCAACGGACATAAGCCAAACAGCAATAAAGGGTGGGCAAGCATATAAAGAAGGAAAAGCAGTAGCTATTGAAGGCATTCAAGTCATTGATCCGAAAACAATTACGATTACAACTGAGAAGGTAAATGCCCAAACATTATCGATAATTGGTGGAGAAGTTATATCAAAAGCTTATTACGGTAAAGAGTATAAGCAAGGGAATTTAGAGTATTTAAAAGAGTTATATGGCAAGCCGATGGGATCTGGAGCTTATAAACTAGATAAATACATTCCAGGCCAAGAAGTTCGATTTGTAGCGAATGAAAATTATTTTGAGGGTAAACCGAAGATTGAGCACTTTATTTATAAAATTACAAAAGGTGATACGAATTTGCAACAGTTTCAAGCGGGAGAAGTAGATTATGATGGATTTACGACAAATGCGGAGACAATCGAGCAATTAAAAGAGTTAGGTTTCGCTAATATTAATGTGTATACAGGAAGTTCTTACGGCTACATTAAAATGAATTATAAGAAACCATACTTTAAAGATAAACGTGTTCGCCAAGCGTTTATTTACGGATTAGAACGCCAAAAGGTAATTGATACGTATTTCCAAGGTTATGCTTCACTCGTCAATGTACCAATTACACCAGTTTCTTGGGCGTATACAGAAGAAGGGATTAATAAATACGAATATAATTTAGAAAAAGCAAAGAAATTACTTGATGAAGCTGGATGGAAAGCTGGTTCAGATGGAATTCGTGAAAAAGAGGGGCAGAAATTGAAGGTAAGTTATTATGCTTCTTCTGCAAGTAAGATTAATGATGTGATGATTCCTGTTATGAAAGAAGATTACAAAAAGCTTGGTGTAGACTTTAACCCAGAATATATGGACTTTAATACGATGATTTCCAAGGTAATTAAAGGAGATTATGATTTAGCGATGGTGTCCACACCGATGATTGATGATCCGAGTGGGACAATTGAGGAATTTGTTTCGACAAGTAAACGAAACTACGATGGGTATCATAATCCGAAAGTGGATGAACTAGCAACAGAGGCGCTACAAACGTTAGATATTGAGAAGCGGAAAGAGATTTATAAGAAATTGTATCAAGAATTAAGTGAAGATCCACCAGTGATTTTCTTAAATAATAGTAAAGTGGTATCTGCTCATAACTCGCGAATTCAAGGATTACAAGAAGATAATTATAATGGTATTTTACTAAGTTTACCTAAATTAAAGATTGATAAATAATTTTGAAAAAATTCTTGAAATATTTATATAGAAAGAATTGACAAAATATATTGAAAGATATAAGCTAATAACCATAAAGTCTACCGGAAAGATCGGAATAAGATTGTTACCCCTCAAAAACATCTTTTTTTGCGTTTAAAACCGACTTTTCCGATTGGTTATAAATGTTGCTGTGGGAGGCATACATAAGGCAAGCAGTTCATAAGGTTTAATTATTAAAAAAAAAGTTAGGGTGGGGACAATGAAGAAAAAGACAAAAAAATGGGCTGGTTTATTTTCAGTATTACTGAGTAGTTCGTTTGTGTTATCTGCTTGCGGGGGACAGGAAGATACGGCTTCTACAGAACCAGTTAAACAGCAAGATTTAAAAAATATAAAAATTGAAAAGATCGCTGCGACAGATAAAAAGAAAGTGCCAGATAAAGCGAAGAATCGAAAAGATACGTTAGTTGTGGGGATTAGTAAACCAGGCGGCGTATTTTTACCGTATTTCCAACAAAATGGATGGGATGGAAACGTGACTTCTGTTATTTTTGCATCTCTTGTATCAACCGATAAACAAGGGAAACCGATTCCGGAATTAGCTGAGAAATGGGACGTTTCTTCTGATCAGTTAACATATACATTCCATTTACGTAAAGACTTGAAATTTAGCGACGGGTCGCCATTAACAGCAGATGATGTAGCGTTCACATTGACACTTTTACACGATAAGGCGTATGAAGGCGAAGTAGACATCTCTCAATATGCGGTTAAAGGCGGTAAAGAATATAAAGAAGGGAAAGCAACTTCTATTGAAGGTATTCAAGTAGTCGATAAACAAACAATTAAAGTTATGACTGAAAAAGTGAATTCACAAGCTATATTTGTTTTAGGCGGTACGGTATTGTCAAAAGCTTATTACGGAAAAGATTACAAACAAAACACAAGTTTAGATTACTTAAAAGATTTATATGGAAAACCACTAGCTGCGGGTCCATATAAATTTGATAAATATATTCCAGGCCAAGAAGTACGCTTTGTGGCAAATGAAAACTATTATGCAGGTAAACCAAAGATTCCGAACTTCATTTATAAAATTACTTCTGGTGATACGAAACTTCAATTATTCCAAACAGGTGAAGTGGACTACACTGGCCTAGGTACTGGTGACGAAATTCTTGAACAGGCTAAAGCTTTAGAATTTGCAAATATCCAAATCGAAACAGCAGCGTCATTTAGTTACATTTATATGAATAATAATAAGCCATACTTAAAGGATAAAAAGGTCCGCCAAGCACTTATTTATGGATTAGATCGTAAAAAATATGTTGATACAGCATTAAAAGGATACGGTACGGTAGCTAACGTACCAATTCATCCAACTTCTTGGGCTTATACGGAAGAAGGCGTTAATAAATATGAATACGACAAAGAAAAAGCAAAAAAATTATTAGATGAAGCAGGATGGAAAGTTGGTTCGGACGGAATTCGTGAAAAAGATGGTCAAAAATTAAAGCTCTCTTATTTCGGTCCAAGTTCGGCTAAAGATAGTGATTTATTAATTCCAATTGCGAAAGAAAATTATAAAGAGATAGGTGTAGAATTTAACCCTGAATTTATGGACTTTAATACGATGCTTTCAAAGGTAAATAAAGGTGACTATGATTTAGCTTCTGTTTCGACACCGATTACAAGTGATCCGAGTGAAACAGCTGGTGAATATTTGTCTGGTGTCAATGAGAAGAGTCTTGGTTATAAAAATGCGAAAGTAGATGAGTTAATTCAAAAAGGTATTGAGACAGTAGATATTGAAAAACGTAAACCTATTTATAAAGAATTATATAAAGAGTTAAGTGATGATCCACCAGTAATTCTATTAAACTATCGTAGAACAATTACTGGTTATAACGGGAATATAAAAGGAATTGACCCTGAAAAATACAACAGTATTAGCGCAAACTTACCAGTATTATCATTTGAAAAATAACGATAAGAATGTATAAGTAGAAGACATTTTTTCATTCGGTTAGTAATGTGCCGCTTTGAAAAAATGTTCTTCTATTTTAAGCATAAGATTGGAGAGAAAAAGGGTGAAAACATATATCGTTCGTAGGCTGTTGCAAATGATTCCTACACTATTTGGTACATCAATTATTATTTTTTTCTTGTTTGCGCTTCTTCCAGGGGATTATATTGATTCGAATCCAAAGATTACACCAGAAAGAGCAGCTGAACTTAGGGAATTGTATGGATTAAATAAGCCGATTGTTGAGCGTTATTTCCATTGGTTAGGTAATGCATTACAAGGAGATTTTGGTTTCTCGCTTCAATATCAAGAACCTGTAACGTCATTATTAAATAAGTTTATTTGGAATTCTTTTAGTGTAGCAATTATTGCGTTATTTTTTATTTGGCTAATTGCCCTTATTATCGGTGTATTCTCAGCAACAAAGCAACATTCTTTGTTTGACAAGCTTGTAACAATTGGTGTCTTTGCAGCAATGTCATTCCCTTCATTCTTTATCGGTTTGTTTTTAATTAAAGTGTTTGCGGTTGACTTTAAGTTATTACCGATAGGTGGAATGATTGATGTTGGTAGTAATTCTACTGGGTTTGCGTATGTGATAGAAGTTGCAAAACATATGGTTTTACCGGTATTTATTTTGACACTTCTTGGAGTGGGTTCATTAACTCGTTATTTTAGAACAAGTATGTTAGAGGTTGTAAGGCAAGACTACATACGAACAGCGCGAGCAAAAGGTTTAAAGGAAAAGACTGTTATTTATAAGCATGCATTAAAAAATGCAATTTTACCGGCGATTACTTTATTAGCATTTGAGTTACCAGGTTTATTTTCAGGAGCGATTATTATTGAACAAATTTTTAACTGGCCAGGTATCGGTAATATTCAATTAGAAGCACTTAATTTCCGTGATTATACAGTATTAATGGCATTTACGATGTTTCTTTCTTGTTTAACAATCGTTTCAAACTTTTTCGCAGACATTGTATATGCAGTTGTTGATCCACGTATTCGGTTGAAGTAAGGGGGGGAACGAGATGGAAACTGTTACAGAGATTATAGAGAAAAAAGGAAAAAAGAGGAAAAATGAATCATCACCGTGGCGACAAGCTCTTAAAAAGATAAAGAGAAATAAGATGGCACTAGTAGGGTTGTATGCATTAATTTTTATGTTTTTATTTTGTTTTATTGGACCGTTTTTTTCACCATATGCATCAGGAAAAATACAAGTTGCGTTAATTAACAAACCACCTAGTTTTTCTCATTGGCTTGGTACAGATCAATTAGGAAGAGATATTTTAACGAGACTAATGCAAGCGGGACGGATTTCATTAACGATTGGCCTCGCTTCAATGGTTTTATCAGTGATACTAGGGGCTGTGTTAGGGGCTATTGCAGGTTTTTATCGTGGTATCGTTGATAATATTATTATGCGGCTTGCAGATATTTTAATGTCGATGCCAGGATTACCGTTACTTATTATAATGGGGGCGATTTTATCAGAGTGGAAAGTACCGTCTGATTATCGTCTGTATGTCATTATGATTATTTTAAGTTTAGTAGGTTGGCCAGGGCTTGCACGTCTTGTAAGAGGTCAAATTTTGTCACTCAGGGAGCAGGCTTTTATGCAAGCCGCTGATGTGCTAGGAATAAAAGATTACCGAAAAATTATATATCACTTAATTCCTAATGTTTTACCGATATTAATTGTTGTATCTACATTAGGCGTTGCTGGTTCTATTTTAGGAGAGTCCGCACTAAGCTACTTAGGCCTCGGCGTTGTCCCGCCTACACCATCATGGGGGAACATGATTAGCGCAGCTAACTCACTAATTGACTTCCAAAAGCGTCCGTGGTTGTGGATTCCGCCTGGCTTTGCAATCTTTATAACAGTTGTATCTATTAATTTACTTGGTGATGCACTTCGTGATGCGTTAGATCCAAAGATGAGACGGTAGGTGAGGAGATATGAGTAGAGCGGTAGTAGAACTGAAAGATTTACAAACACACTTTCAGACAGAGGAAGGGACAGTAAAGGCTGTTAATCATGTTAGTTTTGCAGTTCGAGAAGGTGAAACAGTTTGTGTTGTAGGTGAATCAGGGTGCGGGAAGAGTGTAACGGCACTATCTATTATGGGCCTTATTGCTGAATCAGGCAGTGTAGTAGGTGGAGATATTTTATATGAAGGAAAAAGTCTTTTAGAAATGAAGGAGAAAGAACTTCGTAGTTTAAGAGGCAATGACATTGCGATGATTTTCCAAGAACCGATGACATCGCTAAATCCTGTCTTCACTGTAGGGGAACAAATTGTAGAAACGTTAAGAGAGCATGAATTACTTAGTAAAAATGAAGCATATAAAAAAGCAATTGAATTAATTCGTAAAGTTGGTATAGCTCGCGCGGATGAAATCGTCCATTCTTATCCGCACGAACTGAGTGGTGGCATGTTACAGCGTATTATGATTGCTGTTGCACTTAGTTGTAACCCTAAGTTATTAATTGCAGATGAACCGACAACAGCTCTTGATGTTACGATTCAAGCACAAATATTAGATTTACTGAGACAAATAAAAGAGGAATTTAAAACATCGATCTTATTAATTACACATGATCTAGGCGTTGTAGCGGAAATGGCTGATTACGTTGTCGTTATGTATGGCGGAAAAGTTATTGAAGAAGCTCCGGTACTAGAGATATTCCAAAATCCGAAACACCCATATACGAAAGGTTTGTTGAAATCAAAACCGGTAATGGGAAAACGAATAGATAAACTATATTCTATTCCAGGGCAGGTTCCGAATTTAGTTGGCTTAGGTGAATTTTGCTATTTTAGCGGTCGTTGTGAGCATTGTATGGAAATATGTAAAGAAGAAGCACCAAATCTGAATGTGCATGATGAGAATCATAAAGTAGCTTGCTGGTTATATGAGGAGCGTGCGGAACAATGAGTGAACCATTATTAGAAGTGAAAAACTTAAAGACGTATTTTCCAATTAAAGGCGGCATATTTAGTAGAACGATTGGACATGTAAAAGCAGTTGATGGAGTAAGTTTTACTATTAATAAAGGCGAAGTATTTGGCCTCGTTGGAGAATCAGGAAGCGGGAAAACAACGATAGGAAAAACAATTTTACGTCTCGTCCAAAAAACGGAGGGGGAAGTGAAGTTTAAAGGGCACGATGTTCATTCCTTATCCAAGGAGGAATTGAGAAAACATCGCCCTAATATGCAGCTCGTGTTCCAAGACCCATTTAGCTCATTAAATCCAAGAATGAGAATTGGAGAAGCACTTGGTGAGCCAATGTTGGCTCACGGATTAGCGACGAAAGAAAATGTTCGTGAAAAGGTGATAGAAGTATTGGAGTTATGTGGTTTAGCTCCATATCATATTGACCGGTATCCTCATGAGTTTTCCGGTGGACAACGTCAGCGTATCGTTATCGCAAGAGCTATGGTACTAAATCCAGAATTTATTGTAGCTGACGAGCCTGTGGCAGCGTTAGATGTATCTATTCAAGCGCAAATCATTAATTTATTTAGTGAGTTACAGGAGAAAAAGGGATTATCTTATTTATTCATTTCACATGATTTAAGTGTAGTGGAGCATTTATGTACAAAAATTGGGATTATGTATTTAGGAACGATTGTGGAGACGGCACCGCGTGATGAGTTATTTGCGAACCCACTTCATCCGTATACAAAAGCTTTGTTATCGGCTGTGCCAATACCAGATCCAACAGTGAAGCGAGAGCGAATTATACTAGAGGGTGATATTCCAAGTCCTGCAAATCCACCATCAGGTTGTCGCTTTCATACACGTTGCCCGTTTGCAACAGATGTTTGTAAAAAAACAGTACCAGAATTTCGTAATGTTGGTGAAGAGCACTTCGTTGCTTGTCATCATGTATAAAAGAAAAGGACTCTTTCAAATTGAAAGAGTCCTTTTTTTACCCCGCTATTTGTGGGCAGTAAGACTCCCACCTGAAAATCCGACACATGCGGGGAAGTTAGGTGGGAGATTAACTTCCCGTAAAAGCCCGATTGGTGTGGGCTAATAATCAGAGGAACCCCACCTCTGATTAAAGTTTCACTTTATTTACTAGATGAAGTTTGTTTTAAAACAAATTGCTCGATTGCATGAGCGACACCATGTTCATTGTTTGTTAATGTTACAACGTCACATAGTTTTTTTACATCTTCTTCGGCATTTCCCATTGCTATAGATAAGCCAGCAACTTCTAACATTGGTACATCATTAAAATTATCACCAATAGCAACTGTATCTTCAATTGGGATATTAAAATGGGCTGCCATCTGCTTTAGACCGTTTCCTTTATGTCCATTCTTGTCCATGATTTCTAAATTAGTAGGAGCTGATGCAGTAACCATAATATCAGCATCTTCTTGTAACATGCTTAATAGCTGTGCGCGATGACCTGCATTAAATGTTAGAATGAAGAATTTAGATACTTCTAGTTCTTGGTTATTTACGACATCTTCGATTTTTTGGAAATCAGTAATTAAGTTGGATTTTTTTTGTTTTTCTGTAATTCTTTCAAGTTCCTCAAGTGTAACATCTAGTGTATGTTTGTTTTCTTCGAATGCCTGCATGACTTGACCTTGCCATGTATAAGGAGAATAAACCCCTTTATTTGTATACAACTTATATGGGAAACCTTCAGATTCTAATAATTTTGCAAGCTTGTATACTTTATCATTTTGTAAACAACGCGAGTTAATTACTTTTCCGTCCACATAAACAATTGCCCCATTGCTTGCTCCAACTGGAAGAGATAGTTTATATTCTTCCAATAATTTCAAAGCATCCTCTTTCGCGCGGCCAGAACAAATCATTACAATATGACCAGCTTCTTCTGCGGTTTGGATAGCTTGTAAGTTCTCTTTGGAGATTTCAAGATTAGATGATAGTAGTGTACCATCCATATCTAGTGCGATTAATTTCAAAATGACCACCTCTTTGTTTCCATTATACATAGTTATATAGAGGAAACATATAAACTTATCTTGGAAAAGTAGTATTTTATCCCGCATTAATTGCCAGTAAAAGCTCGATTGGTGAGGAGGAATAATCAGTAAGAAATGGAATCCTCGCTGATTAAAGTTTCACTTTGTTTTGTAACAAAATAGAGATGAATAATATTATATTTGCTTTATGACCGTAATGTTACACTAGTGTTACAAACATGTGCGTAGTAGAAAACGCATTAAAATAAGGTTTTTGAGTGTTTATTTAAAAAAACGTAAAAAAAGTGTAATAAAATTTACGTAATTATATTGCAACGTAATAATAGTTATGTTACATTAATGTTACAAACGTTACGTTATTAAATTTAATGTAACGGCAACATAAAAACTATGAAATAAACATTTCTTAGAAATTACATATAGATAACTTATTAAAAGGGAGGATAAATGATATGAAAGAGCAAGTATTACAAGTAACAAAAGGTGACTTCGTAGGATCAGCAAGTGGAGCAGTAGTATTAACAGCGTTAATCGTATTTCTATCAAGCGTATTAGTATAATAGAAGTTTTGTAACAAAAATAAGAGAAGGGAGAATGAAAATTATGAACAACGAGCAAGTATTAAATGTAACAAAAGGTGACTTCGTAGGATCAGCAAGTGGAGCAGTAGTATTAACAGCATTAATCGTATTTCTATCAAGCGTATTAGTATAATAGAAGTTTTGTAACAAAAATAAGAGAAGGGAGAATGAAAATTATGAACAACGAGCAAGTATTAAACGTAACAAAAGGTGACTTCTTAGGATCAGCAAGCGGAGCAGTAGTATTAACAGCATTAATCGTATTTCTATCAAGTGTATTAGTATAATAGAAGTTTTGTAACAAAAATAAGAGAAGGGAGAATGAAAATTATGAACAACGAGCAAGTATTAAACGTAACAAAAGGTGACTTCTTAGGATCAGCAAGCGGAGCGGTAGTATTAACAGCATTAATCGTATTTCTTTCAAGTGTATTAGTATAATAGAAGTTTTGTAACAAAAACAAAAGAAGGGAGAATGAGGAATATGAACAAGGAACAAGTATTACAAGTAACAAAAATGGATATTTTAGTATCAGCAAGTGGAGCAGCAGTATTAACAGCGTTTATTATATTCCTTGCAAATGTATTAGTATGATGAATATTGATAACAATAAGTTTTTATACACCGTACGTACCATTATTCTAAAAAAATAAAGACTCTAGCATATTAGTAAATAGTTAATATGTTGGGGTCTTTTTTGTTTTCCTCCCATATCCCCCCTCAAGTATTAATGTTATCCCCTTATCCCACAAAATCCCGATTGGTGCGGAATAATAATCAGTGGGATGAACAAAACTTCCACTGATTAAAGTTTCACTGTATTTTAAAGAGAAAAAGGTCGAATTTTATATGTAAGAAAAAAAGAGGAATTTGACAGAAAAGATAGAAAATTTTAAAAGTCAGAATTTGTTAGCTTGCTAACTAATTTCTATTAATGAACATTGGAAGCGTTTTTGGTTAGGTTTAATTATGGATCATTTAATCTATTTACAGGGGGATGAGGAATTTATGAAACAAAAATCTATGGATACGCTAGCTGCACAAATGGAGGATTTTTTTCCGGTACGTGATGTAGATCATATAGAATTTTACGTAGGAAATGCAAAGCAATCCAGTTATTATCTTGCGAGAGCGTTTGGATTCAAAATTGTAGCTTATTCGGGATTAGAAACAGGAAACCGTGAAAAGGTATCTTATGTTCTTGTGCAAAAGAATATGCGTTTTGTTGTGTCTGGAGCTTTAAGTAGCGATAGCCGTATTGCAGAGTTTGTAAAGACTCATGGTGATGGAGTGAAAGATGTGGCTTTACTTGTTGATGATGTTGATAAAGCTTACTCTGAAGCGGTGAAGCGTGGCGCTGTTGCGATTGCTCCTCCTGAAGAGTTAACAGATGAGGAAGGTACCTTGAAGAAAGCAGTTATTGGTACGTATGGTGATACAATTCATACGCTTGTAGAGCGTAAAAATTATAAAGGGACATTCATGCCAGGATTTCAAAAGGTAGAGTTCAATATTCCATTTGAAGAATCCGGTTTAATTGCTGTAGACCATGTTGTTGGTAACGTTGAGAAAATGGAAGAATGGGTTAGTTATTATGAGAACGTCATGGGATTTAAACAAATGATTCACTTTGATGATGACGATATTAGCACAGAGTATTCGGCATTAATGTCAAAAGTTATGACGAATGGAAGCCGTATTAAGTTTCCAATTAATGAACCAGCAGACGGAAAAAGAAAGTCACAAATTCAAGAATATCTAGAGTTCTATAACGGAGCGGGTGTACAGCATCTCGCTTTATTAACAAGTGACATTGTAAAAACAATTGAAGTACTTCGTGCGAACGGTGTTGAATTTTTAGATACGCCAGATACGTATTACGATGAGTTAACTGCACGAGTGGGGAAAATTGATGAAGAAATTGATAGATTAAAAGAATTGAAGATTCTAGTAGACCGTGACGAAGAGGGTTATTTATTACAAATCTTTACGAAACCAATTGTAGATCGTCCAACATTGTTCATTGAGATTATTCAGCGTAAAGGTTCCCGTGGATTTGGAGAAGGAAACTTTAAAGCATTATTTGAATCTATTGAAAGAGAACAAGAGCGCCGCGGTAATTTATAAAATTTATATCCACCAGTAAGAATTAAGTTTTTTGCTGGTGGAAATTTCATTTTTCATAGGGAGGAATTTTGATGAAATTTGTTACATTTCGTCTTCCTTCACAAGAAATGCGAGCAGGATGGGTCCAAGGTGACAAAGTAATTGATATGAATCTTGCTAGTAATGGCACGTTACCTTCATCTATGCTCGCCTTTTTAGAGAAAGCGGATGAGTATGTAGAAATAGTGCGTAATATTCAAAATCCAGAAAATGGCGTATACCCTTTAGAGGATGTGGAGCTCTTAGCTGCCATTCCAAATCCGAGTAGTATTCGGGATTTTTATGCATTTGAGCAGCACGTCAAAACAGCTCGTGGACGCCGTGGTTTAGAGGTTGTGTCTGAATGGTATGATATCCCAGTTTTTTATTTTACAAATCATCGTGCTGTTATTGGTCCAGAAGCTTCTATTACTGGTCCAAAACATTCTCAAAAACTTGATTATGAATTAGAGATAGCTTGCGTAATCGGGAAAGAAGGAAGAAATATTTCTCGTGAACGAGCAGAAGAATATATTTTTGGTTATTGCATTATGAATGACTGGAGTGCTAGAGATTTACAGGCTACAGAGATGAAAGTAGGGCTCGGTCCAGCGAAAGGGAAAGACTTTGCAACTTCATTAGGAGCGTATCTCGTTACGAAAGAGGAATTAGACGTTTATCGTAATGGTGATCGTTATAATTTAGAGATGACTGCGCATGTAAATGGCCAACTTTTATCAAAGGGGAACTTCCAAGATATTTATTATACGTTTGCTGAAATGATTGAGCGTGCTTCGCAAGATGTTACATTATACCCAGGAGATGTTATCGGCTCTGGAACGGTAGGTACGGGCTGTATTTTAGAGCTTGGTACGGAAGAATGGTTGCAAGATGGTGATGTCGTCGAGCTCACAATTACTGGTTTAGGTATATTACGTAATACGGTGAAAAAAGAGACGAAAGCAGGTGATGGGCATGTATTATCGTCACATGGGGGAGCTTCCTCATAAACGACATGTGCAGTTTCGTAAAAAAGATGGATCGCTTTATCGTGAACAGGTAATGGGAACGAAAGGTTTTTCAGGTACACAATCTATTTTGTATCATCATTATATGCCAACTGAAGTAGGACATGCGGCATTATCGCATTCTTGTCAGTTACAGTATGAGGAAGGTGTTGCTCTTGCTCATCGCCATTTTCGCACAAAAGAGAGTAAAAAAACTGGTGATGCAGTAAGTGGCAGGACTTTCATATTAGGAAATGAGGACCTCTTAATCGGTATAGTAAATCCAACAGAAAAAATGGATTATTTCTATCGTAACGGCGATGGCGATGAAATGCTATTTGTTCATTATGGAACTGGAAAAATCGAGACGATGTTTGGAACGATTCATTATAGAAAAGGTGATTATGTAACGATTCCAATTGGAACGATTTATCGTGTTATTCCAGATGAAGGAGAGACTAAGTTTCTTGTTGTAGAGGCAAATAGTCAAATTACAACACCGCGTCGCTATCGCAATGAATATGGGCAATTATTAGAGCATAGTCCGTTTTGTGAAAGAGATATTCGTGGTCCGGAGAAGTTGGAGACATATGATGAAAAAGGTGAGTTTGTCGTAATGACAAAGTCGAGAGGGTATATGCATAAGCATGTTTTAGGGCACCATCCGTTAGATGTTGTTGGATGGGATGGGTATTTATATCCATGGGTCTTTAATGTAGAGGATTTTGAACCAATTACAGGTCGTATTCATCAGCCACCACCAGTACACCAAACATTTGAAGGTCATAATTTTGTTATTTGCTCTTTCGTACCACGTCTATATGATTATCATCCAGAATCAATTCCGGCACCGTATTATCATAGTAATGTGAATAGTGATGAAGTACTTTACTATGTAGAAGGTAACTTTATGAGCCGAAAAGGTGTGGAAGAAGGTTCTGTTACACTTCACCCGAGTGGTATTCCTCATGGACCGCATCCTGGAAAAACAGAAGCGAGCATAGGGAAGAAAGAAACACTGGAATTAGCTGTTATGATAGACACTTTCCGACCGCTGCGTATTGTAAAACAAGCACATGAGACGGAAGATGAGAAGTATATGTATAGCTGGATTGAAGAGGATTCATATACTGTGAAATAAGTAAAAGAGGCATGCTCAATTAAGGAGCATGCCTCTTTGATGGAATCGACATGTATAATAATACCAAAAACAGTTATGAAAAGATATATAGATATGATTGTGTGAATCTTTTTGTAGAAAGAAAGGGTATAATGCGTATCTCGATAGTTTTCTGTTTATTTCGACAAAAGTATTGACTAAGAAACATGTCGTGGGTAAAATGAGGGAAGTAAATTAAATTTTCAGAAAACTAAAAACATGGAGGAGCACAGTATGAAGCAAATTTTTCAAAAGAAGCCGATTTCAACGTTACTGCAAGAAAGTAAACAAAAGACATTATCGAGAACGTTAGGGGCACTTGATTTAACAATGCTTGGAATCGGAGCAATTGTTGGAACTGGTATTTTTGTTCTTACTGGCGTTGTAGCAGCGAAACATTCTGGACCAGCTATTATATTATCATTTGCTATAGCGGCATTAGCTTGTGCCTTTGCTGCATTTTGTTACGCTGAATTTGCTTCTTCAGTTCCTGTCTCAGGTAGTGTTTACACGTACACGTATGCGACGATGGGAGAAGTATTTGCATTCTTAATTGGATGGGATTTAATGCTCGAGTATTTATTAGCTACATCAGCTGTAGCAAATGGATGGTCAGCGTATTTTCAATCGTTATTAAAGGGATTTGGGATTCATATTCCGACCATTCTCTCCTCGGCCCCTGGTACAGGAAAGGGTGGAATAATTGATTTACCTGCAGTTCTAATTATTTTAGTTATGACGGTTCTTTTATCTAGAGGTGTTCGTGAAAGTGCACGTATAAATAATATAATGGTATTTATTAAACTAGCAGTTGTTCTCATTTTTATCTTCGCTGGATTTAATTATGTAAAACCTGAAAATTGGACACCTTTTATGCCATTTGGGTTAGATGGTGTAATGGCTGGAGCAGCTACAGTTTTCTTCGCATTCATTGGATTTGATGCTGTATCAACAGCCGCAGAAGAAGTGAAGCGCCCACAACGCGATTTGCCGATTGGAATTATTGCATCGTTACTAGTTTGTACGGTTCTTTACATTGTTGTTTCACTTATTTTGACAGGGATTGTTCCATACGGTCAGTTGAATATATCAGATCCAGTTGCTTTCGCACTTCAATTTATTGGACAAGATAGTTTGGCGGGAGTGATCTCAGTAGGAGCAATTACAGGAATTACAACTGTAATGCTAGTTATGATGTATGGGCAAGTTCGTGTTTCATATGCAATGAGCAGAGATGGATTGTTGCCGAAGCGTCTTGCTAAAGTTCATCCGAAATTTAAAACACCATTTTTAAATACATGGACAACAGGTATTATTGCAGCACTTATTTCAGGATTAATAGATTTAAATGTTTTAGCACACCTTGTAAATATGGGGACTTTGTCAGCCTTTGCACTTGTAGCCGTTGCTGTCATTGTGATGAGAAGAACTCATCCTGATTTACCAAGGGCGTTTAAGGCGCCGCTCGTACCATTTTTACCAGCATTAACAGTTATCTTTTGCTTATATTTGATGCTTCAATTATCAGCAACAGCTTGGATCAGTTTTGGTATTTGGATGGTTATCGGTGTAGTAGTTTATTTCGCATATAGTAGAAAGCGTAGCGTTTTAAATAGTAGTAAAAAAGAGGAAGATGTAGCGAATTTATAAGGAAAAGATCCGTTCTAATGGGATTAGAACGGATCTTTTATTTTGAAAATTTACACTTTTCTAAAAATGTTATAGAATAATGTGTGGTGAATTAGGGGGGAAGATATGAGAAATACGTGGCGAGAGTTACGAGAAATGGACCGAAACATATGGATTCGGTTTATTGGCGAAACGTTAAATGGAATTGCAATGATGATGTTGATGCCTTTTTTTGCACTATATTTAAAAGATAAGGTGGATTCGTTATTGGAAGTAGGCGTTATTATGGCACTTTCTCCAATTGCGGCAAGTTTCGGTTCCCTTCTTGGTGGGAGAATCGCTGATATATATGGAAGAAAGCCCATAATGATCTTTTCAATGGTGAGTAATGCGTTGTTAATGCTAGGTTTTTTATTTATAGAAGGATTTATTCCTTATGCTATTTTATCTATTTTTTTAGGACTCAGTAATTCATTATTTCATCCGGCTGCATCAGCGATGGTTGCGGATGTAACAGCACCTGAAAAAAGAACCGAGGCATACGGTTTATTGCGGATGGGACATAATATTGGCGCTGCAATTGGGCCGATAATGGGGGCATCGGTAGTTGTGCTTTCAAAAAATCTTGTGTTTATTATTGCCTCATCTACAATGCTATTTTATGCACTAATTGTGCTAGTTCTTATTCAAGAAACGATGCCGAAAGTTACAGATGAAAATCCGGAGAATAAAGATGAAAAAACAGGAGCAGTTTGGAAAATTGTATTTCGAGACAAAGCGTTAATGATTTATTTATTAGCAGGTATCATTATCTCGATGGGATTTTCTCAAACAGAGGGGATGTTGCCGCTTCACTTTGATAATGAAATGAAAGATATATTTGGGGAAAATAATCCGTATCCATATTTAATGGCCTTAAATGGTTTGTTAGTTGTTTTATTTCAATTTCAAATTTCAAAATGGGCAACAGATAAACCAGTTGGAAAGACGATGTTATATGGCGCTTGTTTATTTGGGATTGGCTTGTTCTTTATCGGATGGTTACCGAAGTGGTTTGGGATGGGCGGAGCAAACGCTACAGTTACTCTCATAACGTTGTTCAGCGTATATGCGGTATATACGCTAGGTGAAATGATTATGTCTCCAGTACAGATGACGTTTGTGGCGAATTTAGCACCGGAACATCTTCGAGGAACTTATATGGGGGCAGCAAGCTTACAATGGATTACAGGAAATGCATTCGGTCCGCTTCTCGGTGGTTTTTTATTGGATCAATTGCTTGGGCACATTTTATTTACAATTTTAGGTGTGGGATGTGTAGTTGCGGGTTGTATATACATTTCTTTAGACCGTCTTGTTGAGCAGAGGCAAAAGGATACGCTTACGAAACAGTCTTCTTGATAAAGTGAAACTTTAATCATTGTTTTTTCATCCTTCGCAAATAGTGGGATAATATAGGTGACATACACCAAAAGGGGATTTCTACATATTTTAGGTACATAACTAGCTCAGATTGCAATCTTACTTTAAAGTTTAATTTTGTTTAGTCATGTAGAAAATTAAATAGGAAAAGTGTAGAAAACCAATAAGTGGTGTCTTTTAATTATTTGTGAAAGTTACATTTTATTTCAAATAGGAACTACCTATTTTTATAAAAAGTGCTAAAATAGAAAAATGAAAACGATTGGTTAGGGTGATTTCATTGACAAAAATTAAATTAGGTTTATTATATGGTGGAAAATCAGCTGAGCATCAAGTTTCGTTACAGACGGCTCTTGCTGCTATTAAAGCATTAAATCAAGATAAATTCGAGATTCATCCAATTTATATTACAGAACAAGGCCAGTGGATGCGCGGTGAGCGTATTGAAGGCGAAGTAACAACTGTTGAAGCATTACAAATGAGTGGAGAAGAAAATACAATCTCTCCTGTATCATTAAGTACAGAAATTATCCCAACTGCAAATTCTAAACAAGAAGATGCAATTGATGTTATTTTCCCTTTATTACATGGACCAAATGGTGAAGATGGAACAGTACAAGGATTATTAGAATTACTGAACATTCCATATGTAGGTAACGGTGTATTAGCATCATCTGCTGGTATGGATAAAGTTGTAATGAAAAACATCTTTGCAGAAGCTGGATTGAAACAAGCGAAATATGCATCTTTCATTCGTAGCGCATGGGAAAAAGATCGTGAAACAGCGTATGAAAAAGTAGAAGAAGTATTAGGATATCCTTGCTTCGTAAAACCAGCAAACCTTGGTTCAAGTGTTGGTATTAATAAGTGTAACGATCGTGAAGAGCTTGAGAATGCATTCGAAGAGGCATTCCAATTTGACCGTAAAATTATTGTAGAAGAAAATATTGTAGGTCGTGAAGTAGAAGTTGGTGTATTAGGTAATGATGAGCCGAAATGTTCAGTTGTAGGTGAAATTGTACCGAAAAAAGATTTTTATGATTACAAATCGAAATACATCGATGGCGATACAGCATTAATTATCCCAGCTGAAATGACAGAAGAAGAGTCTAATGTAATTAAGCGAGATGCAATTATTGCATTCCAATCATTAGATGGTGCGGGCTTAACACGAGCTGATTTCTTCTTAACGAAAGATGGAGAAGTATATATTAACGAAGTGAACACAATGCCAGGATTCACGCCGTTTAGTATGTTCCCTCTATTATGGCAACATACAGGGTTACCGTATCCGGAATTAATTGAAGAGCTAATTAGTTTAGCGATTGAGCGTCACGAAGAAAAACAAAAAATTAAATATACAATCTAACAAAAAAGGAGGAAGCACTATTCGAAGGAATAGTGCTTCCTCTATGTAAGGAGTGTTTTCATGATAAATCGAACGTTAAAACAAGTAGAGCAGATGATAAATGGTACTGGATTAGCAGAGCAGTATGAGGGAATTACTATACAAGGAGTGTCTATTGATACGAGGAAAATTGAAAAAGGAAATTTATATGTTCCGATTCAAGGTGAACGTTTCGATGGACATGCTTTTGTAGATAAAGCTGTTGAAAACGGGGCGATTGCTACATTATGGATGAAGGATGTAGAAAACCCACCTGGAAATCTTCCAGTTATTTTTGTAGAAGATACACTAGCAGCATTGCAAATGTTAGCGAAAAACTATCGTGATCAATTGGATGTAAAAGTTGTTGGTGTAACGGGTAGTAATGGTAAAACATCTACGAAAGATATTGTAACGAGTCTTCTTGCGACTAAATTTAAAGTTCAAAAAACAGAAGGTAATTTCAATAACCATATCGGTTTACCCCTTACTATTTTAAATTTAGAGGAAAATACAGAAGTAGCTGTATTAGAAATGGGTATGTCAAGCCAAGGAGAAATTGAATTTCTATCTAAGTTAGCTCGTCCTAATGCAGCTATTATCACGAACATTGGTGAGGCGCACTTAATGGATTTAGGCTCTCGTGAGGCGATTGCTGAAGCGAAGTTAGAAATTGTTACAGGTTTACAAAAGGGTGGCGTGTTCGTATATAATGGAGATGAACCGCTATTAACGAATCGTGTTCCAGAAATGAATTTAGCAGCGGAAGCAGTTACATTCGGTGATGCGAGAGCAAATGATTACTATCCAACTACTGTAACATTACAGGCAACTGGAACACACTTTAAGATGAACAGGGATGAAACTTTGTCATTCTATCTACCAGTGCTAGGAAAGCATAATGTATATAATACACTTGCTTCAATGGCAATTGCGAAACATTTTGGTGTAACGTGGGAAGAAATGAAAAAAGGTTTAGTAACACTTCAAATGACAGGTATGCGTATGGAAATTGTAAAAACAGATAGTGGTTTAACAATTATCAATGATGCCTATAATGCAAGTCCGACGGCTATGGAAGCTGCGTTCCACCTAATGAATGGCTTAGATGGATTTGCTAAAAAAATTGTTGTGCTTGGTGATATGTTGGAACTTGGAAATCAAGAAGTGCAATTTCATTATGAAGTAGGTAAATTAATTGATCCAGCAAAAATTTCATATGTATTCACATATGGTAAATTAGGGGCTCAAATTGCTGAAGGAGCAAAAATTAATTTCCCTAAAGAACGTGTAACAGCGTATGAAAACAAAGAAGAACTTGTAAAAGACTTACAAGCAGTAGTTGATGCAAAAGATGTTGTGCTAGTAAAAGCGTCTCGCGGTATGAAATTAGAAGAAGTTATAGCGATGTTGAAATAATTGGTGTATATAAATAGGGATGATAGCCACGAAAATAGTGGAAACTTATAATAAGCGCTTACAGTAAATGATAAAAAAATAAAAGTAAAGAAAAAAGCTCTGAATATGAAATAAGGTAACAGTTGGGGTTTGCTTTTTACACATACAAAACATATAATTGATAAAGTGAATAACGTTTAGAAGTATTTTCGTGAAGAATATACGCCCGGTTATATACGTGAGTATTCAGGAAAAGGGCTTTTCCGCAAGTTCGGAAAACGCCTTTTTTTAAATGATAAGTATAGGATAGAAAAGGAGAAGTAACATTGACAACATTTCGAGAATTAGGATTAAGTGAGTCTTTACTGCAATCTGTTGAAAGTATGGGCTTTGAAGAGGCTACGCCGATTCAAGCTGAAACAATTCCACATGCATTGCAAGGTAAGGATATTATTGGACAAGCGCAAACAGGTACAGGGAAAACAGCAGCATTCGGATTACCACTATTAGATAAAGTGGATACAAATAAAGAAGCAGTTCAAGGTATTGTTATCGCGCCAACGCGTGAATTAGCAATTCAAGTTGGAGAAGAGCTATACAAAATTGGTAAACATAAACGTGTACGTATCTTACCAATTTATGGTGGTCAAGATATTAACCGCCAAATTCGTGCTCTAAAAAAATACCCACACATTATTGTTGGTACGCCGGGTCGTATTTTAGATCATATTAACCGTAAAACACTTCGCTTACAAAACGTAGAGACTGTTGTTCTTGACGAAGCGGATGAAATGTTAAACATGGGCTTCATTGAAGATATTGAAGCGATTTTAACAGATGTGCCAGAAACACATCAAACATTATTATTCTCAGCGACAATGCCAGATCCAATCCGTCGTATTGCTGAGCGTTTCATGACTGAGCCTCAACACATTAAAGTAAAAGCAAAAGAAGTAACAATGCCAAACATTCAGCAGTTCTATTTAGAAGTGCAAGAAAAGAAAAAGTTTGACGTGTTAACACGCTTACTAGATATTCAATCTCCAGAGCTTGCAATCGTATTCGGTCGTACAAAGCGTCGTGTTGATGAATTATCAGAAGCATTAAACTTACGTGGTTATGCAGCAGAAGGTATTCACGGTGACTTAACACAAGCGAAGCGTATGTCTGTATTACGTAAATTTAAAGAAGGTGCTATTGAAGTTCTTGTTGCAACAGACGTTGCTGCACGTGGTCTTGATATTTCAGGCGTAACACACGTATACAACTTCGATATCCCACAAGATCCAGAATCATACGTTCACCGTATCGGTCGTACTGGCCGTGCAGGTAAAAAAGGTATTGCAATGTTATTTGTAACACCACGTGAATCAGGACAATTAAAAAATATCGAGCGTACAACAAAACGTAAGGTTGATCGTATGGAAGCACCGACACTTGACGAGGCATTAGAAGGTCAACAACGTTTAATCGCTGAAAAACTTCAAAGCACAATTGAAAATGATAACTTATCATACTACAAGCGTATTGCAGAAGAAATGTTAGAAGAGAATGACTCTGTAACAGTAGTAGCTGCTGCTTTAAAAATGATGACAAAAGAGCCAGATACAACACCAATCGCTTTAACATCAGAACCACCAGTTGTTTCAAGAGGTGGCGGTTCTAAAAAACGCGGTGGTAACGGAGGCGGATACCGTGACGGTAACCGCAATCGTAGTCGCGATGGACGCGGCGGTGGCGATGGTCGTAACCGTGATCGCAATCGTGATGGACGCGGAAGTGGCGATGGTCGTAACCGTGATCGCAATCGTGATGGTGGTAGCCGTGATGGTAACCGTGGTCGTAAAGGTGAAGGTCGTCCTGGATCTTCAAATGGACGCGGCGAAAGAAAACATCATAGCCGTCCACAAGCTTAATAAAAAAAGAGAATGCCCTTTGCTGGCATTCTCTTTTTTTATTTCTGTAATTGTGCATACTACATAATAACTCGTATAGAAATGAGGTGCTATATGCTTGTAAGACTTGGGTATGTTGCGATGAGTGTGCATCTGAAGAATGCATCTCCATCTCAAACGATGACATATGCACAGTTTCAGCGGATTGATGATCGAGAGGCTGCGATTCGTAAACTCGAAAGAATCGCTAATTCGAATTTGGAAAATTGCTTACGGTTATTAAAGCATAATAAAGGACATGATATATCTTTCTTTCGACTTAGTTCCAAGCTTATTCCTTTAGCAAATCATGAGGAGTTGTTAGAGTGGAACTATATTCGTCCTTTAAAAGAAAATCTGAAAGAATTAGGTGAATATGCAATTCGTATGAATATGCGAATTGACTTCCATCCAGATCATTTTGTTGTACTAAATTCACCTGAGGAGAGTATTTTTAAACAATCTGTAAAGACATTGCAGATGCACAAAAAATTGCTTGCGGGTATGGGAATTGAACATAAGCAACGATGTGTATTACATGTTGGAGGAGGTTATAACGATAAGGAGCTCGCATTAGAACGCTTTATAGAAAATTGGTCAACTGTTCCAAGAGGTATTCAAGAGATGATTATATTAGAAAATGATGACACGACCTTTTCTTTAGAAGAAACATTGTATTTAGGTGAGAAATTAGACATTCCAGTCGTGTTTGATTTGCATCATCATATGATGAATAATGATCAGGAAGATTGGCATGAGGATTGGGCGCGTGTTGTGCACACGTGGGAATCGTCTTTGTTACCAGTTAAAATGCACATCTCTAGTCCTAGAGATGGAAAAGACCCGAGAGCACATGCGGATTTTATTGATGTAGATACCTTCGTATCTTTTTTGAAAAAGATAAAGGGGAGTGTTCCGCAAATTGATTGTATGATTGAGGCGAAGAAAAAGGACGAGTCTTTGTTTCAACTAATGAGAGATTTAAGTAAACAAACAGATGTGGAAATTGTCGATGGTGCGAGCTTCTATATTAAATAAGCTCTGCGCCATCGTTTTTTTGTCCCGCAAAAGCCCGATTGGTAAGGGCTAATAATCAGTGGGGGATGGACCAAACCCCCACTGATTAAAGTTTCGCTTTATTAAAAAAGGGGTGCAAATACCACCGATTATCAAACCTGTTAAATGGCTTATAGGATTGGCAGAGGGATTAAAGAAAGTAAATAGCAGTAATATAAGTGTCATTATTGAAAAAATAGCGATGTCTCTTGGTTTTGAAGAACGATATCGACTATACAATAAAAATAATTGGGCGCCTAGTAATCCGAAAATACCACCAGATGCTCCGGCGTGAATATATTCAAGAGGCATAATAATATAAGAAGAAATATTCCCGAGAATGCCGGAAAGGAAAAAAATAATGATGAAAGAAAAGTGTCCTAGTTGCTTTTCAATAGAAGAACCAAGTACAAATAAACAAATACTATTAGAAAGAAAATGTTGTAAGTCTACGTGTACAAGTAAGGAAGTTATGACACGCCACCATTCTCCTTTAGCGATATATTCATTGTAGGCTGCCAGGTGAAAGAGGGAAAAGTCGCTCAATATAATCATGACTAATTGTATAAGAAGTAAAGAGATGATAATCGGTTGTAAGGAAATGCGAGTGGATGGTATTAGCATGTTGTTAGTATCACTCCTTTTGCATCAGAAAGATTCTCTGTTATTCTTACAATATGAATGAAGAAAGCTAAATAGAAGAAGGGGATTTTGAAATGATTGTAGGGATTGGAATCGATATTATTGAGTTAAATCGAATTGAAAAAATGCTAGATGGAAAGCTTAAATTTATGGAACGTATTTTAACTGAAAGAGAACGTGGTGTTGCCGAGGGGCTGAAAGGAAGTCGTCTTACAGAATTCGTAGCTGGAAGATTTGCAGCAAAAGAGGCGTATTCTAAAGCGGTAGGGACCGGTATCGGGAAAGAAGTGAGTTTTTTAGATATTGAAGTAAGGAATGATGATAGAGGTAAGCCGATTATCATTACAAATACAGAGCATATTGTTCATTTATCAATTAGTCATAGTAAAGAATTTGCTGTTGCTCAAGTTGTTTTAGAAAGCTCGTCACGCTAGTCTGCATATTTTATATCTTTGTCTCATATATTTGAGGTAGCGATAAGGAAGGCATATCTTCCATTCATTTATAGGGGCAAAGGGGCTGAAGTGATGAAAAGGCGTCTGTTTTTAGTTCTTGTCGGTTTATTGACCGTTTTTGTGTTGGCGGGTTGTGTGGAAAAGAAACAGGAAGATGTTGTGAGAGATTTAGAATCGAAAGTTAAAAGTATGAAGAGTTATCAAGCTGAAGCGAAATTATCTATTAAAACAGGAAATGAACCTCAGGAGTATAACGTAGAAATTTGGCATAAAGAACCTTCGTATTATCGTGTGAATTTGCAGAATGCGAAAAAGGATCAGAGTCAAATTATTTTAAGAAATGATGAAGGTGTATTTGTATTAACACCTGCACTAAATAAAAGCTTCCGTTTTCAAAGTGATTGGCCGCAAAATAGTAGCCAGGCTTATTTATATGAATCACTTGTAAGAGATATTTTGCAAGATAAGAAAAATCTCTCTTTCGAGAAAACAGATAAATATTATGTGTTTAAAACAAAAACAAATTATCAACATCAAAATATGTTGCCGAAACAAGAAATTAAGTTGAATAAAAGTGATTTAACACCAGTCTCTGTGAAACTGATGGATAATGATCAAAATGTCCTTGTGAAAGTAGATTTCACTAAAGTAAAGTTCGATGCAAAGTTTGATAAAGGTGCATTTGATACGAAACAAAACATGTCTAGAGCACAAGTGGACGTTCAAACGGCAGCAAAAGAAGACAAACCATTTGCTATTTTGTATCCGCGTGACACGCCGCAAGGCATGACTCTGAAAGACGAAAAAGAGTTGAAGACAGACAGTGGTAAGCGTACGATACTCACATACACTGGAAATAAGAAATCTTTTACTTTAATACAAGAAAAGGCAAAAGTTGCAGAGGCCTCATCGGCGGTAAGTGTAAGTGGAGAGCCAGTTGATCTCGGTTTCACGATTGGTGCATTGACGAAAGACTCTGTAACGTGGTCGCATAACGGAGTAGAATATATGCTCGTGTCTAAAGGTTTAGAGCCGAATGAGTTGTTGATGGTTGCTCGTTCGGTTACAGCGAAGCAGGTGAAGTAAACTTCTTAGACGTGGTGATATATGTGCACCACGTCTTTTCTTAGTTTGAAGGTGGATTTCATAAAAGAAGCATATAAAAGAATAAGCTTCGCATATCGTGTATAAGGAAGTGTATTTATGGAAGAAGCACCGTTTTACCGTGACACTTGGGTGGAAGTGGATTTAGATGCGATCTATAACAATGTTACACATATTAAAGAGTTCATTCCAAGTGATGTGGAGATTTTTGCTGTAGTTAAAGCGAATGCATATGGGCACGATTATGTACCGGTGGCTAAAACTGCATTAGAAGCAGGAGCAACAAGATTAGCAGTTGCTTTTTTAGATGAAGCCTTAGTGCTTCGGAGGGCTGGTATTACTGCACCGATTTTAGTGTTAGGCCCTTCCCCACCCCGTGATGTAAATGTAGCTGCTGAAAATGATGTAGCATTAACTGTTTTTCAAAAAGAATGGGTGGAAGAAGCGATAAAGCTCTGGGATGGTTCATCAATAATGAAATTCCATATTAATTTTGATAGTGGTATGGGGAGAATCGGAATACGTGAACGCAAAGAATTAAAAGGGTTCTTAAAGAGTTTAGAAGGTGCGCCATTTTTAGAGTTAGAAGGAGTATATACGCATTTTGCATCGGCGGATGAGGTTGAGACTTCTTACTTTGATAAGCAATATAATACATTCTTGCAGCAGTTAAGTTGGTTGAAAGAATTTGGAGTGAATCCTAAATTTGTCCATACAGCCAATAGCGCTGCAACGTTAAGGTTTCAAGGGATTACATTTAATGCGGTGCGAGTTGGTATTGCGATGTATGGATTATCCCCATCCGTAGAAATACGTCCTTTTTTACCATTTAAATTGGAACCGGCGTTGTCACTTCATACGAAAGTTGCTCATATTAAGCAAGTGATTAAAGGGGATGGGATTAGTTATAATGTCACATACCGAACGAGAACGGAAGAATGGATTGCGACAGTTGCAATTGGATATGCAGATGGCTGGCTTAGAAGATTACAAGGGTTTAAAGTACTTGTAAATGGTGAAAGAGTACCGATTGTAGGGCGAGTAACAATGGATCAATTCATGATACATCTTCCTTGTGAAGTGCCGCTTGGTACGAAAGTTACACTCATTGGAAGACAAGGTGATGAGTATATTAGTGCTACCGAGATCGCTGAATATTCCGGGACTATTAATTATGAAATTATCGCAACGATAAGCTTCCGTGTACCGAGAATATTTATACGGCATGGTAAAGTTGTAGAAGTAATCAATTATTTGAACGATATATAGAAGAAGGTATTATTGCTCAGCATCTCGCCATTTAGGGGATTTTCACTAATGGAAAATAGGCTTTTTTTTGCTAGGGAGCTTCTTTTTATAATTGTTATTAATATAAATTACAATGAAATATTGCTTTATTTCTTGTTTGAAAGAGATAAAAAGTAAAGGAAGATGAATGTTTTGTTTATGAATTGGAAAACATAAGCAAGGAATAAGGAAGTCTTTGCAACAGGCTCCATACAATGGTATTATTACAATAGGTGTCATATATATATTTGGGTGTGTAGTTGACGGTGGAGGTGTATTTTTGTGTCCGAATCAAGTGTAACTACTGAAATCGTGGTTCGGTTACCAAAGCAAATGGTAACGGAATTGGACGGAATTGGAAAACAAGAGAATAAGAATCGCCATGAACTAATTTGCCAGGCAACACAACTGTTATTGCGTCAACATAAGACGAAGAAACGCTACCAACATGAATCAATGCGACGTGGGTACATTGAAATGGGAAAAATTAATCTTGGTATTGCATCTGAAGCTTTCTTAGCAGAGTATGAAGCAGCTCATACAGTAGAACGCTTAGTTAGCGGGGGGTAATATTTTGATTGTAAAACGCGGCGACGTGTATTTTGCAGACCTTTCCCCAGTTGTTGGTTCTGAGCAAGGAGGCGTTCGTCCGGTTCTTGTCATTCAAAATGACATCGGAAATCGTTTTAGTCCGACTGTGATTGTAGCGGCTATTACTGCACAGATTCAAAAAGCGAAATTACCCACTCATGTGGAAATTGATGCGAAAAAGTATGGTTTTGAGAGAGATTCTGTTATTTTACTTGAGCAGATTCGAACAATCGATAAGCAACGCTTAACGGACAAAATCACTCATTTGGATGAAGTGATGATGAGTCGTGTAGATGAAGCGTTACAAATTAGTTTAGGACTAATAGATTTTTAAATCGGCAGTTTAAGTTGCTCTCTTTACAGGGCAACTTTTTTTTATTATAGAGGAGGTTACGGTTGGATATGGAAATGGTAGATAATCGACAAGGGTTAATGAAAATGTTAGTGAAAGAATTAGGCTTTACAGAAAAGCAAGTTCGTCATGTTATTCAATTAACAGAAGAAGGTAACACAGTTCCATTTATCGCTCGTTACCGGAAAGAATGGACAGGATCCTTAGATGAGGTGCAAATTCGTGCAATCTTAGAAAGATGGCAATATATGATGCAACTAGAAGATAGGAAAGAAGAGGTTCTTCGTCTTATTGGTGAAAAGGGTAAACTAACCGAAGAGTTGCGTCGTCAGATTGTTGCTGCAACAAAACTTCAGGAAGTAGAAGATTTATATCGTCCATATAAAGAAAAAAGAAGAACGAAAGCTACAATAGCTAAAGAAAAGGGATTAGAACCGTTAGCTGAGTGGTTATTGTTATATAAAAAAGAAAATCCAGCAGAGAAGGCTATGGAATTTGTTAATGCGGAAAAAGAAGTGGAGTCTGCAGAAGATGCGTTGCAAGGTGCGCAAGATATTATTGCGGAACTTGTTTCGGATAACGCGGCATATCGTAGTTGGATTCGCAATACTACTTTTCGAAAAGGGATTATGTCTTCATCTGTAAAAGATAAAGAAAAAGATGAAAAGAATATATATGAAATGTATTATGGCTATGAAGAACCGTTGCAAAGAGTAGTGCCACATCGTGTACTAGCTATGAATCGTGGTGAAAAGGAAGACGTATTAAGAGTTTCTGTTATCACGCCAATTGAAGAAATTCTTCAGTTTTTACATAAAAAAATGATTCTTGATGAAGATTCTAAAAGTGCGTATTATGTACAATCAGCGATGGAAGATGGATATAAGCGGTTAATTCAACCTTCAATAGAAAGAGAAATTCGTAAAGAATTAATGGAAGCGGCCGAAGAACAAGCGATTCATATTTTCTCTGAGAATTTACGTAATTTATTATTGCAACCTCCGATGAAAGGGAAAGTTGTGTTAGCGGTAGATCCAGCATATAGAACCGGTTGTAAACTAGCTGTAGTAGATGATACAGGAAAAGTTCTTCACATAGATGTTATTTATCCGCATCCGCCTGTTCGTAAATATGAGGATGCAAAAACGAAAATTATTTCAATTATAGATAAATATGAAGTTGAAATGATAGCGATTGGAAATGGTACAGCTTCGAGGGAAACGGAAGAATTTATAGTAGATGTATTACAAAATGTAGAACGAGATGTATTTTACATTATTGTAAATGAAGCGGGTGCTAGTGTGTACTCAGCATCTGATGTAGCTCGCGAGGAGTTTCCGAATTTACAGGTTGAAGAAAGAAGTGCTGTTTCAATTGGGAGACGTCTGCAAGATCCACTTGCAGAGCTTGTGAAAATTGACCCTAAATCTGTTGGGGTGGGACAATATCAACATGATGTATCTCAAAAGAGATTAAATGAATCATTAACATTTGTAGTAGAGACAGCAGTTAACCGAGTTGGTGTTAATGTAAATACAGCTTCAGTTGCATTGTTACAATATGTTTCGGGGTTATCAAAAACAGTTGCCAAAAATATTGTAGCTAAGCGTGAGGAAGATGGAAAATTCACGAAGCGTACTGAATTAAAGAAAATCCCGCGTTTAGGTGCAAAAACATATGAACAATGTATCGGGTTTTTACGTATATTAGAAGGTGCTAATCCGTTAGATCGCACAGGGATTCATCCAGAACAATATAAAAATGTTGAATTGCTATTAAAGAGCCTAGGGTTATCAAAGAATGATGTGGGGAAACCAAACTTACAAAAGAGTTTAGAAGGAGTAGATATTTCTAAATTATCTCAAGAGACGGAGATTGGTGAGCCGACATTAGTTGATATTATGGATGCTTTAATTAGCCCGGAACGAGATATGAGGGATGAGTTGCCAAAGCCACTTTTGAAAAAGGGGATTTTAAAATTAGAAGATTTAAAGCGTGGTATGGAATTAGAGGGAACGATCCGCAATGTTGTTGATTTCGGTGCCTTTGTTGATATTGGTGTGAAGCAAGATGGTTTAGTACATATTTCTAAACTAAGTAAACAATATGTAAAGCATCCATTAGATATCGTATCGGTGGGACAAATTGTAAAGGTATGGGTAGATGATATTGATACGAAAAAAGGTCGTGTTGCATTATCAATGTTACCAATTGAATAGTAAGTAAAGAGAGCAGGTGAAACTGCTCTCTTTTTATGGATAGGAAAGTTTTATTGATTATGAGCTTTGGTGTATTTTACTATAATAAAACCAGCATTCATTTAGTAACTTGATTTGATACCGGTTTTTTTCGAAATATGCACGTTGCATTTGTT
>NZ_JAUCFS010000005.1:252500-270000 GCF_030348325.1 Bacillus hominis
GTATGAGTAGCGAAAGACGGGTGAGAATCCCGTCCACCGAATGCCTAAGGTTTCCTGAGGAAGGCTCGTCCGCTCAGGGTTAGTCAGGACCTAAGCCGAGGCCGACAGGCGTAGGCGATGGACAACAGGTTGATATTCCTGTACCACCTCTTTATCGTTTGAGCAATGGAGGGACGCAGAAGGATAGAAGAAGCGTGCGATTGGTTGTGCACGTCCAAGCAGTTAGGCTGATAAGTAGGCAAATCCGCTTATCGTGAAGGCTGAGCTGTGATGGGGAAGCTCCTTATGGAGCGAAGTCTTTGATTCCCCGCTGCCAAGAAAAGCTTCTAGCGAGATAAAAGGTGCCTGTACCGCAAACCGACACAGGTAGGCGAGGAGAGAATCCTAAGGTGTGCGAGAGAACTCTGGTTAAGGAACTCGGCAAAATGACCCCGTAACTTCGGGAGAAGGGGTGCTTTCTTAACGGAAAGCCGCAGTGAATAGGCCCAAGCGACTGTTTAGCAAAAACACAGGTCTCTGCGAAGCCGTAAGGCGAAGTATAGGGGCTGACACCTGCCCGGTGCTGGAAGGTTAAGGAGAGGGGTTAGCGTAAGCGAAGCTCTGAACTGAAGCCCCAGTAAACGGCGGCCGTAACTATAACGGTCCTAAGGTAGCGAAATTCCTTGTCGGGTAAGTTCCGACCCGCACGAAAGGTGTAACGATTTGGGCACTGTCTCAACCAGAGACTCGGTGAAATTATAGTACCTGTGAAGATGCAGGTTACCCGCGACAGGACGGAAAGACCCCGTGGAGCTTTACTGTAGCCTGATATTGAATTTTGGTACAGTTTGTACAGGATAGGCGGGAGCCATTGAAACCGGAGCGCTAGCTTCGGTGGAGGCGCTGGTGGGATACCGCCCTGACTGTATTGAAATTCTAACCTACGGGTCTTATCGACCCGGGAGACAGTGTCAGGTGGGCAGTTTGACTGGGGCGGTCGCCTCCTAAAGTGTAACGGAGGCGCCCAAAGGTTCCCTCAGAATGGTTGGAAATCATTCGTAGAGTGCAAAGGCATAAGGGAGCTTGACTGCGAGACCTACAAGTCGAGCAGGGACGAAAGTCGGGCTTAGTGATCCGGTGGTTCCGCATGGAAGGGCCATCGCTCAACGGATAAAAGCTACCCCGGGGATAACAGGCTTATCTCCCCCAAGAGTCCACATCGACGGGGAGGTTTGGCACCTCGATGTCGGCTCATCGCATCCTGGGGCTGTAGTCGGTCCCAAGGGTTGGGCTGTTCGCCCATTAAAGCGGTACGCGAGCTGGGTTCAGAACGTCGTGAGACAGTTCGGTCCCTATCCGTCGTGGGCGTAGGAAATTTGAGAGGAGCTGTCCTTAGTACGAGAGGACCGGGATGGACGCACCGCTGGTGTACCAGTTGTTCTGCCAAGGGCATAGCTGGGTAGCTATGTGCGGAAGGGATAAGTGCTGAAAGCATCTAAGCATGAAGCCCCCCTCAAGATGAGATTTCCCATAGCGTAAGCTAGTAAGATCCCTGAAAGATGATCAGGTTGATAGGTTCGAGGTGGAAGCATGGTGACATGTGGAGCTGACGAATACTAATAGATCGAGGACTTAACCATATAATATGAAGCAATGTTATCTAGTTTTGAAGGAATATGCCTTCAATAGTTTGGTGATGATGGCAGAGAGGTCACACCCGTTCCCATACCGAACACGGAAGTTAAGCTCTCTAGCGCCGATGGTAGTTGGGACCTTGTCCCTGTGAGAGTAGGACGTCGCCAAGCTATTTATATCATCGCGGGGTGGAGCAGTACGGTAGCTCGTCGGGCTCATAACCCGAAGGTCGCAGGTTCAAATCCTGTCCCCGCAACCAAATGGTCCCGTGGTGTAGTGGTTAACATGCCTGCCTGTCACGCAGGAGATCGCCGGTTCGACCCCGGTCGGGACCGCCATTTTATATAAAGAAAAGAACGAAACAAGGTGTTTCGTATTTTTTTATTTGTTTTAACAAAAAACTAATAAAGACAGTCAAACTATCCTTAGGAAAACTCCTAAGGACTTTTTTATATATTTAAAACCTGTATAATAAAGAGCAGAGAACATTGTGAGTAAAGTAGGTGAAGTCTGTGAGTAAATATGAAATAACAACAAAATCTTCGGAAGAAACTCAGCGATTATCAGAAAAATTAGGGGAACTTGTAAAGGCACAAGATGTAATTATTTTAGAAGGTGATCTTGGAGCTGGCAAGACGACTTTTACAAAAGGATTAGCAAAAGGTCTTGGAGTGAAAAGAGTCGTAAATAGTCCTACCTTTAATATTATTAAAGAATATAAAGGAAGATTACCGCTATATCATATGGATGTGTATCGTTTAGCGGAAAGTGAAGAAGATTTAGGATTTGATGAGTATTTCTATGGTGAAGGGATTACAGTAGTAGAATGGGCTCATTTAATAGAAGCATATTTACCGAATGAGAAGTTACAAATTAGTTTATTCCATGCTGGAGATGATACAAGAAAAATTGTACTCGAGCCAATTGGAGATCGCTATATTAGATTATGTGAGGAGCTATTACAAGATGAAAGTACTAGCAATTGATACTTCAAATTACGTAATGGGTGTATCCCTTATTGAGGAAGGGAACGTGATTGGGGAAATCATTACAAATTTAACAAAAAACCATTCTGTACGTCTTATGCCAGCTGTAGAGAAACTTTTAAAAGAATGCGGTGTAAAACCGAAAGAATTGACTAAAATTGTTGTAGCAGCTGGACCAGGATCATATACAGGTGTTCGTATAGGTGTGACAGCTGCAAAAACATTAGCTTGGTCACTTCAAATACCAATTGTAGGTGTATCAAGTTTAGAAGTGGTGGCTGCAAATGGTGCTAATTTTAATGGACTAATTTGTCCTTTATTTGATGGCCGACGTGGTCAAATTTACACGGGGTTATATACATATGAAGGAGAACGTATAACTTCAATAGAAGAAGACCGAATTATTCTTATTGTTGACTGGTTGCAAATGTTAAAAGATAAAGGTCAGCCTGTTTTATTTATTGGTAACGATGTTAAATTGCATAAAGAAACAATTGTAGAATATTTAGGTGATCAAGCTGTATTTGCTCCGTTCACTAAGAATAACCCAAGACCAAGTGAATTAGCATTTTTAGGTTTACAAAAAGAAGAACAAGACGTGCATACGTTTGTTCCTAGCTATCTTCGTTTAGCTGAAGCTGAAACAAAATGGTTAGAAAGTCAAAAAAAATAGGGGCCTACAGAAGATGGATATGATATTTAGAAAGATGGCACTCGATGATATTGCTCAAATTGTAGCTATTGAAGAAGCATCTTTTTCAACCCCTTGGACTGCAGATGCCTTTCACCGTGAATTAGAGATGAATGAACATGCACATTATGTCGTGCTAGAAAAAGATGGTCTCGTAATTGGATATTGTGGATTGTGGATAATTCTTGATGAATCACATGTAACAAATATAGCTATCCTGCCAGAATACAGAGGCAAAAAGCTAGGGGATGCCTTATTGAAAGAAGTCATTTCCGAAGCGAAAGGGTTAGGAGTAAAAACAATGACACTTGAAGTACGCGTGTCAAATGAAGTAGCAAAGCAGTTATACAGAAAATACGGATTTCAAAATGGTGGGATTCGTAAACGATACTATGCAGACAATCAGGAAGATGGTCTTGTAATGTGGGTGAATATATAATGGAAAAAAATACGATTATACTTGGTATTGAAACAAGCTGTGATGAAACAGCTGTAGCAGTTGTTAAAAATGGAACGGAAATCATTGCGAATATCGTCGCATCACAAATTGAAAGTCATAAGCGTTTTGGCGGAGTTGTACCAGAGATTGCATCCCGTCATCATGTAGAAGAAATCACAGTTGTGTTAGAAGAAGCTTTAAAAGAAGCGAATATTACTTTTGAGGATATTGATGCAATTGCTGTAACAGAAGGCCCAGGTTTAGTTGGAGCACTTTTAATAGGTGTAAATGCAGCGAAAGCTGTGGCTTTTGCTCATGATATCCCTCTAGTTGGTGTTCATCATATTGCTGGTCATATTTATGCGAACCGTTTAGTAAAAGAAGTACAATTCCCGTTATTGTCGCTTGTTGTATCCGGTGGTCATACGGAGCTTGTTTATATGAAAGAACATGGTTCATTTGAAGTGATTGGTGAAACGCGAGATGATGCGGCAGGAGAAGCTTACGATAAAGTAGCTCGTACATTATCAATGCCTTATCCAGGTGGTCCTCATATTGATCGCCTTGCGCATGAAGGAAAACCAACAATTGATTTGCCTCGTGCGTGGTTAGAACCTGATTCGTATGATTTCAGCTTTAGTGGATTGAAATCAGCAGTTATCAACACTGTGCATAACGCAAAACAACGCGGTATAGAAATTGCACCAGAAGATTTAGCAGCAAGTTTCCAAGAAAGTGTAATAGATGTACTTGTAACGAAAGCGTCTCGTGCAGCAGATGCTTATAATGTAAAACAAGTGCTTCTTGCTGGTGGAGTAGCTGCTAATAAAGGGCTTCGTGCACGTTTAGAAGTAGAATTTGCACAAAAAGAAAATATAGAGCTAATTATTCCTCCTCTATCTTTATGCACAGATAATGCAGCGATGATTGCAGCTGCAGGTACAATTGCATACGAACAAGGAAAACGCGCTACATTAGCTTTAAATGCAAATCCAGGATTAGATATTGAAGCGTAGTTATACACAAAATTAACCACAGCTTGTGGAAAAAACCCATATTATCTGTTGATAATATGGGTTTTTTTGTGTACATAAAATGTGTATAACTTTTCGCTCGGTTGTGGATAATGTGGAAAAGTTATTTGGGAGTTTATATTATAAAGGTGGATATGTGTATAACCTTGTGGATAATGCAGATGAAGTCTGACCTTTGAAGAAATTCTTTTTTGGGAAATAAAAAACAAGGAGATGTCCAAAAAATATTTTGAAACATCGGTCTCTTATTATACAAGGTGCTAATATTGTCAATCCTTGTCGGTAAATCGATATTTCTTGTCGAATCGTTTATATAATTTCATTTACTATGGTATTGATTCCAAAATAGAAAATAAAAAGGAGGTCATCTCGTCAAAAAGCCCGACTTATGAGACATCCTCCTTTTTTAAATTCTCTTATATATGCAGTTCTTCCCATTCTGCCATACAAGCTTCAAGCTGTTCTTGCAGTGTTTGTTTTTTAGTTGTAATTTCACTAGCCTTTTCATAATCTGCATATATTTCTGGTAAGCAAAGCTGATCTTCTAATGTAGCGATTTCTTCTTCAAATTCTACGATGTTTTGTTCTAGCTCCTCAATTTTTCGAGTGCGTTGACGCTCTAACTGTTTACGTTCTTTTTCTTCGAGATAATTTAATTTTTCTTGAGCTACAGTTTTTTGAACAGGTGCCTGATTTTCTTGCTGTTCTTGTTGTTCAAATTCTGCACGTTCAATCATTTCATTTTTCTTTTCAACGTAATAATCGTAATCACCTAAATATTCTTGTGCACCTTCAGTTGATAACTCAACAACGGTTGTCGTTACGCGATTAATAAAGTAGCGGTCATGAGAGACGAATAGAAGAGTACCTGGGTAATCAATTAAAGCATTCTCCAAAATCTCTTTACTATTTAAATCAAGATGGTTCGTTGGCTCATCGAGAATTAATAAATTGGATTTTTGCATCATAAGTTTTGCAAGAGCTAGTCGAGCCTTTTGTCCACCACTAAGAGAAGATACTGGTTTTAATACATCATCCCCTGTGAATAAAAAGTTGCCCAGTATAGTGCGAATTTCTTTTTCAGGTTGCAAGGGATATTCATCCCATAGTTCATTTAAAACTCGCTTCGAAGATGTTAAGTTGGCTTGTTCTTGATCATAATAACCAACGGATACATTTGATCCGAAAGCAACGTCTCCATGTAATAGCTGTAACTTATTCACAATGGATTTTAATAATGTAGATTTCCCAATTCCGTTCGGTCCAACTAAGGCAACACTGTCACCGCGAGTTAAGCGCATATTTACATGTTCAATAATCGGTTCCTGGTAATAGCCAATAGTTGCATCTTTCACTTGTAAAACATCATTTCCACTTTGTTTTTCAATATCGAAGTGGAAGGAAGCTGATTTGGAATCACCTAATGGTCTAGTTAATAATTCCATTCTGTCTAATTGTTTCCGGCGACTTTGAGCACGTTTTGTCGTAGATGCGCGAGCTATATTTTTTTGTACAAAGTCTTCTAGTTTAGCAATTTCATCTTGTTGTTTTTCATAACGCTTCATCTCTTGCTCGTATAGAGCTGAGTTTAAGTCTAAATATTTACTGTAGTTACCAACAAATCGTCTGCTTTCTTTATTCGAAATTTCATATACTTGTGTAACAAGCTTATCTAAGAAATAACGGTCATGAGAAACGATTAAAATTGCGCCAGGATAACCTTGTAAGTATTGCTCAAGCCACGTTAATGTTTCGATGTCTAAATGGTTTGTAGGCTCGTCTAAAATAAGTAAGTCTGGTCTAGTTAATAATAATTTCCCAAGAGCTAATCGAGTCTTTTGTCCACCACTTAATGTAGAAATTGTCGTCTGATGCGTTTCAACTGGGAAGCCAAGACCGCTTAAAATCGAGCGTATATCCGCTTCATACTGATAGCCGCCTTGATCTTTATAATCTAATTGTAATTGGTCATAATCAGCTAATAATTTCTCGTATATAGCCGCATTTGAAAAGTTTTCTTCTTTTCCCATCTCTTGCTCTAGCCTTCGAAGTTTTGTCTCCATCTGCTGTAAGTGTGTAAAGACGGTTAACATTTCATCCCAAATTGTTAAAGACGTTTCTAATCCGGTATTTTGAGCTAAATACCCCATTGAGACATCTTTCGGTTTTATAATTTCACCACCATCATGAGATAACTCGCCAGCTATTATTTTTAATAATGTAGATTTTCCGGCTCCATTTCGTCCGACTAATGCGATACGATCTTTCGTTTGTACTTCCAATTTTATGTTTGCAAGAATCGTTTCTGCACCGTATAATTTCGAAAGCCCATTCACTTGTAATAATATCAATGTTTTCACCTCAAATAATTTCTTAACTTTGCCATGTTTATATTTCTCAATCATACTAAAAATAGTGTATAGTTTAAAATAAAGAGAGAATACTTCTTCTCTTTATTATACAAAGAAATTCATGAGTACTAAACTTCTGTATTTGATTCAAGTATGTGAATAAAGATAGGAAGAGAGGAGAGGTTATATGGATCAGCAAAAAATTCCACAGGCCACTGCCAAACGATTGCCTCTATACTATCGATTTATCCAAAATTTATCTCTTTCTGGTAAGCAACGTGTTTCATCAGCCGAATTGAGTGAAGCGGTAAAGGTTGATTCCGCAACTATTCGAAGAGATTTTTCATACTTTGGAGCGTTAGGAAAAAAAGGATATGGATATAACGTAAATTATTTATTATCATTTTTCCGTGAAACACTCGACCAAGATGATATAACACGTGTAGCACTTATTGGAGTAGGTAATTTAGGGACCGCTTTCTTACATTATAATTTCACGAAAAACAATAATACAAAAATTGAAATGGCGTTTGATGTTAGTGAAGAGAAAGTTGGAACAGAAATCGGGGGAATTCCTGTATATCATTTGGATGAATTAGAAGAACGTTTATCAACTGATATACAAGTGGCAATATTAACGGTACCCGCTACAGTAGCGCAATCTGTGGCAGATAGATTGGCAGAAACGGACGTACATGGTATTTTAAATTTCACACCAGCACGCTTAAATGTGTCAGAGAATATAAGAATTCATCATATTGATTTAGCTGTAGAGTTACAAACGCTTGTTTACTTTTTGAAGAATTATCCACAATAAAACGCAGAGGAGATGACCTCTGCGTTTTATTATTGTTTTTTCTTTGTGAATTTGACTAAGATAAGGCGAAGTGCCAAATTAAAATCAATTGTTGCCATAACTGCAAATAGTATTGTCCACATATTCCAAATTGTATCTGTTACGTTCGTAATGGCGAAGCGTGTAAAGATACATCCAAGAAGAAAGTACAATGCAGCCATGAACAATGGTGAGTTTCTCATACTAAAAATCCTCCGATAAAGCCTTGCATTTTTTCAGCTTCTTTAATCATTTCTTGAATTTGCTCGTTACTTACTACAACTTGAGCGACTGCAACTAATGTATTCATTGCAACATGAGCTGCAATTGGAACGATAATACGTTTCGTTTTTACATATAAAAAGGCGAATACGAGCCCCATAGAAGTGTATACCAATAAGTGAGTAAAATCAAAATGAATCGCCGCGAATACAAGTGAACTAATGATAGCGGCAATAAAGAAGTTGAACTTCTTATAAAGTGTACCGAATAAAATTTTTCTAAATACGATTTCTTCTAAAATAGGTCCTATTATAGATATGACGATAAGGAACCAAGGTGTCGTTCTTGCGATGTCCATAAGCCTTGCTGTATTTTCAGATCCCGGCGTAATCCCTAATAAACGCATTTCGATCATACCGGCAATGCTTTGTGAGAACAGTGCTAAGAAGAAACCAATAAAAATCCATCCAATTGTAGCTGGAACAGTAGAGCGCATTTTATCTAAATGCCTGTCGCGAATGTCTGTTCTGAGTAACCAAAGTACAACGCATAATGCAATGAAAAAGCTAATGATAGCCCAATGACCAGTTATGAGCTGAATCTTTTCCTCTCTAGTAAATCCCCTATTATCGTATAGTCCAGTTTTCAGGAGAAGCGGTAACCCGGCAATGCCTGATAACTGCATTAAAATGTATGTAACGATAATCCACCAATATTGTTTTTTCAAATGGTTTAACCATCCTTTCTAACGCTAGTGTATGAGATAAGGTAGGATAACATGTAAATATGCTACCTACGATATAAACTTTCATTTGAATTATATTTTTTTTGTAAATAAGTATTTGAAAATAAAATAGGAGACAGGAAAAAGTTGTGCGTTTAGCGAAAACAACTTAGGGTGTCTTTCATATTGTAACATACAAGAAGTGGGAACAACGATTCATATAGTAAAGGCAGTAGAAGAAGTAATGCTATATAGGAAAGTGTATAAAGTAATTTGCGAAAAAATTATGATTTTTTTACTTGCAAAAGAAATTGAGATTATTTATTATTAGAAGTGTGTTAGCACTCGTGTGACTTGAGTGCTAATAAATAAAATTTACATAACAAAATGAGGAGGTTATTGTTCATGCTAAAGCCATTAGGTGATCGCGTTGTAATTGAACTTGTTCAAGCAGAAGAAAAAACAGCAAGTGGTATTGTATTACCAGACACTGCAAAAGAAAAACCACAAGAGGGTAAAGTTATTGCAGTAGGTACTGGTCGAGTGCTTGAAAATGGTGAGCGTGTTGCTTTAGAGGTAGCAGCAGGTGATCTTATCATCTTCTCAAAATATGCAGGTACTGAAGTGAAATACGAAGGTACAGACTACTTGATTTTACGTGAAAGTGACATTTTAGCAATTATCGGTTAATTATATACATTTAAAAATTCAAGGGGGTCAATTATTATGGCAAAAGATATTAAATTTAGTGAAGAAGCACGTCGTTCGATGCTTCGCGGTGTCGACACTCTTGCAAACGCAGTAAAAGTAACGCTTGGACCAAAAGGTCGTAACGTTGTACTTGAGAAAAAATTCGGTTCACCACTTATTACAAATGACGGTGTAACAATCGCAAAAGAAATCGAATTAGAAGATGCATTCGAGAACATGGGTGCGAAATTAGTAGCAGAAGTTGCTAGCAAAACAAATGATGTAGCTGGTGATGGAACGACAACTGCAACTGTATTAGCGCAAGCTATGATTCGTGAAGGTTTAAAAAACGTAACAGCTGGTGCGAACCCAATGGGTCTTCGTAAAGGTATCGAAAAAGCTGTTATTGCTGCAATTGCAGAATTAAAAACAATTTCTAAACCAATCGAAGGTAAATCTTCTATCGCACAAGTAGCTGCTATTTCTGCTGCTGACGAAGAAGTAGGTCAATTAATCGCTGAAGCAATGGAGCGCGTTGGTAACGACGGCGTTATTACTTTAGAAGAATCTAAAGGATTCACAACAGAATTAGACGTAGTAGAAGGTATGCAATTTGATCGTGGATATGCATCTCCTTACATGATTACTGATTCTGACAAAATGGAAGCGGTTCTTGATAACCCATACATTTTAATTACTGACAAAAAGATTTCTAACATTCAAGAAATCTTACCAGTATTAGAGCAAGTGGTACAACAAGGTAAACCACTTCTTATCATTGCTGAAGATGTAGAAGGCGAAGCTTTAGCTACATTAGTAGTGAACAAACTTCGTGGTACATTCAATGTAGTAGCTGTTAAAGCTCCTGGATTTGGTGACCGTCGTAAAGCAATGCTAGAAGATATCGCAATCTTAACTGGTGGCGAAGTAATCACTGAAGAATTAGGACGTGACTTAAAATCTGCTACAGTTGAATCTTTAGGACGCGCTGGTAAAATCGTTGTAACGAAAGAAAACACAACTGTAGTTGAAGGTATTGGAAATTCACAACAAATCGAGGCTCGCATCGGTCAAATCCGCGCGCAATTAGAAGAAACTACTTCTGAATTCGATCGTGAAAAATTACAAGAGCGTCTTGCTAAACTTGCAGGTGGCGTAGCAGTAATTAAAGTAGGTGCAGCAACTGAAACTGAGTTAAAAGAGCGCAAACTTCGCATTGAAGATGCACTTAACTCAACTCGTGCAGCAGTAGAAGAAGGTATCGTTGCAGGTGGTGGTACTTCACTTATGAACGTATACACGAAAGTAGCTTCTATCGTAGCTGAAGGCGACGAAGCAACAGGTATCAACATCGTACTTCGTGCACTAGAAGAGCCAGTTCGTCAAATCGCAATCAACGCTGGTCTAGAAGGATCTGTAGTTGTAGAGCGCCTAAAAGGCGAAAAAGTAGGCGTTGGTTTCAACGCAGCTACTGGCGAATGGGTTAACATGCTTGAAACTGGTATCGTAGATCCAGCTAAAGTAACTCGTTCTGCACTTCAAAACGCAGCATCTGTTGCAGCTATGTTCTTAACGACTGAAGCTGTAGTTGCTGACAAGCCAGAACCAGCTGGTGCTGCTGGAATGCCTGATATGGGCGGCATGGGCATGGGCGGTATGGGCGGAATGATGTAATTCCGTTCGCTCGAAAAACATCCACTTCTATATAGAAGTGGATGTTTTTTTGTGTTTTTGAGAGCAGGAAAATAATTTCTGTAGAATTTTGTCGCTTTCTCTCTTGACCATATTGATACTTCATTGTTAGAATCTAGGAAGATAATATAAAACGATCCTTCATATATCCTCAATGATATGGTTTGAGAGTCTCTACCGGGTTACCGTAAACAACCTGACTATGAAGGCAGTGTGTCTTATATTTATAAAGAGCGGAGACTATCTTTCTTTATAAAGCCAGACCCCTGCCTTTTCTTTGTTATGAGACTAGAGGCGGAGGACTGGCTTTTTTTATTATATTGGTAATGCTTTTCGCCTAAATTGGTGAAAATATTTATATACGAGAACTAACGTTGGGGTGATTATTTTGAAGAAGCAGCATGATACAATTATCGTTTTAGATTTTGGGAGTCAGTACAATCAGTTAATAGCACGTCGAATTCGTGAGTTCGGTGTATACAGTGAACTTCATCCACATACAATTACTGCAGAAGAAATTAAAGCAATGAATCCAAAAGGGATTATCTTCTCTGGTGGACCAAATAGTGTATACGGTGAAGGTGCATTACATTGTGATGAAAAAATCTTTGACCTAGGATTACCGATCTTCGGTATTTGTTACGGTATGCAGCTTATGACGCAACAATTTGGTGGTAAAGTAGAGCGTGCAAATCACCGTGAGTACGGAAAAGCTGTTCTTAAAGTAGAGAACGAATCAAAATTATATGCGAACCTTCCAGAAGAGCAAGTTGTATGGATGAGCCATGGCGACTTAGTAACTGGTTTACCTGAAGGATTCGTAGTAGACGCGACAAGTGAGTCTTGCCCAATTGCTGGTATGAGCAATGAAGCGAAAAACTTATACGGTGTACAATTCCACCCAGAAGTACGTCACTCTGAGCACGGTAACGATTTAATTAAAAACTTCGTATTCGGCGTATGTGGTTGTTCTGAAGGATGGAACATGGAGAACTTTATCGAAGTAGAATTAGAGAAGATCCGTGAAACTGTTGGAGACAAAAAAGTATTATGCGCACTTAGTGGCGGTGTAGACTCTTCTGTTGTAGCAGTATTAATTCATAAAGCAATCGGCGATCAACTAACATGTATTTTCGTGGACCACGGTTTACTTCGTAAAGATGAAGCAGAAGGTGTTATGAAAACATTTAGCGAAGGCTTCCATATGAACGTTATTAAAGTGGATGCGAAAGAACGCTTCATGAACAAGTTAAAAGGTGTAGAAGATCCAGAACAAAAACGTAAAATCATCGGTAATGAATTCATTTACGTATTTGATGATGAAGCTTCTAAATTACAAGGAATGGACTTCCTAGCGCAAGGTACACTTTATACAGATATCGTTGAGAGTGGTACAGCAACTGCACAAACAATTAAATCTCACCATAACGTTGGTGGACTTCCAGAAGACATGCAGTTCAAATTAATTGAGCCTTTAAACACGTTATTTAAAGATGAAGTACGTGTATTAGGATCAGAATTAGGAATTCCTGATGAAATCGTATGGCGTCAACCGTTCCCAGGTCCTGGTCTTGGTATTCGTGTATTAGGTGAAATTACAGAAGAGAAATTAGAAATCGTTCGTGAATCTGATGCGATTTTACGTGAAGAAATTATAAAAGCAGGATTAGACCGCGAAGTTTGGCAATACTTCACTGCGCTTCCTGGTATGCGTAGTGTAGGTGTTATGGGTGACGAGCGTACTTACGATTACACAGTAGGTATCCGTGCGGTAACATCTATCGACGGTATGACAGCTGACTGGGCACGTATCCCTTGGGATGTATTAGAGAAAATATCTGTACGTATCGTAAACGAAGTAAAACACGTTAACCGTATCGTGTATGATATAACGAGTAAGCCACCAGCAACTATTGAGTGGGAATAGTATTATAATGAAAGATCCATCTATCATTTTATGTATAGATGGATCTTTTTGTTTTTTTAAGTGATTATACGAACGAAAATATAAAACTTTATAAAAATGTTCGTTTTTAAATTGACAAAAGTACTTTCTCGAGTTAATATGAGTATGTAATTCAAACGAAAAGTGAATATTATGCCGTCGTATAATATCGGGGATATGGCCCGAAAGTTTCTACCTAGCTACCGTAAATGGCTTGACTACGAGGCGTTTGTATAAAGATGAGGGGAAACTTGTCTTTGTTTATAGAACGCTTCCATGTATATGCAATGGAAGCCTTTTTTATTTTTTGAAATAAAAGAGGGCTAGGGGAAATACGGCGAGTAATCATATAACGGGGGAAACGTAAGATGAAACGCTATTTTCAGTTTGATGAACTCGGTACAAATTATAAAACAGAGTTCATAGCAGGGTTAACGACATTTCTATCTATGGCTTACGTACTATTTGTCAATCCTGCTACGCTGTCGCTTGGAAATGTTAAAGGGTTACCGGCAGGTACAGGAATGGATCCGGGTGCAGTATTTGTTGCTACAGCATTAGCAGCAGCGATTGGTTCGTTGATTATGGGGATATTCGCGAAGTATCCAATTGCTTTGGCGCCGGGTATGGGAATTAACGCGTTCTTTGCTTATACGGCAGTGTTAACGATGGGAATTCCATGGCAGACAGCAATTGCTGGAACATTAATGTCAGGTATTATCTTTATTATTCTTACAGCTTCAGGTATTCGTGAAAAAATCATTAATGCAATTCCATCAGAGTTAAAGTTTGCAGTAGCGGCAGGTATCGGATTATTCATTGCTTTCCTTGGCTTCCAAAATGCCGGAATTATCGTGAAAAATGATGCTGTTCTTGTTGGGTTGGGGGATTTAACAAAGGGCACAACGTTACTAGCAATCTTCGGAGTTGTTACTACAATCATCTTCATGATTAAGAAAATAAATGGTGCAGTTTTCTACGGTATGATTCTTACGGCAATCTTAGGAGTTGCAACAGGATTAATTGATACTCCGAAAGCTGTAGTGGGTGCAATACCGAGTCTAGAACCAACGTTCGGTGTGGCGTTAACGCACTTTGGAGACATTTTCACTGTTGAAATGGCTATTGTTATTATAACGTTCTTCTTTATTGATTTCTTTGATACAGCAGGTACACTTGTAGCGGTTGCGAATCAAGCTGGATTAATGAAGAACAATAAATTACCACGTGCAGGAAAAGCGTTATTCGCAGATGCAATTGCAACTGTAATCGGTGCGATCCTAGGTACATCAACAACAACGTCTTACATTGAGTCATCTGCAGGGGTAGCAGCGGGTGGACGTTCTGGATTTACAGCAGTTGTAACAGCAGGATTCTTCTTACTGGCACTTTTCTTCTCGCCATTACTAAGTGTTGTGACACCGGCTGTAACAGCACCAGCTTTAATTATTGTAGGAATCTTAATGGTTTCGTCTTTAGGAGAAATTGATTGGAAGAAATTCGAGATTGCGGTACCAGCGTTCTTCACAATCATCTCTATGCCACTTACGTATAGTATCGCAACAGGAATTGCAATCGGATTTATCTTCTATCCAATTACAATGGTTGTGAGTGGTCGTCGTAAAGAGGTTCATCCAATTATGTATGTTATGGGAGTTTTATTCGTACTATATTTCATCTACGTTCGTAAATAAAAGGGGTTTTTGAAAGGTCTAGACTTAAGGGGAGTCTAGACCTTTTTTGCGTCTTCAGAAAATCTTAAGGATTTCCGAGCGTTTTTCTTCAGAAGTTTTCTTATAATAGAAGTTAGGGATTAAAAATGATGGGGGAGATATTGTGGCAGGAGAAACAATACTTGTCGTAGATGATGAAAAAGAAATTCGAAATTTAATTACAATCTATTTAAAGAACGAAGGATATAAAGTACTGCAAGCAGGAGACGGAGAAGAAGGGTTGCGTTTATTAGAAGAAAATGAAGTGCACTTAGTTGTATTAGATATTATGATGCCGAAAGTAGATGGTATTCATATGTGTATGAAAGTAAGGGAAGCGAAAGAAATGCCAATTATTATGCTTTCTGCGAAAACGCAAGATATGGATAAGATTTTAGGGTTAACAACAGGTGCGGATGATTACGTAACGAAACCATTTAATCCGTTAGAGTTAATCGCACGAATTAAATCTCAGCTACGTCGTTATATGAAAATGAATGGTTTTGCTATTCAAAATGAGGACGAGTTAGAAATTGGAGATATGGCAATAAACATCTCAACGCATAAAGTCATTGTAGAGGGAGAAGAAGTGAAGTTAACTCCACGGGAATTTTCGATTTTAGAATTGCTAGCTCGTAATCCAGATATGGTCTTTAGTGCTGAACAAATTTATGAAAAGGTTTGGAACGAACGATCTTTCCAATCTGATAATACTGTAATGGTGCATATTCGGAAAGTACGTGAAAAGATTGAGGAGAATCCAAGGAAGCCGAGATATATAAAAACAGTATGGGGAGTGGGGTATAAGATTGAAAAAGATATTTAATCCGTTTACTTATGTAAGGAAAACAAGAGAATTGATTGAGAAATTAGTGAAGAGTGTGCGGAAGAGTATACGAATTCAATTGATTACTGCTTTTGCTGTATGTGCTTTATTAGGAGTTTTATCTTCGAAAGCAGCAGCACCGTTTTTTGAGAATGCGAATCGGGAGGCTACGATCGATTATCGGGCCGGCATGGAGAATATTAACCACCAAGCTCAAAATACAGCGAATACGATGGTTCATGAAAATAAATTAGATGCTGTATTGAATATGATTGAAATGGAAAATCAAAATTTGGAACAAGGGTCCAAAGCTTTAAAGGTATTGATCACCGATGAAGGTGGTAAAGTTTTATATAAAACGAAACAGGCGCAAGAAGAGCAAATTGATTTGCATAATACTATTCGTAATGCAGCGTCATTTGCGATTAATTATGCAAATGATAGAAATGAGTTTGAAAGTACGAGAAAAGAGTTTATAGCTTTTTCACCTATTACTATAGAAGGAAAGAATTTGTACATGTTTGTTAGTGGAATTCCAGAGGGAGAAGTAATGTATGACACGCAAGAAGGGCCATTCCCGTTTTTAATTGGCGTGCTCGTATTCATTTTCTCTTTCTTCTATATAACAAAGAGAAAGATGAAGCAAATTGAAGCGATGGCACAAGGTGTAAAAGAAATAGAAAAAGGAAACTTAGCTTATCGTATTGAGAAGAAAGGTGAAGATGAGATTGCAGCACTAACTGAGAATATTAATAATATGGCAGAAGAGCTTATGAGTAATATAGAAAAGGAACGTAAATTAGAAAAGCAAAAGAATGAGCTTATTACGAATGTATCTCATGATTTGCGTACGCCGCTTACTTCTATTATGGGATACTTACGATTACTTAGAGACTCTAAATATGAAAATAAAGAGCAACATGATGAGTATACTAAAATTGCTTTTGCAAAGTCGGAGCAGTTAAAGAATTTAATAGAAGATTTATTTGAGTATACGAAGTTAACGAATGAGCAAGTTGTATTGGAAAAGCAAGAGGTTTGTATAAATGAGTTATTGGAGCAATTAATAGAAGAGTTAGTACCGCAGGCAGAAGGGCACGGGCTTTCATTTGTTAAGAAATTTCCTGAGGAGCGTGCGTATGCAATGATTGACTCAGAAAAGATGGTCCGTGTATTTGACAACTTGCTAATGAATGCGATTAAGTATAGTACAGATGATGGAGAGATAAAAGTGTCTCTGCAAAGGCAGCGCAGGGATATACAAATTGTTATTGCAAATCATAGTGAAGAGTTTACGAGAGAAGAGTTAGGAAACTTGTTTGAACGGTTTTATAAGAAAGACCAATCTAGAAGTAGAGTGACAGAAGGTTCGGGGCTCGGATTAGCTATTGCGAAAAGTATTGTGGAGTTGCAAGGTGGTAGTATTCGAGCTGAGTATGAGGACGGGATCGTTCAGTTCATCGTTTCATTACCAATTATAGAAAAATAATAAATGAATAGAATGTTATATGATAAAAAGGCTTATTTTAAAAGGGATAAGCCTTTTTATATTTTTTTAGAAAAACATATTGACGATTAGAGTTTAGAGGTGTAATATAGGACAAGTCGCCGATAGCAACAACGCAGAAAGCGACAAACGAAATAAAAAAACTTGGTTGACATTACAAATTGGAAATGTTAACATAAGGGAGTCGCAAATGAGCGGCAAAGAAGTTCTTTGAAAACTGAACGAAACAAAC
>NZ_JAUCFS010000005.1:272500-275000 GCF_030348325.1 Bacillus hominis
GTAACACTGAATGGAGGCCCGAACCCACGCACGTTGAAAAGTGCGGGGATGAGGTGTGGGTAGCGGAGAAATTCCAATCGAACCTGGAGATAGCTGGTTCTCCCCGAAATAGCTTTAGGGCTAGCCTTAAGTGTTAGAGTCTTGGAGGTAGAGCACTGATTGAACTAGGGGTCCTCATCGGATTACCGAATTCAGTCAAACTCCGAATGCCAATGACTTATCCTTAGGAGTCAGACTGCGAGTGATAAGATCCGTAGTCAAGAGGGAAACAGCCCAGATCGCCAGCTAAGGTCCCAAAGTGTGTATTAAGTGGAAAAGGATGTGGAGTTGCTTAGACAACTAGGATGTTGGCTTAGAAGCAGCCACCATTTAAAGAGTGCGTAATAGCTCACTAGTCGAGTGACTCTGCGCCGAAAATGTACCGGGGCTAAATACACCACCGAAGCTGCGAATTGATACCAATGGTATCAGTGGTAGGGGAGCGTTCTAAGTGCAGTGAAGTCAGACCGGAAGGACTGGTGGAGCGCTTAGAAGTGAGAATGCCGGTATGAGTAGCGAAAGACGGGTGAGAATCCCGTCCACCGAATGCCTAAGGTTTCCTGAGGAAGGCTCGTCCGCTCAGGGTTAGTCAGGACCTAAGCCGAGGCCGACAGGCGTAGGCGATGGACAACAGGTTGATATTCCTGTACCACCTCTTTATCGTTTGAGCAATGGAGGGACGCAGAAGGATAGAAGAAGCGTGCGATTGGTTGTGCACGTCCAAGCAGTTAGGCTGATAAGTAGGCAAATCCGCTTATCGTGAAGGCTGAGCTGTGATGGGGAAGCTCCTTATGGAGCGAAGTCTTTGATTCCCCGCTGCCAAGAAAAGCTTCTAGCGAGATAAAAGGTGCCTGTACCGCAAACCGACACAGGTAGGCGAGGAGAGAATCCTAAGGTGTGCGAGAGAACTCTGGTTAAGGAACTCGGCAAAATGACCCCGTAACTTCGGGAGAAGGGGTGCTTTCTTAACGGAAAGCCGCAGTGAATAGGCCCAAGCGACTGTTTAGCAAAAACACAGGTCTCTGCGAAGCCGTAAGGCGAAGTATAGGGGCTGACACCTGCCCGGTGCTGGAAGGTTAAGGAGAGGGGTTAGCGTAAGCGAAGCTCTGAACTGAAGCCCCAGTAAACGGCGGCCGTAACTATAACGGTCCTAAGGTAGCGAAATTCCTTGTCGGGTAAGTTCCGACCCGCACGAAAGGTGTAACGATTTGGGCACTGTCTCAACCAGAGACTCGGTGAAATTATAGTACCTGTGAAGATGCAGGTTACCCGCGACAGGACGGAAAGACCCCGTGGAGCTTTACTGTAGCCTGATATTGAATTTTGGTACAGTTTGTACAGGATAGGCGGGAGCCATTGAAACCGGAGCGCTAGCTTCGGTGGAGGCGCTGGTGGGATACCGCCCTGACTGTATTGAAATTCTAACCTACGGGTCTTATCGACCCGGGAGACAGTGTCAGGTGGGCAGTTTGACTGGGGCGGTCGCCTCCTAAAGTGTAACGGAGGCGCCCAAAGGTTCCCTCAGAATGGTTGGAAATCATTCGTAGAGTGCAAAGGCATAAGGGAGCTTGACTGCGAGACCTACAAGTCGAGCAGGGACGAAAGTCGGGCTTAGTGATCCGGTGGTTCCGCATGGAAGGGCCATCGCTCAACGGATAAAAGCTACCCCGGGGATAACAGGCTTATCTCCCCCAAGAGTCCACATCGACGGGGAGGTTTGGCACCTCGATGTCGGCTCATCGCATCCTGGGGCTGTAGTCGGTCCCAAGGGTTGGGCTGTTCGCCCATTAAAGCGGTACGCGAGCTGGGTTCAGAACGTCGTGAGACAGTTCGGTCCCTATCCGTCGTGGGCGTAGGAAATTTGAGAGGAGCTGTCCTTAGTACGAGAGGACCGGGATGGACGCACCGCTGGTGTACCAGTTGTTCTGCCAAGGGCATAGCTGGGTAGCTATGTGCGGAAGGGATAAGTGCTGAAAGCATCTAAGCATGAAGCCCCCCTCAAGATGAGATTTCCCATAGCGTAAGCTAGTAAGATCCCTGAAAGATGATCAGGTTGATAGGTTCGAGGTGGAAGCATGGTGACATGTGGAGCTGACGAATACTAATAGATCGAGGACTTAACCATATAATATGTAGCAATGTTATCTAGTTTTGAAGGAATATACCTTCATCAGTTTGGTGATGATGGCAGAGAGGTCACACCCGTTCCCATACCGAACACGGAAGTTAAGCTCTCTAGCGCCGATGGTAGTTGGGACCTTGTCCCTGTGAGAGTAGGACATTGCCAGGCAAACGAAAACACAAGTCTTTTGACTTGTGTTTTTTTGTATATTTGTTTCGTTAGAAACAAGAGTGAAAACATTGATTGTCAATTCATATCAAGCGGAAGATCATAATAAAGGTGAAGTGTCTTTATTAAACTATATGTATTTCGCTATAGGATCATTACCAGTTATATCGT
>NZ_JAUCFS010000005.1:280000-282500 GCF_030348325.1 Bacillus hominis
AAGGTGCCTGTACCGCAAACCGACACAGGTAGGCGAGGAGAGAATCCTAAGGTGTGCGAGAGAACTCTGGTTAAGGAACTCGGCAAAATGACCCCGTAACTTCGGGAGAAGGGGTGCTTTCTTAACGGAAAGCCGCAGTGAATAGGCCCAAGCGACTGTTTAGCAAAAACACAGGTCTCTGCGAAGCCGTAAGGCGAAGTATAGGGGCTGACACCTGCCCGGTGCTGGAAGGTTAAGGAGAGGGGTTAGCGTAAGCGAAGCTCTGAACTGAAGCCCCAGTAAACGGCGGCCGTAACTATAACGGTCCTAAGGTAGCGAAATTCCTTGTCGGGTAAGTTCCGACCCGCACGAAAGGTGTAACGATTTGGGCACTGTCTCAACCAGAGACTCGGTGAAATTATAGTACCTGTGAAGATGCAGGTTACCCGCGACAGGACGGAAAGACCCCGTGGAGCTTTACTGTAGCCTGATATTGAATTTTGGTACAGTTTGTACAGGATAGGCGGGAGCCATTGAAACCGGAGCGCTAGCTTCGGTGGAGGCGCTGGTGGGATACCGCCCTGACTGTATTGAAATTCTAACCTACGGGTCTTATCGACCCGGGAGACAGTGTCAGGTGGGCAGTTTGACTGGGGCGGTCGCCTCCTAAAGTGTAACGGAGGCGCCCAAAGGTTCCCTCAGAATGGTTGGAAATCATTCGTAGAGTGCAAAGGCATAAGGGAGCTTGACTGCGAGACCTACAAGTCGAGCAGGGACGAAAGTCGGGCTTAGTGATCCGGTGGTTCCGCATGGAAGGGCCATCGCTCAACGGATAAAAGCTACCCCGGGGATAACAGGCTTATCTCCCCCAAGAGTCCACATCGACGGGGAGGTTTGGCACCTCGATGTCGGCTCATCGCATCCTGGGGCTGTAGTCGGTCCCAAGGGTTGGGCTGTTCGCCCATTAAAGCGGTACGCGAGCTGGGTTCAGAACGTCGTGAGACAGTTCGGTCCCTATCCGTCGTGGGCGTAGGAAATTTGAGAGGAGCTGTCCTTAGTACGAGAGGACCGGGATGGACGCACCGCTGGTGTACCAGTTGTTCTGCCAAGGGCATAGCTGGGTAGCTATGTGCGGAAGGGATAAGTGCTGAAAGCATCTAAGCATGAAGCCCCCCTCAAGATGAGATTTCCCATAGCGTAAGCTAGTAAGATCCCTGAAAGATGATCAGGTTGATAGGTTCGAGGTGGAAGCATGGTGACATGTGGAGCTGACGAATACTAATAGATCGAGGACTTAACCATATAATATGAAGCAAATGTTATCTAGTTTTGAAGGAATATGCCTTCATAGTTTGGTGATGATGGCAGAGAGGTCACACCCGTTCCCATACCGAACACGGAAGTTAAGCTCTCTAGCGCCGATGGTAGTTGGGACCTTGTCCCTGTGAGAGTAGGACGTCGCCAAGCAACTTTAAGACGAGTCAGAATGACTCGTCTTTTTTGTGTTTAATAAAATAAGTTTGTCATCTACGTATTTCTGGAGTGATAGATGACAAGCTATATTTATTTTTTTACATCAATAAGTGTAAAGTGTTCACAAACAAGCAGCATATCTTCAGAAAAACTAAGGCCAAGTTCATTCAGTTCCTTCGTAAAGAACTGAATAGGGGTGTCTCTTCAGTAATTATAAGTGCGATCGCCTTCAGTAATAGAAAAATCCTCGTTTATTTCATTCATTGGTGTTACAGTTATTTCTATTGTCTTAATGATAGCTACAGGTTCATCCTTAATAGCCAGGATGAACCTGTAGCTATCATTTGTTTTCAGGAGTTCTTCATTATCTAATTCATAAAAAACATATCCTGAGCATATTGCAGTTTTTATGCCGTCAATTACTAATTGTGCAAGATAATCAGGAGAATCATCAAATTGCCAAGCTGTAACAGATTTAGGCTTTTCTTCGTACCCTCAATAGTTATTCCAATATTTTTTCGCTAGTAAATTCTTTTATATTACTACCTCACTTTTCTATGACTAAGGAGTATTTGTTATGTGTTCTTATATAATCCCCTATAATTATTTAACACTTGTATTGTTGTTTTCCTTATTAACAAAGGCAATATATGAAATGAATAAAGCTTTTATACTCATTCTGCCTATTTGTGGTCATCTTTCCTGTAGACGCCCATATTAATAGAAGGGATAATTTAAGTTACGGATTGTATTATAAGGTAGTGGGTACAACTGTTCCCACTTAAGGGAATTCTCTAATAAAGGTTGTAATTCTTCATCTGTTTCATGCATAGATAGAAAACTGTCGTCAGCTGAGTATGAGAAGAATTTCTTTATTGGAAATTGTCCTCCTGTTTCGTTGTGCACGTCTTTTAGTATGTGCATGATACTATTTTGTAGTTGCTGATTATTTTTATTGTTTTGATCTAAATAATTATGTGGTAAAAATGGCGTTGCGAAAAAAAACGATAATACGAGCTTGTTTCTTTGGGTCTAAAGTTTGAAAAGC
>NZ_JAUCFS010000005.1:287500-295000 GCF_030348325.1 Bacillus hominis
CCAAGCGACTGTTTAGCAAAAACACAGGTCTCTGCGAAGCCGTAAGGCGAAGTATAGGGGCTGACACCTGCCCGGTGCTGGAAGGTTAAGGAGAGGGGTTAGCGTAAGCGAAGCTCTGAACTGAAGCCCCAGTAAACGGCGGCCGTAACTATAACGGTCCTAAGGTAGCGAAATTCCTTGTCGGGTAAGTTCCGACCCGCACGAAAGGTGTAACGATTTGGGCACTGTCTCAACCAGAGACTCGGTGAAATTATAGTACCTGTGAAGATGCAGGTTACCCGCGACAGGACGGAAAGACCCCGTGGAGCTTTACTGTAGCCTGATATTGAATTTTGGTACAGTTTGTACAGGATAGGCGGGAGCCATTGAAACCGGAGCGCTAGCTTCGGTGGAGGCGCTGGTGGGATACCGCCCTGACTGTATTGAAATTCTAACCTACGGGTCTTATCGACCCGGGAGACAGTGTCAGGTGGGCAGTTTGACTGGGGCGGTCGCCTCCTAAAGTGTAACGGAGGCGCCCAAAGGTTCCCTCAGAATGGTTGGAAATCATTCGTAGAGTGCAAAGGCATAAGGGAGCTTGACTGCGAGACCTACAAGTCGAGCAGGGACGAAAGTCGGGCTTAGTGATCCGGTGGTTCCGCATGGAAGGGCCATCGCTCAACGGATAAAAGCTACCCCGGGGATAACAGGCTTATCTCCCCCAAGAGTCCACATCGACGGGGAGGTTTGGCACCTCGATGTCGGCTCATCGCATCCTGGGGCTGTAGTCGGTCCCAAGGGTTGGGCTGTTCGCCCATTAAAGCGGTACGCGAGCTGGGTTCAGAACGTCGTGAGACAGTTCGGTCCCTATCCGTCGTGGGCGTAGGAAATTTGAGAGGAGCTGTCCTTAGTACGAGAGGACCGGGATGGACGCACCGCTGGTGTACCAGTTGTTCTGCCAAGGGCATAGCTGGGTAGCTATGTGCGGAAGGGATAAGTGCTGAAAGCATCTAAGCATGAAGCCCCCCTCAAGATGAGATTTCCCATAGCGTAAGCTAGTAAGATCCCTGAAAGATGATCAGGTTGATAGGTTCGAGGTGGAAGCATGGTGACATGTGGAGCTGACGAATACTAATAGATCGAGGACTTAACCATATAATATGAAGCAAATGTTATCTAGTTTTGAAGGAATATACCTTCATCAGTTTGGTGATGATGGCAGAGAGGTCACACCCGTTCCCATACCGAACACGGAAGTTAAGCTCTCTAGCGCCGATGGTAGTTGGGACCTTGTCCCTGTGAGAGTAGGACGTTGCCAAGCAACTTTAAGACGAGTCAGAATGACTCGTCTTTTTTGTGTTTAATAAAATAAGCTTGTTATCTATGGTTCAAGAAACCTATGGATAACAAGCTTATTTGTTTAAAGGTAAGTGTATTTATATAGAATGGTTATTTATTATAGCTTCACTTTGTTTTTTACATCGATAAGCTCAAAACGTTCGCAAACAAGCAGCATATCTTCAGAAAAACTAAGGCCAAGTTCATTCAGTTCCTTCGTAAAGAACTGAATATGGGTGTCCCTCCAGTAAGTATAAGTACGATCGCCTTCACCTTCAGCAATAGCGAAATCCTCGTTTACTTTATTCATTGGTGTTACAGTTACTTCTATTGCCTTAATGATAGCTACAGGTTCATCTTGGCTATTGAGTATAACACTATAATCATTAGTTGTCGGTAGCGGTTCATTTTCCAATTCATAAAAAATATGTCCGGAACATGTTGCGGTTTTCACACCATCAATGACTAGTTTAGCGAGATAATCAGGAGAATCACCAAATTGCCAAGCTGTAACAGATTTCGGTTTTTCATTGTTCCCCCAATAAGTATCCCAATATGTTTGTGCTAATGGATTCATTTGTATTTTTACCTCACTTTAGCTAAAGTTGATTTTCTTTATAAACCCTGGACAATTTGCTTATTTGTAATAGCTTTGTAGTCATTTGAAATTTGTATTACGGATTAATAAAGGTAATACGCTGAATGAATAGGGTTTGTAAACACGTTCTGTCCATTTATGGCCATTATTCTTGTAGACGCCCATAGTAATAGACGGGATGTTTAATTTGCGGATTATTTCATATGGTAATGGATATAGTTGTTATGTAGTCTATTTGTGATTTGTGCTGCAATAAAATTAGGGTTAATGCCAGACAATGTATCGCCTACGTGTACTTCTCTTCCGTAAATATAGAAAAAAGGAAGAAGCTTGCTAGCAGTACCTGTATAAATGTAGCGCTGAGTATCTCCAGCATATAAAAGTGTTATAAAATCATTGTTAATGGCCAAACGATACTGTAATTGTTTTTCTTGCTTTAGTCTTTCGAATTCGGTTAAGGCAGAGATAATCCCACGATGTTCTCCTTCTTTATCTCCAATGAATAAGAGTAGTAGATCTCCTTTGATTAAATGCATATGTTCTGAGAAGTATAGTAGTATATTGGCTAGATGAATCGTAGCACCGCTTTTCATATCAAGAGAACCACGGCCAAACAACCACTCTCCAGATTTTGCGTCGGTTTGAACATTTGTATCACTTTTGTAGATTTGAAAATGTTTTTGGAGTGTGTCAGGAGAGAAAGCATGTTCTTTTAACGATCCGAAATCTTCAATACCGACTGTATCTAGATGTGAATGATAAATGATAGTTGAGGGGGAGTCGTTTTCTCCTTTTACAATTGCAAATACATTTTTTCTACCTATTGGATCACGAGGTACATGTTAAATCCATATGTGTTCAGGATACTTTTGAAAATAAGAGAAGCTTTTTAAAATATTATATAGTTCATCTATAATACTAACTTCGCGAATGGTACCGTTAATACTATTAAATGAAACTAAATGCTTTGTTAGTAGCTCAACTTGTTCTTCTAATGGTAAAGCTGGTAGTATTACACCGTGTTAGAACGTTCGTTCTAACACGGTGTAATAGGTACATACAATCAATTGAGGTACTTATTTTGAGTTTAGTATATGCGTTTAAAGGAGAAATGCTATTACTAGGCTTGGGTTTCAAGTATAGCTTTTGATTTTACATATTTTAATGATTAGTTCAAAGAATATTCAGATTATTAATAGTGGTGTATTACCAATATGCCATATTGAAGTGAGTAATACTAGAGGTGAAATAGATAAAAACCGATATTCCAATTTCGATATCGGTTAATAATATGTGACTTATATGAATCTATAGCAATACGAAAAACGTAAATAAGATAGCCAATAAAATACGATAATATGCAAAAGGTTTTAGACCTATCTTCTCTAAAAGCTTCAGAAAAGTTACTACTGCTAGCATTGCTACTATAAAAGAGGTAATGAATCCTACCGCAAACATAGGAATATCATCTACACTTAAATACTTCCAACTTTTTAATAAGTCTAACCCTGTAGCTCCGACCATTACAGGAATGGCAATGAGAAAAGAGAACTCAGATGCAGCCTTATAATTTACTTTTGCTAATAGCCCTCCAGAAATAGTAGAGCCCGCTCTAGAGAAGCCAGGATATACTGCTAAGCATTGGAATAATCCAATTGTTAATGCTTGACGGTATGTTAAATCATCTAGTGAAAAAGAGGTTGCCTCTGCCTTTTTTACTTCTGCAAAAATCATAAGAATTGCTCCTGCTACAAGTCCAATTACGACAGTATACGGCTGAAATAAGTATGTTTTAATAACATCATGTAGTAGTAAACCAGCAACTACTGCCGGAAATACGCCAAGAAATACATGGAATGCGTTGAATTTTTTCTCTTTCTGTAGAAGAGGTTTAATATTACATAAAGAAACAAGGCGTTTATGATATAAAATAGCGATAGCTAAAATCGCTCCTAACTGTATGACAATTTCAAACGTTTTTGCTCTTTCTCCTTCAAAACCTAATAAATGTCCGACTAATATAAGATGGCCAGTAGAGGAGATAGGTAAAAATTCAGCTAAGCCTTCTACAATTCCAAGTATGAAGGCAATGATGATATCGCTCATAGTTTCACTCCTATAAATTAATGAATATCTACTCTTTTAAAGTAGAATAGTGTTGTAATAAATCCGAAAATAGCTGTTACTGCAATGATGATATAAGAATACTCTGGTGGATAAGTCGGTTGTAATTCGTTATTTGCTATATCTAGAGTAGCGGTCCATGGGAATAGGTCTTTATGTTTTGAATTTACGATCATAAGGTTAGTCATTGTAATAATGATTGTTAATATAATAGGCGGTACATAGGTCTTCATTACAAGAGTTAGTAGTACAATAGGTGAAGACAAAAGAAAGAGAAGTCCACCACATATCAAAAATTTTACGAGAGAGCCTAAAAGTAAGGTGATACTAAATCCAGGGAAGCTACCTATTAGCCCTAATAATAAAGTTAGCGCCCAAGCAACTAAAGTTAGCATCATGATCCAAAGGAATAGAAGGATAAACTTACTTATAATAAAGCTAATACGTGATACTGGGATAGTTAGCAAGTTTTTTAATGTATCTTCTGTGTATTCACGGGTAAATAGATAAGCAATTACAACTCCATATAAGGGGAATCCTATAACTAAAGTAGTATACAAGTTAACTTCAGTGAATAATTGATGGAACAAAATAGTTGGAGTAGGCTGTTTTGTCTTTATGTGTATATAAGACGCTACAACCACTAAGAAAGGTGCGACACCAGCCCCGATAATACTAATCAAAAACATATTAGAACGTTTTAACTTTAATAGTTCTGTATAGAGTAGATTAACCAATTGTTCCACCTCCAACTAGTTTAGTGAAATAATCTTCTAATCTGTCTTCACTCATCATCATTTTTAATACTTCAACATCGTTAAGAACGAACGTTCTGTTGATGTGTCCTTGCTGTCCAAAATGAGAGTAAATGCGAATATTCCCTTCATCATGTACTTCATAATCAAAAATTTGAAAATGATTTTCTAATAGCATCGCAGCTTTATTATCATTATTTACTTGGAATTCTATGTACTTACGATTGGCTTTACGCAGTGTATCAAGAGAAACTTCTTCTAATAACCTTCCTTCATGAATAATTCCCATACGATCGACTAGTTGTTCCACCTCAGCTAATATATGACTAGAAATGAGTATCGTTATATTTCTTTCTTGAGCTAAAGATTTAATGAGTTTTCGCATTTCTTTAATACCGATTGGATCTAGTCCGTTAGTTGGTTCATCTAGTATGAGTAGTTCAGGATAATGGAGAAGAGCACGTGCAATTCCTAAGCGTTGCTTCATTCCTAAAGAGTATTTTCCTACTAATTTTTTTGTTTCGTGATGCAAGCCTACAATTTCTAATACTTCTTCAATTGCATTCCTTTTGTGAACTCCAATTATCTTTGCATTAATTAATAAGTTCTCTCTTGCATTTAAGTTTTCATAAAACCCAGGAACTTCAACGATAGAACCAATTCTTCTTAAAATGTCTTTTTGATTCCGAAGTAAATCCCCACCGAATATTTCTATATTTCCACTTGTAGGTTTTATAAGACTAAGCAACATACGGATTGTAGTTGTTTTCCCAGCACCGTTACGCCCTATGAATCCATAAATCTCTCCTTGCTGTACATTCATATTTAGATTATCTACTGATTTTTGGGTCCCATAAACTTTAGTAAGGTTTGTCGTTTTTATAATTGTATTTATAGTGGGTACCTACTTTCTATAAGTTCTTAATTACATAATAAAAAGGAAGGTTTAACTGCATATTAATCATTTCTTAACTATTTCTTAAAAGTAGTGTGTTTTGGGACAGAAAAACCAAAAGTAGTTCGTTCCCAGGGAATACTGTCAACCCATATATGCCCACCATTTTTTTCAACGAGCGCTTTAGAAATAGAAAGTCCGAGGCCACTACCACCATAAGAAGGATTTCTTGATTGTTCGCTTCGGTACATCCGCTTAAATACGTTTTGTAAATCATGTTTTGGAATACCAGGTCCCTTGTCCCAAATAAGAAGCTTATATTCTGTATTGGTTTCTAGTAGTTCGACTCCTACTATTTTCCCAGTTTTTCCGTAATGAATAGCATTTTTAATTAGATTACCTATAATTCGTATAAGGCTAAGGTGATCTGCAATAATAGGAGAAGTAGCTTCTGGTATGAGAACTTGTAGTTCAATGTTATGTTTTGATAGCTCGGGTAAAAATTCGATTAATACTTCTCTAGTAACTTCGGAAAAATCGAGTTCTTCTTCTTTTAATGGGAATTCATCAGCATCTAGCTTGGCCATATTAAAGATTGCATCGACTAGATGTTTTAAGTCATTCGATTTCTTATAAAGTATTTCAAGATATTCTTGCTTTTCTACTTCAGAAGCAGCGACATCATCTTTTAAAGCATCAATATATCCAATAATAGAAGTGAGTGGTGTTCGGATATCATGTGAGATATTGGATAAAAGTTGTTTTCTAGCTTCTTGGGATGTCCTCGCTTCGATCTGACCCTGTTCTAATTCAGCTATTAATTCGTTTATTGAAAACACAATGTTATGTAATGAGCGGTCATTGTTTGTGAATAACCTCGTTTGTAAATTTCCTTTACGTGCACGACTTAATTTAGTGGCCATTGATTTGCAACTTTGAATAAATTGTATTCTTGAAAAGAAGAGATATATTGTAATTAAGATAAGAGTAATAAATAAAGGTATTTTTATTTTTGGGCCCATGTGTATATTTAAAAGCCCACAAATGATAAGTTGTAATGAAATAAGGAAGAGGATCTTATCATTCTTCAACTTTTTCACCTACAAACTTATAACCAATTCCCCATACAGTTTGAATGAATTTTGGGTTGGAAGGATCGATTTCTATTTTCTTTCTAAGTTTTCTAATATGTACCATAACGGTATTGTCATCTTCTATATAATTATCGTCCCACACATTTCGGAAGAGCTGTGTTTTTGTAAATACTTGCCCTGGGTTTGAAGTAAAGAATTTTAATAGTTCAAGTTCTTTTCCAGTTAAGTTGATTTCTTTTTCGTTCGTATGAACTGTGTATTTATTTAAATCGATAGTTAGTCCTTTAAAAGCTAAAGTTGTTTTCTCTTGTACATTAGTGTTACTTCCAAGAACTAAAAAACGTCGCATAAGAGCCTTTACTCGTGCAACCACTTCGTGAATACTGAAAGGCTTCGTAATATAATCATCAGCACCGATGCTTAAGCCCAAAATTTTATCAACTTCGTGATCTTTAGCAGTTAGCATTAATATAGGAATGTTAGTTGTATCTCTAAGCTTTCTACATACTTCGATCCCATCTACTTTCGGCATCATAAGATCTAATATAACGAGGTTATAGTTGTTTTGATTAAATAAGTGCAGTGCCTCTTCACCGTTGATTGCAGTATCTACTATGTATAACTCTCGTTCTAAATATCTTTTTAATAAATCTCGGATTTCTTTATCATCGTCTGCTATAAGAATACATATATCTTTCATATCGTCACCTGCTTCTA
>NZ_JAUCFS010000005.1:305000-707500 GCF_030348325.1 Bacillus hominis
GAGAATGCCGGTATGAGTAGCGAAAGACGGGTGAGAATCCCGTCCACCGAATGCCTAAGGTTTCCTGAGGAAGGCTCGTCCGCTCAGGGTTAGTCAGGACCTAAGCCGAGGCCGACAGGCGTAGGCGATGGACAACAGGTTGATATTCCTGTACCACCTCTTTATCGTTTGAGCAATGGAGGGACGCAGAAGGATAGAAGAAGCGTGCGATTGGTTGTGCACGTCCAAGCAGTTAGGCTGATAAGTAGGCAAATCCGCTTATCGTGAAGGCTGAGCTGTGATGGGGAAGCTCCTTATGGAGCGAAGTCTTTGATTCCCCGCTGCCAAGAAAAGCTTCTAGCGAGATAAAAGGTGCCTGTACCGCAAACCGACACAGGTAGGCGAGGAGAGAATCCTAAGGTGTGCGAGAGAACTCTGGTTAAGGAACTCGGCAAAATGACCCCGTAACTTCGGGAGAAGGGGTGCTTTCTTAACGGAAAGCCGCAGTGAATAGGCCCAAGCGACTGTTTAGCAAAAACACAGGTCTCTGCGAAGCCGTAAGGCGAAGTATAGGGGCTGACACCTGCCCGGTGCTGGAAGGTTAAGGAGAGGGGTTAGCGTAAGCGAAGCTCTGAACTGAAGCCCCAGTAAACGGCGGCCGTAACTATAACGGTCCTAAGGTAGCGAAATTCCTTGTCGGGTAAGTTCCGACCCGCACGAAAGGTGTAACGATTTGGGCACTGTCTCAACCAGAGACTCGGTGAAATTATAGTACCTGTGAAGATGCAGGTTACCCGCGACAGGACGGAAAGACCCCGTGGAGCTTTACTGTAGCCTGATATTGAATTTTGGTACAGTTTGTACAGGATAGGCGGGAGCCATTGAAACCGGAGCGCTAGCTTCGGTGGAGGCGCTGGTGGGATACCGCCCTGACTGTATTGAAATTCTAACCTACGGGTCTTATCGACCCGGGAGACAGTGTCAGGTGGGCAGTTTGACTGGGGCGGTCGCCTCCTAAAGTGTAACGGAGGCGCCCAAAGGTTCCCTCAGAATGGTTGGAAATCATTCGTAGAGTGCAAAGGCATAAGGGAGCTTGACTGCGAGACCTACAAGTCGAGCAGGGACGAAAGTCGGGCTTAGTGATCCGGTGGTTCCGCATGGAAGGGCCATCGCTCAACGGATAAAAGCTACCCCGGGGATAACAGGCTTATCTCCCCCAAGAGTCCACATCGACGGGGAGGTTTGGCACCTCGATGTCGGCTCATCGCATCCTGGGGCTGTAGTCGGTCCCAAGGGTTGGGCTGTTCGCCCATTAAAGCGGTACGCGAGCTGGGTTCAGAACGTCGTGAGACAGTTCGGTCCCTATCCGTCGTGGGCGTAGGAAATTTGAGAGGAGCTGTCCTTAGTACGAGAGGACCGGGATGGACGCACCGCTGGTGTACCAGTTGTTCTGCCAAGGGCATAGCTGGGTAGCTATGTGCGGAAGGGATAAGTGCTGAAAGCATCTAAGCATGAAGCCCCCCTCAAGATGAGATTTCCCATAGCGTAAGCTAGTAAGATCCCTGAAAGATGATCAGGTTGATAGGTTCGAGGTGGAAGCATGGTGACATGTGGAGCTGACGAATACTAATAGATCGAGGACTTAACCATATAATATGAAGCAAATGTTATCTAGTTTTGAAGGAATATGCCTTCATAGTTTGGTGATGATGGCAGAGAGGTCACACCCGTTCCCATACCGAACACGGAAGTTAAGCTCTCTAGCGCCGATGGTAGTTGGGACCTTGTCCCTGTGAGAGTAGGACGTCGCCAAGCAAAAACCTAAGTCGTTTCGACTTAGGTTTTTTTGTGTTTATTTTTATTTACTGAATGTTAAAATCCATACATTTAATAATCCTAAAGAAGAAAAAAGAATGAAATAGAGGCAGTTTAAAATAATGGCAATGATTTTTTGTGCTCCTGATTTTCCGAATGATCCTAAAAATGAGATGCTATAAATAAGTATTCAATAATTACAGCAATTACTGCGATAAAGAAAAGTAAATAGGATAATAGCACAGTTATTTTTTTCACGGTTATTCCTCTTTAGAAATTAAATCGTTATAATATAAGTGCTATTGATGTATAGAACACAAGAGTGTATATATTTTAATTAAAACATACTGAAGTACTATATAAACAGTTATACGTAAAATAGATCTCTAGAAATATATATTCTAATTCCCTTTCCTTCTTGTATATAGTTGCAATTCTTCTTTTGAATATAACTAAAACACGAACGTTATCGATGGCTAATAAAAAAACATTCGATTATTTATTGACATTGTTTATGGAATATTGTTAATATAGCCATAGAAACAATAATATATAAGACCTCATATAATCGCGGGGATATGGCCTGCAAGTCTCTACCTAACGACCGTTATTCGTTAGACTATGAGGGAAAGTCACTCGGTATTTTTCTATTCACAAGGGATATGTATGCCTGAGTAGAGCGCTTTCTCTCATAGTAAAAGAGAAACTGTTCTATTTCAGGCTTTTTTTATTTGAATCGGGGGGATTCTAATATGAAATCACTAGTTGGAGTCATAATGGGAAGCACGTCAGACTGGGAAACAATGAAATATGCTTGTGACATTTTAGATGAATTAAATATACCGTATGAGAAAAAAGTTGTATCCGCTCATCGGACTCCGGATTATATGTTTGAATATGCAGAAACAGCTCGTGAACGTGGATTAAAAGTTATTATTGCTGGAGCTGGTGGAGCAGCACATTTACCAGGAATGGTTGCAGCGAAGACAAATCTTCCTGTAATCGGTGTCCCAGTTCAATCAAAAGCGTTAAACGGCTTAGATTCGTTATTATCCATTGTCCAAATGCCAGGAGGGGTTCCAGTTGCAACTGTTGCAATTGGTAAGGCTGGTTCAACAAATGCGGGACTACTGGCTGCACAAATACTTGGATCATTTCATGATGACATACATGATGCATTAGAGTTGAGACGAGAGGCTATTGAGAAAACTGTGCGTGAAGGTAGTGAGCTAGTATGACGAGAATCATCTTACCTGGAAAAACAATCGGCATTATTGGAGGCGGCCAGCTTGGAAGAATGATGGCGCTGGCAGCTAAGGAGATGGGTTATAAAATTGCTGTTTTAGATCCTACAAAGCATTCACCATGTGCACAAGTTGCTGATATTGAGATTGTTGCATCTTATGATGATCTAAAAGCAATTCAGCATTTAGCAGAGATAAGCGACGTTGTCACATATGAATTTGAGAATATTGATTATAGATGTTTACAATGGCTTGAGAAACATGCGTATTTACCACAAGGTAGTCAGTTATTAAATAAAACGCAAAATCGTTTTACTGAAAAGAATGCAATTGAAAAAGCTGGGTTACCGGTAGCATCGTATAGATTGGTTCAAAATCAAGATCAACTTACAGAATCAATTAAAGAGTTAACTTTCCCTTCTGTCTTAAAAACAACGACAGGTGGATACGATGGTAAAGGGCAAGTTGTTTTAAAGAGTGAAGCTGATGTTGTGAGAGCAAAAGAGCTTACTAATAAAGCAGAGTGCATTCTAGAAAAATGGGTACCTTTTGAAAAAGAAATATCAGTTATTGTAACTCGTAGTGTAAGTGGTGAAACGAAAGTATTTCCCGTAGCAGAAAATATTCATGTAAATAATATTTTGCATGAATCAATTGTGCCAGCTCGCATTACAGAAGATCTTTCTCAAAAAGCAATTGCTTACGCAAAGGTACTTGCGGATGAATTGAAACTTGTGGGAACACTAGCGGTAGAGATGTTTGCTACAGCTGACGGTGAGATTTACATTAATGAATTAGCACCAAGACCTCACAATTCAGGGCACTATACACAGGATGCATGTGAAACGAGTCAATTTGGTCAACATATTCGAGCAATCTGTAATTTACCTCTTGGAGAAACAAATTTGTTAAAACCAGTTGTCATGGTTAACATTTTAGGCGAACATATAGAAGGGGTCCTAGGACAAGTGAATAGATTAACCGGGTGCTATTTACACTTGTATGGAAAAGAAGAAGCAAAAGCGCAGCGAAAAATGGGGCATGTTAATATTTTAAATGATAATATTGAAGTCGCTCTAGAAAAAGCGAAGAGTTTGCATATTTGGGACCATCAAGAACAACTGTTGGAGGGAAAAAGATGATTAGTCGTTATACACGCCCTGAAATGGGTGCGATTTGGACGGAAGAGAACAAATTTAAAGCGTGGTTAGAAGTTGAGATTTTAGCTTGTGAAGCATGGGCTGAGCTTGGCGATATTCCAAAAGAAGATGTTAAAAAAATTCGTGAACATGCATCATTCGATATTGAGCGCATTTATGAGATCGAAAAAGAAACACGTCATGATGTAGTAGCATTCACTCGTGCTGTATCAGAAACACCAGCATTAGGTGAGGAACGTAAATGGGTTCATTACGGTTTAACATCTACAGACGTAGTAGATACAGCGTTATCTTACATCTTAAAACAAGCAAATGAAATCTTATTAAAAGACTTAGAAAACTTTGTTAGCATTTTAGCTAATAAAGCGAAAGAGCATAAATACACGATTATGATGGGAAGAACACACGGTGTACATGCAGAACCAACAACATTTGGTTTAAAACTTGGTCTTTGGTATGAAGAAATGAAACGTAACGTAGAGCGTTTCAAACAAGCTGCTGATACAGTTCGCGTTGGTAAACTATCTGGTGCGGTTGGTACATATGCAAATATTGATCCATTCGTAGAAAAATTTGTTTGTGAAAACTTAGGATTAGAAGCAGCACCAATTTCAACACAAACATTACAACGTGATCGCCATGCACATTACATGTCAACACTTGCACTAATCGCAACATCTGTTGAAAAGATGGCAGTTGAGATTCGTGGTTTACAAAAGAGTGAAACACGTGAAGTTGAAGAGGCTTTCGCAAAAGGACAAAAAGGTTCTTCTGCAATGCCGCATAAACGTAATCCAATTGGATCTGAAAATATGACTGGTTTAGCTCGTGTTATCCGCGGTTATATGATGACAGCTTACGAGAATGTTCCGTTATGGCATGAGCGTGATATCTCTCACTCTTCTGCAGAACGCGTAATTTTACCAGATGCTACAATCGCGTTAAATTACATGTTAAATCGTTTTGGTAATATCGTTAAAAACTTAACTGTATTCCCAGAGAATATGAAACGCAATATGACAAGAACATACGGCTTAATTTACTCTCAGCGTGTAATGCTTACACTAATTGACAAAGGTCTGGTGCGTGAAGAAGCTTATGATATCGTACAGCCTAAAGCAATGGAAGCTTGGGAAACACAAGTACAATTTAAAGAGCTTGTAGAAGCTGATGAGCGTATTACAAGTAAGTTAACGCAAGAAGAAATTAACGAATGCTTTAATTATGAACATCATATGCAACACGTTGATACAATCTTTGAACGCCTTGGATTAAACGAAGCGTAAAATTTCATATGGCACAGAATAGAGTCATTCTGTGCCATTCTTTATAAAAATATTATTCACATTTTTCAAACTACAGGGGGCTTGCGAAATGCAAAAGCTAGAATTGCTGTATGAAGGTAAGGCAAAAAGAATTTATCGTACAGAATCAGCAGATATGGTTTGGGTAGAGTACAAAGATAGTGCGACTGCTTTCAATGGGGAGAAAAAAGAGACGATTACAGGAAAAGGTCGTTTGAACAATGAGATTACAACTTTATTGTTCAGAAAGTTACAAGAAGTAGGAATTAAAACACATTTTGTTGAGAAGTTATCTGAAACAGAGCAACTTGTTAAAAAAGTGAGTATTATTCCTCTAGAAGTTGTCACAAGAAATGTAATTGCAGGAAGCCTTTCAAAACGTTTAGGAATGGAAGAGGGAACTGTACTTGCAGAACCAATCGTAGAATTTTACTTCAAAGATGATGATTTAGGAGATCCGCTTGTAACGGAAGATCATATTCGTGTATTAAACGTTGCATCACCAGAGCAAGTAAGCGTATTACGAGATATGGCTCTACAAATCAATCAAGTGTTGATTGATCATTTCGCAAGCTGTCGTGTAAGATTAGTAGATTTTAAATTAGAGTTTGGTGTAACAGATGAAGGAGAAATCATTTTAGCGGATGAAATTTCACCGGATACTTGCCGTTTATGGGATGAAACGAGCAATGAAAAGTTTGATAAAGACGTATTCCGTCGTGATCTTGGAAATTTAACAGAAGCATATGAAGAGATTTTAAAACGTTTAGGGGGAATTTCACATGTATAAAGTTAAGGTATATGTAACGTTAAGAGAAAGCGTATTAGATCCACAAGGAACAGCAGTGAAAGGTGCGCTTCATAGTCTTTCGTTCACAGAAGTACAAGATGTTCGAATCGGAAAGTATATGGAATTAACAATTGATAAATCAGTATCTGATCTAGATAGCAAGGTAAAAGAAATGTGTGAAAAGTTACTAGCGAACGTTGTAATGGAAGACTTCCGTTATGAGGTTGAGGAGGTTGTCGCACAGTGAAATTTGCAGTAATAGTATTTCCAGGTTCGAACTGTGATGTTGATATGTTCCATGCAATTAAAGATGAGCTTGGCGAAGAAGTAGATTACGTTTGGCACGATACAGAGAATTTAGATGAATATGATGCAATTCTATTACCAGGTGGATTCTCTTACGGTGACTACTTACGCTGCGGTGCTATTTCTCGCTTTGCTAATGCAATGAAAGCAGTGCAAAAAGCTGCTGAGCAAGGAAAGCCGATTTTAGGTGTGTGTAATGGATTCCAGATTCTTGTTGAATCAGGATTACTACCAGGAGCGTTAATGAGAAACGAAAACTTAAAATTTATGTGCCGCACTGTTCAGTTACGTGTTGAAAATAATGAAACGATGTTTACATCACAATATGAAAAAGATGAAGTGATTAATATTCCAATTGCACATGGTGAAGGGAATTACTATTGTGATGAAGCGACTCTTAAACAATTAGAAGAGAATAATCAAATCGCATTCCGTTACGTAGAAAATCCGAATGGAAGCGTTTCAGATATTGCAGGTATTGTAAATGAAAAAGGGAATGTCCTTGGCATGATGCCACATCCAGAGCGTGCTGTAGATGAATTACTTGGCGGTGCTGAAGGGTTAAAAGTCTTTCAATCTATCTTAAAACAGTGGAGGGAAACATATGTCGTTAATGCTTGAGCCAAATCCAACACAAATTAAAGAAGAGCGTATATATGCGGAAATGGGGCTAACAGACGAAGAGTTTGCCATGGTTGAAAAGATTCTAGGACGTCTGCCAAATTATACAGAAACAGGATTATTCTCTGTAATGTGGTCTGAACATTGTAGTTATAAAAATTCAAAACCAGTTCTTCGCAAGTTCCCAACGACAGGTGAGCGCGTTCTGCAAGGACCTGGGGAAGGCGCTGGAATTGTAGATATCGGTGATAATCAAGCGGTTGTATTTAAAATGGAAAGCCATAATCACCCTTCAGCTATTGAACCATATCAAGGCGCAGCAACAGGCGTTGGTGGTATTATTCGTGACGTATTCTCTATGGGAGCACGTCCAGTAGCTCTATTAAACTCACTTCGTTTCGGTGAATTACAATCACCACGTGTGAAATATTTATTCGAAGAAGTAGTAGCAGGAATCGCAGGATACGGTAACTGCATCGGTATTCCTACCGTTGGCGGAGAAGTACAATTTGATCCATGTTACGAAGGAAATCCACTTGTAAATGCAATGTGCGTAGGTTTAATTAACCACGAAGATATTAAAAAAGGTCAAGCGCACGGTGCTGGCAATACAGTAATGTACGTAGGAGCATCAACTGGTCGTGATGGTATTCACGGTGCAACATTCGCATCTGAAGAGCTATCTGAAAGTTCAGAAGCGAAGCGTCCAGCAGTTCAAGTAGGAGATCCATTTATGGAGAAGCTTCTTATCGAAGCATGTTTAGAATTGATTCAATCTGATGCACTTGTTGGAATTCAAGATATGGGTGCAGCTGGTTTAACATCATCTTCTGCAGAAATGGCAAGTAAAGCAGGAATGGGTATTGAAATGTACTTAGATGATGTGCCACAGCGTGAAACAGGAATGACACCATATGAAATGATGCTATCTGAATCACAAGAGCGTATGTTAATTGTTGTGAAAAAAGGTAGAGAGCAAGAAATAGTAGATTTATTTGAGAAGTATGGTCTTGCAGCGGTTACGATGGGGAAAGTAACAGAAGACAAAATGCTTCGTTTATTCCATAAAGGTGTGAAGGTAGCTGAAGTTCCAGCAGATGCTCTTGCAGAAGAAGCGCCAATTTATTACAAACCATCAAAAGAAGCAGCATACTTTGCTGAATTCCAGCAGATGAAAATGGAAACACCAAAAGTAGAAGATTATAAAGAAACGTTATTCGCTTTACTACAACAACCGACGATTGCAAGTAAAGAGTGGGTATATGATCAATATGATTATCAAGTACGCACAAGCACAGTTGTTACACCAGGTTCAGATGCAGCGGTTGTACGTGTACGCGGTACAGAAAAAGGATTAGCAATGACGACGGATTGTAATTCTCGTTACATTTATCTAGATCCAGAAATGGGCGGTAAAATTGCAGTAGCAGAGGCAGCACGTAATATCGTATGTTCTGGCGGGGAGCCACTTGCAATTACAGATTGCTTAAACTTTGGTAATCCAGAAAAACCAGAGATCTTCTGGCAAATTGAAAAATCAGTAGACGGTATGAGTGAAGCTTGTCGCACATTACAAACGCCAGTTATTGGCGGAAATGTATCAATGTATAACGAACGTAGTGGCGAAGCTGTATATCCAACACCAACTGTTGGGATGGTCGGCCTTGTACATGATTTAAAACACGTAACAACACAAGAATTTAAACAAGCTGGCGATTTAGTTTATGTAATCGGAGAGACGAAAGCTGAGTTTGGTGGAAGTGAATTACAGAAAATGATTCACGGTAAAATTTTCGGTCAATCACCAAGTATCGATCTAGATGTAGAATTAAAACGCCAAAAACAAGTACTAGAAGCAATCCAAGCTGGCCTTATTCAATCTGCACATGATGTTGCTGAAGGTGGTTTAGCAGTTGCAATTTCAGAAAGTGCAATTGGTGCTAACGGTTTAGGTGCTACTGTGAAATTAGACGGAGAAGCAACAGCAGTATTATTTGCGGAATCACAATCTCGCTTCGTTATAACTGTAAAACGTGAAAATAAAGAAGCGTTTGAGAAAGTGGTAGAAGCAATTCAAGTTGGAGAAGTGACAAATACAAATGAAGTAACAATTCATAATGAAGAAAATGAAGTATTACTTACAGCAAATGTAGATGAGATGAGAAAGGCTTGGAAAGGGGCAATCCCATGCTTGCTGAAATAAAGGGGTTAAATGAAGAATGTGGCGTTTTTGGAATTTGGGGGCATGAAAATGCAGCACAAGTTTCGTACTACGGATTGCACAGTTTACAGCACCGTGGGCAAGAGGGCGCAGGCATTGTTGTAAATAATGGGGAAAAGATCGTCGGTCACAAGGGGTTAGGTTTAATATCAGAAGTGTTTTCAAGAGGTGAGCTAGAGGGATTAAACGGAAAATCAGCAATTGGACACGTACGATATGCAACAGCTGGTGGAAGTGAAGTTGCTAACGTTCAACCATTATTATTCCGTTTTTCCGATCATAGCATGGCGTTAGCTCATAACGGAAATTTAATTAACGCAAAAATGCTTCGTCGTGAATTAGAGGCAGAGGGAAGTATTTTTCAAACAAGTTCAGATACAGAAGTACTTTTACACCTCATTAAACGTAGTACAAAAGATTCTTTAATTGATAGTGTAAAAGAGGCTCTAAATAAAGTGAAAGGTGCGTTTGCATATCTTTTACTAACTGGAAATGAAATGATCGTTGCGCTAGATCCAAATGGATTCCGTCCTCTTTCAATTGGAAAGATGGGGGATGCTTACGTTGTAGCATCGGAAACATGTGCTTTCGATGTAGTTGGTGCAACATACATTCGTGATGTAGAACCTGGTGAATTGCTTATTATCAATGATGAGGGAATTCACGTAGATCGTTTTACAAATGAAGTAGACCATGCGATTTGCAGTATGGAATACATTTACTTTGCACGTCCAGATTCTAATATCGCTGGTATTAATGTTCATGCAGCACGTAAAAACATGGGGAAACGTTTAGCGGCGGAAGCTCCTATTGAAGCTGATGTTGTTACTGGTGTACCAGACTCTAGTATTTCAGCAGCAATTGGTTATGCGGAGGCGACAGGAATTCCGTATGAGTTAGGATTAATTAAAAATCGTTACGTTGGACGTACATTTATTCAACCTTCTCAAGAACTGCGTGAGCAAGGGGTTAAGATGAAGCTTTCAGCAGTAAGAGGCGTAGTTGAAGGAAAACGAGTTGTTATGATTGACGATTCTATCGTAAGAGGTACGACAAGTAAACGAATTGTTCGTATGCTTCGCGAGGCTGGAGCGACAGAAGTCCATGTAAGAATTGCTTCACCACCTCTTAAGTATCCATGCTTCTATGGCATTGATATTCAAACGAGAAAAGAATTAATCGCGGCAAATAATTCAATAGAAGAAATCCGTCAAATCATCGGAGCAGATTCTTTAACATTTTTAAGTGAAGATGGATTAGTAGATGCAATTGGACGTCCATATGAAGGGAAATATGGTGGTCTATGTATGGCTTACTTCAATGGAGATTATCCAACAGCTCTTTATGATTATGAGCAAGAGCTTTTAGAAAGTATGAAATAAGAAGAAAAAAGCTTCTACTTCTTTTGATGTAGAAGCTAGCTTCTTTCTTAAAACGGCCGCCCTGGATGGGGAGAAATTAAAAGACGAGGTGTAAAAAACGATGGCGAATGCATATAAGCAAGCAGGAGTAGATATTGAAGCTGGATATGAAGCGGTATCTCGCATGAAAAAACACGTACAAACAACAATGAGAAAAGAAGTACTAGGCGGTTTAGGCGGTTTTGGAGGTATGTTTGATCTATCAAAATTTGCATTAGAAGAACCTGTATTAGTATCTGGAACAGATGGCGTGGGAACGAAATTGATGCTCGCTTTTATGGCAGATAAACATGACACAATTGGTATTGATGCAGTAGCAATGTGCGTAAATGATATTGTTGTCCAAGGAGCAGAGCCGCTTTTCTTCCTTGATTATATTGCTTGTGGTAAAGCTGAACCTAGTAAAATTGAAAACATCGTCAAAGGTATATCAGAGGGCTGTCGCCAAGCTGGTTGTGCATTAATTGGTGGAGAAACAGCTGAAATGCCAGGAATGTATTCTACGGAAGAATACGATTTAGCTGGTTTTACAGTTGGAATTGTTGATAAAAAGAAAATTGTAACAGGTGAAAAAATTGAAGCTGGTCACGTATTAATTGGCTTAGCATCTAGCGGTATTCATAGTAACGGTTATTCTTTAGTACGAAAAGTATTACTAGAAGATGGAGAACTATCTTTAGATCGTATTTACGGACGCTTAGAACTACCTCTTGGTGAAGAATTATTAAAACCAACGAAAATTTATGTCAAACCTATTTTAGAACTATTGAAGAAACATGAAGTATACGGTATGGCACATATTACAGGCGGTGGATTTATTGAAAATATCCCACGTATGTTGCCAGAAGGAATCGGTGCTGAGATTGAACTAGGAGCTTGGGAAATTCAGCCGATCTTCAATTTACTTCAAGAAGTTGGGAAACTAGAAGAGAAAGAAATGTTCAATATTTTTAACATGGGTATTGGTATGGTAGTAGCGGTGAAGGAAGAAGATGCAAAAGATGTTGTTCTTCTTCTTGAAGAGCAAGGAGAAACAGCTCGTATTATTGGACGTACTGTACAAGGTACTGGTGTTACCTTTAACGGGGGCACAGAACTATGAGTAGATTAGCAGTTTTTGCTTCTGGAAGCGGATCTAACTTTCAATCTCTCATTAATGCAGTAGAAGAAAAAAGATTGGATGCAGATATTAGTCTATTAGTATGTGATAAACCAGAGGCGCGCGTTATTGGACGGGCACATTATCATCATATTCCGTGTTTCGCCTTTTCAGCAAAAGCATATGAATCAAAAGAAGCATTTGAAAAAGAGATATTAAAAAGGCTAGAAGAGTATGAAATTGATTATGTTATTTTAGCTGGATATATGCGTTTAATTGGGCCGACTTTACTAGAAGCATACGGCGGGAAGATTATTAATATTCACCCATCACTGCTACCGAGTTTTCCAGGTAAAGATGCTGTCGGTCAAGCGTTAGAAGCAGGTGTGAAAGTAACTGGAGTAACAATTCATTATGTAGATGCAGGTATGGATACAGGTCCAATTATTGCACAAGAAGCAGTAGTTGTTTCTGAAGGGGATACGAGAGAAAGCTTACAAAAGAAAATTCAACAAGTTGAACATAAATTATACGTAAATACAGTGAATCAAATTGTTCAGTCTGCGAAAGAAACAACTGTTAACTAACATACAACCAGGGGTGAAGGATAAATGAAAAAGCGTGCATTAGTAAGTGTTTCAGATAAAACAGGAGTAGTAGAATTTGTTAAAGGTTTACTAGAACAAGGGATCGAAGTTATTTCAACAGGTGGTACGAAAAAATTACTAGAAGAGAACGGCTTACAAGTAATTGGTATTTCTGAAGTAACAGGTTTCCCAGAAATTATGGATGGCCGTGTAAAAACATTACATCCAAGTATTCATGGTGGCCTATTAGCAGTTCGTGATAATGAAACGCATGTAGCGCAAATGAATGAACTAGGCATTCAAGCAATTGATTTTGTTGTTGTAAACTTATATCCGTTTAAAGAAACAATCGCTAAGCCTGATGTAACATTTGCTGATGCAATTGAAAATATTGATATCGGTGGCCCAACAATGATTCGCTCTGCTGCGAAAAATCATAAATTTGTATCAGTAATTGTAGATCCAGTAGATTATGATGTTGTATTAGCAGAACTAAAAGAGAACGGTGAAGTAAAAGAAGAAAAGAAACGAAAATTAGCAGCGAAAGTATTCCGCCATACAGCGGCATATGATGCGTTAATTTCTAACTACTTAACAGAGCAAATGGGCGAAGAAAGCCCAGAAACATTAACGGTGACATTCGAGAAAAAACAAGATTTACGCTATGGCGAAAATCCGCATCAAAAAGCAACGTTCTATAAAGCGCCATTCGCAGCAACTTCTTCTGTTGCATACGCAGAACAATTACACGGCAAAGAATTATCTTATAACAATATCAACGATGCGGATGCAGCGCTTAGCATCGTGAAAGAATTTACAGAACCGGCAGTAGTAGCGGTAAAACATATGAATCCATGTGGTGTTGGAGTAGGAACTGATATTCATGAAGCATACACACGTGCTTATGAAGCTGATCCAGTATCAATCTTCGGCGGTATTATTGCAGCGAATCGTGAAATTGATAAAGCTACAGCTGAAAAGTTACATGAAATTTTCTTAGAAATTGTTATCGCTCCTTCGTTCTCGCAAGAAGCTTTAGAAGTGTTGCAAAGTAAGAAGAACTTACGCATACTAACTGTAAATATTGAAAAAGCAACAAGTGCAAGCAAAAAACTAACTTCTGTACAAGGCGGTCTTCTCGTTCAGGAGGAAGATACGTTATCATTAGATGAGGACGCAATTTCAATTCCAACGAAACGTGAACCGTCAGAACAAGAGTGGAACGATTTAAAACTAGCTTGGAAAGTTGTAAAACATGTGAAATCAAATGCAATTGTTTTAGCGAATGATAACATGACAGTTGGTGTAGGTGCGGGACAGATGAACCGTGTAGGTTCTGCAAAAATCGCAATTACACAAGCTGGCGAAAAAGCACAAGGCAGCGCACTTGCATCTGATGCTTTCTTCCCAATGCCAGATACAGTAGAAGAAGCAGCAAAAGCTGGTATTACAGCAATCATTCAACCAGGCGGATCGATCCGTGATGAGGATTCTATTAAAGTGGCAGATAAGTATGGGATTACGATGGTGTTCACTGGCGTACGTCATTTTAAACATTAATAGAGGGTGTTTAAAAAGTTCAGTCAAGAGAACCGAGCAGTTCGAGGCGCATTCGCCAGGAGGACACGGAGTGTAGTTTTCCTACATGAGTACCGCACTGGCTATGCAACGACGACATGCGAAGGTTCTCTTGATCCTCCTTTTTAAACTTACATTGATATGAAAACAAACTAGGAGCATAGCTTCTAGTTTGTACTTATTTAATTATTGGGGGATGAAATATGAATGTTTTAGTAATTGGCCGTGGTGGACGTGAACATGCTTTAGCTTGGAAGTTTGCACAATCTGAAAAGGTAGAAAAAGTATATGTAGCGCCAGGTAATGAAGGCATGCGAGACGTTGCAACACCAGTTGATATTGATGAAAATGATTTTGATGCATTAGTCTTATTTGCAAAAGAAAACAATGTAGGCTTAACTTTCGTTGGACCAGAAATTCCACTTATGAACGGAATCGTTGATCGCTTTAAGGAAGAGGGACTTCGTGTATTTGGGCCTAATAAAGCGGCTGCTGTTATTGAAGGTAGTAAAGCTTTTACGAAAGAATTGATGAAAAAGTATGATATTCCAACTGCGGCATATGAAACTTTTACAGACTATGAAGAGGCAGTAAAGTACATTCAAAAAGTTGGTGCACCGATCGTAATTAAGGCAGATGGGTTAGCTGCTGGTAAAGGTGTAACGGTAGCAATGACGCTTGAAGAGGCATTGCAAGCTGTGAAAGAAATGCTACAAGATGTGAAATTTGGCGCAGCAAGCAAGAAGGTCGTTATTGAGGAGTTTTTAGATGGACAAGAATTTTCATTAATGGCATTTGTAAATGGAACAACTGTACATCCAATGGTAATTGCTCAAGATCATAAACGAGCTTTTGATGGCGATAAAGGCCCTAATACAGGTGGAATGGGCGCATATTCTCCAGTACCACAAATTCCGGAATCAGCAGTTGAAGAGGCGATAAAAACGGTATTACATCCAACTGCTAAAGCGATGATCCAAGAAAATCGTTCGTTTACAGGTATTTTATATGCAGGGCTTATTTTAACAAATGACGGTCCAAAGGTAATTGAATTTAATGCACGCTTTGGCGATCCTGAAACGGAAGTTGTATTACCACGCTTAGAAAATGATTTAGTTGATGTATGTAACGCTGTATTAGATGAAAGTGAATTAACGTTACAATGGTCAAAGGAAGCAGTTATTGGTGTCGTACTTGCTTCGAAAGGATATCCAGAAGCATATAAAAAAGGTGAAATTATTAACGGATTAGATGCATTGCAAGATGTGATTGTTTTCCATGCGGGTACGGCGATGAAACATGGTGACTTTGTAACAAATGGTGGCCGTGTATTATTTGTTGCTTGCAAGGCAAATAGTTTACAAGAAGCGAAGGATAAAGTGTATAAAGAAATCGATAAAATTGAGAGTGATGGTCTATTTTATCGAAGTGATATAGGATATCGTGCAATTGGGCATGAGATGACGAGAAGTTAATATGTAAAAAATCCCGCTGATTTCTCAGCGGGATTTTTATGCATCTTTATCTTTTTTCAATTTTCCTTTTTGCTTTGCCATTTCTCGAAGTAAATACTCGATGTGTGCATTGACGCTACGAAACTCATCATTCGCCCATTTTTCGATGACTGCGTGTAATTCAGGATCAATACGTAATGGAAAGCTTTTCTTTTTAGCCATAATTATTTACAACCTTTTAGTATAGGCTTCCTGTATTAATAACTGGTTGCGCACCTTTATCTGACACGATGGCAACTAATAAGTTGTTTACCATATTTGCTTTACGCTCGTCATCGAGTTCCAGTACGCCTTCTTCGTCTAACATATGGATTGAATCTTTTGCCATCTTCACAGCACCTTCAACAATCTCTTTTCTAGCAGCTAATACTGCTTTTGCTTGTTGACGTTGAAGCATTGCATGGGCAATTTCTGTTGCGTAAGCCAAATGTGTTAAACGAGTTTCTAATACTTCTACGCCAGCGATTTCAAGACGTTCTTCTAACTCACGCTTTAATTCTTCAGAGATTTCTTCAGTATTTCCTCGTAGCGTGATACAAGTTTCATCTTGGAAATTATCATAAGGATATTTTGTTGCAACGTGGCGGATTGCCGTTTCGCTTTGAATTTCTACGAATCGATCGTAATGCTCAACACCAAACATTGCTTTTGCAGAATCAACAACTTTATATACGATAACGGCTGCAATTTCAATTGGATTTCCCTCAACATCGTTTACTTTTAATTTCTTACTGTTAAAGTTTTCAACACGTAACGATACAGTTTGACGGAATGCGAATGGAATTGTTAAAAATAAACCGTTTTGACGAATTGTTCCTAAATAATTACCGAAGAACGTAATGACTTTCGCTTGATTCGGTTGAACGATACCGATACCTGTAGCTAAAACCGATGCTAATATGAGAGCTAAAATAGCTATTACAAACATTTCTTGTACAAGGCAAAATACACCGATAGCGGCTAAAACTAAAATTCCAATAATACCGAGAAAACCATTTACATAAAAAACTTGTTTTTCTTTCATATGATCGCCTCCCTGATATAAAAATGATATCACTTTTATATCATTTTAAGCAAGGGGTTTAAACCTAATTTTCTGAATTTTATTTATTGATATCTTTTATGTACGTTTTAGAGTCAAAAATAAGAATATACGTTCTGTTTTATGGTAAAATAAAGAAGACTTAACCGCCCACTGCAGCAGCTAAGTCCCTTTGAGAGCATCTTGCATCGTGACAAATGATTCAAAGCGGTTTTGCCAGGATTATATCTTCAATCGCTGACTCAATCTCTTTGTCAGAAGCGTCATAACTTCCATTTGACTGTGGTTTGTCATGATTGGAAGTTTGATTCACTTCTTCTTTAGCATGTCCTTTTTCAGCAAAATTCATGCTAGGCATTTTAACTGCGCCCATACTCATGAATTTTCCAAATTTACATACTTCAGCAATAGGGCAGAAACGAACAATCCCCTCTGCAATTTTCATTGCACCAATCCATAGTAAAACTTTAGACCAAGTGCACCACGGTTTGCGTACGAGTTTAGCTGTACTACAGCCGAAGAGGATAAGTCCGAGTGTAATTCGAATTAGAGCATTGATTGTACCGATGTTTTGCTTCATTAGAAAAACACTCCTTTTTGATGAACTTCGAAATAGCAAATACTATTTCTTTTATTAGTATCCCGTGTGCTTTTGATGATATGTAATCCAACATTTGACGTTAAAAAAGATGTTGGAATGGGCGTGTGTGTAAGTAGCTTTTTTTGTTATAATGAAAGAATGCATAAAAGGAAGTTCAAAATTAAATCCTCCAGTTTGAAAAAATATGGAAGAGGGAATTCCAAACTTAATTCTCCGCTTTAAACAAATATTTAAGATGAAGTTAAAAAATCCTGATAAAAATAAACTGTTATTTTGAACAGAAGTATATATAAATAGAGAAAAGAAAGGGTGTTTTCATGTACGATATTTCCGGGTGGAAACATGTATTTAAGCTTGATCCAAATAAGGAGTTAAGCGATGAACATTTAGAAATGATTTGTGAGTCTGGAACAGATGCTGTTATTGTAGGCGGAAGTGATGGTGTAACAATTGATAATGTATTACACATGCTAGTTAGCATTCGTAGATATGCAGTTCCTTGTGTGTTAGAGGTTTCTGATGTGGAAGCAATTACACCAGGATTTGATTTTTATTACATCCCAAGCGTTTTAAATAGCCGAAAAGTAGAATGGGTAACAGGGGTTCATCATGAGGCATTGAAAGAATTTGGGGATATTATGGACTGGGACGAAATTTTCATGGAAGGATATTGTGTTTTAAATCCAGAAGCGAAAGTAGCCCAGCTTACAGATGCAAAATGTAATTTAACAGAAGATGACGTTATTGCATATGCACGTTTAGCAGACAAGCTATTACATTTACCTATATTTTATTTAGAATATAGCGGGACGTATGGAGATATTGAACTTGTTAAAAATGTAAAAGCACAATTGAAACAAGCTAAGCTATATTATGGCGGTGGTATTTCTAATGCAGAACAAGCGAAAGAAATGGCACAGTACGCTGATACAGTAGTTGTTGGAAATGTTATTTATGATGATATAAAATCGGCATTAAAAACAGTTAAAGCAGTAAAAGGAGAGTAGGTGCAGGCGCATATGAGTATGACAGATAAGTTATTAAATGGACTAAATCCACAGCAACAAAAAGCAGTACAAACAACGAGCGGACCACTTCTATTAATGGCAGGCGCAGGTAGTGGTAAAACACGAGTGTTAACACACCGTATTGCGTATTTACTTGGTGAAAAAGGTGTGGCACCATGGAATGTACTAGCAATTACTTTTACAAATAAAGCTGCTCGTGAAATGCGTGAGCGTATTGATAGACTTGTTGGACCAGAGGCAGAAGATATTTGGATTTCTACGTTCCACTCTATGTGTGTACGTATTTTACGACGTGATATTGACCGCATTGGGATTAATCGTAACTTTACGATTTTAGATGCAGGTGATCAGTTAACTGTAGTAAAAAAAATTATGAAAGAGCGCAATATTGACCCGAAGAAGTTTGAGCCGCGCTCTATTTTAGCGGGTATTAGTAATGCGAAAAATGAACTGTTATCTGCAGATAAATATGCAAAAAAAATTACAATGGCTGATCCATATGAAAAATTAACGAGCGATGTATATACAGAATATCAAAAACGTCTTTTGAAAAATAATTCATTAGACTTTGATGATTTAATTATGACAACGATTCAGCTATTTGAGCGCGTTCCAGAAGTGCTAGAGTTTTATCAGCGCAAATTCCAATATATTCATGTTGATGAGTATCAAGATACGAACAAAGCCCAGTACCTTCTTGTTAAACATTTGGCAGCGCGTTTTAAAAATCTTTGCGTTGTAGGTGACTCAGATCAGTCTATTTATCGCTGGCGTGGTGCTGACATTTCTAACATTTTGTCATTTGAAAAAGACTATGAGAATGCACAAGTTATTCTGTTAGAACAAAACTATCGTTCATCACAAAATATTTTAAATGCAGCTAATGCTGTAATTGAAAAGAATTCAAACCGTAAACCGAAGAAATTATGGACAGACAATCAAATTGGGAGCAAAATCTCGTATTATCGTGCTGCAACCGAAAAGGACGAAGCGTATTTTGTTGCGAAAAAAATTCGTGACGATATTCAAATGGGGAAGCGAAAATATACTGATTTTGCAGTATTATATCGTACGAATGCCCAGTCTCGTATGGTCGAGGAGATTTTCCTGAAATCCAATATTCCTTACAAAATTGTCGGCGGTACGAAGTTCTACGATCGTAAAGAGATTAAAGACATTTTAGCGTACTTACGTTTAATTGGGAATCCAGATGATGAGATTAGTTTTGCACGTATTATTAACATGCCAAAACGTGGGATTGGTGCTACTTCTATCGATAAAATCATTAATTATGGTGTGCAAAACGGAATTTCATTAACTGCAGTATTTGATGAGATTGAGCATGTTGGTGTAAGTGCAAAAATAACAAAGGCAGTAAAAGAATTCGCAAGTTTATTACACAATTGGGTAAATATGCAAGAGTATTTATCTGTTACAGAACTAGTAGAAGAAGTAATTGAAAAAACAGGCTATCGCGAGATGTTGAAAAATGAGCGCTCTTTAGAAGCAGAAGGCCGTTTAGAAAACTTAGATGAGTTTTTATCTGTTACGCAAACATTCGAATCTCAAAGTGAAGATAAGAGCCTTGTTGCATTCTTAACAGACTTAGCACTTGTTACTGATATTGATCGTGTAGATGAAGATCCAACTGCAGGTGAGGAAGTTATTTTAATGACGATGCACTCAGCAAAAGGATTAGAGTTCCCTGTTGTCTTTATCGTTGGTTTAGAGGAAGGGATATTCCCGCATACGCGTTCTCTTATGGAAGAAGATGAAATGCAAGAAGAGCGTCGTCTTGCTTATGTAGGTATTACTCGTGCGGAAGAAGAGTTATACTTATCCAATGCGCAAATGCGTACTTTATTTGGTAGAACGAGTATGAATGCAGCATCTCGATTTATTACAGAAATTCCGGCAGAATTAGTGGAACCATTAAACGAAACAGCGCCGAAGCGTGAAACTTCATTTGGTACAAAAGGAAGAACGACAACAAGCGCAACGACAACACGTTCTCGTTCAGCTTTCGTGCGTCCGGCTGTTAAGACGACAGGTGGAGAGCAAATTGGCTGGGCAGTAGGCGATAAAGCTTCTCATCAGAAGTGGGGAGTTGGTACAGTTGTAAGTGTTAAAGGTGAAGGTGATGCAAAAGAATTAGATATTGCGTTCCCAAGCCCAATTGGTGTTAAACGTTTATTAGCAAAATTTGCACCTGTGACGAAACAATAGGAAAGGAATGAGGATATGTCAAAAGAGGTAACAAAAAAACGTATAGAAGAACTACGTGATTTGTTAAATACATTTAACTACCAATATCACGTATTAGACAATCCTTCTGTTTCTGATGCGGAATATGACCGTAATATGCAGGAGCTTATGAAATTAGAAGTAGAGAACCCTGAATTTGTAACGGAAGACTCCCCCTCTATTCGAGTTGGGGGAGCTGTACTTGATATATTTGAAAAGGTAACGCATAAATCACCGATGTTAAGTTTAGGTAACGCATTTAATGAAGGAGATTTGCGTGATTTTGACCGAAGAGTACGTCAAGGAATTGATGATGCGAATGTAAGATATATATGCGAATTAAAAATTGACGGACTTGCTGTTTCACTTCATTATGAAAAAGGACGCTTTATTCAAGGTGCAACACGTGGTGATGGTGTAACGGGTGAAGACATTACCCAAAACTTGAAAACGATTAAAGCAATTCCACTTCGATTAAATGAAGAAGTAACGTTAGAAGCGCGAGGCGAGGCTTATATGCCGAAGCGTTCATTCGTTAAATTAAATGAGGAAAAAGAGCAAAATGGTGAAGATGTATTTGCGAATCCACGTAATGCGGCAGCAGGTTCAATACGCCAACTTGATCCGAAAATTGCAGCGAAGCGTAACTTATCTATGTTTGTGTACGGTCTTGCTAATGTAGAAGAAAAAACAATTCCATCACATAGTGAATCGCTGGATTTCTTAGGTGAACTTGGGTTCAAAACAAATCCAAATCGTCGTACATGTGAAACAATTGAAGACGTAATAGCCTATGTAGAAGAGTGGCAAGAAAAACGCCCGCATCTTGACTATGAGATTGACGGAATCGTTATAAAAGTAGACGATGTTGCTCTTCAAGAAAGCTTAGGAACTACAGCAAAGAGTCCAAGATGGGCAATAGCTTATAAATTCCCGGCTGAAGAAGTTGTGACAAGATTAACAGGGATTGAATTAAGTGTCGGCCGCACAGGGGTTGTAACACCAACTGCGGAGCTCGAGCCAGTGAGAGTGGCTGGTACTATCGTTCGTCGTGCTTCTTTACATAACGAAGATTTAATTCGTGAAAAGGATATTCGAATTGGTGACTACGTTGTTGTGAAAAAGGCTGGAGATATCATTCCTGAAGTTGTGAACGTTATTTTTGATAAGCGTACTGGTGAGGAAGAAGAATATCATATGCCAACGCATTGTCCAGCATGTGAGAGTGAACTTGTTCGTTTAGAAGAAGAAGTAGCACTTCGATGTATAAATCCGACTTGTCCAGCCCAAATTCGCGAGGGATTAATTCATTTCGTTTCAAGAAATGCAATGAATATTGATGGACTTGGAGAACGTGTAATTACACAACTCTTTGATGCGGATTATATTCGTACGTTTGCTGATTTATATTCATTGACGAAAGAGCAATTATTACAGCTAGAGCGTTTCGGTGAAAAATCAGCAACAAATTTAGTCCAAGCAATTGAGAATTCTAAGGAAAACTCATTAGAGCGATTATTATTCGGTCTTGGTATTCGTCATGTCGGTGCAAAAGCCGCGCGTACATTTGCTGAGCATTTCGAAACGATGGATGAGCTTGTGAAAGCGACGGAAGAAGAACTAAAAACAATTAACGAGATTGGTGAAAAAATGGCTCAATCCGTTGTAACGTATTTCGATAATGAAGACGTATTAGAGCTATTACAACAATTTAAAGAGTATGGCGTGAACATGGCATACAAAGGTATAAAAATTGCTGATTTACAAAATGTTGAATCTTACTTCGCAGGAAAAACTGTCGTCTTAACAGGGAAATTAGAAGTTATGGGCCGCAGTGAAGCGAAGAAGAAGATTGAGGCATTAGGTGGAAAAGTAACAGGAAGTGTTAGTAAAAGTACGGATTTAGTTGTTGCTGGTGAAGCTGCAGGCTCGAAATTAGCGCAAGCAGAGAAGCACAATGTTGAAGTTTGGAATGAAGAGAGGTTCTTACAAGAGCTGAATAAGTAAGAGGTGCAAACTTACGATGAAAAAAATAGCGTTAGCGGTATTAAGTCTTAGCCTACTTGTAAGTGGGTGTAGCATGGGTTCTAACAAAGATGAAAAAACAGTTGAGAAATCAGGGAAAGCGAAAGAGCAAGCTGTTATCTCAAAATATTCCATTTCGGATGAATATTATAAGACAACATTTCCATTTGATCCAAGTCGTGCACGTGGTTTAGTTGGACAAAGTTTGAACAATCGTCTAGATATAGATGAATTTGAAACGGGACTAATGCGCATTGCGAAAGAATCATTTAGCACGAAAGATTATTTCTTTAAAGGTGGAGACGTTTTAGACACACAAACGATTCAAATGCTTGTGAAAAGAAAGCGTACAGATGCTGAACAAAAAGAGCTAGAGGATAAGTTGAAAAAAGATGCGGTTAAATTTCCAAATATAGGGTTAAATCCGGCCTTAGGTGAAGGATCAGAATCGTTAGAAGTAAAAAATACAAAAAATCCAATGTATATCTCAAATATTTTAGAACATGACTATTACTTACAAAATGGTAATAAAAGTACTGAGCCTGATGGTGTTGTAGTTGGATTAGCGATGAATTCGGTTCATTATTACGAGGAAGAGCATGGTTATCCGCGTGAGGCTAAAATCGAGCAAGAAAAAATGTTAGCTGAAGGGAAAAAAATGGCACAAGAAATCTTGAAAGTCATGCAGCAACAAAAGCCTGGAATAAAAGATGTTCCGGTTACATTTGCAATTTATCGTCAAGGTCCAAAGTCTTCACTTGTGCCAGGGAATTTTGTTTCTTATGCTAAGGTAGAAAAAGGCAGTGAAACGGTTGAGGATTGGGAGCCGATCAATGAGAAATACTATTTATTCCCGTCTGAACAAGCAAAAGCGGATAATAAACGTGAAGACCTTGCAAGGGTGTCAAACTTTAAAGCAAAATTAAGTGAGTATTTCCAAGGAGATTATACAGCTGTTATCGGTACTGGAATGTATAGAGATGATGAATTAAAAGAAATGAAGCTCGATATTCCAGTCCAATTCAATGGAAAAGCTGAAGTAATTGGATTTACACAATATGTAGCTGGACTTGTTATGGAATACTTCCCGAATTATATGAAAGTACAAGTAACAATTAAATCTGTGGAACGTCCAGAAGCAATTATTATACGTGAAGCGAAGCAAGATGAACCACGTGTGAAAATTTTAGATTAAAGATGAGAGCTGTTCCATAAAGGAACAGCTTTTTTTCTTGAAAAATTTTGTTATAATTTTAAATGTTACAAATAAAGGGGTAAGGGGAAAAGTTATGGATGAACTAAGCTTTCAAGTCATTATTTTATTAATTGCATTCGGATTTTTAGCGGCTTTCATTGATTCAGTTGTTGGAGGGGGAGGGTTGATTTCGCTTCCTGCACTTATGTTTGTTGGTTTATCACCAGCTTCAGCAATCGCAACGAATAAATTAGCTGCAACGATGGGGACGCTTACGAGTACAATTTATTTTATTCGATCAGGCAAGGTGGATTTTCGGATTGTAGGAAAGTTAATCCCGTTAACTATTATTGGAGCAGTCGCAGGGGCTTTAGTAGTAAAGTTTATTCCGCCTGATATTTTACGTCCACTAGTACTCGTAATGTTGGTTTTTATTGCTATTTTTATTATTGCAAAAAAAGATTGGGGAAGTGCATCTACCTATAAAAAGATGACAAAAGGAAAAACATTAATATTTTTCTTAGCTATTTTAATGATAGGGTTTTATGATGGTTTTTTTGGACCGGGGACAGGATCCTTTTTAATTTTTGCATTTTTATTAATTGGTTTGGATTTTATTCAAGCGGCAGCATCTGGAAAACTTTTGAACTTCGTTAGTAATATCGTATCTTTAATTACTTTTTTATTTTTAGATGTGATTCATTTTGAATACGGTATTATTATGGGGTTATCAATGATTTTAGGTGCTTATTTTGGATCGAAGTTTGCGGTTCAAAAAGGTGTTGGATATGTAAGGACTTTATTTTTATTAGTTACTATTTTATTAATCGGGAAAAATGTTTTGGAATATACTCATATTTTGTAGATTCATACGTATGTATGAATCTCTTTTTTTTATTATATTTTAAAAATTTATTAATTTTTAAAATATAAGTCTAGGAATATTTGAATAAATCTAAATTATCGTGTAGAATAATGTTGTAAAATGTAAACGTTTTTCTAAGGGGAGGCTAAAAAGATGGTAGTAGCATACAAACATGAGCCATTTACAGATTTTTCAGTAGAGGCTAACAAATTAGCGTTTGAAGAGGGTTTAAAGAAAGTAGAATCTTATCTTGGACAAGACTATCCATTAATTATCGGGGGAGAAAAAATCACTACAGAAGACAAAATTGTTTCTGTAAACCCTGCAAATAAAGAGGAACTTGTTGGTCGCGTTTCAAAAGCAAGCCGTGAATTAGCTGAAAAAGCAATGCAAGTAGCGGATGCAACATTCCAAACTTGGAGAAAGTCAAAACCAGAAATGCGTGCAGACATTTTATTCCGTGCTGCAGCAATCGTTCGTCGTAGAAAACATGAGTTCTCTGCTATTCTTGTAAAAGAAGCAGGTAAACCATGGAATGAGGCAGATGCTGATACAGCAGAAGCAATTGATTTTATGGAATATTATGCTCGTCAAATGTTAAAATTAAAAGACGGTATTCCAGTAGAAAGCCGTCCAATTGAATATAATCGTTTCTCTTACATTCCATTAGGAGTAGGTGTTATCATTTCTCCTTGGAACTTCCCATTCGCAATTATGGCAGGTATGACAACAGCTGCTTTAGTTTCTGGTAACACAGTATTACTAAAACCAGCTAGTACAACTCCTGTAGTAGCAGCGAAATTTATGGAAGTATTAGAAGAAGCTGGTTTACCAGCTGGCGTAGTAAACTTCGTTCCAGGTAATGGTTCTGAAGTTGGTGACTACTTAGTAGATCACCCTCGTACACGTTTCGTTAGCTTCACTGGATCTCGCGATGTAGGTATTCGTATTTACGAGCGTGCAGCAAAAGTAAACCCAGGACAAATTTGGTTAAAACGTGTTATCGCTGAAATGGGCGGTAAAGATACAATCGTTGTTGATAAAGAGGCAGATCTTGAATTAGCAGCTAAATCTATCGTTGCATCAGCATTCGGATTCTCAGGACAAAAATGTTCTGCATGTTCTCGTGCAGTAATCCATGAAGATGTATACGATTATGTATTAAATCGTGCTGTTGAATTAACAAAAGAATTAACAGTAGGTAACCCAGATGCAAAAGATATCAACATGGGACCTGTTAATGACCAAGCTGCATTCGATAAAGTAATGAGCTATGTTGCAATTGGTAAAGAAGAAGGTAAAATCGTATCAGGTGGCGAAGGAGACGATTCTAAAGGCTGGTTCATCCAACCAACAATCGTTGCTGACGTTGCAGAAGATGCTCGTTTAATGAAAGAAGAAATCTTCGGACCAGTAGTAGCATTCTGTAAAGCAAAAGACTTTGATCATGCACTTGCAATTGCAAACAATACAGAATACGGTTTAACAGGAGCAGTTGTTACTAACAACCGTGACCATATTGAAAAAGCACGCGAAGACTTCCACGTTGGTAACTTATACTTCAACCGTGGATGTACTGGTGCAATCGTAGGTTACCAACCATTCGGTGGCTTTAACATGTCTGGTACAGACTCTAAAGCTGGTGGCCCTGACTACTTAGCACTTCACATGCAAGCAAAAACTACTTCTGAAACTTTATAAGAAATAGTAGAAGAGATCTTCACATACTGTGAAGATCTCTTCTGTTTGAGAAACTCTTTATAATAGAAGCTAGTTAATTTGAATCGAGAAATAATTACTAAATATTACTATTTATTCTTTGGGATTAGCTAAACCCTATTAATATCGGGATAAACATGAAAATAGAAACAAAACAACGAGAAAAATTGACTTATTAGTCATATTTTTTAGTATTCATTTTGAGGATTTCCTGTATAATACAATTTGAAAGAAAATCTATGGTTTGACAAGAGAACACTCCTTTCGGTTTTGCTCACTGAAAGGAGTGTTTTTTTAGGTCGCTAAAAACTCTTCTGTGCTCATTATATTTGCGTATACGCCATTTAAACTTGCCAAAATTGTATTATGAATATAAACAGCTGGTATAGTAGCATTCTTAAATGAAAGATCTTTTGTAGCACAAGCATCGTGTATTACAGTACAGTGAAGGCCAAAATCAAAAGCAGCCCTTACGGTAGCATCAATACACATATGGGTCATCATCCCGCATATTAAGACGTGCTCAATTCCTGAACGTTGTAATCGTTCTAGAAGGTCAGTTTCTCGGAAGCTATTTGGATAGTGTTTCAGTATAACAGTTTCCTCTCTCAGTGGACGAACATTTTCGTGAATATGGACACCTTCTGTATTTGGTTGGAAAAAAGTAGCGGTATCTTTTATAGCTACATGTTGGATATGAAAAATAGGTTCTTTTTTAATTCTAAAATGTTGTAGTAGCTGACTAGCATATTCACTTGCTTCTACTGGATTACGTAATTCCATCTTTCCATTTGGAAAATAATCATTTTGGATATCAACGAGTAAAAGGGCTGTTTTCATACACTTATCTTCCTCCGATTTCATATTCAAATAATGTTATTCAATTCGTAGAGAAGATTCTCCTTTTTAAAAATATAAGGCAGAAGAATTTTTAAATAAAAAATCACTATTTTATTATGGGTTTTTATTTGAAAATTTTAATAAAGAAATAGTTAATATTTTTTAGAAAAATATATTGACTCTTACTATTCTGAGTTCTATAATGAGAATTAATTAAATGACAATTAAATCGATACACTCTTATCCAGAGAGGTGGAGGGACTGGCCCTACGATACCTCAGCAACGGGTTTTTTAATACCGTGCTAATTCCAGCAAGCCTAAAATTGGCTTGGAAGATGAGAAGATGTGAACGAGTACATATAAGTGCTCTCCTTCTTATCTTTTACAAGTGATAAGAAGGAGAGCACTTTTTATTTTACCTCGAAAGCTCTACTTCAAGTTTTACAGCATATAGGAGGGAAGAAAATGATTTCTTTTAACAATGTAAGTAAAGTATATGAATCAGGTGGGCAATCTGTTCATGCGGTGGAGGATGTAACGCTGTCAGTTGAAAAGGGCGAAATTTTTGGCATTATCGGATTTAGTGGTGCTGGAAAGAGTACGTTATTACGTTTAGTAAATATGTTAGAAAGACCAACTGCAGGAACAATTTCAATAGATGATAAAGATATTACATCATTATCGACGAAGGAGTTGCGGAAACTAAGACAAAGGATTGGAATGATTTTCCAAAGTTTTAATCTATTTAATTCAAGAACAGTGTTTGGGAACATTGCTTATCCATTAAAGTTAGCGAAATTGCCGAAGAATGAGATAAAAGAAAGAGTGAATGAACTACTAAAATTTGTTGGTTTAGAAGATAAAGCGAACTATTATCCAGAACAGTTATCAGGTGGGCAAAAGCAGCGTGTTGGGATTGCAAGAGCACTTGCGACATCACCGGATATTCTCATATGTGATGAGGCAACATCAGCTTTAGATCCGGAAACAACGACAGAAATTTTAAACTTATTGAAGAAAGTAAATCGCGAATACAATTTAACAATTCTTCTTATTACACACGAAATGCATGTTGTGAAAGAAATTTGTCACCGTGTAGCTGTAATGGAGAAGGGAAAAGTTATTGAAGAAGGAAAACTGTTTGATGTTTTCACACAACCAAAAACAAAGACGACTCAAAACTTTGTACGTTCTGTTATTAATGACCACTTACCAGAAAGTGTTCTAGCGAAAATTCAAAACGGAGGTCAGATTTATCGCCTAACTTTTACTGGTGAGGAGACAGGACAGCCGGTACTATCATATATCGCAAAAAACTATAACGTTGATGTAAATGTACTGTACGGAAATATTATTGAACTTCAAAATGTGCTATTTGGAAATCTTCTTGTAGAATTGCAAGGTGAACAAAAGGAAATTCAAAAAGCATTACAACATCTAAGACTGCAAGTGCAGCTGAAGGAGGTAGAAGCTCATGCGAGTTGATTGGAGCATATTTTGGCCTCGCATATTAGATGCGACGGGGGATACCCTCTTAATGGTAATTGTAACCATTATATTCGCTACAATTCTTGGTATACCTCTAGGTTTACTATTATATGTAACGAGAAAAGGAAACTTTTTAGAAAATAAATGGGTCTTTTCTATTCTTAATATCATAATTAATACAATTCGTCCGGTTCCATTCATTATCTTTTTAGTAGCTTTAAGTCCAATAACAAGAAGTGTTATCGGAACGACGATTGGAACAGCCGCAGCAATCTTCCCAATGACGTTAGTTGCATCAATTGGTATTGCTAGAATGGTTGAAACAAATCTTGTTTCTGTTCCGAAAGGGGTAATTGAAGCAGCACAAGCAATGGGGGCTTCACCACTTAGAATTGTTTTTGAAATCCTCGTGCCAGAAGCGTTAGCTCCATTAATCTTAGGTGTAACGTTTATGACAGTTGGTTTAATTGAATTTTCAGCAGTTGCTGGGCTTGTCGGTGGTGGCGGTCTTGGTGACTTAGCAATGACATATGGTTATCAACGTTTTGATACATCAGTGATGTTCGTAACGGTTGTTTTACTTATCATTCTCGTACAGATAGCTCAAAATTTAGGAAACTACTTTGCGAAAGTCTTTTTACGCAGATCATAAAAAGGAAGAGGGGAAAAAAATGAAGAAAATTTTAGCATTTGCATTATCAGCGATCGTAGGAATTACAGCTTTAAGTGGCTGCTCAGGTGGAGACACAGGTGCAGGAGCGAAAGAGAAAGTAGTTCGCGTCGGTGTAACTGGAACAGATGGAGACGCTTGGGAAATTTTAAAGAAAAAAGCTGAAAAAGAAGGGATTAAAATTAAACTGGTTGAGTTCTCTGATTACACAACGCCCAACAAAGCGTTAGCCGATGGAGATATTGAACTAAACTCATTCCAGCACATTGCTTTCTTAGAGCAATTTAAAAAGGAGCATAAGTTAGATATTACAGCTGTTGGTACAACACAAATTGCACCGATGGGCTTATACTCTGAAAAATATAAGAAAGCAAATGAAATCCCAGATGGTTCAGAAATTGCTATTCCAAATGATCCAACGAACCAAGCGCGTGCATTAAAACTTCTTGATGCAGCTGGATTATTAAAGCTTAAGAAAGATTTCGGTTTATTTGGAGATCCAAGTGGCATTGCTGAAAATCCGAAGAAGTTAAAGATTACACCGGTTATCGCACAGCAAACCCCTCGTGTATTAAAAGATGTAGCAGCTTCAGTTATTAATAATGGTGTTGCTGGTCAAGCTGGATTAGATCCAAAGAAGGATCCAATTTTCTTAGAGGATCCAAATAATGAAAATGCGAAGCCATATATTAATATTTTCGCAGCTCGTACGAAAGATAAAGATGATCCAACATTGAAAAAAGTAATTGAGTTATATCATTCAAAAGAAGTAACAGATGCAATTAAGAAAGAAACAAATGATGGTTCAATTTCAGTAGATCTTTCACTTGATGAGCTTGAAAAAATCGTAAAATAATTATTGGGTTTAATGGACTAACAGTAGGAACCCCTCCGCTGTTAGCTCGTTCAACATATAATCTACTTAACAAACAAAACCCTAATTCTGTACCTTCCAATTTTGTATAACATAGAATCCAATGTTTGTTAAGTAGAGTGATGGACCAGGAGTTTTCCTGGTCTTTTTTTATTAATGAAAGCAGCTAGCGAATAGTAAGGTAATCCAAATTATAATGGGATAAGAAAATAAGCTGAAAACGAGTGTAATTACGAATTGCTTTTTATGAATTAAGTGTTTTTGTGATGAAAAAAAGAAAATAGAAAAGAGGGTAATGAAAACCGCTGATATTACGCCGGGATTATAGGAGCGATAAATGAAAAACAAAATAACATGTTGAACAGAGTTGAAGAAGATAGCTCCTTGTATAAAGATAATACAGTGTATAGAAGATAACACGTTTAGTTGATATAGAAGGACGATAAGTAAGACAAAAGTTGTTAATGCGGAAATTGCAATGAAAAATTGTTGGCTAGTTATAAAATGAATGGAAAATTGATTAGCAAGATATTGTGGCATCTGGAAAGATTCTTCAAGGTTATGAATGAAAAATAGTAAAGGAATGATCCAAAGTATAATAGTGGAATGTTTTTTCAGCAACTTACATCACTCCAATAAAGATATAGAAAGCCTAAAAAGGCCCTCTATACAAAGATAGTTATTCAATTATAATACTTTTTAAATTACCTTCGTGATGCTCTTGTTCTTTCGGATAAGTAGCTAACTCCTCTTGCAAAATATTTAGCATTTGCTTAGCTGATTGCTGGATTGGATCGGGTAGCTCTTCTAATATATGCATACCGACTTTTATCTTTGTCCGAATTACCCTTCGTAGTAGTTCTTCATGCATGTACTACACCTCCAAACCGAATGTTTAGTACATCTTCTTCAAATTTTGCTCCTTGAATAGAAAGATGTGTTAACGTTTTTGGTAATGTGATGTTCCGTTTAACAGAACCAGCTCGAATGATAAGCTCATCACCTTTTTGATTTAATGAAAGTTCACTTTTGTTTGAGAAGGGAATGGAAAGAACGAAAATATATTCATCGCCATCTTTTTTTACATATTGTGTGCGGCCGTTAAATTTTACTTCAGTAGGACAAGGATCAGTTTTAAATAAAGCATTTCCTACACGCTCTAACATAGGTAAACCAACAACTTCTTGTTCAAACATCGGGGCTTCGTAAATAGGAAGTGGCTGAAAACTATCTTGAATTAATGCTTTATATTTCTTTTGTGTATCTTTCCATGCTTGAAAGTAAGGATCGGTGACAGTGTTAGGGATGACGCGGTTAATCATAATGGCATCTACGTTGTAATCGTATAAGTTTAAATACGTAAAGCTGCGCTGAGCCTCTTTAATGACCATTTTTTCAGGATTTACAACAACGCGAATACTCGTTACTTCTCGGTTTGATAAAATATCCCGCATTTCTCCGAGTTGTTCTAATGTATTTGTTAATTCATCCATAATATCGTCTGTTGGGAGAGGGACGCCGAGAAGTGGTTGTGCTACAGGACGGACGACTTTTAAAACCTTTCTTTTAATAGGAAAGAGTTTTTCCATCCACCAGCCGAGCATGTCTGGAAAGCTGAGCATTGCTAAAGTTTCTCCAGTCGGTGCACAATCAATAATGATGACGTCATAGGTGTTTTGTTTATAGTAATCGAGTACTCGAAGTAAGCTAATTAAATCTTCCATACCAGGAAACATTGTTAATTCTTCTGTTGTAATATCATCAGCTGCTTTAGAAGTGAATAGCAAGGTAATATATTTCTGTAATTTCCCCCAGCCTTTTTCCATTTCATAAATAGTATTAATCTCTTGTGCCCATAAGTTTTTGCGAATTTCTAACGGTTCAGAAGATAGCTTGATACCAAATGAATCTCCTAAACTATGAGCAGGATCTGTGCTCATTACTAATGTTTTTAATCCTTGTTTTGCACTTTGAAGTGCTGTTGCTGCTGAAATGCTAGTTTTTCCTACGCCGCCTTTACCCGTATACAAAATAATTCTCATCATTCTATCCCCTTTGTTTCGGTTATCGAATATTACGACTATCGAAGTATTTAAGTGAATAAAAACCCAGTTAGGGCTTTATTCAATCGGAATGTTTTTCATTTTAGGTGTAGAAACCTTTTCTTCTGTTTTTTGCTGTGACGTAGCAATGTGATTCATGATCTTTTGGAAGATTTGTAGTAAGAATGCTTTTTCTTCTTCTGATAGTGCGTCTGTCACTAGGCTAAAGTAATGGGCCGCATTTTGTTTTACTTCTTGAACGAGCATTGCGCCGTTTTCTGTTAAACGAATTAATACAATACGTCGATCGCTTTCATCACGGTATCGTTCAATATACCCCTTTTTTACAAGGCGATTTACAACGCCTGTCGTTGTACTCATCGGTATATCAAGAAGATCAGCAATTTTTGTCATTGTAATATCTGTATTTCGCTCCATCCAAAGTAAACAAAATACTTCTGTCTTGGAAAGTGTTAAATCAAGGCTTACCCATTCTTCAGGATAGAAAAGTTTCTTGGCGTTATCTAGCAGTAAGTCTAAAAAATGTTCATATTGCAACAATTAATTCCACTCCCGTATATTTCGAGCTTCGTAATATTTATTTGTATTTTATGAGGAATTGAAATAAATGTCAATCGTTTTAATTGTTTTTTCAGAGTAGACAGAAAATAAACTTCAAAATATAATTTTTTTGTGATAGATTAATAAATAGAAAAAGATAATTTACATAAAAATCCATCATGATAAATATATTTATCTATAATGGGTGTACAGCTAACGAGGGGGAGAACGATGAGAAGACGAAATACGCAAGCGTTCACGTTTTTAGCATGGACTTCATTTGTTTGCGCGCTTTCAGGTATGCTAATTGGGATTTATACGTTAGATGAAACGCTTAGTGTAAAAGGGTACTATTTAATTGGAACATTATTTTTAACGATGTCTTGTTTTGTATTACAAAAAACAATTCGTGATAATGAAGAAGATAACGAGAGATTTCCGAAAAATGAACCGCTAGATAAAGACTAAATTGTAAAGAAAGGCATTTGCCTTTCTTTTTTTATGTAAAAATGCTGTAAGTGTCGTGTGTTGACTTGCTTGAAGTACTGAAAATTTGGTATCATCAATAGTATTGTAGATTGAACGATATATTATGGAGGTGGCCTAGCCGTGTCAAGAATTTCCGTTGAGAATGTAAAGCACGTTGCACATTTAGCACGTCTTGCAATTACTGATCAAGAAGCAGAAAAATTTCAAAAACAACTAGATGCAATTGTTACATTTGCAGAACAGTTAAATGAATTAGATACAACAGATGTAAAACCAACAACTCATGTATTAACTATGAAAAATGTTATGCGTGAAGATGTGCCAGAAAAAGGTTTACCAGTAGAAGAAGTATTAAAAAATGCACCGGATCACAAAGATAATCAAATCCGTGTTCCAGCAGTATTAGAATAGAGGAGGGAATTTCGATGTCATTATTTGATCATTCGGTATCAGAGTTACATAAGAAATTAAACAACAAAGAAATTTCCGTTACGGATTTAGTAGAAGAATCTTACAAACGTATTTCGGATGTTGAAGATAACGTAAAAGCTTTTCTTACATTAGATGAAGAAAATGCACGTGCGAAAGCGAAAGAATTAGACGCTAAGATTGGTGCTGAAGATAATGGTTTATTATTCGGTATGCCAATCGGTGTAAAAGATAACATTGTAACTAACGGTCTTCGTACTACTTGTGCGAGCAAAATGTTAGCAAACTTCGATCCAATTTATGATGCGACAGTTGTGCAAAAGTTAAAAGCTGCTGACACAGTTACAATCGGTAAATTAAATATGGACGAGTTCGCAATGGGTTCTTCAAATGAAAACTCAGGTTTCTATGCTACGAAAAATCCATGGAACTTAGACTATGTTCCAGGCGGATCTAGTGGTGGTTCTGCAGCAGCAGTAGCAGCAGGAGAAGTATTATTCTCTCTAGGTTCTGATACGGGTGGTTCTATCCGTCAACCAGCTGCATATTGCGGTGTTGTAGGTTTAAAACCAACTTACGGACGCGTATCTCGTTACGGGTTAGTTGCATTCGCATCTTCACTTGACCAAATCGGACCGATTACACGTACAGTAGAAGACAATGCATACTTATTACAAGCTATTTCAGGTATTGACCGTATGGATGCAACTTCTGCAAATGTTGAAGTTGGAAACTATTTAGCTGGCTTAACAGGTGACGTTAAAGGTTTACGCATTGCTGTACCGAAAGAATACTTAGGCGAAGGTGTTGGCGAAGAAGCTCGTGAGTCAGTATTAGCTGCTTTAAAAGTATTAGAAGGTATGGGCGCAACTTGGGAAGAAGTATCTCTTCCGCACTCTAAATACGCTTTAGCAACGTATTACTTACTATCTTCTTCTGAAGCATCTGCTAACCTTTCACGCTTTGATGGCGTACGTTACGGTGTTCGTTCTGATAATGTAAATAATTTATTAGATCTTTACAAAAACACACGTAGCGAAGGTTTCGGTGATGAAGTAAAACGTCGTATTATGCTTGGTACATTTGCTCTTAGCTCTGGTTACTATGATGCATATTACAAAAAAGCACAACAAGTACGTACATTAATTAAGAACGACTTTGAAAATGTATTTGCTAACTATGATGTTATTATTGGACCAACAACGCCAACTCCGGCATTTAAAGTGGGCGAAAAAGTGGACGATCCAATGACAATGTATGCAAATGACATTTTAACAATCCCAGTAAACTTAGCGGGTGTTCCAGCGATTTCTGTTCCATGTGGATTCGGTGCTAACAACATGCCACTTGGTCTACAAATCATTGGTAAACACTTCGATGAAGCGACAATTTACCGCGTTGCACATGCGTTTGAGCAAGCAACAGACTATCATACAAAAAAAGCAAGTCTGTAAGGAGGCGAGCATAGATGAATTTAGAAACAATTATTGGTTTAGAGGTTCACGTTGAGTTAAAAACAAAGTCAAAAATTTTCTCTGCGAGTCCAACAGAATTCGGAGCGGAGCCAAATACACAAACAAGTGTAATTGATTTAGGATACCCAGGGGTACTGCCTACTTTAAATAAAGAAGCAGTTAACTTTGCAATGAAAGCTGCAATGGCATTAAACTGTGAAATCGCAACGGAAACAAAGTTTGACCGTAAAAACTATTTCTACCCAGATAATCCGAAAGCTTACCAAATCTCTCAATTCGATAAGCCGATTGGAGAAAATGGTTGGATTGAAATCGAAGTAGACGGTAAAAAGAAACGTATCGGTATTACACGTCTTCATTTAGAAGAGGATGCTGGTAAATCAACGCATACAGCTGATGGTTCATTAGTAGACTACAACCGTCAAGGCATGCCTTTAATCGAGATCGTATCTGAGCCAGATATGCGTACTCCAGAAGAAGCATACGCATACTTAGAGAAGTTAAAATCAATCATTCAATACACTGGTGTATCTGATTGTAAGATGGAAGAAGGTTCCTTGCGTTGTGATGCGAATATTTCCCTTCGTCCAGTTGGACAAGAGAAGTTCGGTACAAAAGCAGAACTGAAAAACTTAAACTCTTTCACTTACGTGCAAAAAGGTCTTGAGCATGAGCAAGTGCGCCAAGAGAAAGAATTATTATCTGGTGGTATCATCCAACAAGAAACACGTCGTTATGATGAAGCAACGAAGAAAACAATCTTAATGCGTATAAAAGAAGGATCCGACGATTACCGTTACTTCCCAGAGCCAGATTTAGTTGAACTTTACATTGATGATGAGTGGAAAGAAGAAGTGCGTGCTTCTATTCCAGAACTTCCAGATGCACGTAAAGCTCGCTATGTTGAAGAAATTGGCTTACCGGCTTATGATGCACACGTATTGACATTAACGAAAGAGATGTCTGATTTCTTTGAAGCAACAATTGTAGATGGTGCAGATGCGAAATTAACATCAAACTGGTTAATGGGTGAAGTACTTGCGTACTTAAACAAACAACAAAAAGAATTAAAAGACGTTGCGTTAACGCCAGCTGGCTTATCTAAAATGGTTCAATTAATTGAAAAAGGTACAATTTCTTCTAAAATTGCGAAGAAAGTATTTAACGAATTAATCGAAAAAGGTGGAGACCCAGAAGAAATCGTTAAAGCGAAAGGTCTTGTTCAAATTTCTGATGAAGGTACACTTCGTAAGGTTGTAACAGAAATTCTTGATAATAATGAGCAATCTATTGAAGACTTTAAAAACGGTAAAGACCGTGCAATTGGCTTCTTAGTTGGTCAAATTATGAAAGCTACAAAAGGACAAGCAAATCCACCGCTTGTTAACAAAATTTTACTTGAAGAGATTAATAAACGCTAAAATAGTATAGATTCTTAAAGATTAAACAGAAAAAACACCCGTATTTGGGTGTTTTTTCTGAGTTAATCAAACGTTTGTTTAAATGGCAAAAAATAATTTAAATAAACGTTTGATTAACTGTCAAAGGTGAAAAAATGTTTGTATAGCAACTATGGTATGATAGTTGCAAAAAGGTGGGAATAATGATAAATCTAGACATAGAGGTTTTTTTCATCTCATGAAATAATAGATAATTATTATTCGTTATATGTAAATTGATGTGAAGAAATAGATGGACATAATTTTTTTTGTAAAATAAAACAAAACCATTGAAATGAATATTTACTTTTGATGGGCTACACGAATCGGGTTCTTACTGCCTGTTTGAGCGGAATTAAAGAAGGATAGGAAGATGAGAGGAGGTAGGCATAGGGATACTGAATAAGGGTTCGGTGTATTCGTTTTTCAATGAATAAGGAATTTCCTATGCTAATAAATGATGAAGCGAGCAAGAATTATTTATAATCCTACTTCTGGGCGCGAGCTATTTAAGAAGAGCTTACCAGAAGTATTACAAAAATTAGAACAAGCTGGATATGAAGCGTCTTGTCATGCGACAACTGGTCCTGGAGATGCGACTGTGGCAGCGAGGCAAGCTGCGGACCGTAAGTTTGATGTTGTTATCGCAGCTGGTGGTGATGGTACATTAAATGAAGTAGTGAACGGTTTAGTAGGACATGAGCATCGTCCAAAGTTTGGAATTATTCCAGTTGGAACGACAAATGATTTTGCGCGTGCTATCGGTGTACCTCGTGTTATTGAAGAGGCTGCGGATATTATTTGTGGAGGAACAACGGTACCGTTAGATCTTGGTAGAGCGAATGATACATATTTCATTAATATCGCTGGTGGCGGCCGTATTACAGAATTAACATATGAAGTACCAAGCAAGCTAAAAACGGTATTAGGCCAACTTGCTTACTATTTAAAAGGAATCGAAATGTTACCATCATTACATCCAACATATGTTGAAATCGAGTATGATGGGAAGTTGCTACAAGAAGAAATTACGATGTTTTTAATTACGAATACTCGTTCAGTTGGCGGATTCGAAAAAGTAGCACCATATGCATCTATTAACGATGGATTATTTGATTTATTAGTACTGAAAAAAGGTTCTATCGCTGATTTAATTAAAGCAGCAACACAAGCGCAGCGTGGGGAACATATTAATAATCCAAAAGTGCTATACACACAAGCGAATCGTATTAAAGTTCATTCACCAGATAAACTAATGATTAATTTAGATGGTGAATATGGCGGAGACGCACCAATGGAATTTGAAAATATATATCATTGTCTGGAACTATTTGTTCCTGAACATCAAGAGGATGCCCTGTAAAGGCATCTTTTTTTTTGTTACTGCTCGTAAAAGTTCGATTGATGTAGGCTAATAATCAGTGGGGATGGACAAAACACCCACGATTAAAGTTTTACTTTATGCAGATGAATTGTAAATTGGAAGTTAGTTTGATTTTTATGGTATTTTTACAATCCGTTTATTTTATATCCATATTTTATTGATACACTGGAAGAGATAAGAAATGAGAGGTAGGGTGCTATGGAGAAGGTAAAAGCAATATTATTTGATAAAGATGGAACATTAATGGATTTTCATTCAATTTGGATAAAAGTAGCTGAAGAGCTCGTAACAGAATGTATAAAATTATATCAATTACCAGAGTCGATGCAGCAGGCGTTATTAAAAGAAATCGGTGTGGATGGGGTATTTGTTCACCCTCATAGTGCATTAGCAGCTGGAACAAGCCTTGATGTAGCAAAGGGGCTTTGTAAGCATATTGCGTCATCTGAGGAAGAAGAAATGCATCAGTGGGTAAGTGAAAAATTATTTTCTCTTATGTATGAGCACCGTTCACATATGAGAATGACGGCAGATTTACCGAAAGTTTTACAAGTGTTAAAGGATAGAGGGGTTATTCTAGGTGTCGTTACAGCTGATGATTTCGCGCCGACAGAATTATTTTTAAAGCAATATCAATTGGAAGATTTTTTTGATTGTGTTATAGCTTCAGATACATTTCCAGCACAGAAGCCAGATAAAAAAATCGTAGAATCGTTTTGTGAGAGATTTAATTTAGAGACATGTGAAGTAGCGGTCGTCGGGGATACACCAACGGATTTACATTTAGCGAAAAATGGTGGCGACTGCTATGCAATTGGCGTACTATCTGGTACGGGTGATCGTCAAACGTTAGAACCACTTGCAGATTTAGTATTACAATCTGTTGAAGATTTAATTTCTCATTCAGGTGAGTTTATTTGGAAACAAGGAAAGTCTAATGTATAAATGAATAAGTCTATAAGGACTCTGTGTGAGTCTTTATAGACTTATTTTTTTATGCCGAGATAGTAAGAGAATGGGATGAATACTAGAAAGAGGAAGTTGGCATACATCTTGCAATATAAAGAGAAAACATTGTATAGAAAAGGATGGGGTACATAATGAACAAAAAAAAATTTGCTAAAGTAAATGAACAAATTCCCGGACCGAAAGCAGCGTCTTTATTAGAACGCCGCCAAAATATAGTACCAAAAGGAGTAAGTAATGGTATTCCAACATTTGTACATTCTGCAAATGGTGCACTCGTAACAGATGTGGATGGAAATCAGTACATTGATTTCGCAGGAGCAATAGGGACAATTAATGTAGGACATTGTCATCCTACTGTTAAAGAAGCGCTTCATAAACAAGTAGATCAATATATTCATACTGGTTTTAATGTAATGATGTATGAGCCATATATTGAATTGGCAGAAAAGCTGGCAGCATTAGCGCCGGGTAATTTCGATAAACAAGTGCTGTTTTTAAACAGTGGAGCAGAAGCAGTTGAAAATGCGGTGAAAATTGCTCGTAAATATACGAAAAGACCTGGTATTATTGCGTTTTCAAAAGGTTTCCACGGGCGTACATTAATGACAATGACGATGACAAGTAAAGTAAAACCATATAAATTTGGATTTGGTCCATTTGCTCCAGAAGTATATAAAGCACCATTCCCATATGAATACCGTCGTCCAGAAGGATTAACAGAAGAGCAGTATGATGATTTTATCATTGAAGAGTTTAAGAACTTCTTCATATCAGAAGTAGCACCAGAAACAATTGCAGCCGTTGTAATGGAACCTGTTCAAGGAGAAGGCGGATTTATCGTGCCAAGTAAGAAATTTGTTCAAGAAGTACGAAGTATTTGTTCAGAGCACGGTATCTTATTTGTAGCGGATGAAATTCAAACAGGCTTTAGTCGTACAGGAAAATATTTTGCAATTGATCATTATGATGTCGTTCCAGATTTAATTACGGTATCTAAATCATTAGGTGCTGGTGTACCGATAAGCGGCGTGATTGGGCGTAAAGAAATTATGAATGAGTCTGCACCGGGAGAACTGGGCGGAACGTATGCAGGAAGCCCACTAGGATGTGCGGCTGCATTAGCTGTGCTTGATGTAATAGAAAAAGAGAAATTAAATGATAGAGCGATAGAAGTAGGGCAAGTTGTAATGAACAGATTCCAAGAGATGAAAAACAAATATAATTGCATCGGTGATGTGCGCGGCTTAGGGGCAATGTGTGCATTCGAGCTCGTTCAGGATCGTAAGACGAAAGTAGCAGATAAAGCATTAGCTGCTAATTTATGTGCAGAAGCAAATAAACGAGGATTACTTTTATTATCAGCAGGGACATATGGAAATGTTATCCGTGTGTTAATGCCATTAGTTATTACAGATGAGCAACTTGAGGAAGGTTTAACAATAATTGAAGAATCATTACAAGCTTGTTATGAGCAAGCGAATATCGCTCGTGTTTAAAAGCTAAAGAATAAATCGCAAACATTCTAGCTGACTCTATATAAAATGCGGAAAATTCACTTTATAATAAAGGCAGTGAAGTGAATCGATGGATTTGAAGTGAGGGGTGGCTAGGATGGTTGCAGAAAAGGAACGAGTGTTAATGGATTTACAAGATGTATTTGAATATGCGTTTGACGAAATTTTTGTTACAGATGAACAGGGGATCGTTGTACGTGTAAATAGTACATGTGAAAGGCACTATCAGCTAGCTGCTGAAGAGTTAGTGGGTAAGCATGTAAAAGAACTACAAAAGGATGGGATTTTTTATCCATCAGCAACATTAGAAGTAATTGAAAAAAAGAGACCGATTGAACTCGTTCAAACGACAAAATCAGGAGAGTATTTACACGTTCGTACAAGACCTGTTTTCGACGATGAGGGAAATTTAAGAAGAGTGATTAGTTATTCTCGTGATCTTACTGAACTCTATCAATTACGTCAAAAGGTAGAGGAAATGGATAATCAGTTAAAAACATATAAGAAAGAATTAAGAGAAACGTATGAGCATGAAGGCCTTATTTTTAAAAGCATTGCTATGCAAAAAATAGTCGAAACAATCAAAAAAGTATCTGTGGTAGATAGTACTGTTCTTGTTTTAGGTGAAACTGGAGTGGGAAAAAGCCGATTAGTACGTCATTTACATGAAGTGAGTCATCGTAAGAATGAGAGTTTCTATGAAATTAATTGTGCGGCATTGCCAACAAATTTAATTGAATCGGAGTTGTTTGGATACTCAGGTGGATCTTTTACAGGTGCAAATCGTGAAGGGAAAAAGGGGCTATTAGAATCAGCGCATAAAGGGACTCTTTTCTTAGATGAAATCGGTGAAATGCCGCTTGAAATTCAAGCGAAGCTTTTGCAAGTATTGCAAGAAAAAACGTTTCGTCCGATAGGCGGAAGAGAATTAAAAAAGGTGGACGTTAGAATTGTAGCGGCAACAAATAGAGATTTAAGTACGATGGTGAAACAAGGAGCATTCCGGAAAGATTTATACTATCGTCTGAATGTCATTCCAATTTCAATTCCGCCACTTCGGGAGAGAATAGAAGACATTTTGCCACTCATCTATCATTATTTACAGCACTTTAATGAGAAATATGGGCGGAATGTAAAGTTAGCGCCTAGCACATTGCAAATGTTTGTTGGGTACCCTTGGGAAGGAAATAATAGAGAAATTGAAAATGTAATTGAACGAATTGTTATAACTGCTGACGATATCGTTACGATAGAGGATTTACCAATAGCGATGCAGGAATCAACAGTTGAACAGTCAGGTCAAAGTCTCTATAAAATGTTGGAAGAAGTAGAAAGAAATATTATTTTAAAAGCGTATAAAACATGTGGATCAAGCTATAAAGTAGCAGAGTTTTTAAAAATAAGTCAATCTGCTGCCAATAGGAAGATTAAGAAGTTCGTAGAGGAGGAAGAAAACATTGGATAAAAAAGCGACGTTTGTAAATGTAGAGAAAAAGGCGATGTATATAAATGGTGAGTGGATTACATTGCAAGAACAAATCGAAATAAATAATCCAGCGACAAAGGAAATATTTGCAACGGTACCAAAGGGCGGAGTGACAGAGGCAAAGCAAGCTGTTGATGCTGCGCATGAAGCTTTTAAATCATGGTCAAAATTAACAGCAGCGGATCGAGCAGCGAAATTAAAAAAGTGGTTCACACTTATTGATGAAAATAAAGAAGAAATCGCAGCGATTATGACGAAGGAGCAAGGAAAGCCGTTTGCAGAAGCACTTGGTGAAGTGAATTATGCTAATAGTTTTGTTGAATGGTATGCAGAAGAAGGGAAACGCGTGTATGGTGAAATGATTCCTGCTTCTCATCCGAATAAACGTATTTTAGTTATGAAGCAACCAGTTGGAGTTATGGCAGCTATTACACCTTGGAATTTCCCAGCTGCGATGATTACGAGAAAGGTAGCCCCGGCGCTTGCAGCAGGTTGTACGGCAGTTGTGAAACCAGCGAGTCAAACGCCATTAACTGCATTGAAGTTAGTTGAATTAGCACATGAAGCAGACATTCCAAAAGGTGTCATAAATATTGTAACAGGTAGTGCGAAAGCAATTGCTGATACGTGGATGGAAGATGGACGTGTTCGAAAAGTTTCCTTCACAGGATCAACTGAAATCGGGAAAGAATTAATGGCTAGCGCTGCGCAAACGATGAAAAAGGTTTCGCTTGAATTAGGTGGTCACGCTCCATTTATTGTTATGAATGATGCTGATTTAGATAAGGCGGTAGAAGCGGTAATCGGTTCGAAATTCCGTAACGCAGGACAAACGTGTATATGTACAAATCGCGTCTTTGTTCAAGAAGAAGTGTACGAAGAATTTGCAGGAAAGTTCACAAAAGCTGTAGAGCAGCTTAAAGTTGGAGACGGATTTGGCGAAGGAACAACTGTAGGACCGCTTATTGATGAAAATGCAATTTCAAAGGTACAAGAACATATTGAAGATGCAGTTCAAAAAGGTGGAGAACTCTTATACGGAGGCCAAAAGATTACAGAGCTAGATGGACATTTCATTCAGCCAACAGTAATTGGATTGGCAAATGACACGATGCTTTGTATGAATGAAGAAACGTTTGGTCCAGTTGCACCAGTTGCTAAATTTAAAACAGTTGAAGAAGTAATCGAACGTGCAAATAATACACCGTACGGCTTGGCGGCATATATTTTCACAAAAGATATTAGCCAAGCATTCCAAATTAGCGAAGCGTTAGAATACGGTATTATCGGTTTAAATGATGGACTTCCATCAGTTGCACAAGCACCATTTGGTGGCTTTAAAGAAAGTGGTATTGGCCGCGAAGGAGGCCATTTCGGCATCGAGGAATATTTAGAAATTAAATATATTTCATTAGGATTATAAGTAGTATACTAGAATCTCTATAAGGTAACAGAGAAGGAGATTCTAGTATGGTATATTGGCTATTGTTACTCGTAACAATTATTTTTGAAGTAGCTGGAACGATAGCGATGAAACTATCAAACGGTTTAACAAAGCTCGTTCCAAGTGTACTTATTTTCGTATTCTATGGAATTTGTTTCAGCGTGTTTGCTATCGTCGTAAAGAAGATTAACTTAAGTATTGCTTATGCGATTTGGTCGGGCTTAGGGACCCTCCTTATTACGATTATTAGTGTGTACTTTTTTAAAGAGCATATTAATTTATTCCAAGCATTTTGCATTTTATTTATTGTTTTAGGAGTAATTGGACTGAAAGTGTCATCGGCATCATGAAAGCTATCTTTTGTAGAAGATAGCTTTTTTCTTTGTCACAATTTATATCAGCGATTTTTGAAATATATCGATGTACCGGAAAAAACGACATAATAAAAGGAGGCTGCCCATTGGGATAGCCTCCTCTTATATTAAAACGCCCAGTTACCTTTACGGAAGATCGGTTCATGTCTTCCATCAGCTGTAATACCGTCGATATCAAGCTCAGCTGATCCAATCATGAAGTCTTCGTGTGTAATACTAGCGTTTGCACCATTTTCAGCAAGTTCTTCTTTAGACATTGTTTTACCGCCATCTAAGTTAAATGCATAAGCATTTCCGATTGCAAGGTGGCAAGATGCGTTTTCGTCAAATAGTGTATTGTAGAATAAAATATTTGTGTTTGAAATTGGTGAATCATGAGGTACTAATGCTACTTCTCCTAAGAAGTGAGAACCTTCATCTGTTTCCACTAAATGTTTTAAAGCCTCTTCACCAGCTTCAGCTTTATAGTCTACGATACGTCCGTTTTCAAATGTTAACGTAAAGTTATCGATAATGTTACCTGCAAATACTAACGGTTTTGTGCTAGACACTTGGCCGTTTACACCTGTTTTAAGTGGCATTGTAAATACTTCTTCAGTTGGAATGTTAGCCATAAATGGTACGTTCTTTTCATTTAGGCTACCAGCACCAGCCCATACATGCTTCTCTGGAAGTTTGATTGTTAAGTCTGTTCCAGGACCTGTATAGTGAAGAGCTGTATAATGTTTTTCGTTTAAGTAATATACTTTTGTATGTAGTGTTTCATCATGTTCTTTCCATGCTTCCACAGGATTTTCTAAATCAGCACGAGTAGCTTTGAAGATAGCATCCCATAGTTTAGCCTCTTGTTCCTCTGGCGCTACATCAGGGAATACTTTAGCAGCCCATTCTTTCGTAGGAACAGAAATAACACACCAGCTTACTTTGTCTGCTTGTACATAATCACGGTATACTTTCATCGCTTCTCCGGCTACTTTATGAGCAGTTGCAATTCTCTTTGCATCTACACCTTTTAATAGATCAGGATTCTCTGCATAAATAGACATAAATGCAGCACCTTCTTTTGCCAATTCTTCACGAGCATGTGCTTTCCAAGATGGGAACTCAGCGAATGCTTCTTCAGGAGCTAGATCGAACTTTAAGCGTGTTAACGCCTCATCATTCCAATCAACATATACGTGTTTTGCACCAGATTTATATGCTTTTTCTGTAACGAGGCGTACAAATTGTACAGCTTCAAGAGGTGCACTAATTGATAAAGTTTGTCCAGGTTGAATGTTTACACCAACATTGACTGCAAGGGCAGCATACTTCTCTAACGTTTGTTCAAATGACATATGTATAATCTCCTTTAGTTTGAAAGATTTCTTACTATATATAATACAAGAAAATTCTAAAAATATATATAAATATAAAGTAAAAAGAGAGCTCAAAATGTATTGAGCTCTCACATTTATCCCACTATTTGCAGGCAGTAAGACTCCCACCTCAAAATTCGAATGGAGCAAAGAAGTTAGGTGGAAGCCCTGCTGCCCGTAAACGCCCGATTGGTGAAGGCTAATAATCAGCGGGGGATGAACAAAAACCCCACTGATTAAAGTTTCACTTTATTTAATGGAAGAGGCGAATTGCTCCACAGTAGTTGTATGATGTATACGAACGCGCTTCATCTTTAGCAACTCATCAGGTTCACCTTTCGTGATGAATTGTCCAGGCTTCGTTGTCGTTGCAAATTGATAGTATTTCTTTGTTTCTGCGACAACTTTATCGTCTACATGGCCGAATGGATAAGCAATTGCGATAACAGGCTTACCTGTTATTTTCTCTAGCTTTTCTTTTGATCCTTTTAACTCTTCTTCATAGTTTGTAATTTTCGGCAAGTCAGCGTGTGTTGCTGTGTGAGATTGTACAGAGAAAATACCGGAACTAACCATCTCTTTTATTTCAGATGTAGAAAGAGCTCCTTCTACATCAACATTATCAACAATCATATATTCTGTTGCTGTTGGTTTAAAAGTATCATCTTTTAGATTTTGTAAAATGCGAAATGCATTCATATTATTTTTCATACCATCATCAAATGTAACGAAAATCGGCTTGTTTACTTTATTTATATCGCCCCAGCGTTCAAACGTTAACAATGTATAACCATTGTCTTTTAAATACTTCATTTGTGCTTCAAAGTTAGCTGGAGATACGAATAAATCTTTAATACCTTGTCCATGGTAATCATCAATTGCATGATACATAAGAACAGGAACCTTTTGCTCGAAAGTTATAGTAGACTTTGTAAGCGGAATAGTTTTCCCATCCTCTTTTATCCCTAATGCTTCAATTTGATATTCCCCGCGTTTTCCTTCAAATTCTTTTATATCAAAAGGAATAGTGAATTGTTTCTCCTTTTCTTTAGAAGAAAAAGATTTAGTATTTTCTTTTCCATCAGCAGTACGCCAAATTTTATATTGTACTTCGGTTAAAGCATCTTTTATATCTGTAATATGAATATTTGTGTTTGTAGATTCGTGCGTAATTGGATTATAAGAAATTTTACCTTGTTCCCGCACCGTCTCTTCTGGCTTTTTGACCTCTTGTACCTTTTTCTCTTTTTTAGGTTCTTGGCTTACATTGCTAGTATTACAGCCTACTAGAATAGCAGATGTACATAAAGCAATCGCTGCGTATTTTCTCATGAAATCACCTTCTATTGTGTATTATGTTGCATACTTACATTTAAAATCCCCACCGCTATAAGAGAGGTGGGGATATACCCTTGTTCATCATATCATTTTTAGATGTGGGATAGATTAGTGACTTTGAATAGCGGTAGTCTTTCGTTTCTTATTTGATTTGATAATGATATAACCTACTACAAAAATAAGAGGGATGATGAATACATAGATTGGCATTCCCCATACATAATAGCTTTTCATGCTTAAAACTAGTAAGTGTAAGAAGTCGAAAAGGGCGTGAGCTTTCATAATATCCTCCAATGTATTTTTTACAAATTATAACATTTATCATTTGTATTTTGTATATTTTGGTAAATGATTTAAGTTAATTTTAAAGTAAGAGAAAGGTTTATTAATATGCAATTTTGCATATGTAGAGTAGTTTCTATTAAAATATCAGGATTTTGGACTATAATAAAAATCGCTATAAATGTAAGTAAGAATGATGTACGGAGTGGAGAACAGAAATGAAATATAAAAAACTAGTATATATCCTTTTCATATCGCTATTCATAGTGGGTTGCCAAAGTGAAGTGAGTAAAGCGAATAGTGTGGAGGAGTATATTCCACCGCACCTTATGAATGCGGAAGTAACGGCGGATATTATGACATTAGAATTACCTCATGAGATAAAAGAAAAATTAGAAGGGATTACTAATAAAACAAGTAGTAGTCTTGTGAATAATTTAGATTGGTATTTTAAATATGTAGAAGAAATGATGCCAAACGGAAATTTACCTTATCATCAGAACTTTGGGATTACAAAAGAAGAATATGATTTCATGATAGATGAGATGAATAAGGCGAAGTATGTAAACACAAGTGATGGGAAGATCTTCTTTAAGAAAAAAGGTCATGAAATTCAGATTCGTTCTGATGAACATTTGAAATTAGTTAAAAATATAAGTATTGATACAGAGAAGAATGTAGTTAAGACGGCTTTTGGGGAATGTGAATATGACGGTGAGATACAGGCATCAGATGGACAAAAGTTAATTAGCCCTTGGAATGGCAAGCGGTGGATCTTAAAAAAGGATGGTCTAATTTATCGATTTTCATTAGGTAAATTAGTTAATACGAATAAATCTATTATATATATAACGATAAAAGGTATATATAAAGAGAAAATTATAAACACAGAAGAAGTAGTGGAATTCCACTCAGTCTCTTAAAGAAATTGAAAAAATCACCTTGCTGTTTAAGCAAAGGTGATTTTTTTATTAAATAAACAATCCAGCGATTGTCGCAGATAAAATAGAAGCAAGTGTTGATGCGAATAGCATTTTCCAACCGAATTTAGATACGACGCTTCCTTGTTTTTCAGAAAGGGCACGGATTGTACCAACAATCGCACCAATTTGGCTAATACTTGCGAAGCTAATTAAGAATACTGTAACGATTCCAACTGTACGTGGAGCTAATGTTGCAGCAGCGCCTTTTAAGTCAAGGATTGCTACAAACTCATTTAAGACAATCTTCGTACCCATAATACCACCAGCTGGGATAATATCTTGAGCTGGGATACCCATTAAGAATGCGAATGGAGAAAGGATATAACCGAAGATTTGTTGTAACGTAACAGCATGTCCCATTGCACCTGAAGCTGCGCTAATTACATAGTTCACAACTTCCATCACACCGATGAAGGCAATCATTAATGCAGCAACGATACCAGCTACTTTTAAACCATCAAGCGCACCGTTAATCATTGCGCCGATAAAGCTGTCTCCGAATAGAGTTCTATCAAATTTTTGAATCACTTCGTCTTCTTTTTTCGTATCAACTGGTGTTAATAACGAACAAACAATTAAGCTTGAGAATAAGTTTAGCGGAAGAGCCGCTAGTACGTATTTTGCATCTAGCATCATTACGTATGATGCTGTAACAGAAGCAGAAACTGAGCTCATCGCAGAACAACAAATGATAAACATACGGTTTTTATTAAAATGCTGTAAATCGTTTTTAATAACGATTAACGCTTCACTTGAACCGAAGAACACAGAGTTTACTGCGTGGAATGATTCAACGCGTGGTAAACCAGTAATTTTTGAAATTACACCGCCGACAACGCGAACGATGAATGGTAAAACACCTAAATAACTAAAGATAGAAAGTAGTGCTGAGAAAAATACGATAATTAATAATACATTTAAGAAAAAGACAAAATCTCTTTGAATTCCATTAAAGAGAAAATCGACACCTGTCGTACCAAGTTTAATTAGTTTGTTGAAAACTTTACTAATGAAGATGATAATTTGCTGTCCGATCTTTGTGCCAAACATAAACCAACCGATTAAAATTTGGAAACCAATCATAATAGCAATTGCACGGAAGTTGATTTTACTTCTATTGTTTGACAAAGCAAAGCATAAACCTAAAACAACAAGAATACCGATAATGCTCATTACATATTGCATGTAGTTGCCCCTTTCAGAAGTTCGTATAAAGTTTGTACATAAAACGCTCGTTATATTACTAAAAATAAAGTAGTAGAAGTTTTATGTCATACGTAAGATGTCTGACCTTTTCGAAAATAAAAAATAAAAAAAGACCCTTATGGATTCACTTTCATCTATGAGAGAAAGCTAATCAATATGAGTCTTTTTATACATTGGCTAATATTCATTAGTTTTCCCCATAGTCCAGCAATTTAAGGTTGCCGGGTAGAAACTCTCGATCCATATTATCGACTATATATGAGGTAACATCGTCCGTATTAAATTAGTAGTAGCGTAACATTACTAGAGAACTATCGTCAATAGCTTTTTTTCTTCCAATAGAAATAGACCATATAAGTATGATAAAATGTAACGCAGTGTTATGAAAAAGAGAGGTCGGAAAATGAGTACAAAAATGACGCCACCAGTTGAAAAAAACGAGTTTATAGATGTAGTGTTTGAAGATTTAACACATGATGGTGCCGGTGTTGCGAAAGTGAAGGGATATCCTATTTTCGTTAAAAACGGATTACCAGGTGAGGAAGCGCAAATTAAAATTATTAAAGTGAAGAAAAACTTCGCGTTTGGTCGTTTAATGAAGCTTCATCAAGAAAGCCCATATCGTAAAGATGCAGAATGCCCAGTGTACAACGAGTGCGGCGGTTGTCAGCTTCAGCACTTAACATATGAAGGACAATTAAAAGCGAAAGAAAAACAAGTACGTGACGTTATGCAGCGCATCGGAGGATTAAGCGATGTTCCTGTTCATCCTGTACTTGGCATGAATAACCCGTGGGTATACCGCAATAAAGCACAAGTACCAATTGGAGAACGTGAAGGTGGACTTGTAGCCGGTTTCTATCGTCAAGGAACGCATGACATCATTAATATGGAATCATGTTTAATTCAAGCGGAAGAAAACGATACATTAATTCAAGAAGTAAAACGTATTTGTGAAAAGCACGGTATCTCGGCGTACAACGAAGAGCGTAACAAAGGAACGCTTCGTCACGTAATGGCTCGCTACGGACAAGTAACAGGGGAAATTATGCTTGTCTTCATTACACGTACAGCTGAATTGCCGAATAAAGAAGCAATCATTGAAGAAATCGCAGCGAAATTCCCAGAAGTAAAATCGATTGTTCAAAACGTAAACACGAAACGTACAAACGTTATTTTCGGAGATAAGACGACAGTACTGTATGGATCAGAATATATTTATGACTTCATCGGTGACATTAAATTTGCGATTTCAGCACGTTCATTCTATCAAGTAAACCCAGAACAAACGAAAGTGCTATACGATAAAACGTTAGAATACGCAAAGTTAGATGGTAACGAAACAGTAATTGATGCATATTGCGGAATCGGATCAATCTCCTTATTCCTAGCGCAAAAAGCGAAGAAAGTGTACGGCGTTGAAATCGTCCCAGAAGCAATCGAAGACGCAAACCGAAACGCAGCACTAAACAACATGACAAACGCTGAGTTTGGCGTAGGAGAAGCAGAAGTAGTCATTCCAAAATGGTACAAAGAAGGCGTAATTGCTGACACAATGGTCGTAGACCCACCGCGTAAAGGCTGTGATGAAGCGCTATTAAACACAATCATTGACATGAAGCCAAAACGCGTCGTATACGTATCATGTAACCCAGCAACATTAGCACGTGACTTAAAAGTACTAGAAGAAGGCGGATATAAAACACAGGAAGTACAACCTGTTGATATGTTCCCACATACGACTCATGTGGAGTGTGTGGCTTGGCTTAAGTTAGTATAATAGGAAAGCAGTTGATATAGAAAAAATCTATACCACCTGCTTTTTGGTTTACAAAAATACCATTTATAAGCGATTTTAGTTAAAATAAATATTGCTGATTTTCACAAATTATAAATGCCCAAATGTACAGTTGTTATTTGGCTATATATTTTTAAATTGAGATTTTGAAATTGCATTCATATTGAGAGGATTTGAATTTGAAATGATAGATAATTTTTGGCGTGAATTACCACGACCATTTTTCGTACTTGCACCAATGGAAGATGTGACAGACGTTGTTTTCCGTCACGTAGTAAGTGAAGCTGGTCGCCCAGATGTATTCTTCACAGAGTTTACAAACTCGGATAGCTATTGCCATCCAGAAGGTATGAAAAGTGTACGTGGCCGTTTAATTTTTACAGAAGATGAACAACCGATGGTAGCACATATTTGGGGAGACAATCCCGAATACTTCCGTCAAATGAGTATTGGTATGGCAGAACTAGGATTTAAAGGCATCGATATTAATATGGGCTGCCCAGTACCGAATGTAGCATCAAGAGGAAAAGGTAGTGGCCTTATTCTACGTCCAGACGTTGCAGCAGAACTTATTCAAGCAGCAAAAGCGGGCGGACTACCTGTAAGCGTAAAAACACGACTTGGCTTTAAAGAGTTAAATGAGTGGGAAGATTGGTTAACGCATATTTTCAAACAAGATATTGCAAACCTTTCTATTCATTTACGCACAAGAGAAGAAATGAGCCAAGTAGATGCACACTGGGAACTAATTCCGGAAATTAAAAAACTACGTGACCGTATTGCACCAAATACGCTAATAACAATCAACGGAGACATTCCAGACCGTCAGACTGGGCTGGAACTTGCTGAAAAATACGGTATTGATGGCGTTATGATCGGACGAGGTATTTTTAAAAATCCTTTTGCCTTTGAAAAAGAGCCAAGAGAGCATAGCAGTAAAGAACACCTTGATCTTCTAAGATTGCAACTTGATCTTCAAGATCAATATGCAGAAGTATTACCACGCTCCATCACAGGGCTTCACCGCTTCTTCAAAATTTATGTAAAAGGCTTCCCTGGAGCTGCTGAACTAAGAAATCAATTGATGAGTACGAAATCAACGAATGAAGTGCGTGCATTGCTTGATAAGTTTGAGGCGAGTGTTAATGTGGTAGAAGGTAGTGAAACAGTGTAACTTTTGAAAGTTACACTGTTTCATTTTAATTAAGGTGAACCGTATCATAAGTAAGTGAGGTATTCTATGTAAAAAAGGGGAAGAAAAGAATACAGGAGAAAAGTGAAAATGGTAGGTTGGTCTTGATTTTCAATGATAGTATCATGTTTATTTTATTATGCCTATAATTGGAGGCCATGTGAATGTTAAGTGATCAGGCGAGATATTCTAGGCTCGCGAATATAACAAAAATAATAAATACAAAATTAGAACTACGTGAAGTATTGCAGCGTGTAACAATGGCGATATCAGAGGAGATTGTTAAGTGCAACGCTGTTGGAATCTATTTACCCCAGGAAGATGGAATATTTAGAGGGTTTGCAGGAAAACCAGAGACAATAAATGGTGTAACGCTCGATACTCAGGTAATTGATCCTGAAATAGACTTACTGGCAAAAGAAGTTATTGAAACCAAAAAAACCATCTATATCCCTGATACCTCAAAGGATCCTCGGCCGGATCCGAGACCAGTTGCTGCGTTCAAAATTAAGTCCTTATTAGCTCTACCTATCTCATTTGGGCAAGAGTTATTTGGTCTGGTTTTTTTATTTGATTATGGAATTCCAATGAACTTAACAAATTCAGAGATTCAAAGTGTTGAAGCTTATGTAAATATGGCTGCGGTCGCAATTCAAAACGCAAATAATTTAACACAAAAGGAAAACCTTATTGCCGAGAAGCAGCTGTTACTAAATGTTACCCGTGATTTATCAATGTGTTCCTCGATACAGGAGAGTTTTGATAAATGTTTTTTTTACTTAGGACAGATTTTAGAGAGTAAAAACATGGCTGCCCACCTTTTAGACCCGCTAGACAAAACAACGATTAAAACAACGAAGTTAAGCAAGGACTGTGATTGGACAGAAGCGGATTGGATGGAGAAAAGCTATGAAGCCAAGATCCAAGAGGTTATTCAAACAAAAAATATAGATAGTAAGGGTCTACTGTTGATTCCATTGGTTTCAATGGGAGAAGTATTAGGGGTAATCGTCGTTAGCAAAGAGGGAAAAGCTCACAATTATGATAATTCCCAAATTCAACTGGCAAAATCTATCGTTGATGCCACAGCGCCTACGTTTTCCAACTTGTTATATATGGATCGACTTGAAAGCATGGTGGAAGAGCGAACGAGAGAACTAGCTGCTGCTAATGAAAAAGTTACAAGTGTGATTGAAAGTATTACGGATGGATTCTTTACCTTGAATAATAAATGGGAATTTACGTACGTAAATAAGCATCAATATTTTCCACAAAGAAAAACAGCAAAAGATGTATTAGGCAAGAATATATGGGAGATTTTCCCGAGTAGCGTTGAAGAAGTTATGTATAAGGAACTTCATCGTGCAATGTCAGAGCGAACTACAGTTTATTTCGAATTTTTTTCCACCTCTGATGAATATTGGCACGAAGTTATTGCATACCCGTATGATGATGGTATTTGTTGTATTTTTAAAAACATAACGGAAAAAAAGCAATATGAGCAGGAATTGAAAAGGTTATCGAACATAGATTTAATAGGACAAATGGCAGCAGGTATCAGCCATGAGATTAGAAATCCAATGACAACAGTACGAGGATTTTTGCAGTTATTAAAAGAAGAGGCCACCTATGAGAAACATAATAAGCACTTTAATTTAATGATTGAAGAACTTGACCGTGCCAATTCTATTATTACTGAATTTCTCTCAATGGGTAATACAAGGAAATCGGATTTGCAGATGTTAGATTTAAATTCAATTATCCACGATATTATTCCTTTAATAAAGATTGATACGTATAATCAAAATAAATATATTCAAGTCGATACAAATGAAATTCCGGAATTACTTTTAAATCGTAATGAGATACGGCAATTATTAATAAACCTATACCGTAATGGCTTAGAAGCGATGAGCACAGGGAAAGTTCTAACCATTAGCACCTACAAGGAAGGTCAAAATTGTGTGGTGCTTGCAGTGCGGGATCAAGGAAAAGGTATCAGGCCTGAAGTATTAGAGAAACTGGGTACTCCATTTTACACGACCAAAGATAATGGAACTGGATTGGGGTTAGGCGTATGTTATGCCATTGCTGCCCGTCATAATGCAAAAATAGAAATTCAAACAGGATCGGAAGGCACTACCTTTTTTGTTAAATTTAATTATGAAAATAATAAACAATAACCTTATTTAGATTAGGTACGGTGAACCGTACCACAAATAAAAAGTAAAACCTAAGTAAACATAATCAATATATTTCACCTGAATTTTGCGTAACATTCATGTTAGAGTTGCCCACTAAATTAGAGGTGCATAAAGAGAAATGGACTAACCTATATCAGGTTAGTCCATTTTCAAGTGTGTTAATTAATCGTAAACCCCCAACCATAATTTCGCACGATTATCCCATCCTTTTTTGCTTTAGTAATATCATCGTCAAAGGAAGGAGCGTTGCTGTTTTAAAATCATCCCCAAAAGCATTAATCCACCTAAGACTACAAAAACAACCTCTAAAATGTTAAAGTAGTAACTTAACGACATTAATTTACACATGCTAAAAGCATTACTATAATCAACATTTCAGGAGGAAAAACAATGGCAATGAGCAACAACGATATATTAAAAAGAGTAAGATATGCTTTAGATATAAGAGATATAGATATGGTGGAAATCTTTAAACTTGGCGGGATGGAAGTAACGAAAGAAGACGTAGTTGATATGCTTACAAAAATAAAGAGAGCTCCTCAGCATGAACCTGAAGATGCGGATGTAATCGAAGATGAGTACGTAAAAACATGCGATATGATGATGTTAGAGGCATTTTTAAATGGATTCATTACTTTAAAAAGAGGGAAGCAAGATCCGAAACCAGGACAACCGGCACCTGTACAGAGCAAAGAGAGTGCCAATAACCTTCTTCTAAAGAAAATGAAAATTGCACTATCTTTAACGAGTGAAGATGTGCTTGATATATTAGACAGCGTAGGAGTTATCGTAACAAAAGGAGAATTAGGCGCTTTATTAAGAAAGAAAGGCCATAAGCATTACAAAGAGTGCGGCGATAGATACGCAAGGAATTTCATTAAGGGATTGGCTGTAAAGTATAGAGGCTAATAAATAAGCGTTGTAACATTTATGTTAAAACAGTAAATGATATAATAGGTAGGGTAGGACGTTTGTATCCTACTCTTTTTTATTTGTAAAAATAATTATGAACGAATACGTTAGGTGATGAAATGGTACATACATATTTAGGTGAGACAATTAATTTTCATATAACTTATAAGAAGAAAAAGTCCGTGCGTCTTTTTGTAGATTCGTATGGAAATGTGGAAGTGCAGGCTCCAAAAGGTACACCTGTTGAATACTTAGTCCAGTTGCTAGAGGAGAAATGGGATTGGATTCAGACAACACGTAAGGAAATGCAAGGGCGAGCGCTTGGACCTCAGGAAAAGGATTATGATCAAGGAGAGGGCTTTCTGTATTTAGGAAGTACGTATCCGATACAGATTTCTCAAGATACAAGTATTACGCAAGACAATGCAGTTTTTGAAGGGGATAAGCTACACATTTATGTGAATGAGCTTAAGGATGAAAAAATACAACAAGCTTTAAAACGTTTTTACTATAAACAGTGTAAAGCGTTAGTGGAGAAGAGTATTAAAGCACATCAAAGTAACTTTAAAACAAAACCGCGTTCCATTCGTATTACAGATAGTAGCCGTACGTGGGGAACTTGTGATTCAAATCTACAGTTAACGTTTAATTGGAAGCTAGCAATGGCACCTCAGAGGGTAATTGACTATGTAGTTGTTCATGAAATGTGTCATATGGTTCATTTAAATCATGATCGCTCTTTTTGGCGTCTTGTCGGGAAGATAATGCCTGATTATAAGGAAATGGAAAACTGGTTAGCATTATCGAGTTGGAAGATGACGGTTTAGTAGTGATTATTATTTTAAAGAGGGGACAGAGAAATGCTAGACAGATACTTCTGTTTATATCACAATAATAGTATATAACATGAAGTAGGGGAGAGTATGAAATGAAGGGGTTAAATGTAGCTTTTGATGAAAATAATTATACGTTTATAAGAGAAACTAGCAAGGCTATAGAATTTGAGAATAGCCAAAGTAAAGAAGTAGTATATTTGTTACATAATGTCGAAATTAGCATTGTGTTAAATCCTAAAACTGTAGAAAATAATGATAGTTTAATGAATCGAAGTAGTGGTAAATACCATAATACAGCGTTAAGACAATTCCCTAAGAGAAAGAACAAAGGGAAAAGCCTTATACATTATGGATATACGTTTAAATTTCAATCAGGAAATGAATTAAGTACTTTTTTAACTGATTTAAATGGACGTTAAAATGTGTTTTTTAAGAGAGATGAAACCTGATTATTGTTAAGGTTTCATCTCTCTTGGTTTCTAAAAAGTAAAAGTTTGATTTTTACTTTTTAAATTGAACAGAATATGTTTCATGATATTTTTCCATCTTATGGCCCCGATAGCCTTCAGTAAGTAATTTTTTTTGCCCACTAAAATCACTCATCGCAACATTTTTCACATCTTTCCCATCTGTCTCCTTATTCTCACGCAATTCCTTCACAAAAACATACCGCATACTCCCGCCGTATTTCTCCTTCAGCGCAGCAATTTCCATCCCTTGCGCGAACTTATCTTTTAAACTCGGAATGTTAAAAGGCGCAACTGTGCAGCAAACGTAATCGTATTTGCTGTCTTCTTTTTGTAATTCACCCATTATAACTGTCGCTAATATTTTTTGCATACCATTTCCGCGACAGTTCGGATGAACGTTTGAGATTTCTTGATAGATAACGCGGTGTAGTTCGCTTTCTAATAGGCCAATATCAATCCCTAAATGTTCATCATCGATAGGAGGGACGAGTAGGGCACGAAATGCGATGAGCTCGTTTTCTATAAAGGCACCAATCATCATGCCATTTCCTTCTAGAATGTATTGAAACTCTTCTAGCGAGAGTGGTTGTAAACGACTTTTATCTTCTAATGCTTCAACTACAACGTTTTGTAGTGATAAAATTTGTTCGATGTCCTCTAGTGATAGTAATGTAACGTGAAATGGTTGTTTGTTTTGTTTTAATATTCCTTCATAAAGAACCGTCATGTATTAATCCTCCTTTAGCGTACAACGTCTTGAAAGACGGTTAATTCTTGTAATGTATTTTCGTTTATTTCAATGCCGAGTCCTGGCTTTTCGTTTAAGCGAATAAATGGTACGTCGTAATGTAGGTTTCCGATGTCTTTCGTGAATTTTAATGGACCTGTAAGTTCGACACTAGTAATGATTTTTTTTGAGAAAGCGACATGGAATCCTGCGGAAGAGGCAACAGATGATTCGACCATTGATCCAACTTGGCATTCAATGCCTGCCATTTCAGCTTGATGAGCGAGTTTTACAGCTGGATATATGCCGCCGCATTTCATTAGTTTTATATTCACTTTATCAGCTGCGTCTAATTTAATAATTTGGCGCATTTCACGAGAGCCTTTTAATCCTTCATCAATCATGAGCGGAAGGTCTGTTTTAGAACGAATATGGGCCATTGCGTCAATATCGTCTGCTACTACAGGTTGTTCAATCCAGTCAATGTTTAAATGTCCTAATGAACGAAGTGCTGTTAATGTGTTTGCGCTATTTTTCCAGCCTTGGTTTACATCAACACGAATCGCGATATCATTTCCTACACGTTCACGTACAGCTTCAATTCGTTTTACATCTTCTTTTACATTCGTACCGACTTTCATTTTGAAAGATTGGTAACCTTTCTGAATCATAGAGGCAGCTTCTTCAGCCATATCTTCTGAATCGGCGATACTTAAGACGTGAGTGACAGGAAACTCTTCATGGTAGCGCCCGCCAATTAATTGATATACAGGTTGATTTAGTTTTTTGCCCATTATATCAAAACAAGCAATATCAATTGCAGCTTTCGCTGTTGGAACACCGTAAATTGTATTGTCCATCATGTCGTGTATTTTTTCGATATTCATTGGATTTTGCCCAATTAGAGCAGGAGCAAGTATATGTTTTAAAACGTGGAAAGTACTTTCCCATGATTCACCTGTAACGTGATCATCGGCAACGCCTTCGCCGTAACCGATAATACCTTCATCTGTTTCCATTTTGACGATAATAGAAGGCATATCAGAATAAGAACCATAACTAATAACAAACGGATCTCGAAGCGGTAAACGAATTGCGTAAAGATGAATAGCTGTAATTTTCATTGAATAAAGACCCCTTCCTGTTTACAATGGTTTTGTACATTTGATATAGTTGACGTTAAATAGTCGTTAATTAATGATAAGGAGTTAGAGAAAATGATGATAAAAATTGCAGTTGTCGGTTCAAAAGAGTTTATGGAGAATCTTTTACCTATTGCTCATAAACTAGAAGAGATAGAGATTGATCCATATATTTACCTTCACCCGGCAGAATCTTCTGAAATATTAAAACGTTTAAAACCTTGTGATGTTATCTTTTTCTCGGGTGCCCTACCTTATTATATGGCAAAAGAAATAAGAGAACAATTACGAATTCCAAGTACGTACTTACAGCAAGACGAGACAACTGTTGCATCTTCACTCCTTTCTATAATATATCATCAAAGTATTCAACCTCATAGAATTTCAATTGATTTAGTAGACCGTTCGTTTATTACAAATGTGTTCCATGATATCGGTCTGAAAGAAACGCCACAAGTGATGGATTATGAAAATATGTTATGGAGTAATGATGAAATTCAGAGAATCATTGATTTTCATTTAGCTAAATATCAATCTGGAGAGGTGGATTTAGCTTTAACGAGTATTCACGCTGTCTACGATGAACTTCAAAAAATAGGTATTCCTTCAGAGCGTATGATAGATCCGACGCAATCAATTATACATGGGTTAAAAGATGCAAAAATAAAAGCTGAGTTAGCAAAAAGCCATTCAGCTACTGTTGGTGCTTGTATGATTTCTTCTTTAGAACTACGAAAAGATTTAATTGAACAACTAGATGTTATTTCAAAAGAATTACGTGGTTCATTCAAACAAGTTGATGACATGACTTTTATTTTGTATACAACTCGTGGTGATATCGAATCGATTATAAAAACAAATATGATAGATAACGTATTTACAAGTGTAGAAGGAGCGGTATCTATTGGATTTGGTTACGGAAAAACAGTAAATGAAGCGGAACAAAATGCAAAAATCGCTCAAGGTTTCGCAAAAAATAATCCGATAGAACGCTGCTTTTATATACTAACAAGTGATAAAGAATTATTTGGTCCGTTCCCGAAAGAACAGAGAGTACAAAGTTTAAAAAACGATAATCCTGAATTAATGAAAATAGCAAAAGAAACGAAGCTTAGTCCTGCAAACTTGTCAAAAATTATTCAATTTAGTCAGTCGCATCCATCATTGAAATTTACAGCGGCCGATCTTTCTGAGTACTTACAAGTGACTCGGCGATCGACGGAAAGGCTGTTAAAGAAATTAGTTGATTATAGGTATGCCAATATTTGCGGCGAGGAAATGCCCTATCAACAAGGGCGCCCTCGTGCAATATATGAGCTGAATTTACCATTGTATTCGTTTCAAAAATTTTAAGCTTCTAGTTGAGCTTTTTGTTTTTTCAGTAGGTCTGCTTTTTCAATATCCGATAGCTTCGTAATTGTGAGACCAGTTATGCCGTAAATGATGGAGATAATAGGTACGATGAAATTCAATATAGCATAAGGAGCATATTCGAATGCGCCGACTCCAAGTGTTGCGAGTATAAATACACCACATGTATTCCAAGGTACGAAAACAGAAGTTAATGTTCCACCATCTTCTAACGCTCTGGATAAATTTTTAGAATGTAGTCCTTTTTCTGTGTACGCATTTGCATACATTCTTGAAGGAACAACAATCGAAATATATTGTTCAGAGCAAGTAAGGTTTGTTGCAAAGCAAGATGCGATAGTAGAAGCGATAAGTCCCTTTGCTGATGTCGCTAATTTTAAAATTTGATTTACAATTGAGCGAAGAATTCCAGTATGTTCTAATACTCCGCCGAAAGTCATAGCGACAATTGTCATAGAAACTGTATTCATCATCGAATCTAAGCCACCGCGGTTAAATAGTTCGTCTACTAGCTTGTTTCCAGTGTCTATGACAAATCCAGTTTGGAGTGCACCGACAGCGGCTGAGACAGAACCACCTTGAATAAAGACCTGGGATAGAAACCCTAAAATGATACCTACGAGAATAGCTGGTATAGCTGGTACTTTTTTAGCGACCAATACCATAACGACTACAGGTATGATTAATAGGAAGGGTGAAATAACAAAGTTTTGTTGCAATACTTGTAATGTTTGATCGATGCTTTTTGCATCAATATTGTTATCGCCGAAGCTTCTTCCTAAGAACGCATAGACGATAAGAGTAATAATTAAACCTGGGATTGTAGTAAATAACATATGACGGATATGCGCGAATAAATCTGTATTTGTTAATCCTGCGGCTAAGTTCGTCGTGTCTGAAAGCGGTGACATTTTATCGCCGAAATAAGAGCCTGAAATAATGGCACCAGCAACCATTGGAGCTGGGATTCCCATACTTAGGCCAATACCCATTCCAGCAACACCAATTGTTCCCATTGTAGACCAGGAGCTACCAATCGCTAACGCAACGATAGAACAAATCACGGTAATTGAAACTAAAAATAGTGATGGAGTTAAAAGTTCTAAACCGTAATAAATCATTGTTGCGACGATTCCACCGCCAATCCAAGCACCGATCGTTAAACCTACAAGAATAATGATAACGATAGCGGGTAATGCAAGACGAATTCCTTTATACATTGCTTCCTCAAGGTCATTCCATTTGTAGCCATAGCGCCAAGCGACGATAGAAGCAACGGTTGTACCGATAATAAGTGGGACGTGAGGGCTTTGTTTTAATACAACAATTGTAACCATCATAACTGCAACTGTAATGATAATAGGGATTATTGCTACTCCAAAAGGTATTTCTTTTTTCATAAACTGCCTCCTCATTATGTATGTTTGTATTTTTAGAATTGTCGCAAAATAGACGTTTATTAGGTTATAATAACTAAAAATATATGTAAGCGTCAACAAAAAACAGAAAATAACGAATGTTCTTTCTGTATAAAGTGAGTGGAAATGAGTTATTAATAGTGATTGAAAATAAATAATTGACTTTTTTCTTAAAATTCAATATGTTCATAAAAACATCTGTTTTTCATAAGTATAATTAACCTGAATGGTTTGTAATTTGGGAAGGAGAATGAAACGTTGAAAACATTAGAACTACAAGAGCGTTTAACGGAAATTTTTCAGCATTTACACGAAAACCCTGAAGTGAGTTGGAAAGAGTATGAAACGACAGCATATATTACTAATTTTTTAAAAGAAGAAGGAATTTCATATAAAATATTTGATGATTGCCCAGGCGTGATTGCTGAAATAGGAAGCGGTAATCCAGTTATCGCGATTCGTGCTGATATGGATGCACTTTGGCAAGAAGTAGACGGGGAGTTTAAAGCAAACCATTCGTGTGGTCACGATGCTCATATGACAATTGTGATGGGCCTTATTTTACAACTGAAAAATATGAGATGGGATAGCGGTACTGTTAGATTTATTTTTCAGCCGGCAGAGGAAAAAGGAAATGGTTCTTTAAAGATGGTAGAGAAGGGCGCCGTGGATGATGCAGATTTCTTATTTGGTGTTCATTTAAGGCCGATTGAAGAACTGCCTTTGAAACAAGCTGCACCATCTATTCGTCACGGAGCAGCAGGGTTTTTAGAAGGTATGATTCATGGAGATGATGCACACGGGGCACGCCCGCATCAAGGGATAAATGCAATTGATGTCATCTCGATGATTAATATTGGATTGAAAAATATATGGTTACCGCCTCAGACATCTTATTCTGTTAAGATGACGAGATGCCAAGCTGGTGGTGATAATCTAAATATTATTCCAGGTAACGGGCATTTTAGTTTAGATGTAAGAGCAGAAAATAACATATTACTAGATGAATTGAAGCAAAAAATAGAGCAAGTAATTCAGTCAGCTGAATCAATGGGATCTAAACTTTCTTATGAGTGGATCGATCTCGCACCAGGAGCAGAAGTGTCAGAAGAAGCAGAGCGTTACATGCGCAAAGGTATTATCGAAGTGTATGGAGAAGAGAGATGTACAGGGCCGCTCTATACGACAGGAAGCGATGATTTCCATTACTACACAGTGAAGAGACCACATTTAAAAGCTGTCATGCTTGGACTAGGGGCAAACTTACAACCTGGATTACACCATCCGTATATGAAGTTTGATCATAGTTGTATAATGGATGGAGTAGAAATATTGAAACAAACTGTATTGAAAGTGCTGGAAGACAGGGGCTAGAGAGCTCCTGTTTTTTTTGTAGGAATTTGTCGTTAAGTCGATATTCCTTGTCGAAACGTCGATATATTCGATTTTGCGACGATATATTTTCATTTTCGACAGTATAATTTCACGTACCAATTAATTTTATGTGAAATGAGCATTCAATACGTGGTGTATAATAATAGTAATATTTCTTAATAGGAGCAAACGAATGAACGAACAATATTACGATGCTGTATTAAATATAAAAACTGTCGGTGAGCAAAAAGGATTTAATAAGTCTATGCATTACCATCGTTATGAACCGACGCCGTATAGCGGGTTGGATGAGTTATTGAATCAATACGAAATTAAAAGTAGCGATCGAATTGTAGACTTTGGATGCGGAAAAGGCCGATTAAACTTTTACATGCATCATAAGTGCGGTGCTTCAGCAGTTGGAATTGAAATGAATGAAGAGTTTTATAAAGAAGCGATAGATAATCGTGATCGTTATGCACGAAAAGTAAGAGACGGTAAAGATAAAATTCAATTTGAGTGTTGTTTAGCGCAAGAATATGAGATTGATCCGAGTGATAACCGATTTTATTTCTTCAATCCATTTTCTGTCCAAGTGTTTATGAATGTAGTAAATAATATCTTACGTTCGGTAGAAGAGACGGAGAGAGAAGTGGATATTATTTTATACTACCCTTCTGAAGATTACATTTTCTTCTTAGAGAACCAGACTGCGTTTGAATTGAAGAGAGAAATTAGATTACCGGGTGCTTATGAGAAGAATGGGAATGAGAGATTTTTAGTTTATACGTTAGGATTATAAAAAAAACAGGTGCTAAGGCACCTGCTTTTTTTATAATTAGTTACGGATTAAGTAATCAAATGCACCTAAAGCTGCGTTTGCACCTGAACCCATAGAGATGATGATTTGTTTGTACGGATTATTTGTACAGTCACCTGCAGCAAACACTCCTGGTACATTTGTAGCGCCGTGCTTGTCTGTTACGATTTCACCGCGAACGCGTTCAACAGTTTCACCTAACCAGTCTGTGTTTGGCACAAGACCGATTTGAACGAATACACCTTGTAATTCAACGTGATGAACTTCTTCAGTTTCACGATCGATGTAAGAAATACCGTTTACTTTGTCAGTACCAGTAATTTCTTTCGTTTGAACGTTTTTCAGAACAGTTACATTTGGTAGGCTGTTAAGACGCTCTTGTAATACAGCATCAGCTTTTAATTCTGGCATGAATTCAAGAACAGTTACGTGATTAACAATACCTGCTAAGTCGATAGCTGCTTCAATACCAGAGTTACCTCCGCCAATAACCGCTACATCTTTTCCAATGAATAATGGACCGTCACAGTGTGGGCAGTATGCTACACCTTTGTTTTTGAACTCAGCTTCACCCGGTACGCCAACATTACGCCAGCGAGCACCTGTTGAAACGATTACGCTCTTACTTTTCAGAATAGCGCCGTTTTCAAGTTCCACTTCAATAAGTTCTTTTTTCTCTAAACGTTTCGCACGTTGTAGATTCATTACATCGATGTCGTATTCTTTTACGTGCTCTTCAAGGCTTGCTACTAGCTTAGGACCTTCAGTGCGTTTTACGCTGATGAAGTTCTCAATACCCATAGTATCCATTACTTGACCACCGAAGCGCTCAGCAACGATACCAGTGCGGATGCCTTTACGTGCTGCATAAATTGCTGCACTTGCACCAGCTGGGCCGCCACCAACAACAAGAACATCGTATGGATCTTTATCAGAAAGCTCTGATGCATCTGGACCGTTACCCATTTTAGCTAAAATTTCTTCAAGTGTCATACGACCGCTTCCGAAAGATTCGCCGTTTAGGTAAACAGTTGGTACTGCCATGATGTCTTTACTTTCTACTTCCTCTTTAAATGCAGCGCCATCAATCATAGTATGTGTAATACCAGAGTTTAGAACGCTCATTACGTTAAGAGCTTGTACAACATCAGGACAGTTATGACAACTTAGGCTGATATAAGATTCAAAATGATATTCGCCTTGAATGTTTTTAATTTGATCGATTAGTTTTTGTTCAACTTTTGGAGCACGTCCACTAACTTGTAGTAAAGCTAACACTAATGAAGTAAATTCGTGTCCTAATGGAATACCAGCGAATACTACACCAGTGTCTTCACCAGGGCGATTTACGCTAAAGCTTGGTGTTCTCTCTAGTTCAACTTTTTCTACTGTAATCTTAGATGACATAGTAGCTAATTCATCTACTAGAGATAACATATCTTTAGATACGTTATCGTCTCCTGCGCTTACTTTAAGTAAAATATCGTTCTCCATTAACTGAAGGTATTGGGATAGTTGTGTTTTTATATCTGCATCTAGTATCATTTTGATCGAACTCCTTAGATTTTGCCTACAAGGTCAAGGCTTGGTTTAAGTGTTGCAGAACCCTCTTGCCATTTAGCTGGGCAAACTTCACCTGGGTTGTTACGTACGTATTGAGCTGCTTTAATTTTGTTAACAAGAATGCTTGCGTCACGACCGATACCGTCAGCATTGATTTCCATAGATTGGATAACGCCGTCTGGATCGATGATGAATGTACCACGAGCAGCAAGACCTTCTTCTTCAATTAAAACGTTGAAGTTGCTAGTGATTGTGCGAGTTGGGTCACCAATCATAATGTATTCGATTTTGCCGATAGTTTCTGAGCTATCATGCCAAGCTTTGTGAGTGAAGTGAGTGTCTGTAGATACAGAATATACTTCAACACCTAAGTCTTTTAGAGTTGCATATTGGTTTTGTAAGTCTTCAAGTTCAGTTGGGCAAACGAATGTGAAGTCAGCTGGGTAGAAACAAACTACACTCCATTTTCCTTTTAAACTTTCGTCAGTAACTTGGATAAATTCTCCATTATGGTAAGCATTAGCTTTAAACGGTTTTACTTCTGTGCCGATTAATAACATATTAAAATTCCTCCTAAAGGTTGGTTTTGAGCATCGGAAATTAGTTTGCTCATAAAATATATTTTTTAATTAACTATAATAATTCTAATTCGATATTAATTATCATATAGAAGTGGTTATTTTGTCAAGAGAATAAACCAACTTTATACCAATTTAATTAATATTTATTCTCAATTAAGGCTGTTAGGGAATAGAAAGGTAATTTTCAAGTCATAAATTTTCAATGAGTGTTTGAAAGAGTAGTGTGTATGTTAGAGATATGGTGTAAGTATAAATTCTTAGGAAGGAAATATTTCTTAGAAGTTGTGGATTTGAAAAGGAACTGCTTATTTCTATTTTACAAAGAATTATGCGATAAATAAAACAAAATGAATCGGAATCTTTGTGAACAATTTTTGTCATCTCAAATATATAATTAAGAAGTATATATTTGAGATGATAATTAGAAACATTGACTCAAAGTACTAACAAGATATAATAAAACCTAGATATACCTTTCAAAAAGAAGAGTATATATTATAGGATAAAACATTTCATCTATTATTTTTTATAGCTTTTAGAAAACGCTTACAATTAGTGTGGAGGGGAAACCATGTCTAAGTTCACGAAGTATTTTTTAATGGAAGCTAATGATGTGATTGCATATGTGAAAGAGAAAGTGTCTAAGTTTGAACAGGCAAAGGGGTTAAAGTGTAAAGAAATAGGTGATGGCAATTTAAATTATGTGTTCCGCGTTTGGGATGAAAAGGAGAACATTTCCATCATTGTAAAGCAAGCTGGGGATACAGCACGTATTTCAGATGAGTTTAAGTTGTCGACGAATCGAATTCGTATAGAATCAGATGTTTTGCGATTAGAGGGAGAGTTAGCACCTGGACTTGTGCCAAATGTATATTTGTTTGATAGTGTGATGAATTGTTGCGTGATGGAAGATTTATCAGATCACACAATATTACGTACAGCACTCATAAATCATCAAATGTTTCCGAGGCTTGCTGATGATTTAACTACTTTTATGGTAAATACTCTTCTATTAACATCAGATGTTGTAATGAATCATAAAGAGAAGAAGGAACTCGTGAAGAATTATATAAATCCTGAGTTATGTGAGATTACAGAGGACCTCGTATATTCAGAGCCATTTACAAACCATAATAAACGCAACGAATTGTTTCAATTAAATGAAGGATGGATTAGGGAGCATATTTATAGTGATAAAGAGCTTCGTATGGAAGTAGCAAAACTTAAGTTTTCTTTTATGACGAATGCACAGGCGCTTCTTCACGGTGATTTGCATACTGGTTCTGTTTTTGTAAAAAATGATTCCACAAAGGTAATTGATCCTGAGTTTGCCTTTTATGGACCGATGGGATATGACGTTGGGAATGTAATGGCGAATTTCATGTTTGCTTGGGTAAATGCAGATGCGACTATGCCGTCTGGAGCTGAGAAAGATACGTATATGGATTGGTTACAATCCACAATGATAGATGTAATTGATTTATTTAAAAAGAAGTTTTTAAATGCTTGGGATATTCATGTGACAGAGATTATGGCGAAGGAAGAAGGCTTTAACGAAGTTTATTTACAATCTGTATTAGAAGATACAGCTGCAGTGACGGGCCTTGAGTTAATTCGCCGTATTGTTGGGTTAGCGAAAGTGAAGGATATTACTTGTATTGAGAATGATGCAGTGCGTGCTAGAGTGGAGCGAATTTGTCTTCAGGCCGCGAAGAAGTTTATTTTACAAGCGAATCAATATAAAACAGGTGGCAGTTTTGTAGAAACGTTAAAACAACAAATGCATAGTGCGAAGTAAGGGGAGAAGATGATGGCAGAGCAATTAATACCCATTCAGTGGAAAGATGATGCTTTAGTGTTATTAGATCAAACGGTATTACCGAACGAAGTAGTCTATGAATCTTTTAAAACAGCTGAGGGTGTTTGGGATGCGATTCAAGTAATGAAAGTACGAGGAGCACCGGCAATAGGTGTTTCAGCAGCCTACGGTGTGTATTTAGGGGTAAAGGAATTTGCTGAAAGTACGGTAGAGAGATTTATTGATGAAGTAAAAAAAGTCTGTGTATACTTAGCGACATCAAGACCGACGGCAGTAAATTTATTTTGGGCGCTTGAAAGAATGGAAAGTGTAGCGAAAGAGAATGCTCACTTATCAGTTGCGCAGTTGAAAGATAGATTATTAGAAGAAGCAAAAGAGATTCATAGAGAAGATGAAGAAATTAACCGTCAGATTGGAGAACATGCATTAACATTATTCCATGATGGCATGGGGGTATTGACGCATTGTAATGCAGGTGCTTTAGCAACGACTAAGTACGGTACTGCGACAGCTCCAATGTACTTAGCGAAGGAAAAGGGATGGGATTTAAAAATCTATTCAGATGAAACACGCCCTAGATTACAAGGTTCAACGTTAACAGCATTGGAACTGCAGCGAGCGGGAATTGATGTAACGGTCATTACAGATAATATGGCAGCAATGGTCATGTCACAAGGGAAAATTGATGCAGTAATCGTTGGATGTGATCGTGTAGCAGCAAACGGGGATGTAGCAAATAAAATTGGAACATTAGGTGTTTCGATTTTGGCTAAATATTACGACATTCCATTTTATGTAGCAGCACCAACGCCGACAATTGACTTAAAAACACCGACAGGAAAAGAAATTCCGATTGAGGAAAGAGATGCTTCTGAAGTAATCAATCGCTTTGGACAATATTCAGCTCCGAAAGAAAGTAAAGTATACAATCCGGCATTTGATGTTACGCCACATGAAAATGTAACAGCGATTATTACGGAAAAAGGGATTGTAAAAGCACCGTTTACGGAGAATTTAAAAAAGCTATTTTAGTAAGTAGATATATAGTCAGTCATCATAAGCTTCATACTTAGGGGGATATATATGTTATTACAAAAAGAAAGAGAAGAAATTGTAGCGTATGGAAAGAAAATGATTTCTAGTGGTTTAACAAAGGGGACTGGGGGAAATATTAGTATTTTCAATCGTGAACAAGGTCTTGTTGCAATTAGCCCAAGTGGTCTAGATTATTATGAAACAACGCCCGTGGATGTAGTTATATTGAATTTAGATGGTGAAGTGGTAGAGGGAGAGAGAAAAGCATCAAGTGAATTAGATATGCATCTTATCTATTATAGAAATCGTGAAGATATAAATGCGCTTGTGCATACACATTCTCCTTATGCGAAGACAATTGCATCATTAGGATGGGAGCTTCCTGCTGTTTCATATTTAATTGCTTTTGCAGGCCCGAATGTCCGCTGTGCACCGTATGAAACATTTGGTACGAAGCAATTAGCAGAGGCTGCTTTTGAAGGAATGATTGATCGTCGTGCAGTTTTACTTGCGAATCATGGTTTAATGGCTGGAGCGAATAATATAAAAATGGCGTTTACTATTGCGGAAGAGATTGAGTTTTGTGCTCAAATTTATTATCAAACGAAAAGTGTCGGAGAACCGAAGTTATTACCAGAGGACGAGATGGAGAATTTGGCGAAGAAGTTTGAAGGGTATGGGCAGCAGTAAAATGAAAACACCCTCAAGAAAAAATCTTGAGGGTGTTTCTCTACGCCTTTTTCAATAACAAATACATAAAGTAAGGTGCACCAATTAAAGCAACGACAATACCAGCTGGAATACCGCTAGGTTCGACGATATTTCGCCCGATTGTGTCCGCTAGTAGTAATAACCATCCGCCAATTAAAACGGCGATAGGCATGAATATTTGATGCCTTGGTCCTACTAAAGATTTGGCGATGTGAGGAGCCATTAGTCCGATAAAGCTAATTCCCCCTGTTACGGAAACTGCTGCGGCTGCTAGCGCAACGGCTGCAATTAATAAGTATCTGCGTTCTTTTTCAATTTCAATACCAACTCCGATTGCTACTGGTTCGTTTAATGCTAGTATATTTAATCGATTTGCTTTATAGAAGACAAATGGGATTAATACGATTAGCCATGGAAGCATTGCTAAAACAAATGTCCAGTCATCTCCCCAAATGTTTCCGGCAATCCATTTTGCGATAAAGTCCACTTTCATACGATCAGCGGATGAAATAAGGACAATCATCGCTCCAGATAGTGCAAATGAAAAACCGATGCCGGTTAATGTTAAGCGGATTGGCTGAAGTCCTTCTGTTTTACTGTATGAAAATACGTAAATTAGAACAGCTGTTAGAAAAGCACCGATAAATCCAACGACTGGTAGTAAATAAAGAAATGAACCTACGTCTATTGGGAAGTATAGAAAGAAAACAGCAACTGCGACACCAGCACCAGAGTTAATGCCGAGAATACCTGGTTCAGCTAAATCGTTTCGGGTAATACCTTGTAATATCGAACCTGATAAAGCAAGAGCCATACCAGCTAATAATGTAATGACAATTCTAGGTAGCCTTAAAGAGTATAAAACGAATTCTTCTTTAAACGTACCTTGTCCCATAAGTGTTGGGATTAATCTGTCATAGGAGAGAGCGGCAGAACCGAGTCCCATTCCAATTACAATTGTTGTGATGGTAAGTATAAGTAATGCAAGTATGATAAGGCGTTGTTTTTTTAGAATAGATTGCATCATGAGAAAGTTCTTCCTCCTTTACGTACAATGAATAGGAAGAATGGTAATCCTACAATTGCAACGATTGCAGCAACTGGTGTTTCATACGGAGCGTTAATTGTACGTCCGATTGTATCTGCGAGCAGCATAAAGGAGGCACCAGCGATCGCTGACATCGGTATAACAAAACGGTAGTCTGGTCCAACGATCGGACGGACCATATGAGGTACCATTAAGCCGATAAATGCCATGTTTCCGACAAGTGCTACGGAAGCACCTGCAAGCAAGATAATAATGATAAATAAGATTGTTTTAATGACGATAATTTTTTGACCGAGTCCAACAGCAACTTCTTCACTGAAACTAAGGACTGTCAATTTTCTCGCAAGTAAGATAGCGATAAATATACTTAATGAAATAACGGGAATAATAATTTTTAACTGGCTCCAAGTAGTTCCAATTACTCCCCCGGCAGTCCACATTGATACATCTTGTGAAATTTTAAAGTAAATGCCGACTCCTTCTGAAATTGCGAGTAGAAATGCTGAAACTGCAGCACCGGCTAATACAATTCGAAGAGGAGAAAGTCCGCCTTTTTTCACCATACCAATCCCAAATACCATAATAGCGCCAATTGCAGCACCGATAAAGCAAGCTAGCGTTAGGTAAAGGTAGCTTATAGAAGGATTGAAAGCAAGTGTTAGTGCAAGTGCAGCATTTGCGCCACCAGTTAAGCCTAGTAACCCAGGATCAGCAAGTGGATTGCGTGTTAATCCTTGCATGATTGCCCCAGAAACAGCAAGTCCAGCTCCGACAAATATGGCAGCCACTTCACGTGGCAAACGTATTTCACGGATAATAGATATTTTGTCTCCTTTAGCGGAGGAAGTAAGTGCTAACCATACATCGTTTATAGAAGTATCTGCAGCACCTAATACCATTGCCACCATAAAAATAAGAAAGAATGCAATTATGCTTAAAATTAGTTTGTATGTAAAAGCCATGGAATGTGGATTGCCGTGATCTTTTGTCATTCGTTTCACATCTTTTCTGTTCATAGAATAAAGGAAGAGGAATTCTTAAATTAAGAATTCCTCATGTTTGTATTATTGACCAAGAAAGCTCTTCTTGAAGAAGTCTAGTTGGAAATCTAAAGTAAGTGGATCATTGAAATAGAATTCCATCATGTTTGCTTCATATACACGATTATTTTTTACTGCTGGAATGTTTTTATATGATTCTGTCTCTTGGAATGAGTTATCAGTATCTTTGTTTTTACTTATGATTAAGTAATCACCAGCGAACTCAGGTAATACCTCAGTAGATAATGCGTAGTAACCTTCTTTTAATGCTTTTTCTTTTACTTTTTCAGGCATTTTTAATTTCATTTCTTGGTAAAGAATTTCTGTTCCACGGCCCCAGTTTTCGCCGTATACGTAAAGCTGTTTGTTGAAGTTTTCAACAACAGAGACTGTTGCATCTTCACCGATTTTTGCTTTAATTTCTTTTCCTGCTGTTTGGGCACGTTTCTTGAAGTCATCAACCCAAGTTTTTGCTTCTTTTTCTTTGTTTAATAACTTACCGATTTCTAAATGTTGTGTTAAGTAATCAACTTTTCCGTAAGTGTATGTTACAGTAGGAGCGATTTTCTTTAACTTATCGACATTTTTAACATTTGATAAACCAATAATTAAATCTGGATTTAGTTCAGCGATTTTTTCAATATTTTCATCTGATACTTCAGCGACATTTTTAAGTTTGCTATCGAAACGTGGGTTTTGTTTAGACCATGAATCTACCCCAACAAGATTTACACCTAATGACATTACGTTACCAGCGAATGATGATAGGACGACAACACGTTGTGGGTTTGCTGGAACTTCTACTTTACCATTTTCAGACTGGTATGTAATTGTTTCTGATTTGTTATCTTTTGCATCGCTCTTTTTGTCTGTAGAGCCATTGCTACAAGCACTCATAACAAGAACGAAAAGAACTGTTAGTGAAATAAATAACTTTTTCATCGTTTTTCTCCTTTAAATAGATGGTATGTGTATACAATAATTTGTTTAACTTTAATTCTTTTGAAAGATTAGTGGTAATGCAAAATGTTTATTAAAAATCTTGAATGTGAGATTTCACAATATAGTATTGACCATATTAATGAAAGAAAATGCAATCCCAAAATTGCTAATTATTAACAAACTGATAATGATTATCACTATTGATTCTTTAAATAATATAATTATATATAGGTGCATTGTCAATAGTAATTTTGATTGTAAATTTTGCGGAAACAGGTTATATTTTATTGAGAATGATAATCAATGATTAGTAGCTGAGGAGTGAGCATGAATGAATCAAGAAGAATTGTTTGATGTAACCGTGATAGGCGGAGGACCTGCGGGACTTTATTCAGCATTTTATAGTGGACTAAGAGAGATGAAAACGAAAATAATAGAATTTCAACCACAGTTAGGTGGTAAAATACATGTTTACCCAGAAAAAATGATTTGGGATATTGGCGGATTGTTACCGGTTACTGGTGAGAAGTTAATTGAGCAACTTGTACAGCAAGGATTAACATTTCAGCCTGAAGTTGTATTGAATACAAAAATAGAATCAATTATTCGTAATGAAGATGGTATTTTTACGTTGAAAACAAGCAATGGAGAAGAACATTTTTCAAAAACAGTGATCGTCGCAACTGGGAGTGGTATATTGAATCCACAAAAGTTGTCAATTGAAGGTGCAGAGAGATTCGAAGTCTCAAATTTAAATTATACAGTTAAATCGTTAAAACGTTTCAAAGATAAAACGGTGATTATTTCAGGCGGAGGGAACTCGGCAATTGATTGGGCAAATGAATTAGAATCGATTGCGAAAAAAGTTTATTTAACATATAGAAAAGAAGAATTATCTGGTCATGAAGCACAAGTCAAACAACTTATGAACAGTTCGGCAGAATGTTTCTTTAATACATCGATTACAAAATTAATTGCTGGTGCTAACCATGAAGCGATTGAATATGTAGAATTAACGAATCATGAAACGGGAGAGGTTTCTCAGTTATCTATCGATGAAGTTATTATTAATCATGGATATGAACGTGACATTACATTATTGGAAAATAGTGAGCTAGATGTCGCAATTGTAGATAATTACTTTATTGCAGGGAATGCAAATAGTGAGTCCTCGGTAGACGGATTATATGCCGCTGGAGATATTTTAAAGCATGACGGAAAATTACATTTAATTGCAGGGGCATTCCAAGATGCTGGAAACGCTGTGAATAAAGCGAAACAATTTATTCAACCAGATGCAAGTGAATACGGAATGGTTTCTTCCCATAATGAAGTATTTAAGAAGAGAAATCGAGAGTTAATTAAGCAGATGATGAAATAATAAAGTGAAACTTTAATCAGTGGGAGGCTATCCCCCACTGATTATTAGCCTTCACCAATCGGGCTTTTACGGGCAGTCCGGCTCCCACCTAACTCCCTCGCCTTCGCTGAATTTTGAGGTGGAAGTTTTACTGCCCACAAATAGCGGGATAAAGGAACAAGTATACCCCCATTTATTTCTCTATTCGTATGGACGAGAGAGGTAAATGGGGGTTTTCCTGTTTATTATATCTTCAATCATTATCATGACACCGGTTTCATTAGTTCATGTGACATGAACGTTTTATTTGTAATCTCTCGAGAAAACAATGAATCTAGGTTTGGCTTATGCTGTTCCTTTAGCCTGTTCATTAGGAAATGGCATATTTAGTATAGACGCAATGTATTGTTTTCCGTGTTTTCGAGCTAATGACTCTAATATTTGGCGAACGCGTTTTGTAAGATGACCTTGTTTTTTTATAGCCTCACAATATGCGTCATAGAAAACGTATTTAGCCCAAAGGAAATCATCTTGTTGGAATAAGAAATGATTTTTGTACCATTCGCCAATAGTATGATAGCAATTGCTTTCATGTACTGCTGCACTTTGTGAAAGAATACGATCGGATAAAGAATTAGATAGATGAGAAATTGTGTTTTCTGTTTCAACTCGTAATGTTTTTTCTAACATTGTAATGATGTGACGAGTAGCCATATGTTAACTCTCCTTTGTGTAAATGGGTAATACCATTCTATATTTAAAAAAATACTTACTATACTATTATACAATATATGGAATGCATCTACCTGCTTTTTAATTTGTATTTACAAAATCTTTTTTATTTGTTTACAAAAATAAAGTAAGATACAGTATATATATGAAAAAATAATAAAGGAATGAACACATTGTATATAACGATAGAAGAGGCTGCGGAGTATTTGAAATTACCAAAATCGTATGTTGAAGACTTAATTCAGCAAAAGAAAGTTCGTGCACTGTTTGATGGAGAGCAATATTTAATAAACAAGGAACAGTTTAATACACATTTAGAACAAATGGAGAAATATAAGCAGTTAGTGGAAGAAATATTAAACGAACCAATTCCAGAAGATATGGATGTTAAAGACGAAGATTAAATTTATGAAAAGATCCCGTAATAACGTATACAGGAATGTATCTTATTACGGGATCTTTGTGTATTAAGATATAAAAAATCACAAGAAACCTTAGGATTCACTTAAGCGAAGGAAGTTTTGTAGGTATTAGTACTACATGTTAAAAGCATATTTTTTCATAGCGGGGACAAACATAGCGAACATAACCTGTACAGATACATATACTATCAGTGCAAAAGCTTATAAATTAATGGAAGGGGTTTTCTCGTGAGTTTATTTAATTGGGATTTTTCGGAAGATTTAATTGGATCTTATGTAAGAGTAAACAGAGGTGGACCAGAATCTCAAAAAGGAACAATAGTATCAATAGGTGCGGACTACTTCGTATTACAGAATGAAAAAGGAGAGCACCATTACTACCAGCTTTGCCATCTGAAAAGCATTACAAAAAATACGAAAGATGGTGGAATAGGTGATTTTGAATGGTCGGAAGAAGACAGTGCAGAAGACTTTGAAACGCTACTTCAAAATTTCAAATATCGCTGGGTGAAAATTAATCGTGGTGGTCCAGAGAAAATTGAAGGTATTTTACAAGATGTTTCTAGCGATTATGTAACATTAATTATTAAAGAAGAAGTTGTATTAATTGCACTATCCCATATTAAGAGTGTTAATTATAATGCACCTGGAAGTGGAGAGAGCGATGAGAGTAGTGATGAGAGTAGCGATGAGAAAAGTAATGAAAGCAGCAATAATTCAAGTCGAGCTCGCGCACTAAGACAATCAAGTAGAGGAAGATAATACAGAAAGGAGGGTATGGATTTGAAGGGTGTAGTATGCTGTGAGCAAATCAAAGGTTTAGTAGGTGAGAACGTAAAAGTAAATCTTCGCGGACCGGAAAGTCGAGTAGGTATACTGTCATTGTTAGGAAAAGATTACCTTGCACTACAATTACCTCATGGAGAAGTAGTGTATTATCAGCTGAAACATGTGAAGAGTCTAGTCAGGAAAGTGAAAGAAGCACAAGGAGAGTATGGTTCATGTTTCTACGCTGATGAAGATACTTTTTTAGATGTATTAAATGACTTGAAGTATAAATGGATAAAGATTAATCGTGGTGGACCAGAGTGTTTGGAAGGTTTATTAGGTGATATACATGATGGAAGTATTACACTAGTAAACGGTGATGAAGTTATTTATGTAATTAATTCTCATATTAAGAGTGTAAGTCAAGTAGTTAAACCTAAAAAGAATGAAGAAGAATAATGTTTGATAAATAAGAGGGGCATTATGATTGAAAGTGAAGAACGATTTCATAGTTCGCTACAATTATTAGCGATATATGAAAAGGAATTTCTTACTATTAAAAGACAGAACATTGCCCCTGATTATTTTTTTGAAATGGAAGAGAGAAAAATACAATTTCATAGAAAGGAGGATATAGATGAATGAGTTAAACAAGAACATTGGGGAAAATATATACGTTAAATTAATCGGTGAAAAAAGGTTTAAAGGTGTATTAATTGATGTAGGGAATGACATTGTTGTTCTTTACAATGGACAAGACTATGTATATATATCTTCATACCATATCCAATATTATAAATTTTTAAGACCATATGATGAAGAAATATCAAAACCAGATGTAGATTCTATAATTAAGAGGGAATCACCTTCAATTTCTTTGAGAAAAGTATTAAGCACATCCAAAGGGATTTTTACAGAAATTTATGTGGCAGGAAATGCGCCAATACACGGTTATGTTACAAGTGTAATGAACGATTATATTGTTTTTTATAGCCCGGTTTATAAAACGGTATATATATCTTTAAAGCATTTGAAATGGTTAATTCCTTATAAAGAGAACCAAGTACCTTACGCCCTCAATAAAAATGAACTCCCCGTAAATCCATTAAATATTACGTTAGCTCGAACGTTTGAAGAACAACTTATTAAAATGGCTGGGAAAATTATGGTTTTTGATTTAGGTGAGGAATATAACAAAATCGGAAAGATGGCGAAAATTGATGAAGGACATATTGAAATACTAAAAGCACGTGACGCAAAAATGTATGTGAATATTCAACATGTAAAATCTGTCCATTGTCCGTAGACTAGTTAAAGGGGCTGGCTTTTTCTTTTATATATGCGGAAGAAAAGGTCGAGCCTATTTGTTTACCGCTATTTGGGTATGAGGGGGAAAGTGAATTGAATATATAAGTATGCTACTGTTTTTTTACTTATGAAGAGGTAATCTTGTACGAAATTATAAAAAATCTGTACGAGCTACCTTTTGTTGTATTCAATTCATTTTTTGAGGAAGTACTGCTCAACTAATCTATTAAAGGGGTTTTGTTTGTGGAGCAGTTTCCAAATGCGTTTTCTATTACATTACTTGGCAGTGCTGGTGGGGCAGCAAAAGCAGTGTTAGCAATTTTGAATCAAGCGGTAGTAAATGAAAAAGATCCAATTTATGAAGTTATAAAGAATGTGAACTTCCATTTGGTGGATATAAAACAAAAAGATAAAAGTTATTATGATGAGTTGTTTCCAAATCTGAAAGAGCAATTTTTTTTATATGAAATAAATCTTCAAGATGTAGTCAAATTTAAACAGCATTTAAAAGAAAAAAGAACGAAGGTTGTTATTGATGTTTCAGGTGCAGATACGATTAGGGTACTGAGTTGTTGTAATGACCTTGGCATTTGTTATATTAATTCGGCTTTGGAAAATGAGGCGGTAGATCAAGACGATAGTTTACTTGGTTTTCAGCTTACGGAAAGGTATATGAGGTTTGAGAAGGAGAAAGAAACATTTACAAATACAAGAGCAATTATAGGCTCAGGTATGAATCCAGGTGTTGTTCAATGGATGGTTGTTGAGCTTATGAAAGAACGTCCAAATGAAAAACCAAGAGCATGTTATATTGTAGAACATGATAATTCATTTTTGAATGATAAAGAGCTTATAAAACCTCATACACTTTATGCATCATGGGCAGTTGAGCGTTTTCTTGATGAAGCGATATGGAGTTATCCTATGTATATGAGTCATCATCGTTCACTTTACTTTTATGAGGATGTATATGCTTCAGAGTATAAAGTGAAGTTAGGAGAAAAAGAATTTTATGGTTGTTTAATGCCGCATGAGGAAGTCTTAATTTTAGGAAAAACTTTTAATATGGAAGTTGGTTTTCTTTATCGGATTAATGAATATACAACAAATTTAATTAGACAAAACTTAGATAAAGTAGAGGATTTATGGAATTGGAATCGTAAAGTATTTAATCCCGCAGAAGAAGAGATTACGGGAGAGGACTTAGTTGGTGTGTTACTCGTATATGAAAATAGCGAGACATACATGTATAATGTAATGAATAGTAGTCAAGTTTTTCAAAAGTATAAAACAAATGCAACTTACTTCCAAGTAGGATGTGGGATTTATGCGGGCTTGTGTAGTTTACTTTTAGATACCTTTGGACAAGGCGCTTATTATGTAGAAGAATTATTATTAAATACTGAAAGTAAGTATGGGGAATATTTAAATTTATATATGAAGGATTTTGTAATAGGGCATAATAATTTTACAGATGGATTGCTACATGATAGGGTAAAGTTTCTGTAAAATTTGACTGAAAAGGAAGGAGTTGTATCTCCTTCCTTTTATAGTATTAGAAGGTTACATATTGCTCTGAAAGCAATTTCATATTTATAATTTAAATAATATTTGAAATGTTTTTTGGGATTGATCAAGAGGAGTTTTTATATGAACAAATACAAGAGCTTGATTTATGAAGAAAGAGAAGCTTTAAAAGTATTTATATTATTATTCTATATTATATTCTTTCTATATGACGTTATCTATTATTTCGTTTATCCTGCTATAGATATTAATGAAGCAAGGATAGGGTGGCCAGAAGGTGGTATGGGAATAGGGGTATATATATTAGTAATATCTTTATTTCCTATTTCAATATATCTTCAAAAACAAGGCTATGTATATTTTGTAAAATATTTATTTTTAATTGGGTACATGCTTATTGATCTTATTAATAACTTAATGATTTATTTACACAGTGAACGTGTTTTTGAAAATGGAAACATGGTTGAAATATTGTTAATTTTATTTGCACCGATTTTCGTGAATAGAAAATATTTTTATTTAGTTTCCTGTAGTGTAATTGGAAAATATGTATTTTTTACGTTTATATTACAAGATGTAAAAGTTGTGATTCCGCTTGTTTTATGTTTATTCTTTTTTATTATTTCACATTCTTTGTTAAAACGATTTCAGTCTTATGTAAGGACAGTTGTTGAGATGATGAACAATATGAAAGAGACAGAAAATTTAGCAGTTAGTGGGACTATGGCTACAACAATTGCCCATGAAATTCGAAATCCATTAACGGCTTTAAAAGGATTTACACAAATCCAAAAAGAAAGAAATCCTGCAGATGCGATGAGTTATGAAATTATGTTACAAGAGATTGAGAGGATTAACGGATTCGTTAGTGAATTGATGTTATTGGGAAAACCGAAGCCAACAAATTATGAATGGTGTAATATAAAGGAAATCCTTTTATATGTTGTGCAGTTAATGGAAAGTTATGCAACTCAGTATAAGGTGAAATTTCATTTGCAAGTAGATGGGAATTTACCCGCTATAAATGGTGATGATAAGCAATTAAAACAAGTGTTGTTAAACATTATTAAAAATGGAATAGAATCGATGCAAGAAGGTGGAGACATTCATATTCGTGCATTCAAAAAAGCTGGAGATAATTTGTGTATTTCTGTTGAAGATCAAGGTTTTGGTATAGAGAATGAGAAAATAGAGAAAATCGGAAAGGCGTTTTATACAACAAAGGAGAATGGTACAGGCCTTGGGTTAATGATTACATACAAAATCATTGAGGAACATCAAGGGAGTATCGCGATTCAAAGTAGTATGGGCGTAGGAACGAAAGTGGAAATTTATTTACCAACAGTGTAGTACATTTGAAGAAATTATTTTTCAGAAAAGTGTTCTTGTTGTGTAAATATAAACATTTTATAAAATGTTTAAAGAAGGGTTTTTTTTATAAAACACTTCGTTTATAATGGAGGAAAATATCGACATGCAGCTTTTAGCTCGTGTAACGGTTCGGTAGTGTTATGAAAAGAAAAGAAGGGGTGCGGGGCGCATCCTTTTTTCTATGCAGATATGATGAAAGGGGTGGTATGATGGAATTAACATTAAATTCAACTGTATGTTTACACACGATTCAATTTCGAAAAGAGCAAAAGAATTATATTGTAAAAGATACGATTACAGGGGAGACATATGAAATGCCGCCACTTTGGATTGATGCACTAGCAATGATGCGTGACGGTTTTTTATTGAGAGAAATTGAGGAGAAATTAAAAGAAGAGTATCCGGCAGAAGAAGTAAATATGCTAGCATTCACGAGGCAACTGTTAGAACTAGAACTTGTCGGAATGGTAGATGGAGAAGAGATAGCTTGTACAAAGAAGAAAGATAAAGATTATTTAGCTTGGGTACGTCCAAGGGTGGAACAATTCTTTCTTAACTTAAATAAAAAATATAAAAGCAAAGGTCAAAAGTGATCTTTGCTTTTTTAGTGCAATACAAAATAGGTATTCACCCAAATAAAGATTTTCGCATATTGTAGCTTATGTAAGTAGAATGCTGCGAAGGAGTGAGTGCAGTGACAGGGAATGTATTGAATTATTATGCCGGTGGAAATACAGCTAGAGGATTTCACAACTTATACGAAGAGAATTTGAAGGGGCTAGACAGGTTGTTTATTTTAAAGGGAGGCCCAGGAACGGGAAAATCTTCTTTAATAAAGGCAATAGGGCGTGAATGGGTAGATAAAGGGTATAATATTGAATTTTTACATTGTTCTTCTGACAATAAATCAGTTGATGGTGTGATTATTCCAAAATTAAAAGTAGGGATTGTTGACGGTACATCACCGCACGTTATTGAGCCGAAAATGCCTGGAGTTGTTGAAGAGTATATAAATTTAGGCGTTGCTTGGGACTCCGATAAATTAAGAAAGCAAAAATTAGAAATTGAACGATTTGTTTCAGAGGCGAGTAAAGCCTTTCAAGCAGCTTACGGGTATTTTAAAGAGGCGCTGGTAATACATGATGAGTGGGAGAAAATATATATTAGTAACATTGATTTTAATAAAGCAAACGAATTAACAAATCAGCTTATACAGAAATTATTTACAGATAAAAGTGGAAAAAAATCGATTGTGAAACATCGATTCCTAGGAGCTGCTACACCGAAAGGAGCAGTTGATTTCGTTCCTAATTTAACGGAAGGGCTCCCGCATCGCTATTTTATAAAAGGGCGCCCAGGTTCTGGAAAATCAACGATGCTTAAAAAATTAGCAAAGGCAGCAGAAGAAAAAGGGTTTGAAGTAGAAGTATATCATTGTGGATTTGATCCGAATAGTCTCGATATGATTATCGTAAGAGAATTGGGATTTGCAATTTTTGATAGCACCGCACCGCATGAATACTTTCCAAGTCGCGAGGGTGACGAGGTTATTGATATGTATGATCTCATTGTTACACCAGGGACAGATGAGAAGTATGCTACGGAAATTCGTGACGTATCAATTCGGTATAAAACAAAAATGAATGAGGCGATGTCTTTCTTAGCAAAAGCGAAATCAGTCCGTGATAAATTAGAAAGAATTTATATTTCTGCTATGGATTATTCAAAAGTGGATGCATTTAAAGAGGAGATTCAAAAAGAGTTTGAACGCATTGCGGCTACTGTAATGGAAAAGAAAAAATAGGTGCTTTATTGAGCTGTCAGAAATTGTCTGACAGCTGTTTTAATATATAGTAAAATCAGTCGTATATTTGTCGAATTTCCAGGGGAATAATCAAAATATGGAGATGGTATGAAATGAGAGAGAAAATTGAATTAGAACTAGAACGAATTGAAAAAGAGAATGATGTAAAAATTTTATTTGCTGTGGAATCGGGAAGTCGGGCGTGGGGGTTTCCATCGAAAGATAGTGATTATGATGTTAGGTTTGTTTATATACACCCTGTAGAATGGTATTTATCAATCAATGATAAGCGTGATGTAATCGAATATCCAATTAGTGATGATTTAGATATAAGTGGTTGGGATATTAAAAAGGCATTGCAACTGTTTGCAAAGTCAAATCCAGCGTTACTTGAATGGATTCGATCGCCGATTTTTTATTCGAAAAACTCGAACCTTCCAGAACAGCTTCAGCAAATGAGTGAAGAGGATTTTGATCCGAAAGCAACAATATATCATTACTTACATATGGCTTCAAAAAACTATCGGGAATTTTTGCAAGGTGAGAATGTAAAGTTGAAAAAGTACTTTTATGTATTACGTCCTATTTTAGCTTGTAAATGGTTAGAGGAGAAATCGACTTTGCCTCCTGTAGAATTTGATCGATTGATTACAGAATTATCATTAGAACGTAGCGTATTAGATGAAATTAAAAAGTTGTTAATAAAGAAAAAGGCGGGTACTGAATTAGATATTGGTTTGAAAATTAATGTGTTGAATCAATTTTTAGAAGAACAAATTAATTATTATCAACAATATGTGAAAGGAATTGAAAAGGGATTAGGAATGGACATAGAGAACTTAAATACATTATTTCGAAATATGTTGTTTGAAGTATATGAAAAAGAGCACAAATAAGTTTGTGCTCTTCTTTATTTTTTACTCGTTATCAACTCGTTTCAATGGTTGATCTGCTGGACCTTCGATAACGTCTCCATCGATTGAAAAACGAGATCCGTGGCAAGGGCAATCCCACGTACAATCACCGTTATTCCATTCAACTTCACAGCCGAGGTGCGTACAAGTCGTGTCGACGATATGTAATTTTCCTTCTTTATCTTTATAGGCACCTGCTCGTTTACCGTTAACATGTACAACAGAGCCCTCGCCAACTTCAAGATCTTCTGGTTTACGTAATGCGGCTTCAATTTTCCCTTCAATTAAATGTTTGGCAACATCAATGTTTTGAGAAAGGAATGTTTTTATATCTGGATTTGCATGAAAGCGTGATGGTGCAAAAAGTTCTTTATATGGACTTTGGATTTTTAGAATGGAGTCCTTCAGTAAATGGGCTGCTGCGGTTCCAGTTGTCATTCCCCATTTGCGATATCCAGTTGCAACAAATATATTTGGATTTCTTTCGTTAATATGTCCGATATAAGGGAGCTTGTCTAGAGTAATCAAATCTTGCGCTGACCATCTATAGGGAACTTCATCTACTCCAAAAGTTGCTTCAGCAAAAGAATATAGTGCTTCATAATGAAGCATCGTATTTATTCCTTGTCCTGTTTTATGACTTTCTCCGCCAATTAAAATTAATTTTTCACCATTGCTTGTTATAGAGCGTATGGAGCGTTTTGGATCATCGATACTTAAATACATGCCCCCTGGATAATCTGTTTTTGCTTTTATTGCAAGAGCATAGGAGCGTTCTGCGTACATTCGCGTAAAGAAAAAGCTATTGGCATCATAAAAAGGGAAATGTGAACAAGAAACAACATATTCACAAGTGATGCGATGGCCCTCCTTTGTAATTACTTGTGGATAATCTCCCTTTTCCACATCCATAGCTGTTGTTTGTTCATAGACCTTTCCACCCATCTCCACAAACTTTTCTAAAAGTATTTTCAAATAAAGGAGGGGATGGAATTGTGCTTGATTTTTCATTACAAGTGCAGATTGTACGGGAATAGGAATCGATAGAGATTGAACATAGTCACAAGGTATATTTAATTTTTGATAAGCTTCATATTCTTTCGATAAATTTCTTAATCCGTTATCAGTAGTTGTATATAAATATGAATCTTCATTTGAAAAATTACAGTCGATTTTATATGTTTGCACAGTGTCATTTATGAATTGTAGAGCATGATTATTTGAATCGTAGTAAAGTCTGGCCTTTTCAACACCGAAATGATTTATTAATTCGTCGTAAATAAGATCATGTTGTGCTGTTACTTTCGCCGTTGTATGTCCAGTCGTCCCGTTTAAAATAAGGCCAGAATCAATTAACACAACGTCGATGCCTTCTTTCGCGAGTAAATAGGCAGTAGTAATACCTGTAATACCAGCACCGATAACAGCAACTTTCGTCTTTATATTTTCGGATAAACGAGGGAAAGTAGGAAACGGAGTAGAGTCAATCCAATAAGATAATGGCAATTGTGGAAATGTATCACTTGTCATTGCGGAAACCTCCTGATTTTAGAACAATTTTCCTTTTAATATTTCCATATTATATGGAATTCATGTATGTTGTTTTAGTAGCATCCTATTTTTATTAAAAGAAATATAAAATTATTTTAATATAATTATTTTGTTGGGGCAGTATGAGGAAGTAGGATTTATATAAAGCTAAATTTAAGTGATGCCATTTGTGGATTATATAGAGAGTTCTTGAATAAGATAGAGTCTATGGAGTTTAATTGGATGTATATGTATAGCGGATAAAGCCTTGTGAAATCTATACTTTTTCTTTAGTGCAATAAAGTGTAATTATAAAAATATAACCAACTTTTATTACTAGGTCATAAAAGTTGTTGACAATATAGAAATTCTATTGTTATGATTCATCATGTGGAAAGGTTGATAGAGAGTAAAAAGAGAAATGTTTTTCATTGATAATAAAAGCGAAAAATAAGTGACGGTAGAGTGAGTATATTTTCCTTATAATAAATGCTTTTTGGATCACCTAGTAAAATCAATCTGGAAGCAAGAATTAATATATGCAAGTTGCGCAGGGCGCGGCATAAGAAAGGGGCAAAAGGATGAAGGAGCTTCATACGTTTGGGTGGTATGCAGCACGTGTATCACCACATTTGCCGAAAAAAGCATTTAAACCAGTGCCTACTCGTTTATTTGGTGGACTGGCTTATTTACTTGTGGCATTAGCGGGGTTAATAGCGATTGGTGTATTTGAATTGAATGTGTGGGCAAATCTAGGAATTGCGATTGTTCTCGGATTATGTTTTGCTTCACTTGGGTTTTTAGGGCATGAAATTTTACATGGAACAGTTGTAAGAAAGGCATGGCTTCGTGATTTCTTAGGCGCGATAGCATTTATGCCATTATCAACTGGCCCAAAACTTTGGAGAAAGTGGCATAATGCAACGCATCATGTTCACACACAGCATGAAGAGAATGATCCAGATGCATGGCCAACATTTGAGAAAATGAAAAAGAGTAAGTTTTTGAGTTGGGTATATCGCATGCCTCTTCATGTACGTTCATTCTTCAGTTTTCTGTCATTAACAATTCAATTTACGTTACATTCGACTCGAATGTTCTTTCATTTTATAAAAGAATTTAAGTCATCCAATCAAAAATCTGTATGGCTACAACTTCTTTTGCCTTGGACAGTTTGGATTAGTTTATTGTTTATTATGGGACCTGCAAAGTGGTTCTTTGCATATGTGATTCCGTTGTTAATTGCTAACTTTATTGTAATGGCATATATCGCAACAAATCATCGCTTAAATCCAATTGTTCCAGTAAATGATCCGTTAGCAAACTGTTTATCAGTAACAGTGCCGCGCTGGGTAGACGTTTTACATTTCAATTTCTCATACCATACAGAACATCATCTGTTTCCTGCTATGAGTTCTAAATACTATCCATTAGTAAAAGATAAAATTAAAGAAATGTGGCCGGAACGCTATCACGAAATGCCGATGACAAAAGCATTGGCAGCGCTTTGGAATACACCACGTGTGTATTATCACGGAAGTGAATTAGTGGATCCGCATAGGGAGCATTTCTATGGTTCTTTAGGAAATGGACTAGATCCTCATAATATTTCATATCGTGAGGAACATATAGAGGAAAAAGAGAATATAAAAAAAGCAAATCAATAATAGATATATTTTACGATGAAAAAGCAAGCTCTCTTAGAGCTTGCTTTTTGTTATAAAGAAACTTCTTTCTTGTTCCTTGTCTTGACGTGGACAGAGTTGTTTTCTTTCCGTTGTAGTCGTTTTTCTAGAAGACTAACAAGATAAGTAAATAGAAGAACTAGTGCGAGATAGTATACACCAACAATGATATATGTATCTAATTGCTGGAAGTTACCTGCGGCAATTGATAAACCGGATCCCCATAATTCGGACATACCTACGTAAGCGACAAGTGAAGAATCTTTTAATCCAATAATAAATTGGTTCCCTAGAGGGGGAAGAGACAGACGAAATGCTTGTGGTAATATAATTCGGCGCATCGCTAAAGGGTAAGGCATCCCTAAAGAGCGAGCAGCTTCTAATTGTCCCCGGTCAACGGATTGAATGGACCCGCGGAAAATCTCAGTAATATATGCACCGTTATGGATTGCTAAAGCAATTGCTCCTGCCCAAAAAGGGGTGAAAACAATAACAGATGTAATACCGAAATAGAGAATTGCGATTTGAACAATTAAAGGTGTACCACGAATAATGGCGATATAGACATGAGCAATACTATTTAAAACCTTATTGTTAGAGATTCGAAAGAAAGCGACTAGTAATCCAATTAGTGAACCGAGTAATAGGGATGTTAATGTTAATTGTAATGTGACAATAGTAGCCTTTAAGAGTGTGGGATAGGTAGAGATAAAAATTTCAAACATATGTGTCACCTCATATTGTATGGATTTTATTAAGGAATGAAATGCCCCACATAAAGTGAAACTTTAATCAGTGGGGGAGATCCCCCCGCTGATTATTAGTCTTCACTAATCGGGCATGTACGGGCAGTTGAGCCCCTATCTAACTTCTTTGTTTTACAACCAAATTTTGGAGTTGAGGTTTTACTGCCCGCAAATAGCGGGGTGAAAAGTGGGGCATGATGTATGAAATTTTTGAATAGCTAACTTACTTTGTTTTTGCCTCGTCTCCAAGAATATTACGCCCAAACCATTTCTTACTAATCTTTTCATACGTGCCGTCTTTAATGATTTCATCTAGCGCTTTATTTACCTTTTCGACCATGTCTTTATTGTCTTTATGAATAGCAATTCCCATTTCATCAAGGTTTAACGGTTTTCCAGCTTCTTTTATATTTGATTTACCTTCTTTAATCATACGAAGACCAACCATTTGATCAGTAATAACTGCGTCTACACGTCCTGGTTCTAAGTCCATAAGTGCAGTAATATCACTATCATATTCTGTAATTTGATCTGTATATTTTGCAACAAGGGTTTTGAAAGTACTTGCTTTTACAACCCCTATTTTTTTACCTTTCAAGTCCTCTGGAGAAGAGATAGATGTATTCTTTTTAGCTACAAAAATTTGTGCACCAGAGCGATAATATGGATTTGAGAAATTCACGGCTTTTAATCGTTCTTCTGTAATTGCCATACTTCCTAATATCACATCATATTTTTTTGATTGTAGACCTTGAATCAATGTTTCCCAAGGATTTGTAACAGGAACAGGTTTCATTCCCATCTTTTTCGCAAGAGCTTCACCTATTTCTACATCAAAACCGACAAGTTTCCCGTCATTTTCTTTATAGTTAAAAGGTTTGTATAAACCACTCATCGCATAACGAAATTCTTTTTCACCATTAGATGAAGTGGTAGAGCTTTCCTTACTACAGGCTCCTAGTATGAAGGATGTACATAATGTAATGCTCGCAACAATGGTTAATAGTTTTCTTTTCATAAAACCCCTCCTATATATTGATCATACGGATTGTGTTCAATATGTTATGGAGATATTTTATTTGGACAATTAGTTGAGCCCCGTATGAATGCATTTCTTTACGTTTGAAACAGAAGTTACATTATAAAACGTTGCGTAAAAATTGCTTTGCCCGTTCATGCGATGGAGCGGAAAAGAATTGTTCTGGCGGAGCATCTTCCACAATTTTCCCGTCATCCATAAAGATGACGCGGTCAGCTACATCTCTTGCGAAATTCATTTCATGAGTAACAATAACCATTGTCATTCCTTCTTCAGCAAGTTCTTTCATAACTTGCAATACTTCTCCAACAAGTTCAGGGTCTAAGGCTGAGGTAGGTTCATCAAATAGCATAATTTTAGGATTCATGGCAAGAGCTCGTGCGATCGCAATACGCTGTTTTTGACCACCGGAAAGAAGGTGGGGAGTTACATCTGCTTTATCTTGTAGGCCGACTTTTTGTAGGAGTTGATTTCCAATCTCCTTTGCATTTGCTGTCTCCAATTTTTTTACGTGAATAGGTGCTTCTATGATGTTTTCTAGTGAGGTCATATGAGGAAAGAGGTTAAAGTGCTGAAAAACCATACCGACATTTTCACGGACTTTGTTTAAATTTGAATGCTTTGGATCAATTCGCTCACTTTGTAAGTGAATTTCACCTTCATCGTACATTTCTAAAAAGTTAAGACAGCGAAGTAATGTACTTTTGCCGGAACCACTGGCACCGATTAAAACAACAACTTCTTTTTCTTTTACTTCTAAATCAATTCCTTTTAAAACATCAAGTGAGCCGAATGATTTTACTAGATTTCGAACTTGAATCATACAAAACCCCCAGTCAAAAATATATTTACAAATGTTGCCCCTTATTTCTGTTATTAGTCATAAATTGTCAGAATCCTCTATTTTTTTCACGGGATTTGATATTTAAGGAAATAATGGTTTTAAAAATCTCTATATCTTTCTATAGCGAAAATATGGATAATAATATATAGGTAGTACATATATTGGTTATAAAAAGGGGGAAAAAGAGATGGAAAAAGAAAGGAAAACATTTTCCTTTGGTTTACGTACACAACTTATGCTATTTACTACAGTTTTAGCTTTCATTACATATTCAACAAGTTTATTTTTTATTTACGTTATATACGATTATTTTCAAAGTTATGTAAGTCAGACTGTTTATAATATTATCGTTATGCTGTCAGGTGTAATATGGTCGGGCATTTTAGCGTATGGGGCAGCAATTTATTTAATTAAACCACTTAGGAAGTTGGAAGAAGCTGCAAGAAAAGCGGCTGAGGGTGATATTCGTGAAGATGTACCATTGCCAAAGACAGATGATGAAATTAAATCTTTAAGTGTTGCATTTAATATGATGCTAGGGAATTTAAGAGGTATGGTAAAAAATATTGATACTACATTTTCTTATACAAATAATCAAGTTCAGCAAATTAGAAAACAAACAGAGGAAGCGACCAAGCAAGCGCAAGGTGTGTCCGAAACTCTTGCAGAGATTTCTTCCGGCGCTGAGCAATCAGCGGCGTCAATCCAGGCGATTGTTTCTGCCGTTGATACGACAACTTCTATTGCGAGTGAAGTAGAAGAAAAAGCAAAACAATCTGATGAGTTGTCTTCAGAAATGGTTCAAGCTTTAGGACAAAGTACTCGTGTCTTTACTTCTTTAATTCAAGGTATTCAAACATTGGCGAAAGAAAATGAAGATTCAATGCAAAATGTACAGAAGTTAGAAGAAAGAATGAAACAAGTAGAACATATTGTGTCTGTTGTGAGTGAGATTGCTAGCCAAACTAATTTATTAGCACTAAATGCTTCCATTGAGGCAGCTCGTGCAGGAGAGCATGGAAGAGGTTTTGCAGTTGTGGCAGAAGAAGTTCGTAAGCTTGCTGATGAAAGTGATCATTCTGCCAGAAACATAGCGCAATTATTACGGAATATGCAAGATGAAGTGCAACAAGTCGCGATGAAAATGACTGAGCAAGTAAAGACAGCTAAAGAAGAGGCGAAACGCGGAGAAGCTACAGAATTAATTTTAAAAGAAATGTCATCAAGTATTATGGAAGTCGCCGATGCAACTCAGCAAATTAGTAGTTATATGAATGAACAAGTGGGTCACATTCATCAAACAGGAGCACAAACAAAGGCTGTAGCGGCAATTGCTGAGGAAACATCAGCTGGTTCACAAGAAGTGGCACGTGTGACGATGCAACAGTCTAAAAATATGGTAGTAATTGATCAATTATTAAAGGATTTAGAGAAGCAATCAGCCGATTTAAAACAAACAATTGAGAGATTTTCAATGTAAAAGGGAAGAACAGTATTCTGTTCTTCCTTTTTACGTATGAAAAGGAGGGATGCTTTGTTGAAAATGAAAAACATTGCATGGATCATATAAGGTCTTCACCTTACGTAGTCTTTGAAAATTAGAACCATAATAACTAATTTGCCAATTTTTGATGTCGATATCGGGCCAGTTGACATAGTCACCTAGTGTATAAGGATCTAAGCTTTCTCGTAAATCTTTAACCCAGCGTATATTTTTATTTTCTGCATCGTCGCATTTCCAAGAAGTAATATATTCTTGCGCAATAATCGCTTTACGATGGAAATAAGCTGTTTCAGTGGGCGGAATATTTTCAACAGCACCTACAAGTGATTGATGCCAAATACTCGCATCTTTATTTGGGGTATGAGAAAGAAAGTGCTGCATAATTTGAATACCTTTCAGGGGAATAGGTTTATATACGTAGGAACCAGAGCGCTTGAAATTTTCAGGGATATTACCGCTATTAAAAAATTGAACAGCCTCTATATAAGGAACTTCATCTATAAAGAGAGAGGGATTACCAGTTTCAAGAAGAGGAGATAATAGAGGGTAGAGTTCAGAAGGAGGCCCAACAAACTCACCTTTTACTTCGATTTTATTGCGTTGTTTGGAGAATAATTCAATTGATGAAGTGAGACGTTCATCTATATAAGGTGCCCAGTTTTGCCAAGCTTGAAATGCAGCAATAAAGTCATCCCATTCCCATGTAAGCGAGAAAATTGATACATTTTTTATAGGATGGACTCGAAAAGTTAAGGAAGTAACAATTCCAAAGTTTCCACCACCACCACCGCGGCATGCCCAAAACAGGTTAGGGTTTTCCTTTTCATTGGCACGAATGGTTTTTGCACTAAACTTTCCACATGCTTGTACCATTTCGACTTCTAGCAATTGATCACATGTTAGTCCAAATAAGCGTGAAAGCATGCCGATGCCGCCGCCAAGTGTTAATCCAACAATTCCAACACTTGCACTTGTACCAGCTGGTATTGTAACGCCATGTTTCCAAAGTTCCTTATAAACAGCGCCTAAATTTGCACCAGCTTCAATTGTTGCTGTTAATTTCCCTGTATGAACAGTAATTCTATTCATTTCACTTACATCAATAATAAGTCCACCATTTAAAAGAGAGAAATTTTCGTAACTATGACGTCCACTTCTTAAGCGAAATGGTATATGACGTTCGCGTGCCCATTTTAAGGCGTTACACACATCATTTTTATTTTGGCAAAAAACAATAATACAAGGGAGTTTTGGAATACTTAAATTTAAATTCATTCGGGCTACGTCATAGTCAGGGTCTGAGGGCACAACGATACGACCTGTTAATTTTGTTTGTTTCAATTTAACACTCCTTTCTAAAATAATCAGAGCTTTGTATTAATGTATGAGAAGTGTATGTAACGTGCGTGGACAAGAGCAGGTACAGAATGAGATTTCCCTTTGTGAGAAATAAAGTGAAACTTTAATCAGTGGGGGGGTTTTGTTCCTCCCCCACTGATTATCAGCCCTCACCAATCGGACTTTTAGGGGCAGCCCGACCCCCACCGAACTTTTTTGCTTTCGCTGAATTTTGAGATAGGGTTCTTACTGCCCGGCCAATAGCGGGATAAAGCATAAGAATAAGGAATCTACATAGAGTTCAATGAAAACAGTTGCAAACTATTCATATTTTGTTATGATAGTGTTACGAAAACGTTTGCATAAAAATTCCGGTGGGATGCAAAAGGAGAGAATGGTTATGAATAAGACATGGTGGAAAGAAGCGGTTGCTTATCAAATTTATCCACGTAGCTTTATGGATTCAAATGGTGATGGTATTGGAGATTTACAAGGTATTATTGCAAAACTGGATTATTTAAAAGATTTAGGTATAGATGTAATTTGGATTTGTCCAATGTATAAGTCACCTAATGATGATAATGGTTATGATATTAGTGATTATCAAGATATTATGGATGAGTTTGGTACAATGGCAGATTTTGATGCTTTACTAGATGAAGTTCATAAGCGTGATATGAAGCTTATTATTGATTTAGTTATTAATCATACGAGTGATGAACATCCATGGTTTATTGAATCTCGTTCATCTAAAGACAATCCGAAGCGTGATTGGTATATTTGGCATGATGGTAAAGACGGCGTAGAACCAAACAACTGGGAAAGTATTTTTAATGGATCGGCATGGGAATACGATGAAGTAACAGGTCAATATTATTTACATTTATTCTCGCGTAAACAACCAGATTTGAACTGGGAGAATAAAGAAGTTCGCGAAATATTATACGATACGGTTAATTGGTGGCTTGATAAAGGTATCGATGGTTTCCGTGTTGATGCGATCAGCCATATTAAAAAAGAAGAAGGCCTCAAGGATATGCCAAATCCAAAAGAGTTAAAATATGTGCCATCTTTTGATAAGCATATGAATGTAAATGGTATTCAACCTTTATTAGAAGAGTTAAAAGAAAATACATTTTCTAAGTACGACATTATGACTGTTGGTGAAGCTAACGGCGTTAAGATTGAAGATGCTGAGCTTTGGGTTGGAGAAGAAAAAGGTAAATTCAATATGGTATTCCAGTTTGAACATTTAAGCTTATGGGATGCAGAAAAGAAGAAAGACCTTGATGTTGTAGCATTGAAAAAGGTATTAACGAAATGGCAAAAAGGATTAGAAAATAAAGGATGGAATGCTTTATATATCGAGAATCACGATAAGCCACGTATCGTTTCAACGTGGGGAGATGATAAACAATTTTGGCGTGAAAGTGCAACAGCTTTAGGTGCGATGTATTTCTTTATGCACGGTACACCGTTTATTTATCAAGGACAAGAAATTGGTATGACAAATGTTCAATTCCCAAATATTGAAGATTATGATGATGTAGCAATTAAAAATTTATATCGTGAGAAAATTGCAGAAGGAGTATCGCATCAAGATATGATGGAAATTATATGGGCTTCTTGCCGCGATAATTCACGTACACCTATGCAGTGGAATGCTGAAAGTAATGCTGGCTTTACAAAGGGAACACCTTGGTTTGGCATGAATCCAAATTATGAAGAAATTAATGTTGAAAAGCAGAAAAATGAAGAGGGATCGATTTTCAATTTCTACAAGAAGATGATTGCCTTGAAAAAAGAGCACGATGTATTAAATTATGGTACGTATGATTTACTTTTAGAAGATGATCCGCAAATTTACGCATATACTCGTACATTAAACGATGAAAAAATCATTGTTATTAGTAATATCTCGAAAGAGGAAGCAGTGTATAATGAGGGTATATTTACATTAGAACGCAAACGTTTGCTTTTAAATAACTATGAAGTTGCAGAAAATGAACAAGTAACTTCAATCACGTTAAAACCTTATGAAACAAGGGTTTATCGCATTTCATAATAAAAAAGGATGCTCTTTGAGCATCTTTTTTTATGAAAAAAAATAAATTTCTATTGCAATGTGAAAACGCTTTTATTAAAATAGATTTATGAAAACGGTTGCGTAAAGGGAAAAGTAATATAAGGAATCGTTTTCATAAGAAAAACAGAAATTATAATTTAAATCATTATGTTGTTATAAATAAAGGGGAGGAAGAACAGATGAAAATTACGTCTTTTGATTTTTGGCAAAAGTTCGGGAAAGCATTATTAGTTGTTGTAGCTGTAATGCCAGCAGCTGGTTTAATGATTTCTATCGGTAAGTTAATTGGGATGTCTGCTGGGGATATTAACGCAGTTCATACCATTGCTCGAGTAATGGAAGACATCGGTTGGGCAATTATTACAAATCTTCATATTTTATTCGCAGTAGCAATTGGGGGATCTTGGGCGAAGGATCGCGCAGGTGGTGCATTTGCAGCACTGTTAGCATTCGTCTTAACAAACAGAATTACAGGAGCTATCTTTGGCGTAAACGCCCAAATGTTAGCGGATTCAAAAGCGACAGTTTCTTCATCATTAGCAGGTGATTTACTTGTAAAAGATTATTTCACTTCTGTACTTGGTGCACCAGCATTAAACATGGGAGTTTTCGTAGGGATTATCACAGGTTTCTTAGGAGCTACTTTATATAACAAATACTACAATTATAATAAACTGCCACAGGCATTAGCATTCTTTAATGGAAAACGATTCGTACCATTCGTTGTAATTGTTTGGTCTACAGTCACTGCGATTGTATTATCACTTTTATGGCCATTTATCCAAAGTGGATTAAATGAATTTGGTCGCTGGATTGCAGCATCTAAAGATAGCGCACCAGTTGTTGCACCATTTGTATACGGAACGTTAGAACGTTTATTATTACCGTTTGGATTACATCATATGTTAACGATTCCGATGAACTACACAGAGCTAGGCGGAACATATACGATGTTAACTGGCTCAAAAGTTGGACAAATTGTAGCAGGACAAGATCCATTATGGCTTGCATGGATTACAGATTTAAATAACTTATTAGCAAATGGAGATATGAAAGCATATAACGATTTATTAAATAACGTTGTACCAGCTCGTTTCAAAGCTGGACAAGTTATTGGTTCATCAGCAGCTTTAATGGGGATTGCGTTTGCGATGTTCCGTAATGTTGATAAAGAAAAACGTGCAAAATATAAACCAATGTTCTTATCAGCTGCATTAGCAGTATTCTTAACAGGTGTAACAGAACCAATTGAATTCATGTTCATGTTTATTGCGCCAGTATTATATGTTGTGTATGCAATTACAACAGGTCTTGCATTCGCATTAGCAGATTTAATTCATTTACGTGTTCATGCATTCGGATTTATTGAGTTAATTACTCGTACACCAATGATGGTCAATGCAGGATTAACAAGAGATTTAATTAACTTTGTCATTGTCTCACTAGTGTTCTTCGGTCTTAACTTTACATTATTCAATTTCTTAATTAAAAAATTCAATTTACCAACACCAGGACGTGCAGGTAACTACATTGATAATGAAGATGAGTCATCAGAAGGAACAGGAAACGTACAAGATGGTTCATTAGCAACAAAAGTTATTGATTTATTGGGCGGAAAAGATAATATTGCTGACGTAGATGCTTGTATGACACGTTTACGTGTAACAGTAAAAGATTTAGATGTTGTTGCACCAGAAGCAAAATGGAAACAAAATGGTGCTTTAGGACTTATTGTAAAAGATAAAGGTGTACAAGCAGTATATGGCCCGAAAGCTGACGTATTAAAGTCAGACATTCAAGATATGTTAGGTGCGTAATAATATGAAATTGCTAACTTTAAATTGTCACTCTTGGCAAGAAGAGAATCAAATGGAAAAGATTAAATATCTTGCTAAAGTAATTCAAGAAGAAGAGTATGATGTAATCGCATTGCAAGAAGTTAGTCAGTCGATACAGGCTAAAATTGTATGCGGTAACAAGAAAGAAGATAATTTTGGACTTTTACTATTAGAAGAGTTGAAAGCGTTATATGTAAAAGATTACAATATTACTTGGGATTTCTCTCATATTGGTTATGATGTGTACGAAGAAGGATTAGCGATTATAACAAAGCATAATATTATAAAAGAAGATACGTTCTTTGTATCAGAAAACAAGGATACAACGTATTGGAAAACACGCAAAATTGTAAGTACAACAATTGCTTATAATGGTAAGAATATAACGTTTTACTCTTGCCATCTCGGTTGGTGGAATGATGAAGAAGAATCATTCAAAGGTCAAGTCGATCGTTTGATTGAGCGTGTAGATAGCAATGAACTTGCCTTCTTAATGGGTGATTTTAATAACAATGCTCGTTTGGAAGGCGAGGGTTATGAGTATATGATGCAAAAAGGTTTGTATGACACATACGAACTAGCAATAGAGAAGGATGAAGGAACAACTGTCCAAGGCGAGATTGCTGGTTGGGATGAAAATAAACATAATTTGCGAATTGATTTAATATTGTGTAACCAAAGTAAAACCGTTCGTTCTTCAAAAGTCATTTTTAATGGTACAAATCGAAATGTAATTTCAGATCATTTCGGTGTAGAAGTTCAATTAGATATATAATAGAAGAAATCCTCACAGATATAAAAAAAGCTGTGAGGATTTTTTAGGAATACAAGTATTTCCAAGAGAAAATACTTGTATTTTTTATGACATTTCCTATATATTTGTTATTACTGAATGTAAAACCGATTTGGTCATTTTGTATTCATATTTTCACTTACTTCGTTATATAATAAAGTAAGTGAAATATTTAATAGGGAAAATAGTGCATTTTCGTTTAATCCACGATGTAGAAAGTGATATAATTGCAAAATGTGTGCATCATTTTCTAAAGAAGGAAAAATATATAATTAGGTGATAACTTATATGAAACAAATTTGGCGTATTTATAAGACAGACTTACGGAATGTGGCCAAACATTGGGCTGCAATTGTTATTGTTTTAGGATTAATGGTTCTACCATCGTTATATGCGTGGTTTAACATTAAAGCTTCTTGGGATCCTTACGGAAATACGAAAGGAATCCAGATTGCAGTTTCTAACCAAGATGTTGGGTCAAATTTAAGAGGGAAAGATATTAACATTGGGGAAGAAATTGTAGATTCACTTAAGAAGGATAAAAATTTCGGGTGGAAGTTTGTCGATGAAAAGCAAGCAATTTATGGAGTAGAGCGTGGAGATTATTCCGCGAGTATTACTATTCCAAAAGATTTTTCTGAAAAGATTGCAACAGTCTTGAATGAAAATCCACAGAAACCGGAAATTGATTATTACGTAAATGAAAAAGTGAATGCCATTGCACCGAAGATTACAGCTAAAGGTGCATCGGGTCTTACAGAAGAGGTTAGTAAAAACTTTGTTAAAACAGCAAACGGTGAGATTTTTAAAATCTTCAATGACCTTGGAATCGATTTAGAAACAAACTTACCAAGTATTGAAAAGGTAAAGGATCTTGTATTTAAGTTAGAAGCGCAGTTCCCAGAAATGAATACACTTGTGGATAAGGCATTAGATGATGCGACTCAAGCAGAAGACATTGTGAAAGTAGCACAAAAAGATCTACCTGTTGTAGAGAGTGTAATAAATGATGGGCAGGAAGCGTTGGCAAATTTAGACAAGTTCTTTGCGAATCAAGATCAAACGTTGAAAAATGCTCCAGCAACAATAAGAAATGATTTAGTAGCAGCAAAAGGCGTTATGGATAGTGCAGCTGCATTTACTGACTTTTTAATGAATCCGGGTGTGGATTTAGCTATTCCTGATTTGTCTGGAATGAATGGATTGCCTGAATTCCCAGCGAGACCGGACCTTTCTAAGTTGAATAGTGATGGTTATAAGGGTATAGCGCAAAGTATTAATCAAACAGTAAATAATGTTTTAAGTTCATCACGTGCAGGAACAGCTTATGGGAAAAGTGTTTTAAATGGATTACAAAATGGGAAATTTGATCCAGAACAAGCAAAGAAAGATTTAAATGCCGTATCAGATCACTTGCAAACTGGTACAGATGGTATTTCATATCTTATTAATTTATTTACTGAACTTCAAAACTCAGTGACGACTGATTTTGGAAAAAGCTTTTTCAAAGGACGAGTGGATCACTTAACCAATCTTAAAAGCAGTATGGAAAATGCAAACAACGGTATTAAAGACATTGTAAATGCTGTCGGTACAGGACAAGAAGTAAAGAAAGATGTAACAGATGTAGCTAATCAAAAATTAGATGCAGCAAATGCATTAATTGATAAAGCTGAAAAAGACTACAATGAAACATTTGTAGCAGATTATCAAAAAGCAGTTAGTACAGTAGATCAAGCTAAAGTTGATGCAAATACAGCATATGATAATGCAAAAGCAGATTACGATAAAGCGAAAAATGGCCTTGAAGGTGCTAAAGCAGATTTACAAAAAGCAAAAGAAGATATACAAAATAAAGGTGTTAACGGTTTAGATTCAACGAAAGTAGCTTTAAATAGCTTAAATAGTCAATTCCAATCTGGAATCGGTTTAATTAATGATATGATCCCAGTTTTAGAAAGTACAAATAAGGTTTTAGCAGATGTGAATAGTGATAAAAACCTTAATAATGGAATTACAAAGTTAAATAAAGCGAAAAGTAGTTTACAAAAAGGTGTAGAGGCAACGAATAAGGGAATTACACTTATTAATAATGGGCAGAAGCCTACAAAAGATGTAATTGAGAGTATTAACAACGCTGCGAAAGGCGGATCAGCTCAATTAACAGATGTATTATCGACGTATGATGCAGAAATTGTACCAGGCTTCAATACAGCAATTGCTCGTACAAAAGAGATGTCTAAAAATACAACTCAAATTTTAAATGATGCAAACAAAAAGCTTCCAGATGTTAAGAAGTTACTAGAAGATTCATCAAAAGGATTAGTAGACGGTAGAAAGAAATTAGCAGATATTAAAGCTGAAATGCCAGCTACTGAGAAAAAGATTAAAGAATTAGCAAATAAAATTCGTGATTTTGAATCAGAAGAGGATATAAAAGACATCATACGCTTATTGAAAAATGATGTTGAAAAGCAAAGTGATTACTTCGCAAATCCAGTAAATTTAAAAGAGAATAAATTATTTGCGATGCCGAACTACGGTTCAGCGATGTCACCATTCTATACAGTGCTTGCATTATGGGTAGGCGCACTATTAATGGTTTCGTTATTAACGGTAGAAGTACATGAAGAGGGCGCTAAGTATAAGAGCCATGAAATATACTTTGGACGTTTATTAACATTCTTAACGATAGGTATTTCACAGGCGTTTATCGTATCGATGGGGGATATATTCTTACTCGGTACGTACGTAGTCGATAAATTCTGGTTTGTGTTATTTAGTTTATTTATTGGGGGAGTATTTGTTTGTATCGTGTACTCACTCGTTTCTATTTTCGGAAACGTTGGGAAATCGATGGCGATCATTTTACTTGTACTGCAAGTAGCAGGATCGGGTGGTACATTCCCAATTGAAATGACACCACCGTTCTTCCAAATGATTTATCCATTCTTGCCATTCACGTACGCAATTAGCGCAATTCGTGAAACTGTAGGTGGAATGCTTTGGGATATAGTAACTAGAGATTTACTCGTGCTAACTGCTTTTGTAGTTATCATAGTTGTGGCGGCATTAGTACTGAAAAAGCCAATTAACAAATCAAGTGAAAAGTTTGTTGAGAACGCAAAAGGAAGTAAAATCATTCATTAAAATAAAAGGATCCTACCGAGAGTGGTAGGATCCTTTTCGTTTACTCAAATTTTAAGTTATTTATTGGTTCTTCTTCTTTTTATCGGTGAACACCTCTTATATAGAATAATTTCTCTCTATATTGTGCTCCAGATTTACTGTGACACCTCAAAGTAATATGTGGTTGATAGTGCGGCGGTCTAAACAAGATTTCCTTTTTCATACTAATCGCACATCTTCTGTAGGGTGATAGTATCATTGTGTTCAAGATGTAAAGGTTCATTGTACACGTGTTATATTTTTTGCACCAGAACCATTAGTCCACCCATTTCACTAAATTGGGAGTAGGATCTAATATGGAGTCATATTGTTCCTTCCATCCATATATGGCATCAGGATCTAGCTTTTTATAGCGTTCATATTTCCTTTGACGGTCATTTTCTTGAGCCCATCCATAATGTTTTAATCTGGATGAATGGCATGTATAAGGAAATTGCAAAATAGTATTAGGAAATCTTCCACAATGTAAAGGGGTATTGTTCCAACTATACGTTAATTCATCACGATATCTTATTAAAAATGGACGGTAATAACGATGGGCTTGCCAGTAATCGTCATCTCTATAGTGGGTCTCTGACCACATATCATATAGCCGAAAGTAAACCGCGTCATAGTGACTATGAGTTAAAATATTTCCTATTTCTTGTTCGAAACCAGATTCGAAAATTTCGTCTGCATCTAAATTTAAAATCCATTCAGGTTTCAATTTTACAGCTTCGTCCCATTGTTTTTGACGAAGTTGAACCTCATTTGTAAACATAGAATTTTCATTTTCTATAAGTGTATAAGGGGTATTTTTTAATAGTTTTTTACATAACTCTATCGTCCCATCTGTGCTCGCATCGTCAACAATCACCACATGGTCCACAAATGGCAAGTGATGTTCTAACGCTCTCTGCAGATAACGATTTTCTTCGTTTTTAACTACCATACTTAGAAGAAGTCTAGGTTTTGTAATCACTTGAATCTCCTCTTTCCGTTTTAGTTCATATTTCTTCTGTTACTGTTCAAAGAACTTAATAGGCTGTAGCATATTTATCTATGTTTTTCTACGATTAGTATAGATATTCCAAGGTTACTTACACCTATAATATGTATGCGGTTCGGAATGTTAACTAAAGTCTTTTTACAAAAAGGCATATTAATATGCCTTCCAGGTCTTTAACAAATATATATAAACTGCTAAAAAGAAATGACATTATTTTTGTTCATATCTAGAATTTGCTGGAATGTATCATTTTTCGACAGAATACTTTTTCTTTAAAAATATTGAATTGTGAAACGCCCATTTTAAGTGAGGTAGTGATACGATTCGTGATCTAATCCATCCGATTATAAATGATTGTTCTCTGTTTTGAATGTACTCATTTCTTTGAAGGATATTGTTAGCTGTAACCTAATTTATAGGTTATTTTCTGCATCAGAACCATATACATTATAAAAAACAATGATTTATTGTGATACCAAGGAGGATTACAATGAAAAACAGAATAATAATTGGAAGCCCTATTCATCAATACCCTTCTATTTTGAATGAATTTCTCTTTTCATTAACAGAATTAAACACCGAAAACTGTGTTGTGCATTATATCTTTTTTGATGACAATGAAGACCTAGTGTCCAAAAACATATTGAATCAATTTTGTAGCAATCGTACAGACGTTACAATTTTACAAGACCAAAAATCCCCTCCAGAATCTTATTATAAGGATGAAAACACTCATTACTGGCCCACAAATCAAGTTTGGAAAGTAGCTGCAATGAAGGATAAAATAATTGATTATGCAAAAGAAAATCAGTATGATTATTTATTTTTAATCGATTCTGATTTGGTTCTTCATCCAGACACTTTACAGCAATTGATTAAATCAAAAAAGGATATTATTTCAAATATTTTTTGGACTAAATGGGCAGCTAATAGTAGAGAACTGCCGCAAGTTTGGATGATGGATACATATACTTTTTATAAAAAAGATGAAAAAACAATATTAACTGGAGAAGAAGAAATAGCAAAAACTGAAGGGTTTTTGAATATGTTAAGACAGCCAGGGGTGTATAACGTAGGGGGACTTGGAGCATGCACCTTAATTAGCCAAAAAGCAATGAAATCTGGTGTGTGTTTTAAAGAGATTCCTAATATTTCATTTTGGGGGGAAGATCGACATTTTTGCATACGTGCCATGGCCATGGGATTAGAATTATATGTGGATACACATTATCCAGCTTATCATATTTACCGTCAATCAGATCTAATTGGATTGAAAAATTATAAAGAAGATAACGGGTTGACTGTGCGAAAAGAATAATGTGTTACTATCAATCCCTTGAAATTCTGGTGTGAAAAACGCTATATGTCAAAAAAATTATGATCGTTTTTGGAACTAGACCTGAAGCTATTAAAATAATATACATAAATAAACTTAATAACTTGTTTAACAGCACAACATGGAGAAATGGTCGATCAAATATTAACCTATTTTAATATTAATCCTGACTATGATTTAAAAGCAGGATCAGAATTTGGAAGGTATCGAAATTTAGAGCAGGTGAAGCAAGTCGCAGAGAATTCAGCAGAAGCACTTGAAATACTGTTAAAACAAGTGGAGATCATGAAGTAATCTTATATTACGAACATAGTTGATACAGCTATAAAAGCCTGTTTTTTTATAAAAATTTCACACTTCACTAGAAGGCTTGACTCCATTTTGATTAAACTTTATTCAAAATGGAGTTTTTTTATTGGATGCTTAATTAGATTGTGCGACTTCGTTTTTATTAAACTTAATACAAACCCTACATAAATCACTTTCCAAATGAGGTTTATAGAGAGAATAAGAAATTAAGACAAGAAGTAGAGATACTTAAACAAGCTATGTCAATTATGACTGCCAAATAGAAGGTGATCCTTACTGTTCTTCTTGAAAACTGTGGTATATTAAACGGTATATAGTTAGTAAAGGAGTTTGAATAAATGGTAAAGAGTTTAGTAATTGCTGAGAAACCATCAGTTGCACGTGATATAGCAAAAGTATTAAAGTGTACAAAAAAAGGTAATGGATTTTTAGAAGGTGACAAATACATTGTGACTTGGGCTCTCGGTCATTTGGTGACGCTTGCAGATCCTGAGGTTTATGATAATAAGTATAAAACATGGAATCTTGAAGATCTTCCAATGCTTCCAGAACGTATGAAATTAGTTGTTATAAAGCAAACGGGAAAACAGTTTAATGCTGTGAAACATCAACTTAGCCGAAATGATGTTAATGAGGTGGTTGTGGCTACAGACGCTGGAAGAGAGGGAGAATTAGTTGCACGTTGGATAATTGAAAAAGCAAAAGTGAATAAACCAATTAAACGTTTATGGATTTCTTCTGTAACAGACAAAGCAATTAAAGATGGTTTTAATAATTTGAAACCAGGTAAAGCATATGATAATTTATACGCTTCAGCTGTCGCACGTTCAGAGGCTGACTGGTATATCGGTCTTAATGCGACTCGAGCTTTAACAACTCGCTTTAATGCTCAGCTAAATTGTGGTCGTGTACAAACACCTACTGTAGCTATGATCGCTAGTCGTGAAGATGAAATAAAAAACTTCAAAGCTCAAACTTACTACGGTATCGAAGCTCAAACAACTGATAAGTTAAAACTAACTTGGCAAGATGCAAACGGTAATAGCCGTAGTTTTAATAAAGAAAAAATTGATGGTATTGTAAAAAATCTAGATAAACAAAATGCCACTGTTGTGGAAATTGATAAAAAACAGAAGAAGTCATTCTCTCCTGGTCTTTACGATTTAACTGAATTGCAACGTGATGCAAATAAAAAGTTTGGTTACTCTGCTAAAGAAACATTAAACATTATGCAGAAATTATATGAACAACATAAAGTACTAACGTATCCTCGTACAGATTCACGCTACATTTCATCTGATATCGTTGGAACACTTCCAGAACGTCTAAAAGCGTGCGGCGTCGGAGAATATCGTCCTTTAGCACATAAAGTACTACAAAAGCCAATCAAACCTAATAAATCATTTGTTGATGATAGTAAAGTAAGCGATCATCACGCAATTATTCCGACAGAAGGATATGTTAACTTCTCAGCCTTCACAGATAAAGAGCGTAAAATTTATGATTTAGTTGTAAAACGTTTCTTAGCTGTTTTATTCCCAGCATTCGAATACGAGCAACTAACGTTACGTACAAATGTTGGTAATGAAACATTCATTGCACGCGGAAAAACGGTTTTACATGCCGGTTGGAAAGAAGTATATGAAAATCGCTTTGAAGATGATGATGTAACTGATGACGTAAAAGAGCAACTTCTACCTCACATTGAGAAAGGCGATACATTAACTGTAAAGTTAATTATGCAAACATCAGGTCAAACAAAAGCACCTGCACGATTTAACGAAGCGACTTTACTTTCAGCAATGGAGAATCCTACAAAATATATGGATACGCAAAATAAACAACTTGCTGATACGTTAAAATCGACTGGTGGATTAGGTACTGTAGCGACACGCGCTGATATTATCGACAAGCTATTCAATTCATTCTTAATTGAAAAACGTGGCAAAGATATTCATATTACTTCTAAAGGTCGTCAGTTACTTGATTTAGTACCAGAAGAACTAAAATCTCCTACACTAACTGGTGAATGGGAACAAAAACTTGAGGCTATCGCAAAAGGTAAACTGAAAAAAGAAGCATTCATTTCTGAAATGAAGAACTATACAAAAGAAATTGTTTCTGAAATTAAATCGAGTGATAAAAAATATAAACATGACAATATTTCAACGAAGTCTTGTCCAGACTGTGGTAAACCAATGCTAGAAGTAAACGGCAAAAAAGGAAAAATGCTCGTATGCCAAGACCGTGAATGTGGTCACCGTAAAAATGTATCACGAACTACAAACGCGCGCTGTCCACAATGTAAGAAAAAACTAGAACTACGCGGTGAAGGCGCTGGCCAAATCTTTGCATGTAAATGTGGCTATCGTGAGAAATTATCGACATTCCAAGAGAGACGTAAAAAAGAGTCTGGAAACAAAGCTGATAAACGCGATGTTCAAAAGTATATGAAACAACAGAACAAAGAAGAAGAACCATTAAATAATCCATTCGCAGAGGCATTAAAGAAACTAAAATTTGATTAAATTAACCAACATGGATACTTATCTGTTTCTATTAATTTTTCGAGTTTTTTGCTGTTTTCTCGTTTTTAGACTGTTGTGTAGAACTATTTTTAATAGTAGTTGTTGGTTTGAAATAAAGTCATGATATTTTAAAAAACTTTGTGAAGTTTTACCCCTTTGGATATTTTTGTCTGAAGGGGTGTTTTTATGACTAAATGAAAAAGAACATCCGAACAAAAGGTGGATTAAGAAATTATTGATTGATTACAACGCTTTTTGATGAAATGAAGCAGTAAGATTTACAAATATAAATAAAAGATTGATATAAATGTCAGGTTTTGAGGTATATACGTTGACATCGCAAATGAATTTCATTATCATTAAGGTGGGTTACCAAAATATTGCCAAAATAAATGTCAGAAAGTTAGATTTTACAGAAAAATAAAGTTTTTCATTGATAATGAATTTCATTCTCTGTATATGAAGGCGAAGAATGGTTGAACTAGGAGAGTTATGATCTCTATCATTCTATAAATAGACGAGGGGGAAAGATGATAGGATTATAATCTGTTTGAAATCAAGTGATGGCGACAGAACATAATCTGCACCATGATAGGACTATGAAAAAAAGATACTTATTTATTGCGCTTATTGTTTTATCAGTTGCTTCTATTTTCATTGGTGTAAAAGATGTTAGCCTGAATGATATTTTGCATTGGGATCAAGATAAAATGCAAATCATATTTTTAAGTAGGCTACCTCGTTTAATTAGTATCGTTGTTGCGGGTGTTAGCTTAAGTATAAGTGGCTTAATTATGCAGCAATTAAGTAGAAATAAATTTGTATCGCCGACAACAGCCGGTACGATGGATAGTGCAAAATTAGGGGTGCTTGTATCATTAATGTTGTTTACAACAGCAAGTCCTCTTGAAAAAATGTTAATTGCATTCGTTTTTGCACTAGCAGGTACATTTCTATTTATGGAAATTTTAAAGCGAATTAAGTTTAAGGATGTAATATTTATCCCGCTAGTTGGGATTATGTTTGGGAACATTATTAGTTCCATTACAACATTCTTTGCTTATAAATATGACTTAATTCAAAATATCAATTCATGGCTACAAGGTGACTTTTCAATGATTATGAAAGGGAGATATGAAATTTTATATTTCAGTATTCCACTTGTAATTATCGCATTTTTATATGCGAATCGTTTTACCGTTGCTGGAATGGGAGAGGATTTTGCAGCAAATTTAGGAATGAATTATAAGAGAGTACTAAATATTGGACTCGTGATTGTTTCTTTAATTTCTGCATTAGTTGTTTTAACTGTTGGAATGATTCCGTTTTTAGGACTTATTATTCCAAATATCGTTTCCATCTATCGCGGAGACAATTTGAAAAATAGTTTGCCTCATACTGCATTGCTAGGAGCAGTTTTTGTACTAGCTTGCGATATACTCGGTAGGGTCGTCATTTATCCGTACGAGATTTCTATTGGTTTAACAGTAGGAGTAATCGGAAGCGGAATCTTCCTTTATTTATTGATGAGGAGAAACGCATATGCAGCATAGAAAACCGAAGAATTATAAGTTGATGTTGGTAATACTTGCAGTTTTAGCTGTAGTGTCCGTTGGAATCTTTTTGTTCATTAACTTAAATATGAACACATTAGAGTATGCGTTACCAAGAAGAGCGAAGAAAGTACTAGCAATGGTAATAACGGGCGGAGCAATTGCATTTTCGTCTATGCTTTTCCAAACAGTTAGTAATAACCGGATCTTAACACCGAGTGTTATCGGTTTAGATTCACTTTATATGTTCGTACAAACTGTTGTTGTATTTGTATTTGGATCGCAACATTTTGCAATGATGAATACGAATGTAAATTTTCTTATATCGGTAAGTGCAATGGTGATTTTTTCACTATTTCTCTATAAATTTCTATTTAAAAGAGAAGGAAGTAATATATATTTCTTACTCTTAATCGGATTAATATTTGGGACATTCTTTCAAAGTTTATCGTCCTTTATGCAAGTGCTTATTGATCCAAATGAGTTTCAAATTGTGCAAGGAAAGATGTTTGCAAGCGTCAATAACGTGAAAACAGAGTTACTTACAGTGTCTATTATTGGGATTGTATTAGTTATTGCCTACATATATAAAGAGTTGAAATTACTAGATGTATTATCGCTCGGAAGAGAAGAGGCAATTAACCTAGGCGTAGATTATGACAAAGTCGTGAAAAAACTTTTAATTGCAATCGCAATTTTAGTTTCTATTTCTACGGCCTTAGTTGGACCAATTACGTTTTTAGGATTATTGGTAGTCAATGTTGCACGTGAATTCTTGTATACATATAAGCACAAATATTTAATTATAGGTTCTATCCTTATTAGTATCATTGCCTTAGTAGGTGGACAATTGATTGTTGAGAGAGTGTTCGAATTTAACACAACTTTAAGTGTCATTGTTAACTTCGTCGGCGGTGTGTACTTCATTTATCTTCTATTAAAGGAGAGCAAGTCATGGTAGAAGTAAGAAATGTATCAAAGCAATATGGTAATAAAAATGTTGTTGAAGATGTTTCTATTAAAATAGCAAAAGGAAAGATTACATCTTTTATTGGACCGAATGGTGCTGGGAAAAGTACAGTTCTTTCTATGATTAGTAGGTTACTAAAAAAGGATGCTGGTGAAATTTATATTGAAGATAAAGAAATTGGTGAGTGGAATAGTAATGATCTAGCTAAAAAAATCTCTATTTTAAAGCAAACGAATCATATTAATTTAAGACTTACTATTCGAGAATTAGTTAGCTTTGGTAGATTTCCTTACTCACAAGGGAATTTAACACCAGAAGATTGGCAACATATTGAGGAAGCTATTCGCTATATGGAGCTTGAAGATATTGAACATAAATATTTAGATCAACTAAGTGGTGGGCAGAGGCAAAGAGCTTATATTGCGATGGTAATTGCTCAAAATACTGAGTACATTTTGTTAGATGAACCACTTAATAACTTGGATATGAAGCACTCCGTACAAATTATGAAAGTGCTAAGGCGCCTTGTTGAGGAACTTGGAAAAACAGTTATTATCGTAATTCATGATATAAATTTTGCTTCTTGTTATTCAGACCGTATTGTCGCTTTAAAGGACGGGAAGGTCATGAAAGAAGGTCCAACAAATGAAATTATTGATAAAGCTGTTTTAAAAGATATTTATGATATGGACATCCATATAGAAGAGATATCTGGAAATAACATTTGTATTTACTTTTCATAAGAGAAAGTTATTTTTGATAGTGTAAATGCACTATCGATTTAAATAATTTAAAAAAATTTATTGAGGTGATTGAAGTGAAAAAATTAGCGATGCTACTATTAACTTTCATGCTTGCTATCGTCGCTGTGGCATGTAGCAATAATGCTTCTACTGACAAAAAGACAGAAGCTAGTGAAAGTAAAACGAAAGAGATTACAATTAAACACAAATTAGGTGAAACGAAAGTTAAAACAAACCCTAAAAACGTTGTAGTATTTGACTTCGGTTCATTAGATACATTAGACAAATTAGGTGTAGAAGTAGCTGGTGTTCCACAAAAAAATGTTCCTGAATACCTTTCTAAATACAAAGATAAAAAGTATACAAACGTTGGGGGCTTGAAAGAGCCAGATTTTGAAAAAATTAATGAAATGAACCCAGAATTAATTATCATTTCTGGAAGACAATCAGATTCATATAAAGAATTTGAAAAGATTGCTCCAACTATTTATGTAGAACAAGATACAAAAGATTACATGAAATCATTTAAAGAAAACACAGAAATGTTAGCAAAAATCTTCGATAAAGAAGATGCAGCGAAAAAAGAAATTGCAGCAGTTGAAAAAGATGTTAAAGCATTAAATGAAAAAGCTACGAAAAGCGATAAAAAAGGTTTAATCCTTCTTGCGAATGATGGTCAAGTAAGTGCATACGGTCCGCAATCTCGTTTCGGTATTATTCACGATGTATTTGGTGTAAAACCTGTTGACACAGAACTTAAAGCAGATACACATGGTAATAAAGTTTCATTCGAATATATTCTTGAGAAAAACCCAGATTACATCTTTGTAGTAGATAGAGGCGCTGTTGTTGGCGGAAAATCTTCTGCAAAACAAGTTGTTGAAAACGAAATCGTTAGCAAAACAAATGCTGCGAAAAACGGTAATGTAGTTTACCTTGATGCAAACTACTGGTACCTATCTGGTGGCGGACTTGAGTCTGTATCAGAAATGGTTAAAGAAGTATCAAAAGGTCTAAAATAATTATAAAAAGAGTGATAGGATGAGTTTCCTATCACTCTTTTTATCTCGCTATTTGCGGGAAGTAAAACTCCCACCTCAAAATTCAGCTGGAGCAAAGAAGTTAGGTGGGAGTCTGGCTGCCCGTAACGCCCGATTGGTGAAGGCTAATAATGAACAAAACCCCCACTGATTAAAGTTTCACTTTATATGGAAAAGTAAAGAACTTGTTATTTTACTAGAATAAGAGTAGACTTTGAAGTAGATGAATAATAAACACATGGGAGTTTGTGGATGCAAACTGAGAGTATGACTAATCCGTCATTGACCATTTGAACCTGTTGGATAATGCCAGCGTAGGGAGAGTGTAAAAGCACATGTTCAGGCACTTTGCGTACGCAAAGTGCCTTTTTGTGTATCTCCCATCATTATAGTTAGGAGATGAATTGAATGAATGTACAAGAAATTAGTAAAGTCGTGGAATTGGTGAGAGAGTCTAATCCACTCGTGCATAATATTACAAATATTGTTGTAACGAATTTTACAGCAAACGGATTGTTAGCATTAGGAGCATCGCCTGTAATGGCGTATGCAAAAGAAGAAGTAGCAGAAATGGCTAGCATTGCAGGAGCTCTTGTTTTAAATATGGGTACACTTCGTCCTGAAGAGGTAGAAGCGATGTTACTTGCTGGTAAATCAGCAAATACGAATGATGTACCAGTATTGTTTGATCCAGTTGGGGCAGGAGCAACTTCTTATCGAACAGAAGTTGCGAGATATATTCCAGCTGAAATCGATTTAGCTGTTATCCGCGGAAATGCAGCTGAAATTGCTAATGTTATTAATGAGAAATGGGAAATTAAAGGTGTAGACGTTGGTACTGGAAATGGTAATGTTGTAAATATTGCAAAACAGGCAGCGGATGAATTAAATACAGTTGCGGTAATTACTGGAGAAGAAGATGTTGTTACAGATGGAGAGCGAACTATTCTTATTCGAAATGGCCATCCTATTTTAACGAAAGTTACTGGAACAGGTTGTTTACTAACTTCTGTAATAGGAGCATTTGTAGCGGTAGAAAAGGATTATGTAAAGGCAACAGTAGCCGCATTAACATTCTATGGAGTAGCAGCAGAAATAGCGGCTTCGAAAACAGTAGAGAATGGACCAGGAAGCTTCCAAATTGAATTTTTAAATCAGTTAGCGAATACAACTTCAGATGATATTGAGAAGTATGGAAAGATTGAAGTTATACAGTAAGGAGGGGAACTAGATGTCGCGTATTACAATGGATGAAATGTCTAGGTTATTACCAGTATATTTTATTATGGGAAGTAACAATTGTACGAAGGAGCCACTACAAGTATTGAGAGATGCACTAGAAGGTGGTATAACAATTTTTCAATTTCGTGAAAAGGGAGAAGGGGCTTTAACGGGAGAGAAACGTATTGATTTTGCGAAAGAACTACAATCGCTTTGCAAGGAGTATGGTGTATCATTCATCGTAAATGATGATGTAGAACTAGCTCTCGAGTTAGATGCAGATGGCGTGCATGTTGGACAAGATGATGAAGGAATTACATCTGTTCGTAAAAAAATGGGAGATAAAATTATTGGAGTATCTACACATACAATTGAAGAAGCACGCTGGGCGATTGAAAATGGAGCCGATTATTTAGGAGTTGGTCCAATCTTCCCGACGAGTACGAAAAAAGATACGAAAGCGGTTCAAGGAACGAAAGGTCTAAAGTATTTTAGGGAACAAGAGATTACAATACCGATCGTTGGGATTGGTGGTATTACAATTGAAAATACAGCGTCGGTTATAGAAGCGGGTGCGGATGGTGTTTCAGTTATTTCAGCGATTAGCTTAGCGGAATCTGCGTATGAAAGTACGAAGAAATTAGCTGAGGAAGTAAATAAGAGCTTGTAGAGGCGCAAAATGAGTTATTTCGTTTATCCCGCTATTTACGGGCAGCCCGATTGGTGAGGGCTAATAATCAGTGGGGGATGAACAAAACTCCCACTGATTAAAGTTTCACTTTATTTAAACAAACGTTTGATTAAAAAAGCACAAACCCTTTTAAATTGTAGGTTTGTGCTTTTATTTAAAACATAATTGAAATTAAGAGCATTCCAATTCCGATAGAAGTAAAGGTTGCAATCAGGCCAGGAATCATAAAGCTATGATTTAAAACATATTTACCAATTCCTGTTGTACCAGTGCGATCAAAATTAATTGCAGCAACGATTGTCCCGTAGTTTGGAATGAAGAAGTATCCATTTACTGCAGGGAACATTGCAATAAGTAATGCCGGCGGAATACCAAGTGATAGTCCAAGTGGCACTAAAGCACGAACTGTTGCTGCTTGGCTATACAGTAAAATAGATAGAATGAATAGTGCGATAGCAAATAGCCATGGTGCACTTGTCACTAAGTGTTGAATTGATCCTTGAATTATATTTAAGTTTCCATTGAAGAAAGTATCTCCCATCCAGGCGATACCAAAAATAGCAACAACTGCTGTTGCGCCTGCTTTAAAGACGTTACCAGTTACAATGCTTTCCACATTTGGTTTACAGAAAATAATAATAAGAGCAGCAATGGTTAACATGACCATTTCAATTGTGTTTGGCATTGACAGACGAACTAATTTCCCATCAACCATCCATCCTGGACGAAGTGTTTCAAATGAACCGAGAAGTACAACAAGGAAAGTTGCGACTAGGAAAAGAATAACTGATAATTTTGCGCCTTTTGAACCTACAAATTCTTTTTTCTCTTCAAGTTTAGGGATCATTCCCTCTTTTAATCGCTTCAAGTATTCAGGGTCTTCATTTAATTCTTTTCCCATTTTACTAGCAACGAATGCAGCTACCATACAAGCGATGAAAGTAGAAGGGATACTGACTTTTAAAATATCTAACAAAGTGATTTTATAGTCGGCTAACATTGCTAAAAGCGCAACTGTTGCAGCCGATATTGGACTAGCTGTAATTGCCTGCTGGGAAGCGATAACGGCAATTGACATTGGTCGTTCAGGTCTAATTCCTGATTCGCGAGATACTTCGGCGATAACGGGAAGTACAGAATAAGCGACATGACCAGTTCCCGCGCACAGCGTGAATAAATAAGTAACAATAGGAGCAAAAAATGTAATGCGCTTTGGGTTTTTTCGTAATGCTTTCTCAGCAAGGTGGACAAGATAATCCATTCCTCCAGCAGCTTGCAAAGCACCAGCAGCAGTGATTACCGCTAAAATCATAAGCATTACATCGATAGGAGGAGCGGTTGGTTGTAAGTGGAAGACAAAAACGAGTATTGCCATACCAACTCCACCCATTACTCCTAAACCAACTCCGCCTAGGCGTGCACCAATAAAAATGCAGAGTAATAAGGTAAGAAATTGTAGCCAAAACATGATAAACTACCTCCGAAATTCATAAGTTAAGATATATCCGAATAATTTAATTTGAGTGAAAATTAAATAGGTATCCGAAAGAATCCTTGATTTTTCTACATTTTTTATTATATAACACAAAAAAAGTAACATTCATGTATTTTTTGAAAGTATTTCGAAAAAATAACACATTGGAATTTTATATTTATATCTCTAAATAAGTAGACATTTTAATCCGTATGTTGTAATCTTTGAAAGAGAATAATTTAATTCTCATAGAACTCCCATATCGTTCAACTCGTTCAGCGAGAAAGGCAAACTGATGGAAACATGAGGACGCAAAACTACAGGGGCTAAGGTCGAAAGGCTATGCTAGCCAGTTACCGGACGGATAGGGTTGGTCTTGACCAATGCTTTTTTCATTGGTCTTTTTTTTATTTGTAAACAATTGAGAAACATTATCAGTTATTAAGTGTTTATATTTTGATAGTTTTACTTGATATTAAGTTAATTAAGAAAGGTGATGTTAATGAAAAAATATTGGCATAAGCTATCTTTTCTTCAAAAAAATGTATTGTTAACGGTATTAGTTATTTTGACGCTTGTTGGTACTATGGGAGCGTTAAGTTTTAACATGTTTCAAAATAGTATGATGTCTATATTTGAAAGGCATTCTTTTGAAACAGGAGATACGGTATTACATAAATTAGACGAAGAGATAGTGAGAGATGTTGCAAAAGACCCAGCGGCAGAAAGAGAAAAGAGAGAGAAGTTAACAGAGAAATTAGATGAATCAACGGAAGAATTGAACAGTGTTGGACAAACGTATATTGTGGGAGCAAAAGAAAATGAAAAAGGTGAGTTACAAATCGTCGGCTTGTCTACAGGCTTAGCAAATGTTGTTGAAGTAAAGCCGGGAGACTATTATAAACAACCAGATCTTTGGATGAAAGCATATGATAAGGTAATGAGCACGAAAAAAGCAAACATGACAGTAGTATATGAAGACGCATTAGGATCATGGGTAACGATATTAGAGCCAATTAAAGATGGAGACGATAATATTGTGGCAATTGTTGCCGCTGATGTAGATGCTTCTATTGTTCCTAGTACAAAGAAAAAATTTATTATACAAGGTGTAATGTTTATTTGTATTTCTGTTTTAATTGCAACTGTTATTCAATTCTTAATTGTACGTAATGCACTTGCTCCATTGCGAGATTTACGTGAAGGATTGCGCAAAGTCGGTGAAGGTGATTTAAGTATTAAATTAGAGGAAAGACCAGATGATATTGGTATTATTAATGCGTATTTTAATAATACCATCGAGAAGTTTAAAGGAATTGTAGATAAAGTGAAGCAGACAGCAGAACAGGTTTCCTCATCTTCACAAGAATTGTCAGCGAGTACAGCGGAGAATAGTATGACAGTTCAAGAGATTGCGGGTTCTATGGTGGGATTAAGAGCTGGTGTTCAGTCGCAAGAAACTTCTGTACAACAATGTTTATGGATTGTACATGAAATGGAAAATAAGATGGAAGAAATAACAGGGGCTGCGAAACAAGTTTCCACTACCTCAGAATGTATGGAGCAACATTCGGTGGAGGGTAATGGAGTTATTGAACAAATTATTAATCAAATGAGTTTAATTCAAAAAGCAGTACAAGATCTATCTTCTATCATTTATTCGTTGGAAACAAGATCAAAAGAAATAAGTGACATTGTAACTGTAATTACAGGTATTTCAAATCAAACGAACTTACTAGCTTTAAATGCTTCTATTGAGGCTTCACGTGCTGGAGCAGCTGGAAGAGGATTTGCTGTTGTCGCAGATGAAGTGCGTGAATTAGCGGAGAAAACGGAAGCATCGGCAAAAGATATAGCTAAATTAATAGGAGAGACACAGGCTGAAGCAGAAGAGGCTGTAGTTTCAATGCAGAAAGGTTCAAAAGAAGTGGAATCTGGAATTACCCTTGTTCAAAGTAGCGGTGCTTTCTTTGAGAAAATTTCAAAATCAGCACAATCTGTTACAAAGCAAGTTAGAGTCGTTTCTAGCAATTCAAATGATATTTGGCAAAATAGCCAAAAGATAGTTCAAGTTGTAAATGAACTATCTCATATTGCAAATACGTATGCAAATAGTAGCAATAATGTTGAAGCGAGTATGAAGGAGCAAGAAATGTCTGTACAAGATATAGCAGAATTAGCTACTTCTTTAAGTTGGCTTTCACAGGAGCTACAAGAGTTAATAGGAGAATTTAAAAGTTAATAACATAATATAAGACACCTTCTAATGAAGCTGAAGAAAGAATAGCAAAAGCTTGGATTGATGTATTAGGAATCTCAAAGATTGGTGTACATGATGATTTCTTTACAATTGGTGGACATTCATTAAAAGTATTGGGAGTTTTAGCATTATTAAAAGAAGGTTTTTCACATTTAATAATTCAAGATTGCTTTAACGAGAGAACGATATACGGATTAGTTCGAATTGAGTAGGAAATAAAAGTATAGAAGGAAGAAGTTGGATGTTTTCCGGAAATAATGAAATGATATGTACGCTTTTGTTTGTTCAATAAAATAAATCATGCTACAATGAAAACGAATTAAGAACCGGGGAGCCAATTGGCTGAGAGGATGTAAGTATACATCGACCCTCAACCTGATCTGGATAATGCCAGCGTAGGGAGTTACTTTAAAGTGATGTAGCATAAGTTATTATAGAATAACTTGTATACAAGGCTTTCCTACATGGTAGGAAAGCCTTTTCTTTTTTTGAAAACTTATTTTTAAGGGGGATTTTATTATGTCACAACAAGTTACGATGTCATTTTCAGTAGTACCACAAGCGAAGAACAAAGATGTGTATTCCGTTGTTGATAAAGCAATTGAAGTTGTACAACAGTCGGGAGTTCGTTATGAAGTAGGAGCAATGGAAACAACGTTGGAAGGAGAATTAGATGTACTTCTTGATGTCGTTAAACGTGCACAGCAAGCATGCGTCGATGCTGGAGCAGAAGAAGTGATTACGTCGATTAAAATCCATTATCGTCCAAGCACTGGTGTAACGATAGATGAAAAAGTTTGGAAGTACCGTGATGAATATGCAAAACCAGAAGCAATCTAAAATAATTACAACAATTTGGCTTATCCTTCTCATTGTGATATGGGAAGGATCTGTTTCATTATTTAAAATCGAACCGTGGATTTTACCAAAGCCTTCCGCGATTGTTCAAGAATTAATTGGAATGAAAGACCTATTACTACCGAATCTGGCACAAACGTTACAGGAAGTAATAATTGGCTTGTTTTTTGCGATTTTACTTGGAACGAGTATTGCAATTCTTATGGACGTTATCCCTTTATTTCGTATTTTAATAAACCCGTTGCTCGTTATTTCGCAAACAATTCCAATCGTTGTACTTGCACCGTTATTTATTATTTGGTTTGGATATGGGATGTTGCCGAAAGTAATGGTAGTCATACTCGTTTGTTTCTTCCCAATTGCGCTTAGCATTTTAGAAGGTTTTCAAACAGTAGATAAAAATATGCTGAAGTTGTTACAAACGATGAAGGCAACGAAGTGGCAAATTTATCAGAAAGTAAAATTTCCAGCAGTACTTCCATACTTTTTCTCAGGTTTAAAAATTGCAGTTACATATAGCGTAATGGGGGCAATTATCGGAGAATGGCTCGGTGCAAGTGAAGGGTTAGGGGTTATGCTTACGAGAGCAACAAAATCCTTTTTAACTGCCCGAGTATTTGGTGTTGCAGCGATTATCGTCATGGTGACATTATGCCTGTATTTTATCGTGGAGTTTATGGCAAGAATAACAGCACCATGGATATATAGAAAGGACGGCAGAAAATGAAAAAGGGTTTAAAAGTTATGTTAGCTGCTTTATTAGCAGTAGGTGTGGCTGGATGTAATCCGGCGAAGAAAGAAGAAAGTGCAAGTAAAGATGAAAAAGTAAAAGTAGTATTAGATTGGTTTCCAAATACGAATCATACTGGCTTATATGTAGCGCAAACGAAAGATTATTATAAAAAGCAAGGATTAGATGTAGAAATTATCCAACCAGGTGACAATGTAACAGCGGAGCAAATGATAGCTTCAGGAAAAGCGGATTTCGCAATAAGCGCACAAGAAAATGTAACGTTAGCTCGTGTGGAAGGTATTCCTGTTGTGTCTGTAGGAGCGATTATTCAGCATAACACTTCAGCTTTTGCATCGCTTAAAAAAGATAATATGACGTCACCCAAAGATTTTGAAGGTAAACGTTACGGAGGCTGGGGAGGACCAGCAGAAGAAGCGACGTTAAAGACGATTATGGATAAACATCAAGCGGATTTTAATAAAGTTGAAAAAATTATTCTTGGACAAACAGATTTCTTTAAATCAATCGGTCGTGATGCAGACTTTGAATGGATTTATTATGGATGGGATGGAATTGAAGCGAAGCGTCAAGGAAAAGAGTTAAATACAATTATGGTGAAAGACTTAGATCCGGCACTTGATTTCTATAGTCCAGTTATTATTACGAGTGAAAAACATACGAAGCAAGATAAAGACTTTGTGAAAAAGTTTATGACTGCAACGACAGAAGGTTATAATTTTGCAATTAAAGAACCGAAAGAAGCTGCTGATATTTTAATTAAAGCCGTTCCAGATATAAATAAAGATTTAGTACAAGAAAGTCAAAAGTGGTTAAGTACGAAGTATCAAGATGATGCAAAAGCATGGGGAGTACAGAAGGAAGAGGTTTGGACAAATTACACGAATTTCTTATATGACAACAAAGTTATTAAAAAGAAAATTGATGTAAAAGATGCCTTTACAAATGAATTCCTTCCAAGTGAAAAATGAGTGGATTACAAATAAAAGATATTGTAAAAGCTTTCGATGGAAAGAATGTATTAGCAAATATTAGTGCTGCTATACAAGAGGGAGAGTTTGTCTCTTTTGTAGGTCCGAGTGGTTGTGGAAAAAGTACATTATTAAATATGATTGCAAGTGTCGAACAACCAACGAGTGGAGAAGTGTTTTATAACGAGGAGTATGTAAAGAAACAAGATGTTGTTAGTTATATGCCGCAACAAGATTTATTACTACCGTGGCGATCGGCTTTGCAAAATATAGTTCTTCCATTGGAAATCGAAGGAAAGCCTAAAAAACAAAGGCTGACAGAAGGAATGGAAGCCTTAAAGCAGTTTGAGCTAGATGAATATGCAGACCATTATCCAGATGAGTTATCAGGTGGAATGCGTCAAAGAATTAGTTTCCTTCGCACATATTTATGTGAAAAGCCAATTATGCTACTTGATGAGCCTTTTGGAAAATTAGATGCATTTACAAAAATGGAAGTACATAGTTGGCTTTTGAATTCTTGGCACCAAGAAAAGCAAACAATTGTTATGGTCACACATGACTTAGATGAAGCAATTTTGCTTTCTGATCGCGTATTTATTTTATCTCAAAGACCAGCATCAATAGTTGGTGAGGTGCAAGTGAAACTACCTCGTCCTCGAACGATGGATATGTTAACATCGCTTGAGTTAAAGAAGGATAAGGAAGAAATTTTAAGAGTATTAGCTCCGTATATGAAAAAATAGAAAAAAGTCTTTTAACAGTTTTTGGTATAATTGCTGTTAAGAGGCTTTTTTATATAGGAGGAGAAAGATGAAATCTATAGGGGAAATAGTGGATTCATTACACCAGATAATCTTGAAGAAGGAACAAAAGAAAAAATAGAGAATAGAATATAACAGAGTTGTTTATACTCGTAATATAACAAATGTTAAAGGAGTGAAAGGATAAAATGACTTTATCAACTGTTCTTCAAATGGTTTTAGCTTGATACGGGAGAAGTCTGCCCATTTTTAAAGATTAAGCTAAATTGAAGACAGCAGGTAAAGAACCTTAATCCTTTTTTACGATAATATGTAATGGGTAAGGTGTATTCACCTTACCCATTTTTTATATACACAATTAAATAAGGCTTTATACTGTGAGTCTCTCTATTTAGCTTATGGATGATAAGTAAAGGAGAGAGAAAAATGAGTATATTAACAGTAGAAAATGTAAGTCATTCGTATGGTGAGAAAACCATCTTATATAATGCATGTTTTCGACTATTAAAGGGAGAACATGTTGGGTTAGTTGGAGAAAATGGCATTGGAAAGTCAACGCTGTTACGTCTGTTAACAGGAGAAATTATACATGATGATGGAAACATTGAATGGTTTCCGCATGTGAAGGTAGGATTTTTACAGCAACATATAGATTTACAAGAAGGCATAACAATTGAAGAATACTTGCAAAGTGCATTTTCTAATTTATATGCGATTGAATGTGAAATGTTAAAACTTGCAGAAGAAATGGCGGAAGCAGAAGAAGTAACAAAATTGTTAGTAAGGTATGGAGAATTACAAACGATATTGGAGAGTTCTAATTTTTATCAAATTCATACAGAAATTGAAGAAGTGGCAACAGGCTTAGGGTTGCTTGAAGTAGGGATGAAGAAGGATGTTTCAAAATTAAGCGGAGGGCAGCGGACAAAGTTGTTACTTGGAAAGCTTCTTTTAGAAAAAGCTGATGTTTTATTGTTAGATGAGCCAACAAACTATTTAGATACGGCACATATAGAATGGTTGCAATCATATTTACAAATGTATGAAAAAGCTTATATCATCATTTCGCATGATGAAGTATTTTTAAACAATATTACGAACGTTATTTATCATCTAGAAGAACGACAGGTTAAGCGTTATGTAGGTGGTTATAGAAGTTTTGTACAGAATTATGAACTGCAAAAGAAACAATTACAAGTAGCGTATGCGAAGCAACAAAAAGAAATTGCCCAGTTAGAAACATTTATTCAAAAAAATAAAATTCGAAAAGCGAAACAGGCAAAGAGCCGAGAAAAAGTATTGAAGAAAATGCAAAGGGTTGAAAAAGTTACTAATGTGCCACGGTCCCGTTTTGATTTTACTGTTTATAATGAGCCGGTAAGTCGTATATTGCAGGCTGAAAAACTAAGGATAGGCTATAGGGATCCTTTATTTCCAGAATTGGATTTGCAAGTGAAAAAAGGAGAAAAGATAGCCATCGTTGGTCATAATGGTATTGGAAAAACGACAATGTTAAAAACGTTATTAGGCCAAATAAAGCCATTAGGCGGTTCAATTTCTGTTGGGGAACGAGTAAATCCTGCTTATTTTGCACAGGAAGAGTTTGCTTCAGAAACAACACCATTAGAGAAAGTTTGGGCAGAACGACCTGATATGACAAAGAAAGAAGTACGTCAAGCATTGGCGAAGTGTGGATTGAAAGAAGAACATGTATTAAAGCCGCTTTGTTTATTAAGCGGAGGAGAACAAACAAAGGTACGACTTTGTGAACTTATCGTAACGAAAAGTAATGTTTTAATTTTAGATGAGCCGACTAATCATTTGGATATAGAAACTAAGAAGGCTTTGCAGGAAGCGTTACAACGATATAAAGGAACGGTCTTAATTGTTTCACATGAGCCTTCTTTCTATGAATCGTGGATAACGAAAATATGGAATATAGAAGAATGGCATGTTGAACAATATGAATAAAGAAAAGGCATTAGCTTTATGAGCTAATGCCTTTTCTTTGTGATTAACATGATTTTCGAGAACTCTTACATGAGAAGTGTATGAAGAAACACTCTTATGGTGCGCTTATAAGCGTGCTTTTTCTTTTGTTATGTTTATATTTGTAATAATACTAGATGCCTTTCCCTAATAGGCTACTATCTTTCTTTATATATATAGATAGTTTGAAATGGAATAAAAATAATTCCTATATATAAAGGATAATGTGATTAGTATAGGAAGACAATAGAAGTAAAAGGAAATTCATGTAAAATTCAGATGAACTTCACATAAACTTCATATTAGAAATTGAATATAATTATAATAGGTTATTATAATGTTTACTATAATTCCTCTGACTTCGTCCTTGATTGTAATGGGTTTATCAGAAGGAATATCTCCCTTTTTATGCAATAGTAGTTTTATATAGTTAAAAAAACTGTATGGAGTCAATCTTGAATGGCGTAGCAAGATAATGAAATTTCATGTAAAATAATAGTAAAAATATGTAAGGGAGGGAGTAATGTGGATGTGTTTTTGAATATTGCCGAAGAAAAAATTCGACAAGCAATACGGAACGGTGACCTCGATCATATTCCGGGAAAAGGCAAACCACTACAATTAGAAGATCTTTCAATGGTACCTCCAGAACTTAGAATGAGTTATAAAATCTTAAAAAATGCAGGTATGATTCCACCAGAAATGGAACTACAAAAAGATATACTAAAAATAGAGGATTTAATCGCTTGCTGTTATGATGAAGAAGAGAGAAAGAAATTACGAGAAGAGTTAACAATAAAAACGTTACGTTTTCAGCAGTTAATGGAAAAAAGAAAAATGAAAGATAGTTCAGCATTTCGTATGTATCAAGATAGAGTATTTCATAAATTGCGTTAAGAGGGATAAGATGCATAAATTTAAAACGATAGAAGAATTAGCGACATATATTGAAGAACAACAAGTAGTACTTCTGTTTATTAAAACGGAAAATTGCGGCGTTTGTGATGTTATGTTACGGAAAGTAAATTACGTATTAGAGAATTATGATTACGTAGAGAAAGTAGAGATATTACTTCAAGACATGCAAGAGGTTGCAGGACGATATGCAGTATTTACAGGGCCAACAATTTTATTATTTTATAATGGAAAAGAGGTTCTTCGTGAATCACGCTTTATTTCACTTGAAAATTTAGAGAGAACGATTCAACTATTAGAGAATTAAGGGAGGTTTTTATATGGGGTTCGTTATAGCTGGATTACTATTTTGTGTTTTAATTTGGATGATTGCAGCATCAGTTAGATCAAATAAACGAAGAGTAAATCTTACTAAAGAGAGTAATACACATAGTACGTCTAACAGCTCATCACCATTATTTTTCTTTGCTGGATCGGATAGTGATAGTTCACATGATGGCGGTTCGCATGATTGCGGAGGATCTTTTGGCGGAGATAGTGGAGGTAGCTGCGGTGGTGGCGGGGATTGATGAGAATACGCCTTATATGGGCGTATTTCTTTTTAAACAAACGTTTGATTAGTTGGTTTACATATGCATACAATCAGTTAAACAAACGTTTGATTAATATTTTTAACATACTAAGGTGAATGGAACTGAAAATAAAAAACAAAGGGAAAGCAGCATTATTTTTATTAGTTGCGGGAGGCGTATTTCTTGTTAAATTAGGATTTAAATTTGGAACAATACATATGATTCGAACGTGGTTTGAAAGTGTGTTTTCTTAAATAAGGAATACAGCCTCTTGCAATTGAGGTTTTTTATTTGTTAATATTAGACTGAACGGTCGGTTTAAAGAGGTGTGAATATGAGAAAAAGCGCAGAAGAGATAAAGAAGGAAATCGCATATAAAGCAGAAAGTCTTTTTTCACAAAAGGGTTATGCAGCCACATCTATGGAAGATATTTGTGAAATTACAGGGCGAAGTAAGGGAAGTATTTATTACCACTTTAAGAGTAAAGAAGAATTATTTTTATTTGTAGTGAAACAGCATACGTATGATTGGCTTGAAAAATGGAATGAAAAAGAGAAGTTGTATAGTACTAGTACTGAGAAATTATATGGCCTCGCAGAATATTATGTAGAGGATATACAACAACCTATTTCGAATGCAATAGAGGAATTTTCTATGAGCCAAGTTGTAAGTAAAGAGATTCTAGATGAACTGTTAGATTTAACTAGAGAATCATATGTTATGGTTGAGCGATTAATCGAAACAGGCATACAGTCTGGAGAGTTTTGTGAAGAAAATACGCGCGATTTGATGTATATTGTAAATGGCTTATTATCAGGGCTTGGAGTGCTTTACTATGAGCTAGATTATAGTGAGCTAAAACGTATTTATAAAAAGGCAATAGATGTATTGTTAAAAGGGATGGCAGCTGAATAATAAATCAGCAGCTTTTCTTATAAAACAAATTAGACCGAACGGTCGGTTTATAAAAAGGAGGATGAGCATGAAAGCTTTATTTAAAAATCGAGCATTTATGCTCGTTATGACATCTGATATTTTACAGCAATTTGCAATTTGGATTAGAAATATGGCTCTATTGTATTTCATAATGGAACGGACGAATAATGATCCGGTTTCAGTGTCACTATTATCGGTCATGGAATATGCACCTATTTTCATTTTTTCGTTTATTGGTGGTGCGTTAGCAGATCGCTGGAATCCAAAAAGAACAATGTTTGCTGGAGATCTATTAAGTGTACTGTCTATTATAGGAATTGTTTTGTTGTTAAAAGTGGATTACTGGCAGGCAATATTTTTTGCGACACTCGTTTCCGCAATTGTAGGTCAGTTTTCTCAGCCGTCATCTTCACGTATATTTAAGCGCTATGTAAAGGAAGAACAGGTAGCAAATGCGATTGCATTTAACCAAACATTACAGTCATTATTTATGATTTTTGGACCAGTGGTAGGATCGCTTGTGTATACACAACTGGGTTTATTTACGTCACTATATAGCTTAATCATTTTATTTTTGTTATCTGCTATCGCCCTTTCATTTTTACCAAAATGGGTTGAACAAGAGCAAGTGGCAAGAGGTTCATTAAAAAATGATATAAAAGAAGGTTGGAAATATGTTCTTCATACGAAAAATTTACGTATGATTACGATCACTTTTACCATTATGGGCTTAGCTGTTGGATTAACAAATTCATTAGAGGTGTTTCTTGTAATAGAACGCCTTGGAATGGAAAAGGAAGCAGTTCAATATTTAGCCGCAGCTGATGGAATAGGTATGTTAATCGGTGGTATTGTTGCTGCAGTTTTCGCTTCAAAAGTGAATCCGAAAAAGATGTTTGTATTCGGTATGAGCATATTAGCGATGTCATTTTTAGTAGAAGGGCTATCTACATCATTTTGGATTACTAGTTTCATGAGGTTTGGAACAGGTATTTGTTTAGCTTGTGTTAATATCGTTGTCGGTACGCTTATGATTCAACTTGTACCAGAGGATATGATTGGAAGAGTAAATGGGACAATTTTACCACTGTTTATGGGAGCTATGCTAATTGGTACTGCTTTAGCTGGAGGATTAAAGGAAATGACTTCACTAGTTATTGTGTTTTGTATAGCAATGTCACTTATTTTATTAGCGATAGGTCCGGTTTTACGTATGCAAATAAATAAAGAAGATGTCGCTAATAAAGAGGAACTAACAAATTCGTTATCTTCGAAATAACTATTGTAAGGGAGCGTGTTTGCTCCCTTTTTCTATGGGAATCTTTTGACAATGAAATGTACCAACTATATACTGATGTTGTAAAAATAATTTTACAGGTTAGGAGAAAGATGTGAAAAATCAAATCTATGAATTACGCACTGAAAATAATATTTCACAAGGTGCATTAGCTGATAAGTGTAACGTATCAAGACAGACGATAAATGCAATTGAGAATAATAAGTATGATCCAAGCTTAGCGCTAGCATTCCGGTTAGCAGAAGTATTAGGAACAACTGTCGATAAACTATTTTTGTACAAGCTTTAGAGGGAGAAGTTATTGGGGAAAGAGAAAGAACCTCTTCTCGTTTGAAGAGGTTCTTTCTCTTATATTGTTTTAGTTTTCGGATTAGGTGGTGTAACGGACGTATCATTTTCAGGAACTCTAGTTAATAAGAATCCACCGATAATAAATAGGACAATAATACTAAGGACACCAGCGTTTGTTTTTCCTGTTAATTGTGTTGTGACACCTACTAATACTGGCCCCATAATTGCCGCGAATTTACCAAAGATATTATAAAATCCGAAGAATTCATTTGCAGATTCTTTCGGTACTAGTTTTGCGAAATAAGAACGGCTAAGTGCTTGAATACCGCCCTGAGAAGTAGCAACCAACATTGCTAAAATCCAGAAATCAAGTGTCGTTTTTAAGAAATAAGCATATGTGCAAATAATGATATAAATGATAATACCGACATATAGCATTTTTTTACCGGTAAATGTTTCTGATAGTTTTCCGTATAATAAAGCGAATGGACAAGCGACAATTTGTGTTACAAATAAGATGATCAATAGATTAGTTGCACTAATACCGAGATCTGTTCCGTAAGCAGTAGACATAGTAATAATTGTATCGACCCCGTCAATGTAGAAAAAGTAAGCTATTAGGAACATAAATACAGTTTTATATTCTTTAATATTTTTAAAAGTATCAGCAAGGCGCTTGAAGCTCATTGCAATTGGTCTTGGATGACGTTCAATATAGTGTGTTTGTTCTACGTTTTTTAGCATTGGAATTGTAAATAACCCCCACCAAAGAGCTGTTATTGCGAAAGAAATTTGACTAGCAATGCCGACTGATAAGGGGATAGTTCCTTTTTGAGCAAGAATGATAAGAGCAATACAACCGATAAAAGGAATTGTGCTCCCAATATAACCTAATGCAAAGCCTCTTGTAGAAATTCGGTCCATTCTATCTTTAGAGGTAACATCTACTAAAAATGCATCATAAAAAATATTTGCTCCAGCAAATCCGACTAATGCGAGCATATAGCATCCTAGTAATAAGTACCACTGGGATGTTGGAACAACTGCTAGCATACTCGTAAACACGATGCCGAGTCCAAAGAAAAATGTGAAAAATCGTTTTTTAAATCCTTTATAATCAGCAACTGTGCCGAGAATAGGAGCAAGTATAGAAATTAAAAGTGTAGCGAACGAGTTTGCATATCCCCAATAGGCTGTTGAAGTTGCACCAGATAATCCAGCTTCTTTTGCAGCTGCTTTAAAGTAAATTGGAAATAATGCAGTTGTAATGACGAGCGAATATACCGAGTTCGCCCAATCATATAATATCCAGCTTTTTTCCTGTCTGGACATTTTTTTCATATAATGTTCCCCCTTAAATTTGTTCTACTAACAGTGTACAAAAATAAAAATTATAAAAAGAGAAACAGTGATGATTTTTACATAACTTTTACATATATACACAGTTCTTTACAATTGGAGTAAATCCTCTACAATTGATCCGTCTGTTTCACCTAAGTGCAAACCGAGTAGTCTAGCGATAGTTGGACCTTCATCAATCAGTCTCATATACGGGATGGTAACGCCACTTTTTATACCTTTCCCAGTAGCGATAAAAATTGTTTCGTAGTTAGGTTTTGTTGGAGAGTATCCATGAGTTCCAAATGTATATTTTTTACTAGGCGTCACATCTTGTTTAGTAATTTCTTTTATAAAATCTCCTGTATAGTTTTCAGTGAAATAATACCCTTCTTGTGCTTCTAACATGAATAAACAATTACTGTCCGCACCGCATTCTTTCGCATCCTCATCATGAAGTATAAATTCAATTCCGTTTTGTTTATTTTGAAGCAGTTCTTCAAGGAGTAGTTGTACTTCTCGAATTGTATCCGTATCGTTTTTGTCTCTCACATATACATAGGCAGACCCGTCGCAACTTTGGCAATAGGCCTTCCAGTCTACTAATTTTCCTTTTGAATTTATAGATATAAGCCCTTTTTGATGAAATAGCACATTTAATTGAATGGCTTTGTTTTCACTTAAAGCACTATGGTCACCAAGAGCAATAATTGTACTTTCTTCGTATAGGCCACTTTCTTTTAAAGCTTGAATAATTTTCCCTAGCCGTTCATCATGTCTATGAATTGCAGCTATTGTTTCTTTGGATTCAAAACCATGATAGTGCCTCTGGGTGTCTAAATCAGTGAAATGTACGAACATAACATTAGGCTTTTTCGTATGGATCGTATGTACGGCAGAAGCAAGGACGAAATCATCAAGTTCAGGCTGTGACAATCCATTTCGTATATGACCGAAACGTCGATTTAAATCTAATTGGTATAGCGGGCTACCGCTAAATAATGAAACTAAAACTTGATTTTGCCATGGTCTATTTGGAAAAATTTCCGGTAAATTGTAATCAATGTTTGCTCTTCCAGTAACAGGCCAAAGAAGGGCTGCTGTCGTTAAATTTGCTTTGCGTGCTTCATCATATAATGTTGTTCCTTTTATCGATTTTCGGTACCAATGCCAATCAGGTGATTCACGCCCTGGTTGAAGTAACGTATTGCTAACAACACCATGCTTATTAGGGTAATTACCGGTTACGATTGTTGAGTGGCTTGGATATGTTACAGAAGGATAAATTGGTTCTACTTTTTCGACAACCGTGCCCTTTTTTATTAGAGATTGGAAATGAGGTAATTTTTGTAGTATAGGAAAATCTAAAGCTGATAAACAGTCGAATGATAAAATAATGACACGATTCGTTAATGCTTTATCCATAAAGTAATCCTCCTAATTATATAAAACCTATTCTTATATATTACTATTAATACCTGGTAATAAAAAATATATTTTTGAATAAAATTCTATTGTTTATTTTCAGAAAAATTAAACATATAATAAGTATAAGGGAATGTATGGAAGGAGGGAATAGTATGGACTGGTTAGATGGATTCGGTATATTTTACATCATTGGTGGAATCACAATTTTCCTTGTATTTGCTATTTCATATTTACTAAAGAAACGTTTTCCAGACAAACAGTTTGATATTATATTTGCACTTATTTTAATACTTCTTTGCTTAGCATCCTTTCCTGTTACAATGATGGTTATTGGTGGATGGGAAGGAATGGGATACGGATTTATTGGTTTCTTCGTTTTAATTGGTACACTTATTGGTATGGTTGCTCATCAACTTGTAAAAATAGTTCGGAAAAGTTATGTATAAAACAGTAAGAATTGAAAAGAATGTATAAAAAAAAGAAAATTCACTCTTGTTTTGGAGTGGAATTTATATTATGATATTCAACAAATTTATTTCGTTATAACGATGAAAAAGGACTAGTACATGTCTTACCTTTTTGCAGAGAGAGAATCCTTTTGGCTGGAAGATTCTTAAAAAGGCGATATGGAACCTACCTTTGAGTTCTGCATATGCAGCGGGAAATTCCCGTTATCAAAAAGAGAGCATACTCAATTTTTTTTGTGTATGAATCAGGGTGGTAACGCCGGCAAAGCTCGGTCCCTATTTAGGGACGCGGGCTTTTTGGTATTTTCAAAAGGAGGAAGACTGACTATGGCAAAAGAACAAGTACAAGCTATTACGAAGATGGAAGAAGATTTTGCACAGTGGTACACCGATATTGTAAAAAAAGCAGAACTTGTTGATTATTCAAGTGTGAAAGGGTGTATGATTCTACGTCCGTACGGTTATGCCTTATGGGAAAATATGCAGAAAGTGATGGATGAAAAGTTAAAAGAAACTGGTCATGAGAATGTGTATATGCCAATGTTTATCCCAGAGAGTTTATTGCAAAAAGAGAAGGATCATGTTGAAGGATTTGCTCCTGAAGTAGCATGGGTTACGCACGGTGGTGATGAAAAGTTAACGGAAAGGCTTTGTGTACGTCCTACATCTGAAACTTTATTCTGTGAGCATTTCTCAAAGATTGTGCAATCATATAATGATTTGCCAAAGCTATATAATCAGTGGTGTTCAGTAGTTCGTTGGGAGAAGACAACGAGACCATTCCTTCGTACAACTGAATTTTTATGGCAAGAAGGTCATACGATTCATGAAACGGCAGAAGAATCGCAAGCTGAAACGTTAAATATTTTAAATCTATATGCTTCTTTCTGTGAAGAATACTTAGCGATACCAGTAATTAAAGGGCAAAAAACAGAAAAAGAAAAGTTTGCGGGAGCAAAGGCAACTTATACGATTGAAAGCTTAATGCATGATGGAAAAGCTCTTCAAACAGGAACCTCTCATAACTTTGGAACAAATTTCTCTGAAGCATTTGATATTAAATTTTTGGATCGTAACGGTAAGTGGCAATATGTACACCAAACATCTTGGGGTGTATCAACAAGAATGATAGGTGGACTTATTATGGTTCATAGTGATAACAATGGGCTTGTAATGCCTCCAAAAGTAGCACCAGTACAAGTTGTTATCGTACCAATTGCTCAGCATAAAGAAGGTGTGTTAGAAAAAGCAACAGAGTTACAAGGACGTATTCAGAAGGTTGCGCGTATAAAAATAGATGCTAGCAATAAAACACCTGGTTGGAAATTTAATGAGTATGAAATGAAGGGAATTCCAATTCGATTAGAAGTTGGTCCAAAGGATATTGAAAAGAATCAAGTTGTACTTGTAAGAAGAGATACGAAAGAAAAAGAATTTATATCAATGGATCAATTAGAAGAACGCATTCCATCATTACTTGAGGAAATTCATCATTCTTTATTTAATAAAGCAAAAGTATTTCGCGATGAGAATACGTATAGTGTGATGAATTTCGAAGAGATGAAAAAAGCAGCTGATGAAAAGCAAGGGTTTATTAAGGCGATGTGGTGTGGAGAACTAGCTTGTGAAGAGAAACTAAAAGAAGAAGTTGGAGTATCTTCACGCTGTATGCCTTTTGAACAAGAACATTTAGCTGACGAATGTATTTGCTGTAATACAGAAGCGAAGCACATGGTCTATTGGGGAAAAGCATATTAATACTCTTTCTGATAGATGCCAAAAGGACTTTGGATTGCATAATAAACTGCAATCCAAAGTCCTTTTTAGTTTTATCCCGCATTAACGGGCAGTAAAACTCCCACCTCAAAATTCGGCTGGAGCAAAGAAGCTAGGTAGGAGATCAACTGCCCGTAAACGCCCGATTGGTGAGGGCTGATAATCAGTGGGGGATGAACAAAACCTCCACTGATTAAAGTTTCACTTTATAATTGGTTTCATGTGTTTTTTAGATGGAAGGATGTTGGTCTTTATTTTGCGTTTTTACGGCGAATAAACAATAACATACCAATTAGGAACGTTGAAAGTCCCATTAAAATAGATGCAGGATAGTGCGCTGCAGTATTAGGTAACTTATCACCTTGTTTTGTCGCATTATCTTTTACGTTACCATCTTGCGAACTGCTATCGCCTTCAACACGGTTGCCTCCCTGAGAGCCATTGCCCCCTTGAGAGCCATTGCCATCTTGCGAACTGCTATCGCCTTTAACACGGTTGCCTCCCTGAGAGCCATTGCCCCCTTGAGAACCACTGCCGCCAGAACCATTGCCGCCAGAACCATTGCCACCAGAACCGCTGCCGTCAGAACCACTGCCGCCAGAGCCGTTGCCACCAGAGCCGTTGCCACCAGAGCCGTTGCCACCAGAACCGTTGCCACCAGAACCACTGTCGCCAGAACCGTTGCCGCCAGAGCCGCTGCCGTCAGAACCGTTGCCACCAGAACCATTGCCGCCAGAGCCGTTGCCACCAGAGCCATTGCCACCAGAGCCATTGCCACCAGAACCACTGCCGCCAGAGCCGTTGCCACCAGAACCGTTGCCACCAGAACCACTGTCGCCAGAACCGTTGCCACCAGAACCACTGCCGCCAGAGCCGTTGCCACCAGAACCGTTGCCACCAGAACCGCTACCGTCAGAACCACTGCCACCAGAGCCGTTGCCACCAGAGCCGTTGCCACCAGAGCCGTTGCCACCAGAACCACTGCCGCCAGAACCATTGCCGCCAGAACCGTTGCCACCAGAACCGTTGCCACCAGAACCGTTGCCACCAGAACCACTGTCGCCAGAACCGTTGCCACCAGAACCGCTACCGTCAGAACCACTGCCACCAGAGCCATTGCCACCAGAGCCGTTGCCACCAGAGCCACTGTCGCCAGAACCGTTGCCACCAGAACCGCTACCGTCAGAACCACTGCCACCAGAGCCATTGCCACCAGAACCGTTGCCGTCAGAACCACTATCGTCCTGAGAACCATTGTTTCCTGGAGGTTTATTATTATCTTTTGAATTACCTTCTGCTAAATTATCGCTATTTTGCACAATAGCGTTTGTTATTGGATGGAAGTTTTCAGTTGCAGCATTACCAATATTTAAGCCGCTAAAAAAAGATAAAGAAAGTGTTGATGCTAAAATGAAGATTTTTGTCATTGTTTTCCTCCTGAAGAAAAAATTATTGTTCCATCTAAAATACATCCCTTTGTAATATTTCATAGGAAAAAGAGTTTTATGCAAAAAAAACTATATATAGAAAAAGGTGGTGTATTTCTAAAGGGAGAAAAGAGTTAATGTAAATTCCCTACAAATAGTAGAGTGATGGAGAATTTACACTCATAACAGTAGAGGAAGTGGCAACGGATGAAAGAATATATTGCATTTGATATTGGTGGTACGCAAATTAAATATGGAATTGTTTCAGAAATAGGGGCAGTACTAATGCATAAAAAGGTCCCAACAGAAATTTACTTGGGCGGGGAACAGATTGTTCAAAAGCTTATATATTTATCAAAAAAGTTAATGACTGAACATACTATTTCCGGAATTGGTATTAGTACAGCGGGAATTGTTGATATTGATAAAGGAGTTATAACGGGAGGTGTGGATCACATTCCGCGTTATGCTAATATTTCCATTGTTGAGAGATTACAAGAAGTATTAAAAGTCCCTGTATCTATTGAAAATGATGTTAATTGTGCAGCCTTAGGGGAGAAATGGAAAGGTACTGGGAGGGGAGAAAGCGATTTTATTATGCTCACGCTTGGAACGGGCATTGGTGGAGCAATTGTTATAAATGGGGAGTTATACCGTGGACATTCGTTTGGCGCTGGGGAATGGGGGAATATGTTAATAGAAGGGAAAAGTTTTGAGGAGGTTGCCTCAATTTCGGGATTAATTCATCTTGTACGAAAATATAAAGGTGAAGAGGAGTGGGATGGTAAAACAATTTTTGAATTATATGATAAGGGTGATAGCGGTGTTACTCAAGCTGTGAAGATTTTCTTTAAACATTTGGCGATAGGAATTAGTAACCTTACTTATATTTTTAATCCGAAAATGATTATTATTGGTGGGGGAATTACTGAAAGAGGAGCTGATTTCTTAAATGAAGTGAAGGAAGAGATAGGAACATACTTAAATCAAGAGATTTATAGTAATTGTGAGATTAAACTTGCACAAAGCGGCAATTGTGCAGGAATGATTGGTTCTATTTACCACTTATTACATCAGTATAAATAAATATAGTATCTGTTTTCATATAATTGAGAATTTATCCTTTTTCTCATTAGATAAATAATGCTACAATATAAGAGGAGAATACAATGTTTTTCGATTTGGAAAATGCTTTGTAGAAAGGAAGAAACTTCATGCCTATTATTTTAGAAAAAGGACAAAAGATTGATTTAACGAAAGGACAACCGAGAGTAGCGAAACTGCAGGTTGGCTTAGGCTGGGATCCAATTGGGCAATCAGGTGGGTTTCTGTCTTCTTTATTCGGAAGTAAACCAAGTGTAGATTGTGATGCATCTGTTGTTATGTTAGAAGGAGATCGTTTTTTAAACAAAAATGATCTAGTTTACTTCGGCAACAAACTTTCTACTTGTGGTAGTATCATTCATTCAGGAGATAATTTAACAGGTGAAGGTGCTGGTGACGACGAAACAATTTTCGTAGAATTACATAAAGTTCCGAGCCGTATTAATCGTTTAGTATTCGTTGTAAACATCTATGACTGTGTAAATCGTCGTCAAGATTTTGGGATGATTCGCAATGCATATATTCGTATTCAAAACCCACAAACAGGTGAAGAATTAGCACGTTATAACTTGTCAGATAATTACGCTGGCAAAATGACTTTAATTGCAGGGGAAATGTATCGAGACGGAAACGAATGGAAGTTTTCAGCAGTTGGAGATGGAACACAAGATAAAAACTTAAGTGAGATTGTATCACGTTACCAATAAGATAAACCAAGGAGGAATTGTATATGGCATCAATTTCATTGAAAAAAGGACAAAAGGTAGACTTAACAAAAACAAATCCAGGTCTTTCAAAAGTTCTTGTAGGACTTGGTTGGGATACGAATCGTTATGACGGACAAAACGATTTCGATTTAGATGTTAGTATCTTCTTAGTAGGTGCTAACGGTAAAGTTTCAGGAGCAGAGGATTTCGTCTTCTATAATAATCCAAAAGGTGCGAATGGTGCTGTAGAGCATTTAGGAGATAACCGTACAGGTGCAGGTGAAGGCGACGATGAAACAATTAAAATAGACTTAAAAAATGTTCCTGCTCACATTGAGCGTATTTGTTTCACAATTACAATTTATGATGGAGAAGGCCGTAGCCAAAACTTCGGACAAGTTTCTAACTCTTTCGTACGTATTCTGGATGAAGAAAAGAATGCAGAATTAATTCGTTACGATTTAGGAGAAGATTTCTCTATTGAAACAGCTGTAGTAGTAAGCGAACTATACCGTCACGCAGGTGAATGGAAATTCAATGCAATCGGAAGTGGATTCCAAGGTGGATTAGGTTCTCTATGTAATAATTTTGGTTTAGATGTAGAGTAATAGCTTTATATATCCATCAGTAAACATATATTTACTGATGGATATATTTTTTGAAATTAAAATATAGAGGTGAATATATATGGTTATTCAATTGCAAAAAGGACAGAAAATAGATTTAGCTAAAACAAGCCCAGGTTTATCAAGAGCAGTAATTGGTCTTGGATGGGATATTAAATCTTATGATGGTGGATCTGATTTCGATTTGGATGCATCTGCCTTTTTATTAGATGCGAACGGGAAATGTACGAAGGAAACTGATTTTATTTTCTATAATAATTTACAGTCTCCTTGTGAATCAGTTTTACATACAGGAGATAACCGTACAGGTGCAGGTGACGGTGATGATGAGCAACTTGTTGTCGATTTGAAAAAGGTTCCAGCAGATGTTCATAAAATTGCTATTACAGTTACAATTTATGATGGAGAAGGCCGTAATCAAAACTTTGGACAGGTTGCAAATGCATTCGTTCGTTTAGCAAATGAAGAAACAAACGAAGAAGTTCTTCGTTTTGATTTAGGGGAAGATTTCTCCATTGAAACAGCAGTTGTCTTTTGTGAGTTATACCGTCATAATGGACAGTGGAAGTTTAGTGCAGTAGGAAGCGGATTCCAAGGTGGATTAGGTGCGCTTGTAAGAGCGTATGGCTTGGATGCATAAGAAGGGAAACGGCATTCGTTTCCTTTTTTGACCTTTCTATAAATCTAGCAAAGAATAGGGGATAAAGGTAAGATGAGTATTTTGCAAGGAATCCTTGATACGTATGCTCAGTTTTTCGACTTGGACATGTGGATTAGAGTGTTACAAGATCCAGTATCTTGGGGGTTAATAGGTACACTTGTTGTACTTGAAGGGTTATTATCTGCTGACAATGCACTTGTGTTAGCGGTAATGGTAAAACACCTTCCGGAAGAGAAACGTAAAAAAGCATTATTCTATGGACTTATTGGAGCTTATGTATTCCGATTTATTGCAATCGGAATCGGAATGTTCTTAATTAAATTATGGTGGGTAAAAGTGTTAGGTGCACTTTACTTAGCTTGGCTTTCAATTAAATACTTCATTGATAAACGAAAAGGTAATGCAGAAGAAGAGGAAGCTCATGGTATGAACCAAAATAGTATTCTCTTCAGAATGTTTGGTGTCTTCTGGGGAACGGTTGCGATGGTTGAATTAATGGATATTGCGTTCTCTGTAGATAGCGTACTTGCTGCATTTGGTGTATCGAATGAAGTTTGGATTCTACTATTAGGTGGAATGCTCGGTATTTTAATGATGCGCGGTATCGCTGGCGTATTCTTAAAATTGTTAGAGCGTATTCCAGAACTTGAAACGACAGCATATATTTTAATCTTAATTATTGCGGCAAAAATGCTGTTATCTGTCATTCGTATTGAAGTAAGTCATACAGTGTTCTTTATTGTTTTAGTTGTAGCGTTTGGAATAACATTTATAATTCACTACATGAAGAATAGTGGACAAGCACGAGAAGAAGTTGCAGCTACTAAAAATGAACATAAATAATTGAAATGGGTTTGCTCGTTATGCGAGCGCCCATTTTTTATAACTAAAAATAGTTTATAATAGAAGAGAGACTTGAGAAAAAACGTAAATGTTTTTGGAGGTGAACTGTTGTGTTTTCACGTTTTACACTTCAACCATGTGCATTAAAAGATGAATCAGATTTAAAGCAATTTGAAGCGCTTTTAGAAAAACGCCCACAATATGAACTGACAGAGAATGAAATGAAATTTAGTTATATAGCAAGTCGCATTCTTGGTGTCCCTAATGATGTAGATGAATATTTCAATGAGCTATTTGATTATAGTGAAGCAAAAGGGATCGAGGTTTTGCATGAACAAAATTTAAATAAGGTGATTGATCCCGAAAAACTGCGCCATATTCAAGAAGTTTTTGCATTACATCAAGAAGCACCGAATGGTTTGACGGTAAATAGACTTGTAGCACATTTATCTGGGAAACAACTTTTACCGAAAGTAGACAATCCTGATTTACAACATTACATACATGCAACGTTTATTTCTGTATTGAAATTGTATGAGAAACAGCATAATCAATCTTTAAAAACAGAAGGGTTCCGGCGTTTCTTAATCGATATGATTAAATTAAGTGAAAATTACGTAGCGAAGTGGTTCTCTACGATTAATTATAAGAAACAAATGCCGCGTATCGTTTGGTACGGTGATGCGACGGAGAGTCGTATATATTTCTTATACTTTCTTATTATGCTCGGCTGCGATGTGCTTTATTATCACCCAGAAGGAAAAGATGGATTTGAGTGTGTAGATGAGGAAGGAAAGACCTTTGTCGTATCTCATTCGGGCCGTATTTCATTGGAACCATTTCCTGATCGGCGTCGTGAACGCGTCGCAACAGTAGCTTATCAAGCTTCAAAAGAAATCGAGCAAGTACTCCACCACGATAATTCATTATTATACAAACCGTGGCAATTCCGTTCGTATACACCTGTAGCCCGTACGCTCAAAACGACGTACGATGAACTCTTTTTAATTACGAAAGAAAAGGCATTTGTACGTCCAACATTCTTTGTTGAAAATAAGCATATTTATATTCCTTCTTTATTTGCAAAAATATCAGGTGTTTCAAAAAATGATAAAGAATATTTTCAGCGATTAAAGGCTGTTACATCATTTGATAACAGCTTCTTGATTAATACATTCCCGTTTACGAAAGAACAAAAAGCGAATTTCCAATATCATTATCGAGATGCATTGGACCGCGGGGGGAAGTTACATCCGGATTTAATTATGAACAGCCATTGGTGGCCACATAAGCGTTTACCAGAAGGATTACAACATGGTATTGCAGAAGCAATCATCCATACGTGTGAAAGTGAAATGTGTAAACCAATTGCGAAAGAGGCGAAACAAGATGTAGCACTGTATGTTTTCGCACAACTCTCTCAAATACCACCGAACATTTTAGAGCAGCTTGAGAAATTTGATTATTCGCAAGAAGTACCGAAAATTGTTATATTTAATAATGAGAAGAGCGGAGAATTAAGTCGTTCTGATGCTGTGTTATTACTATTTTTAAATCAAATTGGAGTAGATGTATTCCACTTTAATCCAACGGGGAGAAACGATATTGAACCATATATTGAATCAGGAGCATTTGATTCACATTGGCTTGAAGAAGTTAATTTCGATCTTGAATTTCATGGTTCATCAGCCTATAAAAATTTATCACAAACAATAAAAGGACTATTTCGTCCATTTTTATAAGGAAAGGGAGAATATCATATGAATAACCCAGTCGTACTAGATTCGAAAACAGAATTGAATGAGCAAACCGCACAAGATGTACGCTTGCAACTTAGACAAGATGCTGAAGTACAACGTATTTATAATGCAGTAGACATTAAAGACCAATTAGAATTAATCGAGCTTGGAAAAGAGCCTTCTATGGAGATTTCACGTTTCGCTGATCAAATTTTACATACAATGTCTTTATCGAAAATAGAAGATTCTGGTGAATTATTAAAACAGCTTGGTAAAATTATGGACAGATTTGATAGTAAAGACTTTGCGGAAGAGAAAAGTGGTTTCTTCTCACGTATGTTCAAAAAAGCAGATAAAATGATTGAACAAATCTTTAGTAAGTATCAGACGATGGGTCGCGAAATGGATAAAGTATACGTAGAAATTACGAAGTATCAAGATGAAATGAAAAAATCAATTGGTACGTTAGATGGTTTATATGAGCAAAACTTAAAGTATTATTTAGACTTAGAAAAATACGTAGTAGCAGGGGAAATGTTATTAGAGCGTTTAAATACAGAGTTAGTTCCGATGTACGAAGAGCGCATACGTAATAATGATCAGTTAGCAGGTATTGAATTAGAATCGCTTAAAAACTCTGTTGAAATTTTAGAACAACGTATTGATGATTTAGAAAAAGCACGTATGGTTGCGTTACTTACAGCGCCACAAATTCGTATGATTCAACGCGGTAACAATAAATTAATCGGTAAAATCAATACAGCATTTATTACAACGATTCCTATCTTTAAAAATGGTATCATTCAAGCGGTAAATGCGAAACGTCAAAAGCTCGTTGCAGACTCTATGGCTGAACTTGATCGCCGTACAAATGAATTACTTAAGAAAAATGCACAAAATATTGCAACTCAAAGTGTGGAAGTAGCGAGGATATCAGGTTCTTCTAGTATTAAGATGGAAACACTAGAAGAGACTTGGAACATTATTTCAAGAGGTATGCAAGAAACGCAACAAATTGAAGAGCAAAATAAACGTGAGCGTGAAGAAAGCCGTAAGCGTATGGCTACATTAACAGAGAACATAAAAAAAGAATTACAAGGATAAAGTGAAACTTTAATCAGTGGGGGTGTTCATCTCTCGCTGATTATCAGCCCTCACCAATCGGGCGTTTATGGGCAGCAGGGCTTCCACCTAACTTCTTTGCTCCAGCCGGATTTTGAGGTGGGAGTCTTACTGCCCGCAAATAGCGGGGTAAACAAAAAGGCAATGAGGAATATTCCTCATTGCCTTTTATTTTCTCTTAAATAATTTAATAATTTCATTCACAACAAGCGGAATGATACTTAATAAGAGAACGAATCCCCAATCTCGCATTGTTAATGCATGCACACCAAATATATTGGCAAGAGGAGGAATGGAGATAATACAAACTTGCATAAGAACACCGATAAGAAGTGAGAAGACTAAATATTTATTTGTAAATATTCCAATTGAAAAAATTGATTTCGTTCTTGAACGTAAGTTAAATGAATGAACGAGCTGAGAAAAACTAAGAACGACAAATGCCATCGTTTGAGCGTGTAATAGAGCGTCTTCATCAATTTGTTCTGGGAAGAGAGGAAATAAATTTGTATCTCCTGTATAGAGCTTTGCTCCAACGATAAAGGCTGTTAAAGTAAGAAGTCCAATTACAACCCCATTGAAAATAAGAAAAGGAACGCTGCCGCTAAATAAGCTTTCTTTCGCATGTCGTGGTCTTTCCTTCATTACATCTGGATCTTCAGGATCAACACCGAGTGATAATGCAGGCAGTGTATCTGTAATTAAATTTACCCACAAAATGTGAATAGGGCGTAGTGGTGTTGCCCAGCCGAGTAAAATAGCTAAAAAGAGAGCTATAATTTCGCCGAAATTACAAGAAAGTAGGAAAAGAATAGACTTTTTAATATTACGATAAATATTTCTTCCTTCTTCAACAGCTTTCACAATAGATGAGAAGTTATCATCTGTTAAAACTACATCTGCTGCGCCTTTTGCGACATCTGTTCCTGTAATTCCCATTGCTACTCCAACATCTGCTTGCTTTAAAGAAGGAGCATCATTTACACCGTCACCAGTCATAGAAACGATATTTCCTTCAGCACGTAATGCTTTTACAATCTTCACTTTATGTTCTGGAGAGACCCTAGCAAAGACATTTAAGTGATTAATTTTATTTGCTAGTTCTGTATCTGAAATGTTATCTAATTCAGTTCCAATCATAATTTCAGATTTTTCTTCAGCAATACCAAGTTCTTTGGCAATTGCAAAGGCAGTATCCTTATGATCACCAGTAATCATAACTGTGCGAATACCAGCTTTTTTACATTCTGTAATTGAATCTTTTACCTCTGTGCGTGGTGGATCAATCATACCGACAAGACCGATAAAGATGAGGTTTTCTTCGAGATGATTTATATCCACATCGTTTAAATCGTATCGTTTATATGCGAATGAAAGTACTCTTAAGGCTTCTTGCGACATTGCCCCGGCAGCTTCTAATATTTGATTTTTATCAGAATCCGTTAAGACCTCAATTTTATTATTTATAAAGATATGGGTACAGTGAGGTAAAAGTTTATCAATAGCACCTTTAGTCATGCTATAGTAGCTTTCATCGTACGTATGTACAGTTGACATCATTTTACGATCAGACTCGAAAGGCAATTCGTTAACACGTTCATGTGTATTTTCTAAATGATCTTTTTGAATGTTAAAAGAGCTTCCGGCAACAAGAAGGGCAATTTCTGTAGGATCCCCTGTTTGTGAGTCGGCACTGTAAGAGGCATCGTTGCATAAAACCATATTTTCTAATAGTAGACGGTGTACATCATTATTTACATTCAAATTTTCTAGCTGGTCGTATGTGCGATCACTATAAAAGTGAGTAACGGTCATTTTATTTTGAGTTAATGTACCTGTTTTATCTGAACAAATAATCGTGACAGAACCGAGAGCTTCAACAGCTGGTAGTTTACGAATGATAACGTTTTGTTTAATCATACGCTGAACACCAATTGCAAGAACGATGGAAACGATAGCTGGTAAGCCTTCTGGAATGGCTGCAACAGCTAAACTAATTGCAGTCATAAACATTTCCAAAGTATCTCTTCCTTGTAAAAAACCGATGAGAAACATAATGACGCAAATAGCTACAGCGACAAATCCTAAATATTTTCCTACTTGTGCTAAGCTTTTTTGAAGTGGTGTCATATCATCTTCAGCTTCATGTAAAAGAGTTGCGATTTTCCCAATTTGTGATTTCATTCCAGTTTCAACAGCGACACCGACGCCGCGCCCGTATGTTACTAGCGTTGACATAAAGGCCATGTTTTTTTGATCGCCTAGTGGTACTTGCTCATCACTTTGCATGGAAGGGTGATAGATTGCATCTTTATCGACAGGGACAGATTCACCAGTTAGAGCAGATTCTTCAACTTTTAAATTCGCAGTTTCAATGAGCCGTAAATCACATGGTATATATCGCCCGGCATCAAGCATAACGATATCACCTGGAACAACGTGCTCAGATGGAATCTCTTTTAGTTCACCATTTCGTTTTACTATAGCTTTAGGTGTTGCCATCTTTTTCAATGCTTCTAAAGCTTGTTCTGCTTTAGACTCTTGGATTACGCCGATAACAGCATTTAAAATTACAACGAGTGCAATAATACTTGCATCGGCCCATTCACCTACAAAGGCGGAAATAAGGGCAGCTATAATAAGGACGTATACGAGGACGTCATTAATTTGGGCGAAAATACGTTGCCATAAAGTACGTTTTTGTTTTGTAGCTAATTCATTAGGGCCATATTGCTTTAAACGTTCATTTACGATTTCATCGGTTAAACCGTACTGTGCATTTGTTTCTAAATCGATTAATGTTTGATCTTTCGTCTTACTGTACCAATTGCTCATAAGTCAGCACCTCCAGTAAAAACAGTTAGCAATGGTAGTGTTGCTATTATTTGTGAGTAGTATGTATGGAGAAAAAATCTAAGATGAGGTTCTACTTCCATTGTACAGTATTTTATGGAAGAAGGAGGAAGAGAGAAGAGTTGTCATGAATTTGTTGAAATTAAAAAGAGCCTCGAATACGTGAGGCTCTTTGTTATTTTTTAATTAATGTACCTAATTCCTCAGTAATAGCTTGCATTTCACTAATACTGAATGTTTCACGTTTCATAACGTGCTCATAAATGTCACGTAAGTCCTCGTACATTTCTTCATTAAAACTAGCAGCTCTCATTGCTCCAGCATTAACCATGCGTAATTTTTCTTTAATAGCTTCTACCATATATTCAACGTTTGCTTCTGATTTTACGGATAAATCCACCGAAGTGTCCCCCTTTAAAATAACATAAGGTTATCTTAACATTTTTTTATCATTTTCGTTAATGAAACTTTTCAATCCTATTAAATTAGTAGGGATTTCCTTTATAATTAATAATTGGTTGTTTATACTATAAGTATATATAAAGAAATGCACGAAGAAGGGAATAAACAAAAATATGGTTCAAGTATTGTTTGTTTGTCTTGGGAACATTTGCCGTTCTCCGATGGCAGAAGCGATTTTTCGAAATCTTGTCGTAAAAGAGGGACTCGAAGAGAAAATTGTCATTGATTCTGCAGGAACTGGAGATTGGCATATTGGTCATCTGCCACATAAAGGGACACAAAAAATTTTAAAAGAAAATGCAGTCACTTTTGAAGGAATTAAAGCAAGGCAAGTAGAAAATGAAGACTTAACAAAGTTTGATTATATTATTGCCATGGACAACAAGAATATAGCGGATTTAAAAAGTTTTGGTAAAACTGGAGGCTATATTGGTAGACTGTCCGATTTTGTTCCAGACGGTGGCTGGGCAGACGTTCCTGACCCTTACTTTACAGGGAACTTCCAAGAAGTGTATGACCTTGTAACAGAAGGGTGTGTAAAGCTACTAGCTTTCATTCGAAATGAACAAGGAATATGAGGAAGCTTAGAAAGTAATACTTTCTAATATAAGAAATGAAAGGGTGAAGGAATATGGCAAAGAAAAATAATATTGCTCGAAACATTGCGATTGGTGTAGCTGCAGGTGTAGCTGTATCTATGTTAAAGAAAGAAAACCGTGAAAAAGTAAAAAATACGGCAGAAAAAGCAAAAACAAAGATGATTGAAATTGGTGAAAATGCGAAGATAAAAGAAAAAGTGCAAACTGTTACAGATAAAGGACGCGAACTTGCTGATTTCAATGTAGTGAAAGCGAAAGTAGCAGAAATTAAAAAATTGACGCCGTCTGTTGTAGAAACGTTAAAAGAAACGAAAGAAATTTTTAGTAAGAAAAAAATTGTGCCAGTAGAAAAGCCGGAAACGATTGAAATTCAAGCTGTATCTCCAAAGGTAGATGAGCTTAAAGCAGAAGAAGAGCCAGTGGTAGCTGAAGATGGTGGTATGAAAGAAGCGCGTGAATTATTTATGAAAGACTCAAATGCAGAGGAAAAAAAAACTGAAGCATACATTGAGCTAAAGCAAAATAAAGAAGAGAAGAAAAGCGTCTAAAAAATATGAGAAAATTTCTAGAAAAAGCAAAAAGACATCGTACTTTTTCGTTTGGGAAAGATTTATATGACCGGACGATGCGCGATGATGTAGCGGGCTTATCAGCACAGCTCGCTTATTTCTTCTTGCTTGCGATTTTCCCTGGGCTTGTTTTCTTAATTACGCTTCTTGGCTTTATTGACCTTCAAACAGAAAGTGTGCTCAATTTATTAGAACCGTATGTACCAGAAGATGCGATGAACTTAATTGAAGTAAACGTAGATAAAGTTGTAAACGAACAAAATGGTGGTTTATTATCATTCGGTTTACTATCGATGTTATGGTTTGCTTCAAACGGGGTGAATGCGGTTATGAACGCCTTTAACCGCGCTTATGATGTAACAGAAACCCGTTCCTTTATTAAAACAAGAGCTTTATCTATCGTGTTCACGTTAGCGATAATTTTTATGATTGTGTTTGCACTAATCGTCCCAGTATTTGGACAAGTGATTGGGGCAGCCGTGTTTAAAGCAATTGGTTTATCGGATAGTTTTTCTTATGTTTGGAGTATTACGCGTTTAGTAGCAAGTTTCTTTGTCTTGTTCGCTTTGTTTAGCTTTTTATATACGTTTGCGCCTGATCGGAAATTAAAGAGAAGAGAAGTGATATCGGGGGCAATATTTGCTACTGTAGGATGGATTGTGGTATCGTACTCATTTGCCTATTATGTAGATAAATTTGCAAATTACGCTAATACATATGGTGGTCTCGGTGGTATCATTATTTTAATGTTATGGTTTTACTTAACTGCGTGGGTAATTTTACTTGGCGGTGAAATTAATGGTTTACTCCATCATTATAGAACGGCTGACAATAATTCCCGTAATGAAAAATGAGCTCTTGTTCCATAATAAAAGGGACAGGGGGGATATTTCATGAGTAATAATAAAAAGAACCACAATAATAAAAGCAACAATAAACAAAAGAGCAGTTCGCATCCAAAGCATAAAACGAGCAGCAGTGCGAACGGTCATAATAGCTACCATTAAAAAAACGGGTCCTTCATCAGGGACCCGTTATTTATTTCCTTTTAATAATCGTAAGCCATTCAAAATTACAAGAATGGTACTTCCTTCATGTCCAATAACACCGAAGGGAAGAGCTAAAAACTGTAAAAAGTTTGAACAAATCAGCATTGCAATAACAGCTAAAGAAAAGATAACGTTTTGCTTCACAATGCGATTCATTCGTTTTGATAAACGAATTGCTTGGGAAAGTCGAGATAGTTCATTTTTCATAAGAACAACGTCTGCAGTCTCTAACGCTACGTCTGTTCCTTCACCCATTGCAACACCAATGCTAGCGGTAGCAAGTGCAGGTGCATCGTTTATACCATCTCCAACCATGGCAACTATACCGTACTTTTCTTTTAACTGTTTTATCGTTTCAACTTTCGTTTCTGGCAGACATGATGCATAATACTCTTTTATATTACTTTCAGCAGCAATTGCTTTTGCAGTTTCTTCATTATCACCGGTAATCATGATAGCTGTCACGCCAATACTTTGTAAATCGCGAATAGCAGCTATTGTTTCTTGGCGAAGTGTATCTTTTAAAGCAATAAGTCCAAGAATACCATCTTCATCACTAATATAAACGACAGTTTTACCCTCTTTTTCAAGTGAGGTAGAAATGCCATTATGAAATGTCTTTGTTTCTTCACCGATAAAATCAGCTTTACCAATTTTATAAGCGTTGTTTTCTAATATTCCTTTTAATCCAAAACCAGTTACATCTTCAACGTTTTCTGGTTTTTTTATCGTAATGTCGTAAGCATGTTTTGCATATTTAACAATCGATTCTGCTAAAGGATGTGTAGAGTGACTTTCAATCGCTGCTGTAATAGAAAGTACTTCACTTTCTGTTACGCCTTCTCGAACATATACATCTGTTACAGTAGGTTTTCCTTGTGTTAATGTTCCAGTTTTATCAAAGGCAATCGCTTTTACTGAAGCTAGACGTTCTAAATGAATACCACCTTTAAAGAGAATACCATTTCTCGCCCCGTTAGAAATTGCTGATAAAGTTGCCGGTGTAATGGCTGCAACTAGCGCACAAGGAGAAGCGACTACAAGTAAGATCATAGCGCGATAAAATGTTTCATTCCAACTCCAATCAAGTAAGAAGTGAGGAACGAACATCATAAGTGCGACAGCGAGTAGTACACCTTTTACATATGTTCCTTCAAATTTTTCAATGAATAGTTGTGATGGTGATTTTTCGCTTTGTGCACTTTGAACGAGACGGATAATTTTTTGGAACAAAGTTTGATCGCTATGTTTCGTGATTCGCACTTCAATAGCACCACGTAAGTTTACTGTGCCGGCAAATACTTCATCGCCAAATTTTTTCTCATTTGGAATAGGTTCGCCGGTAATCGCAGCTTCATCAATATTTGTTTCACCATTATGAATTGTGCCATCAGCAGGAACACGCTCACCCGGCTTAATTAAAATAATATCATTAATTTGTAATTGTCCAACTGGAATACGTTCTTCTGCGCCATTAGAAATACGCAAAGCTTCTTCAGGTTGTAAGTCAAGAAGGGCTGAAATTTCTTTTTGGCTTTTGCTAAGTGTATAAGATTCCATTGCTCCACTTAATGCAAAGATAAAAATTAAAATAGCACCTTCTGCCCAGTAGCCAATAATTGCAGCACCGATAGCTGCAAAGAGCATGAGCATTTCAACATTTAGCTCTTTCTCTTCAATTGTGTCTGCAATACCTTCTTTTGCTTTTGCAAATCCTCCAATTACATAAGCAAGGATATAGAAAGTAATCCCTGCACTTATTGCCTCATTTGTTGTAAATAACCAGCCAGCTAAAATGAAAATGCCAGATATGATTGCAAATATAAGTTCATAGTGTTTTTTTAGTGTTTGAATCCAAGATGGATTAGGTACGTTTTGTTTTGATGGTAATGTTTTTGCTTCCAAGTTCATTATTACTCGCCCCTTTCAAATTCTTATTGAGAAAAAGAATCAAAATCGAAACCCCTATAAAACGACGAAAGCTGCCATCCGTAAGGATAGCAGCATTTCTGTTGAATCTGATTTTAATGGTTATCATGTTGTAATTATTCTATAGTATAGCATATGTTTTTCTTAGATGATATGTTTTTGTTTTAGTATAAAGTGAAACTTTAATTAGTGGGGTTTTGTTCATCTCCCACTGATTATTAGGCTTCACCAATCGGGCTTTTACGGGCAGTGGATCTCCCACCTAACTTCTTTGCCCCAGCCGAACTTTGAGGTGGGAGTTTTGCTGCCCACAAATAGCGGGATAAACTGAAAACTTGTGTTTTCGCATTTCCTTTGGTATATATGAATATTGTTCGTAAAAAGGTCGGAAAGGAAGACATCAAGTTGAAGACAGAGAAATTTTTTACCCATCCGATTGGCGTGTTTATTGCTGCAATAGTAGCAACATTTTTATGGGGAAGCGCATTTCCCTTTATTAAATTAAGCTATGCTGAACTTGGAATTCAGCCACAAGAAGTCGGGGAACAAATATTATTTGCTGGCTATCGCTTTTTCTTATCTGGTGTAATGCTCTTATTATTTTTTAAAGCGTTAGGAAAAGATATGAAGTTCAAAAAAGGAACAGGAAAGCAGTTAGTTCAAATTGGCTTGTTTCAAACTTTTCTTCAATATATATGTTTTTATATTGGAATGAGTTACAGCTCAGGAATTGAAGGAGCGATTATTTCAGGAACATCATCATTCTTTCAAATTTTACTCGCACACTTTTTATATAAAGATGATGCTCTAAATAGGAGAAAAGTAATTGGAGTAGCTATCGGTTTTTGCGGTGTGATTTTAGTGAATGTACCGAGTGATGGAAGTTTATCATTTCATTTTGGAATAGGTAGCGTATTACTTCTTGGGGCAGCGATGATGTATTCATATGGAAACATATTAGCGAAAGAAGGTAGTAAAACGTTAGATATTGGGTATATGACAGCATATCAGATGATTTTTGGATCAATTGGGTTGCTATGTATAGGTGCATTTCAAGTTGGAATGATGCCATTCACATTTAATCTACATGCAATACTTATGCTCATATATTTATCGTTCTTATCAGCAGCGGGATTCTGTATATGGAATACAATTATGAAGTATAACAAAGTAGGGAAAGTCTCGATGTATATGTTCTTTATACCAGTGTTTGGTGTGCTCCTATCAAGTCTGATTTTAGGGGAAGCTATTCATTCCTTTGTACTATTTGGTTTAGCATGTGTCGCAACGGGAATTATTGTAGTAAATCGAAACCCGGTTAAAAAGAAAGTTGAGCAAAAAAAACAAGTAGCATAGAGAACAGAAAAACGATTAAAATGGAAGAACAGTATTGTTCTTCTTTTTTTACATAGAAAAAGGAGAACGGGCTATATATAACGAAAAAAAGATAGAATAAAGCATTTATTGAGGAGAACATATTATGAATGTACTTTACATTGTGTTAGTCGGGCAAATTATTCTTTTTTTAATGGGAGCAATTTATGCAATAGGACAGACGAAAAGAACGAGAAATAATATGCCGTTACCTTTAGCGGTTCGTCTTATTCTTAGTTTTTCTTTAACAGGAAGTGCAATTTGGATATGGTTACAAGATCCATCGGTTGAGTACAGTACGTGGGTTGCACTTGGTATGACTTTGTCAACTTTAGGGGATTTATTTATGGCAGGATTAATTCCAATTGGTCATCGATTAATTGGAGGAATGGTTACTTTCGCTCTTGCACATTGTTTTTATGTGAAAGCATTTTTACAAACAGGTATTTCATGGAGTGGTTTTTGGATTGGTTTACTCGTATACGGACTCTTTCTAATTATAGGTTGGTTTTTCTTTATTCGAAATGAAAAACAAGACAAACTTTTTACAATAGGGGCTCTAATTTACGGTTTGTGGGTTGGAGGAATGGCATGTTTTGCATTCGCCTTATATTACGAGAATACAGGAATATGGTGGATACCAGCGTTTGGTGGTTTACTGTTTGTGATTTCTGATTTTATTATAGGCGTGACAGATATCGGAGGGCGTAAACTGAAGTATGAGCCACTGTGGATTTGGTTTACATATGTCGCAGCGCAGATGTGTATCGTATATGTAGGATTATAAAAAGATACTCTCAAAAATAGTAGATAGACTATTTTGAGAGTATCTTTTTTTATTGCTATGCTACTATATTTGTTTGTTTAATTTGTGCAGTATTTTATATTTTCTAAGCGCGAATGTTATAGAAAAATTCCTGCTTAATAGATGGAAAGATAGTATATAAGAATAGAAAATCTATGGAGATTACTATTTTTATATTTGTAATATTTCGATTTTATAATTCAGAATTTTGTGGAAATTAATCAGTCAGAGTACTTATAATAAAATAAAAAGATGATGAGATGGTGGAATGATGCAAAATAAAAAACGTTTGCGTGAATTCTTTGAAATAATTGCAATTGCATGTTTATTGGTGTTTTTGGCAAAAATCTTTTTGTTTTTTCCTACGACTGTAAAAGGAGCATCGATGAGGCCGACGTTACAAGATGGAGATAAAGTAATCATTAATAAACTTGCAAAGAGATTTGAAAGTTATGAGAGAGAGGATATTATTGTCGTGAAGACAGATAATTTCTACGTGAAGAGAGTTATTGGATTGCCAGGAGATGTGATTGAGATGAAGAATGATCAATTATATGTTAATCATCAAGTGAAAAACGAAGAGTATTTAAAACATAATAAAAAACAGGCAGAAAAATTACTTATCAATTTAACTGAAGATTTTGGACCGATTACAATTCCTAAAAATAAAATTTTTGTGATGGGAGATAATCGTTTAATTAGTAGGGATAGTAGGAACGGCTTAGGACTCATTGATAGAACAGAAGTATTAGGAAAGCTCATGGCGATATATTATCCATTTGAGCATGTGAAAATTGTAAATTGAAGATAAGAAAAACCAAGCAAATTAGTTGCTTGGTTTTTCTTATTTAAACAGTTGGTGTTTTATTTATTGTTTCTTGTGAAGCGATAGTTTCATTATTTCGGTCAATATGTAACATGAATTTTTTTTGTAACAATTGCAATTTAAATAGTGTTAAAGGATCATGATAAGTTTCTGGATTTGTTCTTAGCTTTGTTAATGTTTGCTCATCTTCTTGTATTTCAAGTTGGGCTGCTTCTACAGTTTGTTTCAATATGCTAAGAGGGTCTTTAAAGAACATCATGATATCACGTTCTAGCGCACCTTCAAATACTTCAAATTGAAGGAAGAATTGTTTTGAAATCATCTGAGCAACTTCTGTATAATCTTCAGTTTCAATATATTGTTTATATTTATTTGATAGCATAGATTGATTTTTTTGCATATTACCGAATAATTTCCCTGCACTCTTTAAGAAAAATTGTGTCGGTGTAAAGCGTAATAAAATATTGATGTTAGCTACTGTAATTCTATTCGTCATTCTTGCAACATCTCTATCCCAGTCATCTAGTAATTTGAAATCACAAGGAAGTTTAATACGCTCTTCCTCATAGAGCTTATTGAAGGTATCGCCCATTTCATCTAAATAAGCCTGAGCTTGAATGAATTCATTATGAGCAGTTTCAATCCATTCTTGAATAGACCCAGTAAATTTAGGAAGAAGCACTTGCTCTACATGTTTTTGAATTCTTTCATTCATTGCTACATTTAGTTCTTCATGGACCAATTTGAAATCACTATCTTCTTGAACAAGATCAGAGCAACTTTGCAACAATTCAGGGATTTGAGAATGTATATCCTGCGTAATCTCTTCTTTCGTTAAGAGATAAGATTCTGTAATAGAACGAATTTTATCTTTTTGGATGGCAGTAAGATTATTAATAAAACCATCAAGTTTTACTAAAATATGTTTATTCCAGCGGACGGATTTCACTAACGTATTTTCTAATTCCACACGTTCATTTACAAGGTATGCGATTGTTTTTTGGATAAACCATAATAATTTTTCAATGCGTTCTTTTTCCACGTTACGCTGAGTAAGGTTAGAGAGAATAGAATCTGTTACGTTACCTAGCTGTTCACTACTCTCTTGTGAAGGAGAGTAAGGTGAAAATTGTGCTTCTGGGAAATGTACGAGTATTTTCTTTTTAATGTTGTTCTTGATGTTTTCACTAGTATTCGTATCAATTGTTTGTAAGACGAATTGAATTGGTAAATTTGGTACTTGCTCACGAATATATAATAATGTATTGAGCTCTTCATCATGTAATGGTGAAGCTGAATTTAGTACATAGATGAGACTATCTGCTGCCTGTAAGTATTCAAAGTGAGAGCTGTTTTTATCAAGTTGTCCATGCACAGTAGGTGTGACAAGGAATGAAAACTTATTTTTTCGTAAAAATCTACTCGGTAATTTAACTTCAATACATTTTTTTTCTAGTTCTGACTGAGAAGGTACTGCTAGTATGTTATGAAGTTCGTCAAAGTTAGGTATATTTCGTATATCTAGTTCTGTAAGCTCAGTTATTTTAGTTTGACTATCATCTTTAAATGTAATTGAAGTTGTTATAGCCTCATTTAATATATTTTCTCCTAGTATAGAGTTAATAAAGGCTGATTTATCATAATCGCTAGCGCCTGCTACTAGAAGTTGTGTAACAGTTAAATCGTATAACTCACGAACAAGTAGTGTGAATTGATGACCTAAATCTACATCATTCTTCTCTGCCCATACAGCAATCGTTTCAAATAATGCCGATACGTCTGCCATATCAACATTTGCATGAGCTGATGCATTTGAAAGTAAGGCACCTGCGCTCTTTACGAGTAATGATTCTAGCGTTGTCGGTGAAACTTCATTCCATGCTAATACTGCTGCGGAGACAAGTAAAGAATCTTCCGCTCTCGTTAAACTAAACCAATTTGTTAATAAATCTGGTACAAGTCCTTGTAATTCGTGCATGAAATGTTGTCCAGTAATCAATTCGAAGTACGTCTCTTGATAGCGAGTAGAAATTTCATTCCAATCGTCATGAGCATCTACTTCAATATGTAAGAATAGGTGGTTTATTGTTTGAATCCAAGGTAGATGGAATGATTCATTTTCATAGCTGTTCCAAAGTGAGATAACAAGCTCTTTAAATTGAACTTGATCAATTGTATATAAGGCTTTTAAAGATTCATAGAAATACTCAGGTTTAATTTTTTTAGTAAAGCCTCTGTTCACATAATTGATTAAAGTATCGAACCATTGTAATGATTTTGTTCGAATTCCTTCTTGAACAGCGAGTTCAATAGCGTTATTCCAATCTTCTTGTTTTTCATAGAACGATCGAGCGATTGCAGTAATATTTGGATAGTCTGGTTGAAATGCAACAGCTTCGCTAATCGTCTTAAATGCTAGTCCTAAACGATTTTGCTCTATATAAAGAGAAAGAAGTTGTAGGGAAACTTCCATCGTAAGAGTTGTATCTTCTGTTTGGATAGATGTATAAATTTCTTCTGCTTTTGGTAAGAAATCTAATTCGAAATAAGCATCTGCAATATTCTTCATAGCCCAGAGAGCAAGTTCATTATTTACTTTCTCCCATTTGAATATTGCGGCTTCAAAGTCGTTAGTTTGAAAATAAACTTCACCTTGTGCGAAGCGAATATTAGATATATTGGAGAATTCATTTTTTGATTCATTTATATATGCTTCACCGAGTACTTCCGCTACCGGAATGGAAGAGTCTTCTGTTAAAAATGTTTTATAGTAAATCTTTTGGATAAATTGTTTTTCAATGGTCATGTTCGTTCCCCCCTGTATAATTTAGAAAAATGATGTTGTATGTAAAAGGGTGCATGTTACTCTAATAGGTAGAAGTTGCATTATATAGACCAAACTATGTTTTTGCTAGATATATCATTTTTCCTGAGAGTTAAGCCGTTGCAAAAAGTAACTTTCCTTTATTGTAACAAAAAAATAAGCCTATGAATTTTTATTTTTTACTCCCGATTGATGCAGGCTAATAATCAATCGGGATGGATAAAAAAACCACTGCTTAAATCTCTGTTTAAGGAATGGAATAGAAGTAGAGTTCATTATAAAAACAATGTATAGTGAATATGTATACCATGTTTGTCTTAAAGATAGAATGGGCACAATATGGAATAACGATCGTGTATAGGATGTGTCTTCCGAATGGAACAACATATTGGCGAGTTAATCGCACATTATGGGTATTTTGGAATTATTATAGCTTTAGCTGGCGGGATTGTTGGATTACCTATACCGGATGAGTTTTTATTGACTTTTATTGGCTATAACATTTCAAAAGGAGTTATGTCAGGAACAGCTGCTTTTTTAAGTGGAATGGCAGGTGCAATGCTTGGCATTACATTAAGTTACATATTAGGTTTAAAACTTGGGCTCCCTGTTTTAAAAAAATATGGTCCGAAAGTTAGAATTAAGGAACATCATATTGAAAAAACACATATTTTATTTGAAAAATATGGTCCATTTCTTTTAATGATTGGTTACTTTATACCGGGAGTACGTCATTTAACAGCATATTTTGCTGGAGTTTCAAATTTAACATTGTGGCGATTTTGTTTGTATGCTTACGGTGGTGCACTAATTTGGATAAGTGTTTTTATTGGCCTAGGTTGGAAACTGGGAGAGAAGTGGCGCTTTGTTGAATATAGTTTACATCATTATGGAATATGGATTTTATTAGTTTCGGCAATTGTAACATTGATTGTGTGGATTTACATAAGGAAAAGACAAAACCGCTAATAATAGCGGTTTTTTAGCTGAAAGCAATAAATAATACACCAGCTGTAATAAAGACTACACCAATACCAGTCATAAAGTTTAACTTTTCACCTAATATAATCATAGCGAGAATAATGGAAAATACTACACTTAATTTATCGATAGGTGCTACTTGTGAAACTTTTCCTGTTTTTAATGCAAGAAAATAAAATAGCCATGACGAAGCACCAGCGATTCCACTTAATGTGATAAATAGCAGTGCTTTTTTATTTAGGAGGACATCACCGATATTTTGAAATTTACCTTGTATAATAATAACTCCTACCATAAATAATGCCATAATAATAGAGCGAATCGTTGTTGCAACGTTGGCATCGATTCCATCTAAGCCGATCTTTCCAAAAATAGATACGAGGGCAGCAGCAATTGCTGATAATAGTGCGAATAATAGCCATGAACTCATAGTGACATTCCTCCAATCTTACATTATTATACATGAAAATCATTCTCATGTATAAAGTGAAGGCCGTTTACGGGCAACAGGGCTCCCACCTAACTTCCTTGCTCCAGCTGAATTTTGAGGTAGGAGTTTTACTGCCCGCAAATAGCGGGATAAATAACGAAATAAACCCCCGCCCTATATTTTTAATAAGGTGGGGGTTTATTATACTACTCTGCGATTTCTTCATATAAAAAGTACGTTACATTATAAATATGTTCTACTTCATCATCCGTCATAAATAATAATTCGTCACGTTCAATCCCTTTTTTCTTTTCAATAAACTCAATCATGTTTTTTCGTTCTTCTCTTTTCATCAATTTTATTTCCCCTCTCAATCTGTTTTAATACAGTTTATTTAAGTTACTGCTATTATATAACAGAATCTTTAGAAAGTTCCACCTATTTTATTATTTTTTTCAGAAGAACCTTTCGACAAAACAAGCCCACCTAAGGGGGCTTGTTTTATTTTATAGTCGTAAAAACTCGGGCTCAGTCGCACCAGCACTATCGATGTAATAAATTGTATCTGGATTGATTTTTATCAGCACGTAATTAGGGTCTTCGGCACCAAGTAACCAGCGTTTTAAGCTATTATTCCAAAACTTGTTTTTTAATGTTGAGTCTTCTTCAATTGAAGCTAAGCCTTCAACTTCTATATAATCTTCATCTAATTTTTTTCCTTCTCGTCCGAGTAGTACATGTACATTTGGATTATTTTCAATATCTGTTATCTTTTTTGATTTTCGATCTGTTGCAACGTATAGTACAAAATCTTCATGGAAAAACATCATAAAGGCACTATGCGGCTTCTCGTTACGTACAGTAGATAACACACCAGTTCTTTGTCCTTGAATAATCGTTGCGATTTTTTCTTTTAAGTGCATATTTTTAACCTCTTTTCATAATTTATAATTCTCTCTGCTCAAACAAGATGATTTCAATATCTTTTATACTGTTTTCTTCATTCCAATTTTTTAAACGTAATTGTGATGAAATCGGACAAGTTAGGAGATGAATAATAATAATATCGAGGAGAAATACATACGATGGAAGGATGAAAAGCATGTTTAATAAAATATTTCTTATAGTAGCGCTTATAGGTGTACCACTTTCTGTAATCGGAAAAACACTTCATTGGCCACAAACCATTATGTTTGCTGTATACTGCATTACTATTATCGCATTAGCTGGTTTTATGGGGAGGGCGACAGAAAGTTTAGCAATCGTTTCTGGGCCTCGGATAGGTGGTTTATTAAATGCAACTTTCGGTAATGCGGTTGAACTTATCATTTCAATTTTTGCACTTCAGGCAGGATTAACAGAAGTTGTTTTAGCTTCCTTAACTGGTTCTGTACTTGGAAACTTATTACTGGTAGGAGGGTTATCCTTCTTTATAGGTGGCCTTAAGTATAAAAGACAAAGTTTCAATGTTTATGATGCAAGACATAATTCAGCTTTATTAATATTTGCTGTTGTCGTAGCCTTTGTTATTCCGGAGATTTTTTCAATGAAGATGGATGCTGGAAAGACGTATCAATTAAGTATTGGTGTTTCTATCATCATGATTATTATGTACCTTGCTGCATTGCTATTTAAATTAATTACGCACCGTGGTGTATATCAACATAAAAGTGATGAAGTAGCGCATGAAGAAGAGCCAGAGTGGTCGAAAGGAAAAGCACTTCTTATTTTAGCGATAGCAACAATTGCAGTAGCTTATGTGTCAGAGGCTCTCGTGCATACCTTTGAGACGGTTGCGAAGTCGTTTGGCTGGTCAGAGTTATTTATAGGGGTTATTATCGTTGCAATTGTTGGAAATGCAGCGGAACATGCATCTGCAATTATTATGGCTTATAAAAATAAAGTAAATATTGCAGTTGAAATTGCAGTAGGTTCTACATTACAAATTGCGATGTTTGTTGCTCCTGTATTAGTATTGCTTTCCATGTTCTTTGCACAAAGGATGCCTTTAGTGTTTACAATACCAGAACTTGTTTCCATGATTACAGCTGTTTTCTTAACGATTGCTATTTCAAATGATGGGGATACAAACTGGTTTGAAGGAGGCACTTTATTAGCCGCGTATGTCATTATGGGAATTGGTTTTTATTTATTATGAAAAATAGGAATAACAATGCTTCAGAGGGAAAACAATAAAGTGAAACTTTAATTAGTGGGGGGGGGTTCACCCCCCACTAATTATTAGCTGAACCAATCGGGCTTTAACGGGCAGTTGATTTCCAAACTGATTTCTTTGTTTAATCGGAATATTAAGTTGGAAATCTTACTGCCCGTTAATGCGGGATAAATACAGTAATTTATATACCTTTACATAGGAAGGAGCCAGACAGGTGAAACGAGTATACAGCATATGTCTTTCAACCATGGTCTCGTTTATTTTATTATTTCCTAACAGTAGTTTTGCAAAGACAACGGTAGAAATAAAAATGCCTTCATCTGTTTTAAATATTTCAAAAGATAATACGTTTCCAAATGATGCACAAGATTTGCCGCGCTTGCAGCCAAGTAAGTTTGCTCAGGAACTATTGAAAACAGCAAATATCAAAATTGAAAATCCCGATTTAATTCGAATGTTTAATGAAACAACAATTTCGAATGCACCGCTTGCGGTAGGGTACCGGGCGAAAATTTATTTAGGTCAATGGGCATTAAATTATGAATCAATAGATACATCGATTAATTGGGAATATAAACAAGTGAATCGAAATGTGTACGATAATCGCGGAGGAGATCGCTTATATCCACTTCGCTATAAACAAGAAACTCAAAAGACAATCGAAGGCGATTTAACTGCAGATATGAAAGATGCTACAGATGTGAAAAAAATGATGCTGCTAAAAGCACTTGAAAAAGTACAGTTGCCACTTTCATTTAAAACAACCATTGGTTATGGTACTGGACATGAGCGAGTATATAATATTAGTCCAAGTCAACTAGGATATTTATACGCTTATACGCCAGCAGTAAATGAAAAAGGAAAAGTAACGTTTGGAGAAGTGTACCTTGTTTTAAAAGGAAATCAAAAAAGGCTTGTTATAAAAAATGTTACCTCTCAAGGAATTGGGGCAGCTATTCCAATTCATGATCATTTGTTTTTTAAATTTATTTCCTCGTCGCATTCACAATGAAATTAAAAAACGTCAGCCCATATAAGCTGACGTTTTTATTTATAACATAAGGTTTGATTTTTTTGATAAGAAATCTTCTGTTGGATAGTAGCTGTTTTTTACAAGAACATTCGGTCCAAGACATTTCACAGCAGGGCAATGACAGCTTAATGATTTTGCTGTTTTTGAAGCGCTCCATTTTTCATATGCTTCTTGTAATGTGTGTGTTTGTATGTTTCCTAGAAGTGGAACATCACCAAAGTCCGTCACAATAATATTTCCATCGAAAATGTTTACATTTAAACGAGAACGGCCATCTGGATCATTACGTACAGTTACATTTTTACTTTCATGTAATTTCTTAAATGTAGCTAAATCGCGTTCATCATCACTACATGCATAGAAAGGTAATGTTCCAAATAACATCCATACATTTTCATCACGAATTTCTAATAAATGTTCAATTGCTTTTCGAATTTCGTCTTTTGTTAAAATTTCAAGTGTGCTAGCGAAGTCACTTGGATACATCGGATGCACTTCATGACGTTTACAACCCATTTCTTCAACGATTTGACGATGAATATGCTCGATATGTGGTAGAGTTCGTTTATTTAGCATCGTTTCAGCTGATACGAGTACACCTGCATCTGATAGAGCTTTACTATTTGTAATCATTCGTTCGAATAATTTTGCACGTTGTTCATACGTAGGTTTGCGCTCCATCATTGCAAATCCGCCTTCAACGAAGTCATCAATTGTTCCCCAGTTATGTGAAATATGCAATACATCTAAGTAGGGAATAATTTGTTCGTAACGTGCTAAATCTATAGTTAAGTTTGAGTTAATTTGAGTGCGAACGCCTCGTTCATGGGCATATTTTAAGAGTGGTGTTACATAGTTGTCGACGGATTTCTTTGAAAGCATAGGTTCTCCGCCAGTAATACTTAAAGAACGTAAATGAGGAATCTCATCTAATCGTTTTAATAAAAGCTCCATCGGAAGCGGATTTGGATCTTTCGGCTGTAATGTGTAACCAACAGCGCAATGCTCGCAACGCATATTGCATAATGTCGTCGTTGTAAACTCAACGTTTGTTAATAGTAGTTTGCCGTACTCTTCAAGGTCCATATACGCTTCCCATGGATCGTAAGAAGGAGTAATCGGCTTCATTTTTTGTGATATCGTCATATGAAATACTCCTTTGACTATTGAAATAACAATTTGTCCATTCTCTATAATAGAAGAATATGTACTTTTTATAAAGTGAAACTTTTTGGCGGAAAAAGAGAGAGGGCTTATATTATAGCGGATGACCGTGACAAAATTGATGAAATTTCATGCCCATAGCAATCATTTTTGCGGTATAATAAAAGCAACTCGAATTAAAAGGAGAGTGCCTTCATGGGAAAAGCAATTCAAGATAAAGATACACAATTAGTATATTTAAAAGAGCGTTTAAATATGTTCATTGAAGTAATTGATACAATTGAACCTGAAGAAGTAGAGTTAGAAGATGTAGATCGTCTTCTTGCAATGTTAGATGAATTAGAATTAAAATGTGAGCAATTTAAAAAAGACGAATAATATATTAAAAAGGCTGCCAATACAAAATTGGTAGCCTTTTTCTGTACGGATAATAGAAGGAATATAGAAAAAAAGGTATAATCAAGTTGTGAAAAATTTCATTTATACTTTAATAGCGTGATAAATAAAAAGCTGAAGAGCATAACGATGGAATTTTCATCTCATAACGTTTTGGTAGCGTTCACAATTGAGGGGGAAGTAACAATGGAAAAGCTTCAAGAAAGCATGTATCAACTAGTTGTTGAAACGTCAACGAACTTACCGAAAGATGTTCGTCGTGCGATTCAACAAGCGAAAGAGCGAGAAAACGCAGGGACTCGTTCAGCGATGGCACTTGGCACAATTACGAATAACATTAAAATGGCAGATGATAATATCTCGCCGATTTGCCAAGATACAGGGATGCCAACGTTTAAAATTTATACACCGGTTGGTGTGAATCAATTAAAACTGAAGGAAGCTATCTATAGTGCGCTTGAGCGGGCGACAAAAGATGGTAAACTCCGTCCTAACTCTGTTGACTCTCTTTTTGGAGATAATAGCGGAAACAATTTAGGTCCAGGTACACCAGTTATTAAGTTTGAGCAATGGGAAAAAGATTATATTGATGCACGTTTAATTCTAAAGGGCGGCGGCTGTGAGAATAAAAATATTCAGTATAGCTTACCGTGTGAATTAGAAGGACTTGGACGCGCAGGTCGTGATTTAGAAGGAATTCGTAAATGCCTTCTTCATGCAGTATATCAAGCGCAAGGTCAAGGATGTAGTGCAGGTGTAATTGGTGTTGGTATCGGGGGAGACCGCACATCAGGTTACGAATTAGCAAAAAATCAATTATTCCGTACATTAGATGATGTTAATCCAGTACCAGAGTTACAAAAACTTGAAGAGTACGTATTAGAAAATGCGAATAAGCTTGGCATTGGTACGATGGGATTTGGCGGAGAAACAACTTTACTTGGTTGTAAAATTGGCGTATATAATCGTTTGCCAGCTAGCTTTTACGTATCTGTTGCGTATAATTGCTGGGCATATCGCCGTCTTGGTGTGAAAATCCATCCTGAAACAGGAGAAATTATGGATTGGCTATATCAAGAAGGTGACGATACACTTCAGCACGAAGTACAAGAAAAAACAGAGCAACGTGAGATTGTATTGCAAGCACCAATTACAGAAGAACAAATTCGTGAACTTCGTGTTGGTGATGTTGTAACAATTAATGGCATGATGTATACAGGCCGTGACGCAATCCATAAGCATTTAATGGATAATGATTGCCCAGTAGACTTAAATGGACAAATTATTTATCACTGTGGTCCAGTTGTAGTAAAAGATGAGAATGACAATTGGCAAATTAAAGCGGCAGGTCCAACGACAAGTATTCGTGAAGAACCATACCAAGGCGATATTATGAAAAAGTTCGGTATCCGTGCTGTAATTGGTAAAGGTGGAATGGGTGCGAAAACATTAGCTGCTTTAGAAGAACACGGTGGTGTGTACTTAAATGCAATTGGCGGTGCAGCGCAATATTATGCGGAATGTATTAAAGAAGTGCAGGATGTTGACTTCTTACAATTTGGTATTCCAGAAGCAATGTGGCACTTACGTATTGAAGGATTTAAAGCAGTTGTAACGATGGACTCTCATGGTAATAGTTTGCATGCTGATGTTGATAAAACATCACTTGAAAAATTAGCGAGCTTTAAAGAGCCAGTATTTAAGTAAACAAAAATGCACCTCGAATCATTCGAGGTGCATTTTTTTGGTATATATAGAAAAACATGTTTAGCATGAAAGAATGCACAGCAACAGAAACTACAGGTACGATTATATATGGAAAGGAGACTATTTATGAAATATAAATGGTTATATATAGGTCTCATTTTTTCAATTATGATGGCACTTGTTCCAGTTTCAACATTGGCTTATACAAATACTCCACATAACTGGGGGATTCCGCGTCCTAAAAATGAAACAGTACCAGATGCAGGGAAACTATATACGGATTTACTACAAAAAAATGGTGGGTTTTATTTAGGGGACACGAAGAAAAAAGATATTTATTTAACATTCGATAATGGATATGAGAATGGATATACAGGGAAAATCTTAGATGTATTAAAAGAGAAAAAAGTACCGGCAACTTTCTTTGTAACAGGGCATTATATTAAAACACAAAAAGATTTGCTATTAAGAATGAAGGATGAAGGACATATTATTGGAAATCATTCGTGGAGTCACCCTGATTTTACAACAGTCAATGATGCAAAACTTCGTGAAGAATTAACGAGTGTGACAGAGGAAATAAAAAAAGTAACTGGGCAAAAAGAAGTGAAATATGTACGTCCTCCGCGCGGCGTATTTAGTGAAAGAACATTAGCTCTTACGAAAGAAATGGGCTACTATAATGTATTTTGGTCACTTGCATTTCTTGATTGGAAAGTGGATCAGCAAAGAGGATGGCAATATGCGCATAACAATGTAATGACGATGATTCATCCAGGATCTGTTTTATTACTTCATGCAATATCAAAAGATAATGCAGAAGCACTTGCAAAAATCATTGATGATTTGCGCGAGAAAGGGTATCATTTTAAAAGTCTAGATGACTTAGTAAAAGGCAATCAACCGTAAGCATGTATGCTTGCGGTTTTCTCATGCTATAATGATGTGTAAAAAGGATGGGGAAACGTATGTGGAGCGAACATGTTACGTTAGAGTATCCGTATCATTTTGGAGAAGTATTAAAACGTTTATCTTTTGATCCTCTAAACGTCATTCAATTAGAAGAGCAAGTTATTTATGTCCCGCTTTTTATAGACGAGGAACAGATTGTTGTTCGCTTGCAGGGAATTGGTACTGTTCAGAATCCACAGTTTTGGATTTCTAGTCAGACAGGAGATCCAGAGAAAGTAATGAAACGAATGAGGTTCATTTTTCATTGGAATGATTCGTTTCAAGATATACAAAATCATTTTTTAAACACATCATTACGTCCACTATTTGAAATGTATGCCTATACTCCAATTATTTTAGAATTCGATTATTTCGCTTGTCTTCTTCGCTGTATCATTCATCAACAAATAAATTTGAAATTTGCTACTGTGTTAACAGAACAATTTGTAAAACGATATGGAACGGAGAAGAACGGTGTATTCTTTTTCCCCACTCCGGAAATAGTAGCAAATATTTCAATAGAAGAATTGAGAGAGCAGAAGTTTAGTCAGCGGAAGGCTGAATATATAGTAGGTTTAGCAAAAAGTATTGCCTGCGGTAAATTAGATTTAGCGAGTATAGAAACCAGGGCGGAAGAAGAGGTTTCGGCACAATTGTTACCAATTAGGGGGATTGGTGCATGGACAGTGCAAAACTTTTTAATGTTTGGGCTTGGACGAAAAAATATGTTTCCAAAAGCAGACATAGGAATTCAGCGCGCAGTGCAAGGTGTATTTCAATTAGATGATAAACCTGATGATGCATTTTTAGAAAACGTGAAACAAGAGTGTGAACCATACTGCAGTTATGCAGCGTTATATTTATGGAAAAGTATAGAGTAGAGGTGTAATAATGATACAAAAGCAACATGAGAGTAAGTTAGAAGTTGGTCAAACGTTCCCTGTGACAATTAAACGTCTTGGGATTAACGGAGAAGGCGTTGGTTATTTTAAGAGACAAGTTGTTTTCATTCCAGGGGCATTACCAGGAGAAGAAGTTGTTGCTGAAGCAACGAAAATTCAGCGTGGCTTCGCTGAAGCAAAAGTGAAAAAAGTTCGTAAATCATCACCACATCGTGTGAAAGCACCATGTTCAGTATATGAGGAGTGTGGTGGCTGTCAGTTACAACATTTAGATTATAAAGAACAATTAAATCAAAAGCGTGATATCGTTGTACAGGCATTCGAGAAGTACATGAATAACAGCCTGGAAGAGAAAATTCGTCCGACACTTGGTATGGAAAATCCATGGCACTATCGTAATAAGAGTCAATTACAAGTGGGGCGTAAAGACGAAAAGGTTATTACAGGATTATATAAACAAAACTCACATCAGTTAATTGATATTTCTCATTGTATGATTCAACATAAAGCAACGAATGAAGCGACAAAAGTTGTAAGACGTATATTAGAAAAATTAAATGTTTCTATTTACAATGAGAAAAAACAAAAAGGTTTAGTACGCACAATTGTGACACGTACGGCAGTTCAAACAGGGGAAGTACAAGTTACACTTATTACAACAAAAGAAGAATTACCAAATAAAGAACAGTTTATCGCAGAAGTACAAAAACAGATGCCAGCTGTTAAATCAATTATGCAAAACGTAAACTGGCGTAAAACATCTGTTATTTTCGGTGATAAAACATTTAAATTAGCAGGAAAAGAAGTAATTCAAGAAACACTTGGCGATTTATCATTTGAATTATCAGCACGTGCATTCTTCCAGTTGAATCCGGAGCAAACGGTTGTTTTATATGATGAAGCGAAAAAAGCAGCGGCTTTAACAGGAAATGAGAAAATTGTAGACGCTTATTGTGGTGTCGGTACGATTGGACTTTGGCTTGCGAATGATGCAGCAGAAGTGCGCGGTATGGATGTAATTCCAGAAGCAATTGAAGATGCAAAGAAAAATGCAAAACGCCACGGATTTACAAATACGAAATATGAAGCTGGTAAAGCGGAACAATGGTTACCAAAGTGGGTAAAAGAAGGATGGCGTCCAGATGTAATTGTTGTCGATCCACCACGTACAGGTTGCGATGATAAATTACTGGAAACGATTTTAAAAGTGAAACCGAAACAAGTTGTTTACGTGTCTTGTAACCCATCATCGTTAGCACGTGATGTGAACGCATTAATGAAGAGTTATGAAGTGGAATATGTACAACCAGTTGATATGTTCCCACATACAGCTCATGTGGAGAATGTAGTTAGATTAAAGTTGAAATAAGAAGGATTAAAAATGTTGATGTAGTTAACTGCATCAACATTTTTTGTTATATTAGCAGCTAGATTCAAGGTAATTACTTATCACGTTACATAATCAATATACATATTTTCTGTAGAGAGTATATGAGTTTTTCTTTCTAAATTCGAAATGAGTTTGTAAAAATATACAGTATTAAGATTGTATAGACCACTACGCTTTAATAAATTACAATATGTATGTATTATAGCGATTTTGCTATAGAAAATAAGCTAAAAGGGAGAAGATTTATGAAAAAATGGTTGGCATTATTTGTTTTTGGAATCGTTTCTTTATTCGCAACTTCTGCGTATGCGGAATCGTATGAAACAACAAAAACATTAAAAGTGTATGAAAGCCGCAGCTTTAATTCACCTGTGAAAAAAGAACTTCAGCCAGGAGAAAGAGTTTATGTTACAAATCGACATCCTAGTGGATGGTGGAGGTTTAGTGGAGGATTTATTGCACCTGAGGGTGCTCAAGTAGAAATTAATCGGACTTTTGAAGCTTTTGATTGGATTAATATGGACAGTGCGAAGCACATATTTGGTCCTCAAACTGTTATTGCACGTGATGGTACACTGAGAGGTGAAATTCTAATTGATACATATTTGGGGCAGAAGTGGACAAGTGTAAATGGAATGCCGCAAATAATGCAGCAGAATTTCGCAGCATACAGTAGCCCGGAAGCTAAAAACCCAGATGTTTGGTTCGCTCCACAAACAGTTAATATTTTGCAGACAAAAGAAAACGGTTGGTCTTTAATTAATACGTATTTAGGACCAAAGTGGATTGTTCGTTATCCACATGTGGAACATATTAATCGTGATTTTTATGGATACAATGAACCTAAGTACATGCATCACGGTGTGAAATTTTCAGCTCAATCTGTAAGAGTACTTCAACAAGGAGAAAATGGTTGGAAGAAAATCAAGGCTGATGTTGGAGAAAAATGGATTGCACCACAAGGGTCTTATTACTATGTACCAAATGTCTTTACAGCATTTGATCAACCTTTAGGTAGATCGATTGGAAGTTTTACACCACAAACGGTATTTGTAGTTGAAGAATCTACAACGTCATTTGGGTGGTTAAAGATTCGAACTTATTTAGGAGATTCTTGGATTCGTACGAATAGAAACTAGTAAATAGATTACTGTATTCCTTTTGGAATGAAGTAACAATATGTTATAGTTCCCTCATATGGCAAAGCTGTATGAGGGATTATATTTTTAGCCTATTAAAGGCAAGGAGAATACAATGAACAATTATAAATTAACAATTCAGTATGACGGTGCGCGTTATAAAGGGTGGCAGCGTCTTGGTAATAACGACAATACGATTCAAGGGAAAATCGAAAGCGTAATATCTGAAATGATCGGAAAAGAAATTGAAATTATCGGTTGCAGCAGAACAGATGCTGGTGTACATGCTTTAAATCAAGTAGCTAACTTTAAAAGTGATGAGAAGTTAGTAGAACATAAAGTGAAAAAGTATTTAAATCAATATTTACCAAATGATATTAGTATTACGAATGTAGAAGAAGTTTCAGATCGTTTCCATGCTCGTTACAACTCTAAGGCGAAAACATATCTTTATAAGATTTGGAATGAAGAGCATACGAACCCATTTATGCGTAAACACAGCATGCACGTGAATAAAAAATTAAATGTGGAAAGCATGAAAGAAGCTGCGAAACATTTAGTTGGTTCACATGACTTTACTGCTTTTTCAAATGCGAAATCAAAGAAAAAGTCTATGGTTCGAGAAGTATATACGCTTGAGGTTTTCGAAGAGGCAGGATTTGTACAAATTAGAGTAAGTGGTAATGGATTCCTTCATAATATGGTGCGGAAAATTGTTGGAGCATTAATTGAAGTTGGATTAGGACAATTAGATGCTGAAGCAATTCCAAACATTTTAGAGGAAAAACAACGTAATCAAATTAATTGCCTTGCTGAGGCGAGCGGATTGTATTTGGAGAGTGTTGAGTTTTAATAATAAGTAAAAAATCGAGCTGATTAGGCTCGATTTTTTTATCATTTTGGAATTAAGAAGATTTCTCTTTCTTCATACGTAGCTTTAAATTCCAAAAAGCAGCAAGCATAATAGCTGCAAAGGAGCCGCTAATTGTACCTAAGAGCTTTGCATAAGGTAAGCTGCTCATATCAGCATTAATGAATAACATCATACATAGAACGGCTGGGAGAAGGTATAAGTATTGTAATAACTTTAACTTAGTATCATTACTCATATATATAGCCCCTTTCTAGCATGTTACATGTATATTTTAATATATTCTTCCAAATAATTATTTGCACTTGGAGAAAGATTCATTTCATATGTGTAAATGCAATTTTTTAATTCGATATTGTAAGTTTTGTCTGCTCAATCCTAAAAATTTTGCGGCTTGTGAGATATTACCTTTATTTTCTTTAAGAATTTGATGGATATATTTCTTTTCCATTTCTTCGATTAAACGTTTTAAAGTTTGTGGCGTATCAGTATTGTGACTAGTTAGCGAAGTCTGCATATTGAGTTCCTTTTTTGCTAGTTCGCGAAAGTGCGTTGGCATATGGAACGCTGTTATGATATCTTCATCTTCTATTAAGTTCATGGAGCCTTCAATTATATGTTCTAGTTCTCTCACATTACCAGGCCAATCATATTTATAGAAGAAGTTATTTACGTTTAAATCTACATCTTTTACGCTAAGATTAAATTGGATATTGTATTTTTCAATAAAGTGTTGAACAAGATATGCAATATCTTCTTTTCGTTCCCGTAAAGGTGGAAGACATAGAGTAACAACGCTTAATCGGTAATATAAGTCTTGTCTTAAACGATTGTGTGCTATGGCTTCAAGAGGATCTTCATTAATAGTTGCTATAATACGAACATCAATTTCTTTTTCTTGTGTGCCTCCAATTCTTCGTATTGTTTTTTCTTGTATAGCCCGCAGCAATTTAGCTTGAAGTGTTGGACTTAATGAGTTGATCTCATCTAACAACAAAGTCCCACCGTTTGCTTCTTCAAATAAACCAGTTTTATCTATTGCTCCTGTAAAAGCACCTCGATTTGTACCAAATAGTAGACTTTCCATTAAGGTTTCTGGTATAGCGGCACAGTTTTGCGAAATAAATGGTTTTGTTGAACGCTGGCTTTCATTATGGATGCTTTGCGCAAATAGCTCTTTACCGGTCCCTGTTTCCCCGATGATAAGTATGGAGGATGGCGTACGTATTACCCTTCTTGCTTCTGTAATGACCGATTGAATCGCTTTAGAATCACCAATTATGTGATCAAAGGTAAACTTAGTATTTTGTTTGCGAGAAAGGTTCGTTTTCATTGTTTGCTTTAAATGACTAATCTCTTTTGAAATTTCAATAGCGCCTTTAATTTTTCCATTTTCTATTATAGGAAAAGTATCGTTAATCGTCGTAATTTCTTGCCCTTTATTGTTAAAATACGTTTGTTTTATATTTTTGTTTGTTTTTCCAAGTTTTAATGCCTCTATAAGAGTACTATTTTTATTTTCTTCAAATGCAAATACGTCTAAAGGACTTTTATATAGCACATCTAAGCGGTCCATTGATTCAATTTCCATCATTTTACGGTTATAGATAATCGTTTTACTTTCCTCATTAATAATATGAATCCCGATATCGAGTTCATTGAGTAAAGTTTCATATAACATATTCATTTCAATAATTTGCTTAAAATTAATTTCTTCTGTATGCATGTATCATCTTCTCCTCGTTTTACCCTATGAAGACTGACTCTTTATAATTTTATTAAAATTCCAACAAAATCGCAAAATTTTTTTGCTATTTTTCTTTTAAAACTTTTAAAACGATAGAAAAATTTTGCGGTTATGTAGATTTTTTTGTACGAAATCTTAATTTTCACATAGATATTGGGATTGGTACGTATCTTGCATAAATAGTAATTGAAATCTCTAAATTGAAGGGGTGGGTGGATTAGAACTTTTCATAGGGTATGCGACATTTCAGTGCAAATTAATTAAGAGGAGGAATTTATCAAGTGAAGACGGTTATAGAAGGCGTGTATAGTCCTTGTTACGGGAAAGTAGAGAAATTATTTGTTACTGAAAGTTCTTACGTATATGAGTGGGAGAAATTAGCGTTAATTGAAACAATAGATAAACAGAAAGTAGAAATTAAGGTAGGAATCAGTGGTTATATCGAATCGTTAGAAGTGATAGAAGGACAAGCTATCGCTGATCAAAAACTATTAATAACAGTAAGGGACGACCTTTTGATAACAGGTAGTGATTAATGTAAGTGATATGTATTTTGCTCTTTTAAATCATTATTTTTTACTACAAAAATAAAAACGCTTACATTAAATGGGTTTACAAAGTGAAAAGGGGGGATTTATATGATGGATCAAAATCAAGGATTAAAAAGGGAATTGAAAAGCAGGCACATATTTATGATTGCACTTGGAGGAGTTATTGGTACTGGTCTTTTTTTAGGATCTGGTTATACAATTCATGAAGCTGGGCCTGGAGGAGCGATTGTAGCATATCTTGTCGGAGGATTTGTTATGTATTTAACGATGCTCTGTCTAGGGGAGTTAGCAGTTGCGATGCCTGATGCAGGGTCTTATCAAACATATGCTACAAAGCACATTTCTCCTGCAGCGGGTTATGTAGTAGGGTGGATGTCTTGGTTAAACTGGTCCGCTACGATAGGTATTGAATTAATTGCAGTTAGTATTTTAATGAAACGCTGGTTTCCAGACGTATCATCATGGATTTGGTGCGTAGTGTTTGCGGCGTTACTTTTTGCTATTAATGCATTATCTTCGAAAAGTTTTGCGGAAGTTGAATTCTGGTTTGCAAGTATTAAAGTAATTACAATTATTGCATTTATTATTTTGGGCGGGGCAGCAATGTTTGGCTTTCTAGATATGAAAGGAAATGAACCAGCACCGATGTTTTCTAGTTTTACTGATTATGGTGGGTTGTTTCCAAATGGATTATCAGCAATTTTAATTACAATGATTGCAGTTAATTTTTCCTTCCAAGGAACAGAACTAGTTGGAATTGCAGCTGGTGAGAGTGAAAATCCAGAGAAAACTATCCCGAAGGCAATTAATAATACAGTTTGGCGCATACTCGTTTTCTTCGTACTATCTATTTTTATTCTTGCGGGACTATTTCCTTGGCAGCAAGCAGGCGTGATAGAAAGCCCATTCGTAGTCGTATTTGATAAAATTGGTATTCCTTATGCGGCTGATATTATAAATTTTGTTATTATTACAGCGGTACTATCAGTTGCAAATTCAGGATTATATGCAACTTCCCGTATGCTATGGTCCATGTCTAATCAAGGAATGATTAGTCCGATTTTTGGTAAGTTATCTAAAAACGGTGTTCCTATTTATGGGTTGATTGTAAGCACAATTGTCGGGTGTCTCTCATTACTATCAGGTATTTATGCGGAAGATACAGTTTATTTATGGCTGCTTTCAATTGCAGGGTTCGGAGCAATATTAGTTTGGGCATCTATTGCTCTTTCTAATTTATTAGCTAGAAGGACATATTTGAAGCAGGGCGGGGATATTAAGGACTTAAAATTTAAAACACCATTGTATCCCTATGTTCCACTTCTTGCGTTAGTATTAAATTTAACAGTAATTGTTGGCATGGCTTTTATTCCGGAACAAAGAATGGCGTTGTATTGTGGTATTCCATTTATGATTGTTTGTTTACTGTTTTACCGTGCTACAAAAAATAAGAGAAACAAAATAGAATATGTTGAAAAGGTAAATACAACAGAAGCAGAAAGCTTATAACTATATTCGAAACTTATGTTGAATTTAGAGACTGTATAATTGTAAACAGTCTCTTTTTTTGTGAAAATAAAGCTGGAAACATACTGTATGCAAAGGGGAGTTATTGATGAATCCAGAAGTTTCACAGTTGTTAAAACAAATAGATTCAAGGAAAGAAGAATTACTAGAACTTACAAAAACATTAATTCGTTTTGAAACACCAGCACCACCAGCGAGAAATACCAATGAAGCGCAAGAATTTGTTGCAGAGTTTCTAAAAAAACGAAATTTTAGTATTGATAAATGGGATGTATATCCGAATGATCCGAATGTTGTTGGAGTCAAAAAAGGAGTAGAAAGTGAGTCCTACAAAAGTTTAATTATTAATGGCCATATGGATGTAGCTGAAGTATCGGTAGATGAGGTGTGGGAAACAAATCCGTTTGAGCCGTTTATAAAAGACGGTTGGTTAGTTGGGAGAGGCGCGGCAGATATGAAAGGTGGACTAGCTGGAGCGTTATTTGCTATTCAGCTTTTACAAGAAGCTGGCATTGGATTACCTGGAGATTTAATATTTCAATCGGTAATTGGGGAAGAAGTTGGGGAAGCTGGTACACTTCAATGCTGCAAAAGAGGTTATGATGCTGATTTTGCGGTAGTAGTGGATACGAGTGATTTACATATGCAAGGACAGGGTGGCGTAATTACTGGATGGATTACTGTGAAAAGCCCGCAAACGTTTCATGATGCAACACGTAGACAAATGATACATGCTGGAGGGCGTCTATTTGGAGCTAGTGCAATTGAAAAAATGATGAAAATTGTTCAAAGCTTACAAGAATTAGAGCGTCATTGGGCAGTCATGAAAACATATGAAGGCTATCCATCTGGAACAACAACAATTAATCCTGCTGTCATTGAAGGAGGGCGTCATGCGGCATTTATTGCGGATGAATGCAGGTTATGGATTACGGTTCACTTTTATCCAAATGAAACGCATGAACAAATAATAGAAGAAATAGAAGAGTATTTAGGAAAAGTGGCAGCAGCAGATCCATGGTTAAGCGAGAACCCACCACAATTTAAGTGGGGCGGAGAATCAATGATTGTTGATCGAGGTGAGATTTTTCCTTCTTTAGAAGTAGATAGTAATCATACAGCTATTCAGAAGCTAAGTTCTGTACATGAATCTATATTACAGAAAATCGCAATTTTAGATATGTCTGCTACAGTAACTGATGGTGGCTGGTTTAGTGAGTTTAACATTCCAGCTGTTATTTACGGACCAGGTACATTAGAAGAAGCTCATTCAATAAATGAGAAAGTTGAAGTTGAACAGTTAATTGAATTTACAAAAGTAATAACAGCGTTCATATATGAATGGTGTCATACGAAAAAATAAGAAAATAGTTTGATTGTTGAATCGTGCGAGTAAGTATGCTTGTACGATTTTTTTGTAACTATTTCAGAGGTGGATAAATTCAATATCTGAAATAGCTTGTTATGCTTTTTATGTTCTTCGTTTGACTTTAATTAATTTCTCTTTAGCTAATTCAACGGCAATTGCATCATCTAAATAGCCAATCGGAAAAAGATAATCGGGGATAATGTCTGTTGATAAAATGAAATATAGTAAGGCACCCCCAATAATTGCACGTTCTTCGTTTGAAATGGTTTCTGTACAAAATTGTTGGTACATACTTGTTAATTGTTCAATGAAAGGGCCGGCACTATCAATTTGTTCTAGTTTACTTTTGAAACTCTCGTGAATACGTTTTTCGCCTTCAGTAGTTTGGGCATAGCGCTCGTAATTTTCAAGTTCTTGTTTCACACGAGTTGTTGTGTACTCGAAGTCGAATAGGTTAGAGGATTGTAATGTTTGCTGAATTGTATCGAGAGATGTGTACATATCTGCTTTTTCCTTATTTATGTGTGGAGAGTCAGGGTACATTTCATCAAGTAATAATTGCGGTGGAACTTGTAGACATTTTGCGAATTTTTGTAAATGGTTTTGCTTCGGTTGTTGTTTGCCATTAATTATTCTTGAAATTGTTGCGGGATCAATATTTGTCAGTGTTCCTAGTTGGCGCATAGATAGAGCGCGCTCCTTTACCAGTTTCTTTATTAATTTACCGAGCCTCTCATTTGGATTTTCATTGGGCATAATGTAGGCACTCCTTTTCTATTGTCTATCGTTGAAAAAATGTTGAGCATTTATTACAAGTATATGAAACAGACAGGCACAGTTGCTCAACATTTTCATAATATGCATTGAAAAGTGAGAAAAGGGGTGACTGTACGATGAGCACGGCAAGTTTATTTTCAATTTTTTTAATCGGAATTGCGTCTAATTTAGATAATGCAGGTGTTGGGATTGCGTATGGTATTCGTAAAATTCGAATTTCGTGGTTTAACAATTTTATCATCGCATTTTTTGGATTTTCATTTACTTTACTAGCTGGATTTTTTGGGAATTGGATTGCATTATATATTTCGGAGTTTACAGCAAACCTTGTTGGGGCAATTGTTTTAGGGATAATCGGGGTGTTTATTTTATGTCAGCCTTTCTTGAGTCAAAAAGACACCTTAGGATCTAAAGATGGTAGTGTACTTATGGGGATTTTGCGTGATCCAGAAAAAGCAGATTTTGATGGTTCTAAAACAATTAGTTTTTCTGAAGCAATTGTATTAGGAGTTGCATTATCCATAAATAATATTGCAGGTGGATTTGATGCGGGAGTAACAAATTTAAACCTTTGGCTTACGGCATGTATTTCTGGGGTGTTTAGTTTTATTTGTATTAGTGGTTTTGCGTATGTGGGAAAACGATTTTTAGCTGAATACTTAGGGAAATGGGCGACGATAATTGCAGGAGTGTTATTAATTCTTATTGGGATCGATCAGTTGTTGTAAGGAGAATAGAAAACAAGATTCGAGTATTTCCTTGGAAATACAGCAAGGGGTTGCATATATCGACGTACTTTTTTCCATACTAATACGGATTTCTTTTAAAGAAAGGGGGGGATCCGTATGGGACGCGGGAAAGCATTTGATCATAAGAAAAAAGGGCATGATCATCAACCACCTAAAGGTGCGTTCATTCATAAAGATGTAAATGAACATACTTTAGAAGAGGAAGAGCTACCAGTAAATATTGAAACGTATAAAAATAGTTTGAAAAAACATTAAAAGCACCTATATAGGTGCTTTTTAGCGTATATCTTCAATTAATTGTTCCGATTCTTCATGCATACTGTATTCACTTAACACTTGGATGCAAAGCCATTTTAATTCCTCGATAGTATGCTCAAGTTCTTCAGGAAGCACATGATGAATGTCTTCAAGTCCCATCCCGAAATGAATAAGTTCAAGTACTTGATCATCGATGTTCCGATCCATTAATAGTTCAAGTACTTCTAAGTTGAATATGTATCGGTGAGCTTCGTCGAGTGAAACAACTTTTAGCTTTAAGCTTTCTACAATACTCAATATAAAAAGAAGAATTGTTTTTTCAAGAACAGGTTGTTTCGCCATTTGAAATATGAGTTTCATCTTTTACACCTCCACATATAGCGCTAGGTTGTACTATATTATTCAGGGAGGGGGAGCAAATATGCATAATAAAGAGAAACTTTCAGTACTGTTTTTATAAGGTTCTTGATGAGCAGTAATAATGAATTTTTCGTAAAAAAAATCCTGCTATATTAGCAGGAGAACACTCAATTAAAAAATGCTCCAACCTTCTTGCGCAGAAAGAAGTTCAAGAATTTTAAAACCAGCGATACTATTTCCGTTTGCGTCTAAAGCCGGTCCGAAAATGCCAATCCCCATCTCGCCTTTTACGCAGCCAAAAATACCACCAGCTACACCACTTTTTGCAGGGATTCCAACACGAATTGCAAATTCACCAGATTCATTATACATCCCGCAAGTAACCATAAATGTTTTACAGATTTTCGTAATATGTTTAGGGATGATCTGTTTCTTTTTATATGGATCATATCCATCCATTGCAAAAATTAAGCCAATACGTGCTAAATCGATACAGTTTACTTCAACTGCACATTGGCGAGTGTATAAATCCATAAGTTCTTCAATATCACAATCGATAATTCCGTTTTGTTTCATATAGTAACAAAGTGAACGGTTTAAGTAAGCAGTCTCTAATTCTGAATTGGCAACTTTAGAAGAATAATTAATAGTAGGATTATCTGTTATTTCACGTACAAAATGAAGTATATGATCCATTTTTTCTTCGTTATCTTTTCCTGCTAACATGCTTGTAATAGCTAGTGCTCCTGCATTAATCATTGGATTAAGAGGTTTGGAAGGACTTGTAGTTTCTAACTTAATAATAGAATTGAAAGGGTCACCAGTTGGCTCCATTCCAACTTTAGAAAATACATATTCTTCACCACGATCTAAAAGTGCAAGTGCAAGTGTAATTACTTTGGAAATACTTTGAAGAGTAAATAGTGTTTGTGAGTTGCCAGCATGGATATATTCTGTTTCTTTATGGAAAATGGCAATCCCTAAATCATCTGGATCTGCATTTCCTAGTTCGGGGATATAAGTAGCAAGTTTTCCTTTTTTCGTATATGGTTTTACTTGTTCTAACAACTGCTGTAAGTTGTTTGTTTCAATGCACTGCATAGTACCAACGCTCCTATTTCGAATTAACTAAGTTTACTTTTCCCGATATGCTCGGAAATAAATAATAACATGAAAAAGTGGAATGATAAAACGAAAGTTACATGTTCTATAGTGAGTCGTTCGTTCAGATTATACTGTATTGAAAAAGGAGAATTTTCCTTTTATATAACAGTTTGGAAATAGAAAACTTATCCATAAAAAGTTCGGAAATAAAAACTACACATCTATACAACTATATGTTATTATGGTTATGTAATGGAAAGCGTTTTCTAAAGCGTACTTATAATGATAACGATTTCATAAATTTGATAGGGGGAATTAAAATGTTGCAGTTTTTACAACGTATTGGTAAAGCGTTAATGCTTCCAATCGCAGTACTACCAGCAGCAGGATTATTGCTTCGTTTAGGACAAGAAGATGTATTTAATATTCCTGTTATGGCACAGGCCGGTGCAGCAATTTTTGATAATTTAGCACTTATTTTTGCAATTGGTGTTGCAATCGGTTTGTCTATTGATGGTAGTGGAGCAGCAGGACTTGCTGGGGCAATCGGATATCTTGTTTTACAAAATACAACGAACGCTCTAAGTAAGGCATATTCAGCAGCAGAGCTGAATGATAAATTAAAAAGTGTTCAGGATTTAGTCGGTTCAGCAGATCCAACTAAATTAGCAGATACAATGACAAAAGTTTCAAAAGCAGCGGCGTTAACACCAAAAATAAATATGGCCATACTTGGTGGTATTATTGCTGGGGTTGTTGCCGGATTACTATATAACAAATTCCATAAGATCAAATTACCAGAATGGTTAGGTTTCTTTGCAGGGAAACGTTTCGTACCAATCATTACTTCTATTGTAATGCTTCTTTTAGGATTAGTATTCGGTCAAATTTGGCCAACAATTCAAAGTGGTATTGATGCGGTAGCACACGGCATCGTGAACTTAGGTTCAGTTGGTGCTGGTTTATTCGGATTATTAAACCGTTTATTAATTCCAATCGGTTTACACCATGTAATGAACACATACTTCTGGTTTGTACTTGGTGACTTTACAAACGCAGCTGGTGATATCGTTCATGGTGATATTGCACGCTTCTTTGCAAAAGATCCATCAGCAGGTATGTTTATGACTGGTTTCTTCCCAATTATGATGTTCGGTTTACCAGCAGCATGTTTCGCAATGATTGCAGCTGCTAAACCAGAAAAACGTAAAATGGTTACAGGTATGTTAGGTGGTCTAGCATTAACTTCATTCTTAACTGGTATTACAGAACCGATTGAATTCTCATTCATGTTCTTATCTCCAGTACTATATGGTATTCATGCTGTATTAACTGGTCTTTCTTTATTCATTACAACAACACTTGGCATTCATGATGGTTTCTCATTTAGTGCCGGTGCAATCGATTACGTTTTAAACTTTGGTATTGCAACAAAACCAGTATTGCTAGCGGGAATAGGTTTAATTTACGCAGCAATTTACTTTGTAGTATTCTACTTCTTAATTAAGAAGTTCGACTTGAAAACTCCTGGTCGTGAAGATGACGATGAGTTAGCTGAAGAGGGTGATGCACCAGTTGCAGGTTCAATTGGTGAAACTTACGTAGCAGCTTTAGGTGGAAAAGAAAACTTAACAGTTATTGATAACTGTGCAACACGTCTACGCCTACAAGTGAAAGATGCTGGTCAAGTAAATGAAGCAGCATTAAAGCGTGCTGGTGCAAAAGGTGTTATGAAATTAAGTAACACAAGTGTACAAGTTATCGTAGGTACAAATGTGGAATCTGTTGCCGATGATATGAAAAAACACGTATAAATAATTAGATAAGAGGGTATCCCAAAAGATTGATAACATCAGTTTTTTAGAGGATATCCTCTTTTTTGATGTTAAACATTTAACGGGAATCTTACTTTTGTAAATTTTCTTTTTCTTTTTTGTACATATAGGTTGGTAATATGTGCAGTGCGTGATAAAGTAGGGATGATATAGAATGGAGTATCTATAATCTACTAAAATAAATCTTTAGTAGAGGAAGTAAATTATTGGTGAGTAAGGGGAAAAAGGCAATCATGGATCAGGAAAAAAATAATGCGAATGGGAAAGCACGTCGGCCGATTGTATACATAAAAAGAACAATCATTCTCGTCTTACTATTTTCAATTGTATATTTCATGTATACAAAAATTGTTGCGCATAATAAGAAAGAAGAAACTTTAAAAGCGGCAGCAGAAATGAAGAAACAAGAAGAGCTAAAAAAGGAAGAAGAAAAAAAGAAACAAGAAGCACAAAAACAAAAAGAGCTGGAAGAACAAGTGAAGCAAGCGCAAGTTGCAGAGCAGCCTGCTGAAGGACCACCTCAAGAAATTAATGAAAACGCTCAATTGGATCAATATTTACAGAGCGCAGGATTTAGTGGGACAGCTGTTATTGTGAAGAACGGGAAAGTTCTTTTGAATAAAGGGTACGGTATGGCGAATAAAGAGAAGCAAGTACCGAATAATTCAGAGACGACTTTTTATATTGGCTCTATTTCAAAGGCGTTTGTAGCGACCGCTATTATGCAATTAAAAGATCAAAATAAGTTACAAGTAGAGGATACGGTTGCAAAGTATATTCCAGATTTTCCTCAAGGTAATAGCATTCAGCTAAAACATCTATTAACACATACATCAGGGATTCCAGAATATGAGCAGGGAACAGAGGACATTTCTCATGAAGAATTGATAAAACGAATAGGAAACCAAAAGCGTGTTGCAGGTCCAGGAGAGAAATGGAAGTATTCAGATTCGAACTACTCTATACTTGCTTACATTGCCGAGAAGGTAAGTGGACAGTCGCTCGAAGAATATATTAAACAACATATTTTTGCTACTGCGGGTATGAAACATTCTGGTTTTGGTAAAGCATTAGAACAAACAAGGTTCCCATCGACAGGTTATAAAATAGTAAATAACAATATGACAACACCTAATATTCCAAGTATGTCACAACTATATGGTTGTGGTGATATATATACAAGTGCACATGATTTATATTTATTTAATGAAGCACTCTTTTCTGGAAAGTTAATTTCAAAAGAGAGTTATGATCAAATGTTTACAGCTGTGAAAAAGGATTACGGATTTGGCTGGTACGTGGATCCAGGCAGTTATTCAAATCATGGTGTAATGCCAGGTTGGAATTGCTTAAATGGACTTAGTAAAAATGGTAGTGTGTATGTTGTTTTATTATCTAACATTCAAAACAACATTAAATCATTTGGTAAAGTGAATAACGACATTTATACGATGTTACGAAATATTGAAGTGTAAGAGACTATCCCTTTTGGATAGTCTTTTTTGTATTGAGAACGTATATATAATGTGATAATAAAATAAACGGAAAAAGGAAGGTGAGTATACATAAGTATCATGCACATAATGCGAAACGAATTTTTTTATTACAGTGCAGCTGCCATTATTACAATTGAAAATTAAAATATATATAAAGATAGATGGAACACTATCTATCTTTATTATGTGATTAGAAAATATTGTTTCTTTGAAAAATGTATGTCTTACCTATCACAAAAAAAGCCTGCTTTGTATACATTAAGATGTATAGATGTAAATTTATATACTGTAATATTAATAGGAGGAGAAGAAGCATATGTGTCTGTTCAGAAAATATTGGTATAAATTATCCAAATTGTTTAATAGACAATTAGGTTATTTTTTAGATGACAAGTTACTGCCTGCCGTGGAACGACTTTTATTTTCACAAAACTTCGCGAGATTTATTCAAAGAAATTCCAAACAAGCTACGGAAGAGTTTATTGAATCAAATCAATTTCAATCCATTATTTGTAACATTTTAAAAGAATGTAATACATCACCTTTTAAAGAAATTGCAAAGCAGTATTTAGGTAAAAACGTGGAAATTACTGTGACAGTTGGACAGTTAACAGGTGTTATTGTAGCAGTTGGTGACGATTTCTTAACACTGCAAGAAGGAGCAGGAACAGAAGTTTTATTACCATTTACAAGTATTATATCAATTAAAGAAGCGTAAGAAAGGAGACTTATATATGTTATTTACTGATGAATTGCGTAACCATGTTGGTGAACTAGTGCAAGTTGTTACAGCGGTTGAAATTGTTGTGGGCATTCTTTTATCTGTGACGGATGGGGCAGTAAGCGTTCGTACATCTCCTTCTTATGGACCACCTGAAGATGTACTTGTGCGTATTCCTATTATTGCTTATGTTCGTTTGGAAGGGTAAGAGTGATACAAGTATGAGAATATCAGTTGTTATTCCAGCGCATAATGAAGCAAGTACTTTATCACAAGTTTTAGTAGAAGTGGAGAAGCTCGAGCCGTATGAAATTATTGTGGTAGATAATGGATCAACAGATGGAACGAAGGAAGTCGCATTACAGCATAGTTGCCATGTAATTTATTATAAACATTCTCTTGGCAATGATGTAGGAAGGGCAATTGGAGCTAGAGAAGCAAAAGGTGAAATTGTATTGTTTTTAGATGGTGATATCGTCATTGATAGTAAAGAACTACAACGTTTCGTGAAAGGAATTCAGCATGGGCATCAAATTGTTGTGAATAATTTAACATGGTCCGTTTATTTAAAGATGAGACCACATTATACGACAGTTGGAAAATTCATGTTGAATCGTTATTTGAATAAAAAAGAGCTTGTTGTTGGTTCTTTAATCGCAATTCCACATGCGATGAACCGGGAAGTTATCGAGAGACTTGGATGGTGGAATTTAGCAGATCCCGCATTATTTCAAGCGATGGCGATGTCTAGAAGAGTAGATATTGTTGATATGGCTTCGGTCGATGTAATTCACACGAATAAGGTTCGTCCTGTGCATACTGGTACATCACCTGGTTCTCCTTATCCGAAAGCGACTAGTCGTATTATGGGTGATCATTTGCGTGCTTTGCAATACGTAATCGAAACATATGGTAAACGCGGCGGTTTTTCGGAGGGAAACAGGGATAGAGAGTTTATAGGGAAGTATAAACCAGTTTTATTACAACGGAAAAAAGCGAAATACAGTGCGATTATACCAGTATCAGAAGAAAGAATGACTATAAGATCTGTCATACAAGAAGTGAAAAAAGCAGGAGTAGATGAAATTATAGTTGTTGCGAATGGAGCAGATGTGGAGACAATTAAACAAGCAAAACTAGAGAATGTTATTGTCCTTGAATTTTCAAAAGCACTTGGGCATAATGTGGCAAGAGCAATAGGAGCCATGCATGCTACGGCTGATATTTATTTATTTTTAGATGGTGATTTTGTGATTGACGCGAAAGATCTAGTTCCATTTTTACATGCTGTAGAAGTTGGAAATGATGTTGCATTAAATGACTTGCAGTGCTTATTGGATATGTTTCATCCCACAGATCCAATTAGTATGGGGAAATATTTCGTGAATTTAGTAGCAAAACGACCAGACTTATGGAACAACTCATTAACAGCAGTACCACATGCTATGCATAAAAAAGTAATAGAGAAGATTGGATACGAGGCCCTCGTTATTCCACCGTTAGCTCAAATGAAAGCTATTTTAGCTAATTTTTCTATAAGAGCAATAGATTTTGTTGATGTTATAAAACCGAACCGTATACGTCCAGAACAACATGGATTTGTAAACGGACGAATTCCTGCATTCGATCGTATTTTCGGAGATCAGCTTGAGGCGATTGCTTATTTATTACAATATACAGACGAGCGTGGAAGTTTTACAGATGGAGAAAGGGATAGAGATATAATACTACAATTGAGAAGGGAAGAAGAGAATATAGATGAATGCTAGTAGTAAAGTAACCATTATTGGATTAGGATATGTTGGCCTTCCTTTAGCCGTCCTTTTTGCAGAAAGAGGACATGCTGTACTTGGATTAGATAAGGATACTAGGAAAATAGAATCAATTATAAAAGGAGAAAGTTATATTCCTGATGTGTCTTCTAAAGTATTACAAGGCTTAATAAACGAAAAAAAAATAATAGTGAATACACCAGATAAAGGTGTTGCGGATTTTAAGCATAGCGATTATGTCATTGTGACCGTGCCGACTCCAATTAAGGAGCAGAAAGAACCAGATTTAAGTGCCCTCATTTCAGCCTCCCATTATATACAACAAAACCTTCAAAAAGGACAAACCTTCATTTTTGAAAGCTCCACATATCCAGGTACACTGGAGGAAGTTATCATTCCTATTATTTCTCAAACAGGTAAAAAGGTAGGAGAAGATTATTATATTGGCTATTCACCAGAGCGAATTGACCCAGCGAATAGTCAGTATTCAGTCCAAACTATTCCAAAAGTTATTAGTGGGCAAACAGAAAAGTGTAAGCAAAAAGTACAGGATTTGTATAGCACTATATTTGATATGGTTGTTCCAGTTAGCTCCCCGAAAGTAGCAGAGATGTGTAAGCTATTTGAAAATATTCAGCGTTTAGTTAATATTTCATTAGTAAATGAGTTAAATATACTTTGTGAAAGTTTAGGAATTGATTTTTATGAGGCACTTGAAGCAGCATCTACAAAACCGTTTGGATTTACCTCATATTGGCCAGGACCAGGGATAGGAGGACATTGTATTCCAGTAGACCCTTTATATTTTCAGTGGAGAATAAAAAAGAGTGGAGCAATTAGTCAATTAATTGAGGCTGCACATGTAATTAATGAAGAAATGCCAGAGAAAATAATTGGGAAAGTAAAAGGTGTGGTGCAATCACCCGCAACGGTTTTAATTGTAGGGATTGCATATAAGAAAGATATAAATGATTTGAGAGAATCACCAGCGTTGCCAATTATTCAATTATTAATAAAAGAAGGATACAAGATAGAATATCATGATCCGTATATTTCTACAGCGAAAATGGGAGATACACTATATCAATCCGTTCCATTAGATGAACAAAGAATTAAACAAGCAGATTGTATTTTAATTGTAACGGATCACTCTAGTATCGATTGGAATCTTTTTAAAGGGATTGAGCGATTAATAGATACACGTGGAATTGTAAAAAAGGTGAGTGTATGAGTAAAAAATATTTAATTACAGGTGGAGCAGGATTTATTGGTTCGCATTTAGCTGAAGAATTGGTGGAAAGAGGCTATGAGGTCACTATTGTTGATAATTTCTATAAAGGGAAAAATAAATATCATAATGAATTAATGCAAGATATACGTGTTATTCCAATAAGCGTTTTAGATAAAAGTTCAATTTGTGAATTAGTGAATCAACATGATGTGGTGTTTCATTTAGCTGCGATTTTGGGAGTCAAAACTACAATGGAAAAAAGTGTAGAGCTTATTGAAACAAATTTCGATGGAACGAGAAATATTTTACAAGCAGCGCTAAAAGGAAAGAAGAAAGTAGTTTTCGCATCTACTTCGGAAGTATACGGAAAGGGAAAACCTCCATTCTTTGAAGAAGGAGATCGTTTATACGGTGCAACTTCCAAAATACGTTGGAGTTATGCAGTTTGTAAAACGTTAGAAGAAACATTATGTTTAGGGTACGCATTAGAAGGTTTACCTGTAACGATTGTTCGTTATTTTAATATTTATGGCCCAAGAGCGAAAGATGGTCCGTACGCAGGAGTAATTCCACGGTTTATTCGTGCGGCTTTGCAAGGTGACGATATTCTCGTGTATGGAGATGGACGGCAGACACGTTGCTTTACGTATGTAAGTGATGCGGTAGAGGCAACGATTCGTGCAATGGATGAAAAGGTAAATGGTGAAATTATTAATATAGGTTCTGAGAATGAAAAAAATATAAGGGAAGTAGCGGAAGATATAAAAAAAATAACGAAGTCTTCTTCAAAAATTGTGCACGTTCCATTTGAGGCAGTATATCCACATGGATTTGAAGAAATTCCAAATCGAAAGCCGGATGTAACGAAATTAAGAGAACTTGTTCAGTTCCAAGCGACAGTAACGTGGGAACAAGGATTGAAAGAAACTATTAAGTGGTTTCGTGAAGAAAACAATGGCTAAGTCGTTATCGATTATTATTCCCGTATGTAATGAAGGAGATACGATTTCAGACGTAATTCAATCGGTAATTCCATTAAATCCAGTAGAGATTATTGTAGTAGCAAATGGTTGTAACGATGATACAGAAGCTTTCGCTGAACGTTTAGGATGTAAAGTAATCCAGTATAAAGAGTCACTTGGTAACGACGTTGGACGTGCAGTCGGCGCAAAACACGCGATAGGTGATGTATTACTATTTATAGATGGGGATTTTGCTATTCCAACTTCAAAATTACAATTATTTCTTAATCCAATTTTACATGATCAGGCTGACATCGTTTTAAATAATTTGGACGCATTATTTTTAAAGAAACAAAAACCACATTCCATTACAATATGGCGCCAAATATTAAATGCAATGTTAGAACGTGAAGAATTAAAAATTGATTCTTTATTATCTGTACCTCATGCGTTGACCAAAGAAGTCGTTCAAAGTATTGGATATGAATGTTTTGTTAATCCTATTGTGGCTCATTTACGTCTAGCACAAAGTAAATGGAGAATTAGTCGCCATTGTGCAATTGACGTTATTACGCCGAATAAATTTCGGCCGACCGAGCATGCTGCATACGGCACGAATCTTTCTCATTCCGAAAAACGAATGATAGGCGATCATATAGAGGCTGTAGCAGAGAGGATATTAGGCAGTGATACGCGCGGGGGATATTGCGATGGAAATAGGAAAAGAGATAGTGTCTATCATACTCTAAATTTTGAAGACTTTTATCAAGGGTGGGGCATTACATCTAATTTGTATAAAGGACAGCAATTATCGGTTATTATTCCTGTGCAAAATGAAGAGATGACGATTGGAAAGATTATAGAAGAGCTTCGCAAAATTGAACCATCGGAAATCATCGTTGTTGTAAATGGTTCGTCCGATAAAACGGCAACAATTGCAAAAGACAAGGGAGCAACAACAATTGTGTATAAAGAAGCACTTGGAAACGATGTGGGGCGTTCACTTGGAACGTATTTTGCAAAAGGAGAAATTGTGTTATTTATAGACGGTGATTTTATTATTCCAGCTAGTGAGCTATACCCCTTTGCAAAAGCTATTGCAGATGGAACGGATGTCGCATTAAATGATTTAAATCATTATTTAGATTTGAGAGTACCACTTCATCTTGTAACAGCATTTAAATATGCATTAAATTTAGCTTGTGATAGAAAAGATTTAGGAGTAGGCTCTCTTATTGCTGTACCTAATGCATTTAGCCGGACGTGTTTGAAATCAATTGGGTATAGATCTTTACTGTCACCTTGCGTAGCGCAAGTGAAAGCTATTCTTTCAGGATTCGAAATTGCATGTGTAAGTCGTGTTGAGGTCGATAAGATGAACCGTATTCGTCCCAGTGAACATTTTGCGAAAATAGGTCATCCTCCAGCTGTCCTTCGAATTATTGGTGATCATATAGAAGGGCTAGAGGAAGTAATTGCAATACAAGGTAGACGCGGGGGATTTTACGATGGAAATAGAAATAGAGGAGCTATATAGAGCTTCTATCTTATTATGAAAAGAAGTGTACCTAATCGGTACACTTCTTTTCAATCTGTCATAAGGCTATAACAGATTGGGAGATAAGAGTATTACAGCTCTACAATGGTTATCGTTCTTATATTACAATATAGGACTCGTACATAAGGATGCCAAAAAAATACAATTAAAGAAAGGGTGAATTATAAAGACTTTTAAATAAAGTTAACACTATGAGTGTAGTAGTTTGTTCAACATTTCACAAACATGTCACAACTATTTCGTCCACTTCCGAAAAAAAGTAGTATTCTAAGTGTGTAAGCTGTTATATAAAAAATCTTAGTCCTGTACTAATCAAAAATGGAGGAGATTAGGATGACTCAAGTATTAGAAAATGTAAAAAACGCGTGGGAAAACTTTAAAGGTGAAAAATGGAAAGCAGAGATTGATGTTCGCGATTTCATTTTAAATAATGTAAACGTTTTCGAAGGAGATGAATCTTTCTTAGCGGAAGCAACTGAAGCAACGAAAAAACTTTGGGATCAAGTAATGGATTTAACAACGAAAGAACGTGAAAATGGTGGCGTTCTTGATATGGATACAAAAATTGTTTCTTCTATTACATCACATGAACCAGGATATTTAAATAAAGATATTGAAAAAGTAGTCGGTTTCCAAACTGATAAACCATTTAAACGTTCTTTACAACCATATGGTGGTATTCGTATGGCGGAACAAGCTTGTGAATCTTATGGATACGAAATGGATAAAGAACTTAGTAAGATTTTCAGAGACTGGCGTAAAACTCATAACCAAGGTGTATTTGATGCATATACACCAGAAATGAAAGCGGCTCGTAAATCAGGTGTTATTACTGGTCTTCCAGATGCATATGGACGTGGACGTATTATCGGTGATTATCGCCGCGTAGCGTTATATGGTATAGATCATTTAATTGAAGCGAAAAAAGCTGATTTTAATTTAACTGGTGGTGTAATGAGCGAAGATACAATGCGTTTACGCGAAGAATTATCTGAGCAAATGCGTGCACTTCAAGAGTTAAAACAGATGGCTGCTTCTCATGGATTCGATATTTCTAAGCCTGCTACAAATGCACAAGAGGCTTTCCAATGGCTATACTTTGCTTATCTTGCAGCAATTAAAGAGCAAAACGGGGCAGCAATGAGTCTTGGACGTACATCTACATTCTTAGATGTTTACATTGAAAGAGATTTAGCAAATGGTACTTTAACAGAAGAAGAAGCACAAGAAATTGTTGACCATTTCATTATGAAATTACGTCTTGTGAAATTTGCAAGAACACCTGATTACAATGAACTATTCTCTGGAGATCCAACTTGGGTAACTGAATCTATCGGTGGTATGGCATTAGACGGTCGTCCGTTAGTAACAAAAAACTCATTCCGTTTCTTGCATACATTAGATAATTTAGGACCAGCACCAGAACCAAACTTAACAGTTCTTTGGTCTAAACAATTACCGCAAAACTTTAAAAACTATTGTGCGAAAATGTCTATTAAAACATCAGCAATTCAATACGAAAATGATGACATTATGCGTCCTGACTACGGTGATGACTACGGTATTGCTTGTTGTGTATCTGCAATGAGAATTGGTAAACAAATGCAGTTCTTCGGAGCACGTGCAAACTTAGCGAAAGCATTACTATATGCGGTTAACGGTGGTAAAGATGAAAAATCAAAAGCACAAGTTGGTCCTGAGTACGCACCAATTACTTCTGAAGTATTAGATTATGAAGAAGTTATGCGCAAATTCGATATGACAATGGAATGGTTAGCGGGTCTATACTTAAACACATTAAATGTTATCCACTACATGCACGATAAATACAGCTACGAACGTATTGAAATGGCACTTCATGATACAAATGTTCTTCGTACAATGGCAACAGGTATCGCTGGATTGTCTGTAGTAGCAGACTCATTAAGTGCAATTAAATACGCAAAAGTAAAACCAATTCGTGATGAGAATGGTATTGCCGTGGACTTTGAAATCGAAGGAGATTTCCCTAAATACGGTAACAATGATGATCGTGTAGATGAAATCGCAGTAAACCTTGTGAAAACATTTATGAACAAGCTTCGCAAACATAAAACATACCGTAATTCTGTTCATACAATGTCAATCTTAACAATCACATCTAACGTTGTATATGGTAAGAAAACTGGTAACACTCCAGATGGACGTCGTACTGGAGAACCATTTGCACCGGGTGCAAACCCAATGCATGGCCGCGATACAAAAGGTGCATTAGCGTCATTATTATCTGTAGCTAAATTACCATATGAAGATGCACAAGATGGTATTTCAAATACGTTCTCTATTATTCCAAAAGCACTTGGTAAAGAAGATGATGTACAAGTACGCAACTTAGTATCTATGCTTGATGGATATGCAATAAAAGAAGGACACCACTTAAATATTAACGTATTTAATCGTGAAACATTAATGGATGCAATGGAGCACCCTGAAAAATATCCACAATTAACAATTCGTGTATCTGGTTACGCTGTTAACTTTATTAAATTAACTCGTGAACAACAAATTGATGTAATTAACCGTACAATGCATGAAAGCATGTAAGTGAAAAAAGTGTCCCTCCGCTTTTAATATATAGCGGAGGGAGGCTGTTTCAATAAAGGAGGAAGTAACATGGTAAAAGGAAGAATACATTCTGTAGAGTCTTGTGGTACTGTTGATGGCCCAGGGATTCGTTATGTCATATTTACACAAGGGTGTTTATTACGTTGTCAATATTGTCATAATGCTGATACATGGGAAATCGGTAAAGGTAAAGAAATAACAGTTGAAGAAGTGATGCAGGATGTGACATGTTACCTTCCATTTATTGAAGCTTCTGGAGGCGGTATAACAGTTAGCGGTGGAGAGCCACTATTACAGCTAGACTTCTTAATTGATTTGTTTAAAAAGTGCAAAGAAGCTGGTATCCATACAACAATCGATTCTTCTGGCGGTTGTTATTCTGAAGAACCAGAATTCCAAAATAAGCTAGATATTTTAATGGAGTATACAGATTTAGTTTTATTGGATTTGAAGCATATTGATTCAAAGAAACATCGCAAATTAACAGGGAAACCAAATGAACACATTTTACAATTTGCTCGTTATTTATCGGATAAAAAGAAACCAATTTGGGTAAGACATGTATTGGTTCCCGGTGTTACCGATGGTGAAGAGGATCTACAAAAATTATCAAGCTTTATTCAAAGTCTATCTAATGTTAAGAAAGTGGAAGTGTTGCCATATCATAAACTAGGTGTTTATAAATGGGAGGCACTTGGACATAAGTATCCACTTGCGGATGTGAATCCACCGACAGAAGAAAATGTAGAGCATGCGAAACATATTTTAAAAGCAGTCTAATCCAAATATTGGATTAGACTTTTTGTTTCTTTATAATAAAATCTAGAGTATATATTCAGAACAGAGTATACTGAAGAGAGAATATCCATATTTTTGTAAAGAAGAAGCGGAGAAATTTACATAATTGTAAAGGGAAATCAAAATAGTAAAAAGAATTAAGAAGTAAAAGGGTGAGTATCATGGAATATATAACATTTGTAAGTTATTGCGAAAGCTCTTATAGGAAAGTATAATGTAAAGATATGAGCACAGATAGGATTAAGGGGTCAATCTTATATGCTTTGCATATCCACGACAGGTACATAGCTAACAGGGGAGTATTGGAATCCGAGTATGTAATGTTTAAGGAAAATGTTTTTCCTATTGTCGTATATGCAATATGGAGAAACAAAAAGCTAGGAGTGGATTTGTTTGATAAAAAACCCCAAGGTTTTAATATTAACTGCACATTACGGTAACGGTCATGTGCAAGTAGCAAAAACATTAGAACAAACCTTTCGTCAAAAAGGAATCAAAGATGTAATTGTATGCGACTTGTTTGGAGAATCACATCCAGTTATAACCGATATTACAAAATATTTATATTTAAAAAGCTATACGGTAGGAAAAGAATTATATCGTTTGTTTTATTATGGTGTAGAGAAAATTTATGATAAAAAAATAGCATCTTGGTATGCGAATTTTGGGAGAAAGCGTTTGAAGGCGCTATTACAGGTGGAGAAACCGGATATTGTTATTAATACCTTTCCAATCATCGCTGTACCAGAATTGAAAAAGCAAATAGGTATTTCTATTCCTGTTTATAACGTATTAACGGATTTTTGCGTGCATAAAATATGGATCCATCGAGAAGTAGATCGTTATTTTGTAGCAACTGATCATGTGAAAAAAGTGATGGTTGATATCGGTGTATCTGCGGAGCAAATTGTTGAAACAGGGATTCCGATTCGTAGCAGTTTTGAGCTAAAGATAAATCCAGCAATTATATATAATAAATATCAGTTATGTAAGGATAAAAAGATTTTACTCATTGTAGCAGGTGCTCATGGTGTGCTAGGGAGTGTAAAAGAGCTATGCCAGTCATTTATGTCAGTACCAAACTTACAAGTAGTTGTCGTTTGTGGGAAAAACGAAGCTTTAAAGCAGGATTTAATGGGACTACAGGAACAAAGTTCTGATGCTTTAAAAGTATTTGGTTATGTTGAAAACATTGATGAGTTGTTCCGTGTTACTTCCTGTATGATTACGAAGCCAGGTGGTATTACATTAAGCGAAGCAGCAGCATTACAAGTACCTGTCATTTTATATAAACCTGTCCCAGGACAAGAAAATGAAAATGCGTTGTATTTTGAAAAAAAAGGGGCTGCAGTTGTAATTCGTGATGATAGTGAAGTTTTTGCAAAAACAGAGGCGTTATTGCAAGATGATATGAAGCTTCTTCAAATGAAAGAAGCAATGAAAAGTATTTATCGTCCTGAGCCAGCTGGTCATATTGTGGATACAATTTTGGCAGAAAATCATGCAGAGCCGAATCATATACCTATTAAATCACCAGCTCTTGCGGAATCTTTTACTTAATATGAAACCCCTCTTTTAAGCATTTAAAGAGGGTTTTTTTATTGTTGTAAAAAAAGAAAACGTGAATTATTAACTTATCTCGCTATTTGCGGGCAGTAAGCCCCCTACCCAAAAATTCAGCGAAAGCAAAGAAGTTAGGTGGGGGTCGGGCTGCCCGTAAAAGCCCGATTGGTGAGAGCTAATAATCAGTGGGGATAAACAAAACTCCCACTGATTAAAGTTTCACTTTATCCACAAAGGATTACGATTCCATTAGACAGTAAAGTCGGAATATTAACAACTATATCCACATAGTCCACAATTTTTAGAAAATTATCCACAATTCTCACATTTAGAATTCATTTTAATAAATGAATTCGTAAAATACTTTTGGAATTTATGCACAATTCTACGGTTTTTGTGGATAAAGTTGTCCACAAAAAAAGGCTCCGTATTTATAAGGAACCCTTTTTGCCAATCCATTGGAAAGTCTTATGTAATGAAACTGAATAATTAGGGGGGAAAGCTTCTAATTATTCAGTTTCACTTTAAATGCTTTTTGAGCGATAGCCCGCTGCACGATCTGCTTTTCGAAATTCTCGTTGATAGAGAACTTCTTGTGTACTAGATAATGTGTTTTTTGCTTTATCACGTTTCTTTTTATCCATTACAAATCACCTCGTGTCCTAAAGTCACTATCTATCGTTTCCAAAGACATGGGGTGATATACATATATGTCAAACTAGTATTGATTAATTATCATTTCTGAATTTTTAGATTACGCTTCTTTTAATTGGTGTGCTTCTTGGAATGTTGTATCTCGCATTGTTGCAAGTGTATATTGATCTTTTGGAATTTCATATAAATTATATACTTCTTCATGCGCGTTAATTTCATCATAAACGGCTTTTCTGGTTTCATTTGCTAGATTTACATATTGTAGTTTTTCGGCAGCTTTAATAGACCTGATATTTATTTTACGAATACGCATAAAGATCGTTTCAATATCTAATTCGTAGAAAAGTTCGCTAAAAAATGAATCTTTCGCTAATTTATTATATCCTTTACCATGATAGGGTTTGCCAAGCCAGGTTCCGAGGAATCCGGCTTTTTCTTGCACATCAAATAAAGTAATTGTACCGATAGGGTTACCCCATTCATCTAAAATTGTGCGTGAGATCAATTCTCCACGCTCTTCGGCTTCAATTGTTTGTTTCGTTAAAAATAAATATTCTTCATAAGAATAAGCCTTTTGACGCACAAAAGGGAAGACAGCTGGATCCACCATTAACTCGTATAGAACGTGGCTGTCGTGTAAGTCGCGTTTTTTCAACACACTAACTCCTCCTCACACGAGGGTAGCATGACGAAAAAACACCCACCCTCGAAATTTTTATATCAATCTTTAAAAAATTTCGGGGTGGGAATCGAACCCACTAGAACCAGTTTATAACGCTGGTGGCGCACCATTTGCCTTCCCCATTCATCAATTTGAAAATGATAATCACGACACAAATTGATTATGGTTTCATTCAGTTTATAATCGTATAATACTTTATCTAGTCAAAAAAATAAACTAGTTTTTTTTATTTTTTTTGTAAATTATTTTTCCATCAATCATGGTGAGTACAGGCTTGGCTAAATAATGGAAAGGATGGTGAGTCCATAACACGAGATCAGCATCTTTTCCAACTTCAATGCTTCCAATTCTATCCTCTAAACGTAAATTTCGCGCTGGAAATATAGTGATTCCTTCCAGTGCAGTTTTCTCGTCTAATCCTTCTCTTACTGCGACAGCAGCACAAATATTTAAATATTGAATTGGTGTATAAGGGTGATCTGTTGTTATAGAAACTTCCACTCCATTCTTCGATAATATATGGTAAGTATCCCATGTTTTATTTTTTAGTTCGATTTTAGAACGGCGTGTAAGAGTGGGACCAACTGAAACCTTCAAATTGTGTTTCGAAAGCTCTTCAACAATAAAGTGTCCTTCTGTACAATGCTCAATACGTAAATCAAGATTGAATTCTGTTGCAAAGCGTAAAGCAGAACTAATATCGTCAGCACGGTGAGCGTGAATACGTACCGGTATTTCGCGGCGTAGTGCTTTTAGAATAGGAAGCATTCGAAAATCTGCTTCATGCCCGTAGTGCTGTGCGTCATAGAATGATTCACGAAGTAAGCCCATAATTCCCATACGTGTTATTGATTCTTTTGTGCCGTTGCTATGGACCTTTTTAGGGTTTTCTCCAAAGGCAATTTTTAAACCAGCAGGTTCCTGAATAATCATATGATCAATACAAGTTCCAGCAGTTTTTATTACACAAGTAGTACCGCCGATAATATTTTGGCTTCCAGGCATAACGTGAACAGTCGTAACCCCATTTTGCACAGCGTCTTGAAATGCAATATCAAAAGGATGGATCCCGTCTAAAGAACGGATATGTGGTGTTGAAACTTCAGATGTTTCATTTGCATCATTACCAGCCCAACCAGTGCCTTCATCATAGAGACCAAGGTGAGTATGGACATCAATAAATCCAGGTAAGAGATGAAGGGCTCGCGCATCTATAACGGTCATATCTTGAGTAGGCTGAATAGAAGGTTTGACCTCAGCAATTCGTTCTCCTATAACAAGTACATCCCCTTGAAATTTTTGAGATGTAATAGGATATACAATGGCTTGTTTGAGCAATATTTTCATAGGTACCTCATTTCTGTTACTTTACAATGTTAATGGAATTTAAGAAAAAGTAACTGAAAGGTTATTTGTGAAGTAATGCTCTGGATCCTAGAAAATGAAAGTTTTGAAAGAGGACCCCCTTGTAAAACTGTGTTTTAGAAGTACTACATTGTATGCGAAAGTATATTTCGTAATGCATGGTTTACTGTCGGAAATGTGTATTGGTACCCATGTTCAATTGCTTTAATAGGTAAGACATGTTGCCCTTCTAGTACAAGTATACTCATCTCACCCAATAAAGCGTGAAGCATAAGTGAAGGGACAGGTAACCAATGAGGTTTTCTCATTATAGTTGCAATGGTTTCTCCAAATTCCTTCATTCTTATAGGTAGGGGGGCTGTAATATTAAGAGGGCCATCAATTTCTTCTTTGTGTATGATGAAATCAATCATGCGAACGACATCGTCTATATGAATCCATGATAACCATTGGTTTCCAAATCCAATTGTACCTCCGATATAGAATTGATAGGGAAGTAGCATTTTTGGAAGAGCTCCTCCGTCTGCACCTAATACGACTCCAAATCTTGAGTAGATTGTTCTTATTCCAAGAGAACGTGCTTTAGATGCTTCTTGCTCCCATAAAAATACTGTTTCTGCTAAAAAGTCATTTCCGGGAGTTTCTTGTTGCTCGGTAAAAGACTCTGTTTCAGATGTTCCATAGTATCCAATAGCGCTTGCGTTAATAAATGTGTGTGGTTTTGTTGCGAGTGCTTGTAATTGTTTAATGAGTCCTCTTGTTGTTTGAATCCTACTGTTTAAAATTGTTTCTTTTTGTTTCTTTGTCCATCTACTATTAATAGACTCTCCAGCTAGATTAATAACTACATCGATAGAGGAGAGGGGGAAGGTCTGTAAATCCGGTGTCCATTGTACGTATTGAAGGTTAGTGGGCGAAGTTTCAGCAGTTTTTTTTCGAGTAAGAATGTAAACAGTATAGCCCTTTTGAATAAAAAAACTAGAAAGGTATTTGCCTATAAAGCCAGAGCCACCAGAAATTGCGATTTTCACAATCATTTCCTCCTCATTATATATATTCTTGAAAAATAAAAATGTTCCTCGACTATGTTAAAATAGTAGAGAGGTGAGAGTATGGCTGTCATTACAAAAATAGAAGTACAAAAACGATCGAAAGAACGATTTAATATTTATATTGATAAAGGTCAAGGTGAAGAGTACGGGTTTAGTGTGAATCAAGCAATCTTAATGAAACATGGGTTACAAAAAGGCTTAGAAATTGATGAAGTAGCATTAGGGAATATTTTGTACAATGAAGAGGTACAAAAAGCATATTTACAAGCAATTTCCTATTTATCCTATCAAATGAGAACAAAACAAGAAATAGAAGATTTCTTACGAAAAAAAGAAGTGGGACAGGCCATCATCTCTGAAGTCATTTCGAAATTATTACATGATCGATATATTAATGATAAAGAGTACGCTATTTCATACGTGCGAACGCAAAGTAATGTGAATCAGAAAGGTCCAACTGTTATTAGGAGAGGGCTATTAAGTAAAGGTGTTCAGGATTTAATCATTACACATAGTTTACAAGAGTATCCAAAGGAGAAGCAAATTGAGAATGCTTTGTTTCTTGTAGAAAAGAAACAAAAATCTTATCAAAAGCATTCATTTTTACAAATGAAACAAAAATTAGAAGAAATGCTTGTTCGTAAAGGGTATTCTAGAGATGTAATTCAAATTTGTTTGGAAGAATTGAAAGACGAAAAAGATGACGAGAAGCAACAAGAAGCGTTACACTATCATGGGAATAAATATTACGAGAAATATAAGAAGTATGATGGATGGACATTCGAAAATAAGATGAAACAAGCGTTATATCGAAAAGGATTCTCTATTGATGAGATAGATATATTTTTACAAATGAAACGTGAAGAGGGATGAGGGAAATAAGATGAATATGCCAAAACGCTACAGTGAAATGACACCACATGAGCTTCGAGCAGAAATTGGAAATTTAAAGGAGCAAGCAGTAAAGGCGGAGCAACTCGGAATCGTAAATGAATTTGATGTATTAATGAGAAAAATAGCTATGGCTCGTGCTTATATGATTGATATAAACAAATTCCATATTGGTGAGATATATGAATTAGTAGAAGAACCTGGTGTGGTATTTAAAATTACGTATTTCAATGGGGTATTTGCTTGGGGACATAAGCAAAATGATAATGAAGAGATTGGAATACCAATGTCCTTGCTGCAGGAAAAATAAAAACCAGAGAGTGAATATCTCTCTGGCTTTCATCTTTGGTAGGCGTTAAAGGAGATAGGAGATTCTAAAATTGGCGTTTTTTACATTCGTTTGCCAGTATAATGAGAGACTGGGTTTGTTGCGTCTGTCCATTAACTTGCGCTTTCGCATGTTTTGGACGAGTCCACGTATGGTTAAATAATTCAGAACGACGATCTAAATGGTCACGGTAGCTCATCTTTATCACCTCGTGTAGGAAGTTAATTTAGTTTGTTACTGTACTACTCTTCCTGCTGATTTGCAGCACGCATACGTTCTTGTGGGTGCGTGTTAATGGTGCCGTTAGGTCTTTTCGAAGCGAAGCGTGATTTCGCTTTCGGTTGACCTTCGATTTTGCTGTTATTTTTCGACTCAGACCAAAATTCGGCTTGTTTACCCATTGCGAACGCCCTCCTCATCATCAGTTGATACCTCTTTAAGAAGTATCATTTATAGAATGTGCAAAATAGAAGAAACTATCCTTTAGAAATTAAAGGATAAATAGGTAAAAGGAGAATAGAACATGAATGATATGTTTGAAACATTAACGAAAGAATTATTAGATAAGAATGACCACCTTTCTTACGCACAAGCTCGTGCATGGGTTGAATTACTGTGGGAAGACTTCCAAACAACTTATGCTAAATCAGGTCGTTACCAAGGTGAGGAAATGACTGAACAAGTGGTACGAACATGGATTAATAATCATGGAGGGCGCCTTCATGAAATGCGTACAAATAATCCGAAGTATAGCCATTTAATCAATCAAGAAGATCATTTGAAACATTAAAAAAAGCGACTTAGGTCGCTTTTTTTAATGCGGAAGCAATTCCAGTTTTTTTCGAAGTTTTTCTTCGCTGAAAATCCATCCTGTATATGAACTAATAATATTTAAATTTTGATCGAGCTGAACGATTGCGACGAATGGATAATAATCTTTACTTCGATACCGCAAATCAATAAACCGAACTTCATAATAGTTATCATAATCGAAAACATCCCAGCGATATACAGGCGAGAAAGATAAGAAAGCGGATATATTTTCATCTCGCACAGCAGCTTGCATAATGGCGGTATTCGGGAACGGTACGCGATTAAATTTATCGTATACAAGGATGTTACCGCGGTGCCATCTTGCGACGTAGTAATGTTCAGTTGTAACGACGGCTAAATGATAATGATAAAATTTGTAAGAAGGAGAGATAATTACTTTCTCTACATTTTTGAAACGTTTGTATACTACACTTTTAATATTTCGATGCATCATAATGCGACCGATGTAGTAAACAAACATTAATATATACGCTGCTAAAGCAGTATAGCCTTTATGTGCTCCGACAAGCATACAGGCGATAGCGAGTATATGGATAAAGAAAATGACAGTATCAAACGTATTAATTATGCCGAGCGCTACCCATTTTTTTGTGAAGGGCCTTAATGCCTGTGTACCATAGGCATTGAAAATATCCACAAAGACATGAAGAAAGACGGCAATGAATGACCAAAGTAGTAGATGCAGATATGGAGCGTCTGAAAAGAAGGCGAAAGAGATGCCACTTATAAGGAGTGACCAAAGAATCACTGCAGGAATGGAATGAGTAATCCCGCGATGATTTCTTATATATTTAGCGTTATTACGCAATTTTAAAACTGTATCGATGTCAGGAATATTGGAACCGGCAATTGTTGCAAGCATCACTGCTTGTGGCCCAATATCACTTTGTGCTATAGCTGGATCTAATGTTGCCAAACTTCCTAGAGTAACGCCCATAACAAGGTGAGTGGCTGTGTCCATAGAAATCCACCTCCGTTTTTTATTAATGTAACTCTTTTTATTCGATACCTCAAGTCCTTTGCCTTCTATTTCCTATGTCATCTTACTTAAATTTTTTCCTAAAATCTTTATAATAGTACGTATATGCAAAAAAATGAGGGGGATCAAGTTTGACACTTGAAATATTAAATGAATTTAACATAGAACAGTTTCAAAATGACTTAATTGGTTGGTTTGAAAAAGAACAACGTGATTTACCGTGGCGAAAAAATAAAGATCCATACCGTGTTTGGGTTTCGGAAATTATGTTACAGCAAACAAGGGTAGAGGCTGTAAAACCATATTACGCAAATTTTATGGGGAAGTTTCCTACGCTTGAAGCGCTAGCAACTGCTGATGATGAAGAAGTATTAAAAGCATGGGAAGGCTTAGGTTATTATTCTAGAGCACGAAATTTACATGCTGCAGTAAAAGAGGTAAAAGAAGTATACGGCGGGGAAGTACCGAGCGATGTAAAGAAAATTGAAAAATTAAAAGGAGTGGGACCATATACAAAAGGTGCCATTTTAAGCATTGCATATGGCATACCAGAGCCAGCGGTTGATGGAAATGTTATGCGCGTATTATCTCGTATTTTATCAGTGTGGGATGATATTGCAAAACCGAAGACGAGAAAAGTTTTTGAAGAGATTGTGCGTGAAATTATTTCGAAAGAAAATCCATCTTATTTTAACCAAGGTTTGATGGAACTAGGGGCATTAATTTGTATACCGAAAAATCCATCTTGTTTACTTTGTCCTGTACGTGAACATTGCAGAGGGTATGCTGAGGGTGTCCAAAAAGAACTACCAGTGAAGAGTAAAGCGAAAGCACCTACAATGGTACCGCTCGTTGCAGGAGTACTTCAAACTGAAGATGGCCGTTACGTAATTAATAAACGCCCAAGTACGGGATTACTGGCTAATATGTGGGAGTTCCCGAATATTGAACTCGGTGAAGGTATTCGTAATCAGAAACAACAGCTTACGGATTATATGAAGGAGAGCTTTGATCTCTCGGTTTCCATTGATGAATACGCAATGAATGTACAGCATACTTTTACGCATCGTACTTGGGATATATTCATATTTTACGGAAAAGTAACCGGTGATATTGTGGAAACAGATACATTGAAATTTGTATCGAAAGAAGCATTTGAACAATTACCTTTCTCGAAGTCACATCGTACTATTTATGAGAATTGTGTTGAGAAAATTACAATACAATAAATAAAAAAACGTGTTCTAGAATTTTGGAACACGTTTTTTTATTGAAAATAATTTTGTACTCTGAGTTTAAAAAATCGCGCTTTTATAATCCGCCCCGTGACTCAATTTCTTTCACAATTTCTTTATAGATTGTTTGTCCCTCTACGTTTAAGTAAGGCATAATTTGCTGAAATGAATGATGAAAATGAGCTAATTCATCCTTGTTCCATTCATTTTTGGAAATCATAGTTAGCTCAGTCATATCACGTCCAGTATACATATTTCCACCTCCATCATATGTAGTTTGAATGAGTGATAAGAGATATATGCGGAAATTATAAAAAAGAAAATTACGGATAGTTTCTAGATAGATTGGTTACATTATTTGTTGTGGAGGTGAGAAAGATGAGTAAAAAACAACAAGGTTATAATAAGGCAACTTCTGGTGCTAGCATTCAAAGTACAAATGCTAACTATGGTACAGAATTTGCAACTGAAACGAATGTACAAGCAGTAAAACAAGCAAACGCACAATCAGAGGCACAGAAAGCACAAGCTTCTGCGGCTCAAAGTGCAAATGCTAGTTATGGTACAGAGTTTGCAACTGAAACAGATGTGCATGCAGTGAAAAAACAAAATGCACAATCAGCTGCAAAACAATCACAATCTTCTAGCTCAAATCAGTAATGAAGGAAAAACACTTCTCCGTTCGAGAGAAGTGTTTTCTTTGTGTGTGTCACTGTAATGAAAATAAAGGGAACGACATAACTTCTAATAAGTCAACAAATGTAGTCAAAGGAGAAAGAAGTTCGCGATTAGAAATATGTAATAGGAATTATAACTGGCGAATGAATCAAAAGGGGGTAAGTGATGAACGATTTTGATAAGTTGGTAGGAGAGCAGTTGGAAACAATGGATGAGCTTTTAAAGTTACAATCACATTTAGAGAAGTATCAGCAAATTGAAATGAGTGGAAGGGATACGTACGATAAAAAAGAATTGCATTTTATCCGTCAAGAAATATACAGAACAGAAATAGCATTAAAACTTTTGCATGAAAAATTTGAACAGCAAACGAATAATGTGATTCAATCTTTTGAAACCGAAAAAATAATTTGAAATTAAAGGTGAGATATGTTGTTGATTTTAGGGGGAAAGTCCTTTCTTAAACAGAGATGAGAGGGACTTTTCTTTTTGTTATATCTTCGTTTAATCTTCTGAAATACGTATTGCTAATTCATAGGAAATTCACCTTTATTAAAAGGGTTGGTGATGTGGTATTCAATGATACAAACTTCATTATATTCCTCATGAAAACAAGTGTCCTATCGCTTTAGTTTTAAAATTTTGGCAAAAAAGTTATAATAGAAAAAAAGTGAATGCAGTTCAAGGGGTAGTTAAGACAACTTAAGAAGGGCATTTGCAGTTGAAAGAAGGGAGCATATATGGGATTTCCCAAAGAAGGAGAAAAGGTACAAATACATAGTTATAAACATAATGGCTCCATTCATAGAATGTGGGAAGAAACAACAATTTTAAAAGGGACACAGAGTCTTGTGATCGGAGCGAATGATCGTACAGTAGTTACAGAATCAGATGGCCGAACATGGATTACTCGTGAACCAGCAATTTGTTATTTTCATGCAAACTATTGGTTTAATGTGATTGGAATGCTAAGGGAAGAAGGAGTATATTATTATTGTAATTTAAGCTCTCCTTTTGCATATGATTCTGAGGCATTAAAGTATATTGATTATGATTTAGATATTAAAGTGTATCCAGATATGACATATACACTTTTAGATGAAGATGAGTATGAAAAGCATAGTCAAATCATGCAATATCCACCTGTTATTGATACAATTTTAAAGCGAAATGTAGCACATTTAACGCAGTGGATTCATCAAAGAAAAGGTCCATTTGCACCTGATTTCGTAGATATGTGGTATGAGAGATATTTAATGTACAGAAATTAAAACAAACCTGCAGGGGATTTCCCGGCAGGTTTGTCCTATTAGAGGGGGGATTACGTGCAGGGTATAAAAAGATATTTACAATTTGTTAAACCATATCGATGGCTCATTGCTATTACAATTATTATTGGTCTTGTTAAGTTCGGTATCCCGCTTATTATGCCGTGGTTATTAAAGTATATTATTGATGATGTTATTCAGGGCGTGGGCTCGCTTCAAGAAAAAACGTCCCAATTAATAACCGCAATTGGGATTGCTTTTTTTATTTTTGCAGTATTAAGGCCACCGGTAGAATATTATCGTCAATATTTCGCTCAGCGTATTGCAAATACAATACTATACGATTTAAGAAAACATATTTTTGGTCACTTGCAAAAATTGAGCTTACGTTATTATTCGAATACAAAAACAGGAGAGGTTATTTCACGTGTAATCCATGATGTAGAACAAACGAAGGACTTTGTAATTACTGGCCTCATGAATGTTTGGTTAGATACTGCGACAATTGTTATTGCCATTATTGTTATGTTTTCTATGAATATAAAATTAACCTTTGTTGCTTTATTAATTTTACCGATTTATGTAGTTGCAGTGAAATATTTTTTCGGGCGTCTTCGAAAATTGACGAAAGAGCGCTCACAAGCGTTAGCAACAATGCAAGGGTATTTACATGAACGTATTCAAGGAATGCAAGTGACACGTAGTTTTGCATTAGAAGAGTATGAAAGAGGGCAGTTTGAAAAGAGAAATAATGAGTTTTTAACGAAAGCACTAACTCATACGAATTGGACGGCGAGAACGTTTTCGACAGTGAATACGTTAACGGATTTAGGACCGTTACTTGTTATTGGTTTTGCAGCATATGAAGTAATTCAAGGCTCGTTAACACTCGGGACTATGGTTGCCTTTGTTGGATATATGGATAGTCTATATAGTCCACTCCGTCGCCTCGTTAATTCATCTACAACATTAACGCAGTCTTTCGCTTCGATGGATCGAGTGTTTGAATTATTAGATGAAAAATACGATATTGTTAATGTGCCAAATGCGGTACAAACTAAAAAGTTAAATGGCGAAGTTATATTTGATAATGTTTCTTTTCGTTATAATGCGGATGAAAAAGAAATATTGCATAATCTGTCATTAACTGTGCGCCCGGGAGAGAAGGTGGCGCTTGTAGGAGCGAGTGGTGGAGGAAAGTCATCTCTTGCTAGTTTAATTCCGCGTTTCTATGATGTTTCTGAAGGCGCAGTTTATGTAGATGGGATAGATGTAAGAAAGTATGATATGAGAAATTTGCGTAGTAATATTGGAATTGTACTGCAAGATAATTTATTATTTAGTGATACAATCGGTGCTAACATTTTATACGGAAATCCGAAAGCTACAAAGGAGGCAGTGGTTTCGGCTGCCCGAGCTGCGCAAATTCATGATTTTATTACAGAGTTGCCAGATGGTTATGATACTGTCGTTGGGGAACGTGGTGTGAAATTATCTGGTGGACAAAGACAGCGTGTAGCAATCGCACGAGTTTTTCTAAAGAATCCATCGTTACTTATATTAGATGAAGCAACTTCAGCTCTAGATTTAGAGAATGAACGATATATTCAAGAGGCACTGCAAACGTTAGCTGCAGATCGAACAACAATTATTATTGCGCATCGATTAGCGACGATTACGCATGTTGATACAATTATTTACGTTGAAGATGGTGAAATAAAAGAAAAGGGCTCTCATGAAGAGTTAATGAAAAAAAGAGGATTTTATTACAATTTATATCAGCTTCAGCATATAACAGAAACAGCTCCTTTAGCGTAAAAGGAGCTGTTTTTTTATTCGTCTTCTTTTTTATCGTCGATTTTGAGTTCTGTTTCTGGTTTATGGTATGTGTAGAAGCTATCCACAAGTAAATCTAAATGCTCTACTTCTTCACTATAGTTAATAATTGAAGAAATAAGAGGGAAGAGATGCAGCCATGTTTTATATGCTTCCTCATCATCTTTGTTTTGATAATCCATAAAGATATCAATTAATTCTTGTTTACCTGTTTCAACTTCATCAAGCATTTCAACGGATTGTTGTTTCTTTGCTTTACCAATAAATTTTAATAAAACTTGTTCATGATAATGCGTTAATGAGTCAAGTTCGTTTTGGATAGATTCCTGAAATTCTTCTGGCATATAGCGCAGTTCATTTTCAGTACGATGTAATGATTTTAACGTACTTAAAGCACGGCTTGTTGTCGCTAACATTTGTCTGAATAAAACGAGCTTGCGAATTTTTGCGAATTGTATTTTTTTCGTGTAGCTTCTTTCTTCTTTATACAGCAAATAGTAATGGTTTAGTTTAATCATTTTTTCTTTCATACGATCAATATCAGTTTTTAACGTTGTAAAATCAGAAGCTTGCCTGCTGTTCATACGAATCCATTTCACAATTTCCTCTGTATTATCAACGATGCGATGGTAAAGTTTTGTTTCATATTTTGGCGGCATAAATACTAAATTTACAAGTGAAGCCGCAATAATTCCGGTCATAATTGTCGCAAATCGAAGTAAGGCAAAACTAAAGAAGTCTTCGCCTTGATACTCCATAATGGCGATAACTGTTACTAAAGCGATTGATATTGTGTTTTCTAAACGTAATTGTAGTGTAAGAGCGATTACTAATATACATGTTAATCCAATAATAAAAGGATTATGTCCAAAAGCAGTAGCAAATACGATAGCGAATACGGCACCAATTACGTTTGCTTGAATTTGCTCAAGAGCAGTTAAATACGAGCGGTATACAGACGGTTGAACAGCGAATATAGCTGAGATTCCGGCAAATACTGGACTCGGTAATTGAAGTAAAATACAAGCAAATAAAGCTAATGTAATGGCAATACCCGTTTTTAAAATGCGAGCACCAAGTTTCATACCCTTATTAATATCCTTTCTCTTGTCATAATGAATGTACAACATGATACTATACATTCATTACAATATGTTAGCAAGTGATATTTTAGTGACATTCAAAAGAAATTAAGATTCATTTATACTTTTTCCTAATTCTTTTTAAACATCAATTTTTAGTGAAAAAACCTGCTGAATTTCAGCAGGTTTCAAATTGTTACTATAGATTACTATGAGAAGTGTACTTCGTCAATTTTTTCTTGAAAATGAAAATTAGGCATATCACTCTGTTGAGATAGACGGATCAGCCTGCTCTTTTTTCGGAATAATTTCAAAAAACTGATGCTGAATATCATCGAGTAACGGTGTTAACAAAGCGACTTCCTCGTATTGCTCATGCTCATTTAATACACGAATATAGTCTAGTAATAATTCAGTAACATCCTGCCTGCCATTTTTACTAATTGGTTGTAATGTAACATTTGCCCCTTTTGCGATTCTTCGTTTTAAGGCTTGTTCTGTTAAACCTAAGTTTGAATCATGACGTAAATAAACAACACCACCAGTCATGCCGGCACAAATCCATGGACCAGGATCTCCTAAAACAAGAGCGCGACCATTTGTCATATATTCAAAAGCAAATCCTTTTATATTAGAATATACTCCGATATTTCCTTGTTCTTTTTCGCGGAGTGGTTTTGTAATTCTGCCTCCAATTATCATATCTGCTCCAGAAAGGCGTATGCCAGCGCGAGCGTCGGCGTTACCTTGCACGTATAGTGCTCCTTTTTGCGCACCGTATCCAAAGCCTTTTCCGACAGAACCGTTATAATAGCCTCCATCTTTTCCTTTTGCTTTCGTTATATAAATGCCACCGCCAAAGGAAGTTTTGCCGATACCATCTTGTGCACCGCCATTTACGTGTATAAATAAGTTTTCGCTATTGTAAGCACCTAATCCATTTCCGGGAACAGAGCCATTTGTATACTTTAATGTAAGTGGTTCAAGCTTTGTGTCTTCATATAATTTACTACGAACGCGATAACAAGATTCTAAACCGCCCATAACGCGTTGTTCTACGCCAACTCCTACTAATTCTTTTGAGTGAGGAGAATGAGCTGTTTCAAATTGTTTTTCTTGTACAGATACTGTTGTTGTAACAGTTGAATTTTCTATCGTTTGCAGTAAATTACATAATTCTAACAAATCTTGGCCTCGAACTTGTTCTAATAAATCGGAACGCCCGACAATTTCTTGTAAATTTGTATAACCGAGCTGCCCTGTTAACCGTCTCAGTTCTATACCGAAAGTAGTGAATAGGTTTAAGATTCCCGCAACTGCACTTTCTAATTCGCGCGGGACAAAGCGGCGTAATCCATGTTCTTTCGCTTGAGCTTCAGATTCAATTTGTGTTGCAATTCCAACATGACAAGTATCTAGATGGCAACCACGGCAAGTTGTACAGCCGATTGCAATCATTGATAATGTACCAAATCCAATTCGGTTTGCTCCAAGAAGCATGATTTTTAAGGCGTCATTTACACTTCGAATACCACCATCGGCCCAAATTTCTACTTTATGTCTCATACCTGCTTCTAGTAACGCATTGTGAGCAGCTTTAACACCGATTTCTACAGGAAGACCTACATGTTGCAATGCGTGAATACGTGCAGCGCCTGTTCCGCCATCAAATCCACTAATGTTAATAAAGTCAGCGCCAGCTTTTGCGATACCGACAGCAATTGTTCCGATGTTAGGAACGACAGGAACTTTTACAGCTACTTTTGCAAGATGATTAGCCGTTTTAATTTCTGTAATCATTTGAGCCAAGTCTTCAATTGAATAAATATCATGGTTGTTAGAAGGAGAAATTAAATCCGAACCAATTGTAGCATTACGTGCTTCAGCAATTTTGGCAGTCACTTTTGAACCAGGCAAATGTCCGCCTTCACCAGGTTTTGCGCCTTGACCGATTTTTATTTCAATTAAGTTTGATGAATTTAGTAGTTCAGCGTTTACTCCAAATCGGCCAGATGCAACTTGTTGCCCGCGTGTATGTGGGTATTTACCAATCATATCTTTAATTTCGCCGCCTTCACCGTTCAAACTAATCATATTTAGCTGATCGGCAGCTTCTGCATATGCACGGAAGGCTATTTCATTTTGAGAACCGAATGACATAGAACTAATAATAAATGGTAAATCATGATTGTGAATGCCGATGGACACTTCTTCAGTCGGAATTACATGTTTTGTTTGTTTTGTTTGAATAAGGTGCCTGATTGCGATAGGGTTATTTTCTTCTAATTCACTTAACTTGTCGCGGTAATCATCATAAGAGTTTCCTTTTGCGACATCACCAATTGCTTTCCAAATCCGCGGGAATATATGAAATGATTTTCTCATTCTAACTTTTGGATTGTTATAATCAATCACACGAATTTTTGCATCTTCAGCAAGTGATTCAAGTGAAAAAGCTAAATCATTTGAACCGAAGAAGTTTGTAATTTGTAATATATTTGCGATTTTCTCATGTAATCCAATAGAGGAGAAGAGGCGACCATACCCGCGTAATTCATGAATTCCAATCGTTGAAATTACTTTCTCTAGTCCTTTATTAAGTGCGGTATACAAATTAGTAATTGGTGCTTTTGTTCCATCATTTACAGTTGCGAACAATAAATATGGATTAATACCGTCTGCCCCTAATCCGTATAGCGTGACGATATCGTGTAAGGAGCGAAGGGCACCGGAACGTATAACGAGAGAGCATTTCCGGCGTAATTTATTTTCAGTTAATGCTTGATGTACTTTAGCAGTAACTAAATGTGGATCAATCCATAATAGTTCATTTTGATGAGAGTTAGCGTCATCTAATAATAATAGGGAAGCCCCATTTTTAACGGCTGCTATCGCTTCGGAACTAATTCGATTTAATGCGCTTTGTAAAGTTTCTGATGGACTAAATGTAACAGAAATTGTAGAGACAGAGCTATGAGTAATGAATAGCTGTATAAGTTGTTCGTACGTAATCGTGTGTAAGTCTGCCGCGATAGATTGAGCTAAATTTCCTTCTAAAATAATGGGTGAAAGCATCTCGATTACAAATGGTTGTTTAGAGTTATCTAATAAACTCGGACGCTCTCCGAGTACAGTACGCGTGGAGAAGTGTTCGACTTCTCGATCACGATCGATTGCTGGATTGGTAACAACGGCTACACTTTCCTTAATGAAATCAGCAATATTTCGTCTATCTGTATCAAGTGCGGCAAGTGGTGAGTCATGCCCAAGTGATCGAATTGGTTCGACGCCTTTTGTCGCCATCTGTTCAAGGAGTTGAATATGTTCTCGATCCCAGCCGAAAGCGACGTATTGCTTCGTTTCAACTTGAACAGAATCACATAATCCCTGGATTTCTTTCGTTTCAGGGATAGATAAGTTTAAATGATAATCGGTAACATCAACTCGCTTTTTAAATCGGTTATATACTTCACTTTGGTATTTGTCATATTCGTAAAGAACAAGCTCATCTTGTTTATTCCATTTAAGGCCGACTTTTTCTCCAGGAGCGAGTGGTTTTGGTTCTGCTACATATTCAGTTGGTGATACAACGCCGGGTTCAGAAGAGAAAATATAAGAGCTTTCTGTCTCTACTTTCCAAACTGGGCGTAATCCAAGGGAATCGACACTGAAAACAGCTTCATCTTTATAACGTGAAATGATGCCAGCTGGACCTTGTGCGAAATGCCCCCAAGCCTCACGTATATAAGTGTATAAGTTTTGTAAGTTTGTTTCGTAAAGTTTTATTTCATTAATAATTGGTGGAAATAATATATCCATTGCTTCAAATAAACTGTAGTTATACTGAACGAGAAGGGTTTCTAAGGTGCGGTTTAAATCTTGGGAATCACTGCCTCCGGCAGTAAGTGGTACATTAATCATTTCAGCTTGATCGCGTAATTTTGCAATCGTGTTAATTTCACCATTATGTCCGAGAATACTAAATGGTTGTACACGAAAAAAATTAGATAACGTATTAGTAGAATAGCGATTATGTCCTAGTGTCATAGTTGAAGCGATAAGTGGGTGTTGTAAATCATTGTAATAAGCAACGAGTGTATCACCAGCGCCGAGAACTTTATATACAACATGTTCATGACTTAATGAGGCAACATGAATTGCTTCATTTTCTTCGATTTTTATTGTTACAGAAAATAATGTTTGTTCAATATTTTTAACTTCACTTTCGGCGATAAGGGCAATTTGCCAAAATAAAGGTTCTTCTTGTTTACCAAGAGGACCGAGTGCATCTGAGTTTATTACATCATCATTTTCGAGAACAATTGTAAAGTTTTCATTGTTTAGTTGCGTACGAATGTAATCTTTTAACTCAGTAATGTTTTCTTTTTTGTTTAGAAAAAAATGTCCAACGATAAAGTGGGGATGATCCACAATCGTTGGATTATATCCGCTACTTTTCAGTTTTTCATTCCAAAGTGCTTTTGGCATGTCGATATGAATTCCGATACCATCTCCTTCGCCATTGATGAAACCAGCTCTATGATTCATTTTGACTAGTGATTGTATACAAAGATCGATGTTTTCTTTTGTAGGAATTCTTCGTTTTTCCATAACGGAAACGATTCCACACGCATCATGTTCTGCATTTTTATAATTCCGAAATAAAGACGGTGTCCATTTATTTTTTTTATTGAGCATCCGTCAATCCCCCCTCTGGAAAATGAATTTTGAATAATCTTACTATTTAAGGCGTGAACTGCCTTGTATACAGGGATAGTAAGGATATAAAAGAATATAAAACAGATAATTATGAATAATTATACTATTAATAAGGGATTTATGAAATAGAAAAAAGGAAAAAAGAAAGGTTGCTTTCTTTTTTCCTTTTAATTACAGGGGTTATTTATTGTCTGCTAGAGCAGCAAATGCTCTGCCGACAGCTTCAATTGTATATTCAATATCTTCTTTTGTATGTTCTGTCGTTAAGAACCATGCTTCATATTTAGAAGGTGCTAAATTAATACCTTCTTGAAGCATCAGCTTGAAGAATCTCCCGAACATTTCACCATCTGTATTTTTGGCTGCATCGTAATCTTCAATTGTATTTGTCGTGAAGTATACAGTTAATGCACCTTTTAGACGGTTTACTGTAATGTCGATGTTATGTTTTGTAGCTTGTTCTAAAATTCCTTTTTCAAGCATTGCGCCAAGTGCATCTAATTTCTCGTATACGCCTTCTTGTTGAAGCACTTCTAGGCAAGCGATACCTGATGCCATAGAAGCAGGGTTCCCGGCCATTGTACCAGCTTGGTATGCAGGGCCGAGCGGAGCAACTTGTTCCATAATTTCTTTCTTACCACCGTAAGCGCCAATTGGAAGTCCGCCGCCGATAACTTTACCAAGTGCTGTTAAGTCTGGTGTTACGCCAAGTAAGTCTTGAGCACCACCGTACATAAAGCGGAAAGCAGTAATAACTTCATCATAAATTACTAATGCACCAGCTTCGTGAACAAGTTCATTTACTTTTTCGAGGAAGCCAGGTTTTGGCTCTACAATACCGAAGTTTCCAACGATCGGTTCTACAAGGATAGCTGCTACTTCATGTCCCCATTTATCTAAAGCTTCTTTTAACGTTTCTACATTATTAAATGGAACAGTAATAACTTCTTGGGCGATACTTTGTGGCACGCCAGCTGAATCAGGAGTTCCAAGAGTAGAAGGACCTGAGCCCGCTGCTACAAGTACTAAATCAGAATGGCCGTGGTAACAACCAGCAAATTTCATGATTTTTGTGCGGCCTGTGTAAGCACGAGCAACACGAATAGTTGTCATAACGGATTCTGTGCCAGAGTTTACAAATCGTACTTTATCTAAAGCAGGCATCGCTTCTTTTAACATTTTTGCGAATTTTACTTCTAGTGCTGTAGGAGTACCGTATAGTACGCCGTTTTCAGCCGCTGTTTTAATTGCTTCTGTTACGTGTGGGTGAGCATGTCCAGTAATAATAGGGCCATATGCTGCTAAATAGTCGATATATTTATTTCCATCTACATCCCAGAAATAAGCACCTTTCCCGCGTTCCATTGCAACGGGAGAACCGCCTCCAACTGCTTTGAAAGAACGAGAAGGACTATTAACACCACCAACGATATGTTCTAAAGCTTCTTTATGTAATGCTTCTGATTTCGTGAAATTCACTACAATTCATCTCCTTACAAAAATCTATGTATTATTCTAACATGTTTTTTGAAAAGACGTATTGTTTGTGATAGAAGGAGCAGTTGGGTAAACTATTCGTTGTGACATTTAGGAAGGGGGTCCGATTATGAAATCGGTAATTGAGGTACAAGGGTTACGTAAAGAGTTTACAGCCTATTCAAGTCGTCCGGGATTAAAGGGTGCATTTCGCGATTTATTAAATCGTAATTATAAAATAGTACCAGCAGTAAATGATGTGTCGTTTACTGTGAAGCAAGGTGAAATGGTCGGTTATATTGGTGAGAATGGTGCTGGTAAATCAACGACGATTAAAATGCTTACAGGGATTTTGACTCCGACTTCAGGGCAAATCACGGTGAACGGAATGAATCCACATAAACAAAGAGAAGAATTTGTGAGAACAATTGGTGTTGTTTTTGGTCAGCGCTCTCAGCTTTGGTGGGATATTGCGGTACAAGAATCGTTTCGTTTATTGAAGAAAGTGTACGGTGTTTCAGACGCTCAGTATAAGGAACATATGGAGCACGTAATCGAAACGTTAGATATTGGTCCTTTATTAGATAAGCCGGTCCGAAAGTTATCTCTTGGCCAAAGAATGCGCTGTGAATTAGCGGCAGCATTAATTCATAATCCACCGTTATTATTTTTAGATGAGCCAACAATTGGACTCGATGTTCTTGTGAAATTGAAAATACGAGAATTCTTAAAAGAGATGAATGAACGTTATAAAACAACAATTTTATTAACGACACATGATATTACTGATATTGAAGCTTTATGTGAACGTGTCATCATGCTTGATGAAGGAAATATTATGTATGACGGATCTTTAGATAATCTTCGTACGCAGTGGGGAGTAGAGAAGGAAATACATTTTCAATTTGTTGCTCCAGTTTCATACCAGGAGTTATCAATGGTTATGCCAGATAGTCATGTCGTTTGGTCAAAAGCGAAAGAAGAAAACGCATGGGTTGCAAAAATACCGAATGAAGAAGTTATCATTTCTATGCTGATTTCTAAAGTAGTACAAGCCTTTCAAATTAAAGATTTGAAAATTAACGAAGTGTCTACAGAGGAAATTATTCGTAACATTTATGAAGAAGGTATTATGCATGGGTAAGTATATTGAAATGATTCGGATTCGCTTTTTAATGATGCTTGCTTATCGTACAAATTATTACAGCGGGATTTTAATTTATACGATTAACATTGGTGCGTATTATTTTTTATGGCAAGCAATTTATAGTGGGAAAGAGAATATTGAAAGTTTATCTATTTCACAAATGACTACGTATATTGCGATCGCGTGGATGGCACGCGCTTTTTATTTTAATAATATAGATAGAGAAATTGCGATGGAAATTCAAGAAGGACGTGTGGCGGTAGAGCTAATTCGTCCGTACAACTATTTAGGTATGAAAGTTATGCAAGGTCTTGGAGAAGGGATATTTCGTTTTGCTTTCTTTTCAATTCCGGGTATGGTTATTGTTACGTTATTATTTTCATTACAAATTACAACGAATTTTCAAACGTGGCTATATTTCTTCTTATCTTTAATATTTAGTTTTATCATTAATACACAAATAAATTTAATGACAGGAATGCTTACATTCTTCTTATTTAATAATAGTGGAATTATGTATGCGAAACGTGTTGTTATCGATTTATTTTCTGGTTTATTATTACCGATTAGTTTTTATCCGTTATGGGCCCAAAAAGCAATGGTGTTTTTACCGTTTCAAGCAATTAGTTATATTCCGAGTATGATTTTCTCTGAAGGTATACAAGGAAGTAAGTTATATGAAGCTTTATTATTTCAAGTGATTTGGGCAATTATACTTATTATTCCAATTGTACTGATGTGGAAAACGGCGAGAAAACGTCTAATCGTACAAGGGGGATGACGAGATGATATATATAAAATTATTTTTGCAATATGCAAGTCAATATATAAAAACAAAATTGGAGTATCGTGGCGATTTTATCGTCGGATTACTTTCAGATTTATCACTACAAGCTGTTAATTTAATCTTCATTCTCGTTGTGTTTGGGCATACCCAAGCACTAAAAGGGTGGAGCCGAGAAGAAGTAATCTTTATTTATGGTTTCTTTTTAGTACCGTTTGCCATTTTTTCAGCTTTCTTTAATATATGGGACTTTAATGATCGTTACATTATTAAAGGAGAAATGGACCGTATATTAACGAGACCGATTCATAGTTTATTTCAAATTATATTAGAAAGAATGGAACTTGAATCTTTAATTGGAGCTATTACGGGGATTATTGTGATGGGTTATGCAGCAATGGAGCTGCAATTATCTTTTTACTGGTATGATTTCTTCTTATTCCTATTTATGATAGGGGGAGGGGCACTTGTGTACGGCGGAATATTTGTTACGCTTGCAAGTCTTGGCTTTTGGTCGGATGCGAAAAGTTCCATTATGCCGCTTATGTATAACATAGGGAATTATGGACGCTACCCTGTTGATATTTATAACCGTGTTATTCGCTTTGTTTTAACGTTTGTTTTACCGTTTGCATTTGTTGGGGTATATCCAGCAGCATACTTTTTAAGAAAAACAGAGTGGAATAGCTATGCTTTCGCAACGCCAATTGTTGGTGTTATCTGTTTTACTATTGCAATTACCCTATGGAATCAAGGGGTTAAACGATATCGTGGTGCAGGAAATTAATTATAGAAGCTTGTTCGTTTCTAAGGGATAAATCAGCTATAGTCCTCATACATATAAAATGAGGTGGAGGACATGTTATGGGGATTTATTCTATTAATTGCAGCAATTGCTATTTTGAGAAGTGTCCAATTATTATGGAGTTCATATTCAAATTCCAATCGTTTCTTTTCGCTGTACAATTTAGCTACGTTGTTTTTAATTTATACAACGGTACTGATTGCGTTTGGATTAAGTTATGTTGTGCTAGAGGAAATGGGTTTTGCAGTTTTGAAAGAAGATGGGGATAGGCTAAGTGCTCATTCCTTTCAACTTGTTGAAATATGTTTATATTTTAGCGCGGTTACTTTATTGTCCGTTGGATATGGTGATATAGCTCCGATTGGAATCGGAAGATGGATTGCAATTGGAGAAGCGCTAATTGGATATACATTACCGTTTGCCTTTGTGGTAAGGACTGTAATGGACAATGAAAAATAAGGTAGCATTTGTTATAGTAATAGAAAAGAAAAGGAGTGATAACAATGATCACAGTAGGAGAAATAGCACCGGAATTCACATTAGAGGGAAGTACCGGAGAACAAATTCGCTTAGCTGACTTCCGAGGTAAAAATGTAGTTCTATATTTTTACCCGAAAGATATGACTCCAGGGTGTACAACTGAAGCATGTGATTTTCGTGATGCATATGGATTATTCCAAGAGAAGGACACAATCATCCTTGGTGTAAGTCCTGATTCGGTGAACAGACATATGAAATTCATTGAGAAGCATGAGCTTCCATTTGTACTTTTAGTAGATGAAGATCATAAAGTAGCAGAATTGTACGATGTTTGGAAATTAAAAAAGAACTTTGGAAAAGAGTACATGGGAATCGAGCGTTCTACATTCCTTATCAATAAAGATGGTGAACTTGTAAAAGAATGGCGTAAAGTGAAAGTGAAAGGACATATTGAGGACGTTCTTTCTTATATAAAGTGAAACTTTAATCAGGGGGTGTCTATCCCCACTGATTATTAGCCCGCAAATAGCAGGATAAAATAAATCTATATTAATGAGGATAAAAATACATATGTAAGGCATGCGTCTATACATATTTTCTTGTGATACATAAAGTGAAAGTGTAGGGCATACCTCCTCAGATGATAGTATTCCAAGTGCGATTATGTCGCACTTTTTTCTATGTAAATGTATAGGAAATGGGGGAAGATACATAAGAATAAGGCTATATACAAAAATAAACCACATACTTATAGTAGAAATATTGACGATTTATAAGAAAAAGAGTACACTCTTTATAAGAATTATAAAATAATAATCCGTATAGAATCGGGGTGCATGACGGTGGTCAAAGAAGAATTAAAAGAAGCGCTAGAAATGCTGAAAAATACGGGTGTACGCATTACTCCACAGCGTCATGCTATTTTAGAGTACCTTGTGGAATCTATGACGCACCCAACAGCGGATGACATTTATAAAGCATTAGAAGGTAAGTTTCCAAATATGAGTGTTGCAACTGTCTATAATAACCTACGTGTGTTTAAAGAAGTTGGGCTTGTAAAGGAATTAACTTATGGAGACGCTTCAAGTAGGTTTGATTATGTTACAAGTCAACATTATCATGTGATTTGCGAAAAATGTGGTAAGATTGTTGATTTTCCTTATGGAGGTTTGGAACAGCTTGAAGAGGAAGCTGCGAAAACGACAGGCTTCGTTATTAATAGTCATCGCTTAGAAATTTATGGCGTTTGTCCAGAGTGTCATAAGGCGTAATATATAATAAAGAAAGAGGGGGACGTAATCGTCCCCCTCTTTCTTTATTATATGGAGATTAAAAAATAATAAAGTGAAAGTACCTGCTATCCTTTATAGCTTTTTTTATTGTACTTCTCATTAAATTCTTTTCCTTCTAAACTCGGATCGAGTGTTAAAGGTTGGTTGCAATGCATACATGCGTCGACACGACCGAGCATTTTTGTTGGCTTATCGCAGCTTGGACAAATAATTTGTACAGTCTTCGTAGATAACATACCAATCCAAAAGTAAACGACAGTACTAGCGATAACAGCTAAAAAGCCAACCATCATAAATGTCGTCATAATAATAATGTTGTCACGGAAAAAGACTCCTAAGTATGCAATGAAGAGACCGATAAATACTAAACTTAATGCAAAGGTCCGGATTTTATTGATTTTGTTTGAATACTTAATGCTCATTCTCACCAACTCCTATAATAATAATATAACATAAAATTTAGAATTTTCACTCGTTCACAAACGTGATAAAGCGATAAGATATGAAATGTGGAGTGTGATGAAGAATGAAAGGATACTATAATGATTTTTGGAACATGTTTTAAACTTTTAACGGGATGTGAAATTTTTTTATAAAAAGTATTGACCCTACATATACTGCATGATATATTAATAACCGTCGCTGATGCGGAAACGCAGAAAACGACAAAAAAGAAATTGAAAAACTTAGTTGACATCGAAAAACGAAGATGTTAACATAAGGGAGTCGCAAATGAGCGGCAAAGAAGTTCTTTGAAAACTGAACGAAACAAACAACGTGAACGTCAATTTTTATTTTTAGATGCTAGACAAACTAACTTTATTGGAGAGTTTGATCCTGGCTCAGGATGAACGCTGGCGGCGTGCCTAATACATGCAAGTCGAGCGAATGGATTAAGAGCTTGCTCTTATGAAGTTAGCGGCGGACGGGTGAGTAACACGTGGGTAACCTGCCCATAAGACTGGGATAACTCCGGGAAACCGGGGCTAATACCGGATAACATTTTGAACTGCATGGTTCGAAATTGAAAGGCGGCTTCGGCTGTCACTTATGGATGGACCCGCGTCGCATTAGCTAGTTGGTGAGGTAACGGCTCACCAAGGCAACGATGCGTAGCCGACCTGAGAGGGTGATCGGCCACACTGGGACTGAGACACGGCCCAGACTCCTACGGGAGGCAGCAGTAGGAATCTTCCGCAATGGACGAAAGTCTGACGGAGCAACGCCGCGTGAGTGATGAAGGCTTTCGGGTCGTAAAACTCTGTTGTTAGGGAAGAACAAGTGCTAGTTGAATAAGCTGGCACCTTGACGGTACCTAACCAGAAAGCCACGGCTAACTACGTGCCAGCAGCCGCGGTAATACGTAGGTGGCAAGCGTTATCCGGAATTATTGGGCGTAAAGCGCGCGCAGGTGGTTTCTTAAGTCTGATGTGAAAGCCACGGCTCAACCGTGGAGGGTCATTGGAAACTGGGAGACTTGAGTGCAGAAGAGGAAAGTGGAATTCCATGTGTAGCGGTGAAATGCGTAGAGATATGGAGGAACACCAGTGGCGAAGGCGACTTTCTGGTCTGTAACTGACACTGAGGCGCGAAAGCGTGGGAGCAAACAGGATTAGATACCCTGGTAGTCCACGCCGTAAACGATGAGTGCTAAGTGTTAGAGGGTTTCCGCCCTTTAGTGCTGAAGTTAACGCATTAAGCACTCCGCCTGGGGAGTACGGCCGCAAGGCTGAAACTCAAAGGAATTGACGGGGCCCGCACAAGCGGTGGAGCATGTGGTTTAATTCGAAGCAACGCGAAGAACCTTACCAGGTCTTGACATCCTCTGAAAACTCTAGAGATAGAGCTTCTCCTTCGGGAGCAGAGTGACAGGTGGTGCATGGTTGTCGTCAGCTCGTGTCGTGAGATGTTGGGTTAAGTCCCGCAACGAGCGCAACCCTTGATCTTAGTTGCCATCATTAAGTTGGGCACTCTAAGGTGACTGCCGGTGACAAACCGGAGGAAGGTGGGGATGACGTCAAATCATCATGCCCCTTATGACCTGGGCTACACACGTGCTACAATGGACGGTACAAAGAGCTGCAAGACCGCGAGGTGGAGCTAATCTCATAAAACCGTTCTCAGTTCGGATTGTAGGCTGCAACTCGCCTACATGAAGCTGGAATCGCTAGTAATCGCGGATCGGCATGCCGCGGTGAATACGTTCCCGGGCCTTGTACACACCGCCCGTCACACCACGAGAGTTTGTAACACCCGAAGTCGGTGGGGTAACCTTTATGGAGCCAGCCGCCTAAGGTGGGACAGATGATTGGGGTGAAGTCGTAACAAGGTAGCCGTATCGGAAGGTGCGGCTGGATCACCTCCTTTCTATGGAGAATTGATGAACGCAGTTCATCAATAAACGTTGACTTGTTTCGTTTCGTTCAGTTTTGAGAGAACTATCTCTCAAGTTTAAATGTATGTTCTTTGAAAACTAGATAACAGTGTAGCTCATATTTTTTAATTTTAGTTTGGTTAAGTTAGAAAGGGCGCACGGTGGATGCCTTGACACTAGGAGTCGATGAAGGACGGGACTAACGCCGATATGCTTCGGGGAGCTGTAAGTAAGCTTGATCCGAAGATTTCCGAATGGGGAAACCCACTATACGTAATGGTATGGTATCCTTACCTGAATACATAGGGTATGGAAGACAGACCCAGGGAACTGAAACATCTAAGTACCTGGAGGAAGAGAAAGCAAATGCGATTTCCTGAGTAGCGGCGAGCGAAACGGAATCTAGCCCAAACCAAGAGGCTTGCCTCTTGGGGTTGTAGGACATTCTATACGGAGTTACAAAGGAACGAGGTAGACGAAGCGACCTGGAAAGGTCCGTCACAGAGGGTAACAACCCCGTAGTCGAAACTTCGTTCTCTCTTGAATGTATCCTGAGTACGGCGGAACACGTGAAATTCCGTCGGAATCTGGGAGGACCATCTCCCAAGGCTAAATACTACCTAGTGATCGATAGTGAACCAGTACCGTGAGGGAAAGGTGAAAAGCACCCCGGAAGGGGAGTGAAGAGATCCTGAAACCGTGTGCCTACAAATAGTCAGAGCCCGTTAATGGGTGATGGCGTGCCTTTGTAGAATGAACCGTGCGAGTTACGATCCCGTGCGAGGTTAAGTTGAAGAGACGGAGCCGCAGCGAAAGCGAGTCTGAATAGGGCGTTTAGTACGTGGTCGTAGACCCGAAACCAGGTGATCACCCATGTCCAGGGTGAAGTTCAGGTAACACTGAATGGAGGCCCGAACCCACGCACGTTGAAAAGTGCGGGGATGAGGTGTGGGTAGCGGAGAAATTCAATCGAACCTGGAGATAGCTGGTTCTCCCAGAAATAGCTTTAGGGCTAGCCTTAAGTGTTAGAGTCTTGGAGGTAGAGCACTGATTGAACTAGGGGTCCTCATCGGATTACCGAATTCAGTCAAACTCCGAATGCCAATGACTTATCCTTAGGAGTCAGACTGCGAGTGATAAGATCCGTAGTCAAGAGGGAAACAGCCCAGCATCGCCAGCTAAGGTCCCAAAGTGTGTATTAAGTGGAAAAGGATGTGGAGTTGCTTAGACAACTAGGATGTTGGCTTAGAAGCAGCCACCATTTAAAGAGTGCGTAATAGCTCACTAGTCGAGTGACTCTGCGCCGAAAATGTACCGGGGCTAAATACACCACCGAAGCTGCGAATTGATACCAATGGTATCAGTGGTAGGGGAGCGTTCTAAGTGCAGTGAAGTCAGACCGGAAGGACTGGTGGAGCGCTTAGAAGTGAGAATGCCGGTATGAGTAGCGAAAGACGGGTGAGAATCCCGTCCACCGAATGCCTAAGGTTTCCTGAGGAAGGCTCGTCCGCTCAGGGGTTAGTCAGGACCTAAGCCGAGGCCGACAGGCGTAGGCGATGGACAACAGGTTGATATTCCTGTACCACCTCTTTATCGTTTGAGCAATGGAGGGACGCAGAAGGATAGAAGAAGCGTGCGATTGGTTGTGCACGTCAAGCAGTTAGGCTGATAAGTAGGCAAATCCGCTTATCGTGAAGGCTGAGCTGTGATGGGGAAGCTCCTTATGGAGCGAAGTCTTTGATTCCCCGCTGCCAAGAAAAGCTTCTAGCGAGATAAAAGGTGCCTGTACCGCAAACCGACACAGGTAGGCGAGGAGAGAACCTAAGGTGTGCGAGAGAACTCTGGTTAAGGAACTCGGCAAAATGACCCCGTAACTTCGGGAGAAGGGGTGCTTCTTAACGGAAAGCCGCAGTGAATAGGCCCAAGCGACTGTTTAGCAAAACACAGGTCTCTGCGAAGCCGTAAGGCGAAGTATAGGGGCTGACACCTGCCCGGTGCTGGAAGGTTAAGGAGAGGGGTTAGCGTAAGCGAAGCTCTGAACTGAAGCCCCAGTAAACGGCGGCCGTAACTATAACGGTCCTAAGGTAGCGAAATTCCTTGTCGGGTAAGTTCCGACCCGCACGAAAGGTGTAACGATTTGGGCACTGTCTCAACCAGAGACTCGGTGAAATTATAGTACCTGTGAAGATGCAGGTTACCCGCGACAGGACGGAAAGACCCCGTGGAGCTTTACTGCAGCCTGATATTGAATTTTGGTACAGTTTGTACAGGATAGGCGGGAGCCATTGAAACCGGAGCGCTAGCTTCGGTGGAGGCGCTGGTGGGATACCGCCCTGACTGTATTGAAATTCTAACCTACGGGTCTTATCGACCCGGGAGACAGTGTCAGGTGGGCAGTTTGACTGGGGCGGTCGCCTCCTAAAGTGTAACGGAGGCGCCCAAAGGTTCCCTCAGAATGGTTGGAAATCATTCGTAGAGTGCAAAGGCATAAGGGAGCTTGACTGCGAGACCTACAAGTCGAGCAGGGACGAAAGTCGGGCTTAGTGATCCGGTGGTTCCGCATGGAAGGGCCATCGCTCAACGGATAAAAGCTACCCCGGGGATAACAGGCTTATCTCCCCAAGAGTCCACATCGACGGGGAGGTTTGGCACCTCGATGTCGGCTCATCGCATCCTGGGGCTGTAGTCGGTCCCAAGGGTTGGGCTGTTCGCCCATTAAAGCGGTACGCGAGCTGGGTTCAGAACGTCGTGAGACAGTTCGGTCCCTATCCGTCGTGGGCGTAGGAAATTTGAGAGGAGCTGTCCTTAGTACGAGAGGACCGGGATGGACGCACCGCTGGTGTACCAGTTGTTCTGCCAAGGGCATAGCTGGGTAGCTATGTGCGGAAGGGATAAGTGCTGAAAGCATCTAAGCATGAAGCCCCTCAAGATGAGATTTCCCATAGCGTAAGCTAGTAAGATCCCTGAAAGATGATCAGGTTGATAGGTTCGAGGTGGAAGCATGGTGACATGTGGAGCTGACGAATACTAATAGATCGAGGACTTAACCATATAATATGAAGCAAATGTTATCTAGTTTTGAGAGAACATAAAAAAACTTGTTGACTTTATAAGTGAATAAGGTATAATAATGTTTGTCTCAAAAGAATAATGTCTGGTAATGATGGCAGAGAGGTCACACCTGTTCCCATACCGAACACGGAAGTTAAGCTCTCTAGCGCCGATGGTAGTTGGGACCTTGTCCCTGTGAGAGTAGGACGTTGCCAGGCAATATTATTCCGCAGTAGCTCAGCGGTAGAGCTATCGGCTGTTAACCGATCGGTCGTAGGTTCGATCCCTACCTGCGGAGCCATTGGAGAGCTGTCCGAGTCGGCCGAAGGAGCACGATTGGAAATCGTGTATACGTCACAAGCGTATCAAGGGTTCGAATCCCTTGCTCTCCGCCATAAGGAATTTATAATATTTGGCCCGTTGGTCAAGTGGTTAGAGACACCGCCCTTTCACGGCGGTAACACGGGTTCGAATCCCGTACGGGTCACCACTTTTGGAGGATTAGCTCAGCTGGGAGAGCACCTGCCTTACAAGCAGGGGGTCGGCGGTTCGATCCCGTCATCCTCCACCATATAAATTATATGAATAATATTGTCGCGGGGTGGAGCAGTACGGTAGCTCGTCGGGCTCATAACCCGAAGGTCGCAGGTTCAAATCCTGTCCCCGCAACCAAAAATTTTCATAATTTGGTTGCTAACACTTATCATATAATTATATAAATAATATTATCGCGGGGTGGAGCAGTACGGTAGCTCGTCGGGCTCATAACCCGAAGGTCGCAGGTTCAAATCCTGTCCCCGCAACCAAAAATTTTCATAATTTGGTTGCTAACACTTATCATATAATTATATAAATAATATTATCGCGGGGTGGAGCAGTACGGTAGCTCGTCGGGCTCATAACCCGAAGGTCGCAGGTTCAAATCCTGTCCCCGCAACCAAATGGTCCCGTGGTGTAGTGGTTAACATGCCTGCCTGTCACGCAGGAGATCGCCGGTTCGACCCCGGTCGGGACCGCCATTTTAATAAGGCTCGGTAGCTCAGTCGGTAGAGCAGAGGACTGAAAATCCTCGTGTCGGCGGTTCGATTCCGTCCCGAGCCACCATTTTAATAAAATATGCCGGCTTAGCTCAATTGGTAGAGCAACTGACTTGTAATCAGTAGGTTGGGGGTTCAAGTCCTCTAGCCGGCACCATGTAAGTTTCGGAGGGGTAGCGAAGTGGCTAAACGCGGCGGACTGTAAATCCGCTCCTTCGGGTTCGGCAGTTCGAATCTGCCCCCCTCCACCATTTTACATAGGGGCATAGTTTAAAGGTAGAACTGAGGTCTCCAAAACCTCCAGTGTGGGTTCAATTCCTACTGCCCCTGCCAAATATATAAACACAACATGGCGGTTGTGGCGAAGTGGTTAACGCACCGGATTGTGGCTCCGGCATTCGTGGGTTCGATTCCCATCAGTCGCCCCATTTTTATTTTAAAAATTACAAATAATATAATTGATACTTACATATAATTAAGTAAGAAATCGATGGGCTATAGCCAAGCGGTAAGGCAACGGACTTTGACTCCGTCATGCGCTGGTTCGAATCCAGCTAGCCCAGCCATTTTTGCGGAAGTAGTTCAGTGGTAGAATACAACCTTGCCAAGGTTGGGGTCGCGGGTTCGAATCCCGTCTTCCGCTCCATTTTAACTTCATATGGCGGCATAGCCAAGTGGTAAGGCAGAGGTCTGCAAAACCTTTACCACCGGTTCAAATCCGGTTGCCGCCTTTCTTATTATGCCGATGTGGCGGAATTGGCAGACGCGCACGACTCAAAATCGTGTTCCTTCGGGAGTGTCGGTTCGACCCCGACCATCGGTATCGGCGATGTAAAAAAACTCTAACAGAAATGTTAGAGTTTTTTTTGTTAAATTATATTATGTGATTTTAAAATTCGTAATAAACTTAGGAATTCATGTATAATATAACTTGTCGAAAGAACAAAATGATAGTAATTTATATTATGTCTGTAATATGAATTAAAAATGAACTTTTTATATTTCTTTTAAAAATGTGTTGAATACACATTATATTTCATATTAATATTTTTATGTAGATTTAAAACGGGAAAGAGAGTGGAAAGTATGGGCCGTAAATGGAACAATATTAAAGACAAAAAAGCATCAAAAGATGCAAATACAAGCCGTATATACGCGAAATTTGGACGTGAAATTTATGTGGCAGCAAAACAAGGCGAGCCAGATCCAGAATCAAACCAAACGTTAAGAGTAGTATTAGAGCGTGCGAAAACATACAACGTGCCAAGAACAATTATTGACCGTGCAGTTGAAAAGGCAAAAGGCGGTTCAGAAGAAAATTATGACGAGCTTCGTTATGAAGGTTTTGGACCAAATGGATCTATGGTAATTGTAGATACACTGACAAATAACGTAAACCGTACTGCAGCCGATGTACGAGCTGCATTTAGCAAAAATAGTGGTAACATGGGTGTAAACGGTTCTGTGGCTTACATGTTTGATGCGACAGCTGTTATCGGTCTTGAAGGCAAAACGTCAGATGAGGTTCTTGAAATCTTAATGGAAGCAGATGTAGATGCACGTGACATTCTAGAGGAAGAAGATTCTGTTATCGTTTATGCTGAACCTGATCAGTTCCATTCAGTACAATCTGCACTTAAAGATGCTGGAGTTGAGGAATTTACAGTTGCAGAATTAACAATGCTTGCACAAAGTGATGTAGAACTTCCTGAAGATGCTCAAGTACAATTTGAAAAAATGGTTGATGCATTAGAAGATTTAGAAGATGTACAGCAAGTTTACCACAACGTAGACTTAGGGGAATAATATAAGACAGAAGATCCTTTCCTTTAACGGACAGGGTCTTTTTTTTATGAAGTTAATTAAGATGATGAATTATTAAAGGTGTATTGCTGTAGAGAGGGAATATGGTTATAGGGTGTATATGAAGTAATCGTATTTCTAGGAGGTCTTAATGTGGAACATAAAACACCAAAGCATATTGTTGCCGTAGCAGGTTATTTAACAAATGAAAAGGATGAGGTGCTTTTAACGAAAGTGCACTGGCGAGCTGATACGTGGGAAATGCCTGGAGGACAGGTAGAAGAAGGGGAAGCGCTCGATCAAGCTGTTTGCAGAGAAATAATGGAAGAAACAGGATTAACTGTGAAGCCCATCGGGGTTACAGGGATTTATTATAATGCTTCTATGCATATTGTAGCTGTTGTTTTTAAAGTCGCATATGTTAGTGGAGAAATAAAAATTCAACCTGAAGAAATACAAGAAGCTAAATTTGTTGCTTTAAATGAAGAGAACATCGATGAGTATATAACGCGTCCTCATATGAAATCAAGGACGCTTGATGCGATGAAAGCAACGAATTTCATTCCATACGAAACATGGGAAGTTCAGCCATATAATCTTATAGGAAGATTGTAAAGTTTTGGTTAGTTATTTGAGGGCATCTCAAATTGCTAACCTTTTCTTTATGTATACTGTTTCAGAAAAAGGTCACAATAATAAAATGTAGGCTAATAATTAGTGGAGGAAGCAGGACTACCACCTAACTTCCTAGCTTTAGCTAAGTTTTGAGGGAGAAGTCTTACTGCCCAAAAATAGCGAGATAATCCGAAAGCTAGTATTGATTTAGGGAACACTAGTTCTGTATAATGATGATATATCGTATATAATTAGATTGCTAGATGTTTAAAAGTATAAACGTATAAACTGATATAATAAAAGAATGAAGTGAAATTAAGGAGAGTACTACTTCCTATAAATAGTGTGATAAATAAATGTATATTCAACATTTCATATGAATAGTAGATAAAAAAGGACTGTGATACAATACATTTTTACACCTTACAATGTTGTAAGGTAGGTGTAAGAGAAATCGATGGGATATTCTTTTACAACAAGGTATTCTTAAGTTAAGAGTTATATGCTGTGTGGAAAAGAGGTGTTCAAGATGAAAGAACGAGTATTATCCAGAGTGAATTATCATCAAAAAGTTGCATTAAATCCATTAACTAAATTTCTTTATAAAGCCATTATATTATTATTATTGTTAAGTTTTGCATTATTATTCGTTGGAAATGTAATGATTGAGCGAAGTGATATTAGTAAATTACATGTACCCGCTAAGTTAGAGGTGCCAGAGTCATTAACACACGCATTTATTGCGACGGAAGATAAAAGGTTTTATCATCATAACGGTTTAGACTATATAGCAATTATCAGGGCGTCTATTGAAAATATAAAAGCTGGTGGTGTTGTGCAAGGAGGAAGCACGATTACACAGCAACTATCTAAAAATGCTTTTTTATCTAATGAACGTACATTTTCTCGTAAGTGGAAAGAAATTTTTTATACGAAAAAGATTGAACGTACATTCACAAAGGATGAGATTTTTAAATTATATGTGAGTAATATTTACTACGGAGAAGGAGCATGGGGAATTGAAAAAGCAGCAAACCTTTACTTCGGTAAAAAGGTGGATCAATTAACACTTGCTGAAAGTGCAATGATGGCTGCTGTAGTAAAAGCACCAGCTTATTACTCACCTGCACAAAATTATGATAAAGCAGTTGAGAGACGGAATGTAGTTTTAAGGCTAATGGAGAAAGAAGGGTATATAAATCATGATGAATATGTGCAAGCAGTTAGTGAGAAATTAGTAATTCGTCATGATATAAAAACAGAGCAATCCATGTTAAAAAATGCCCGTGAAAAAGCAGTAAGTTAAGAGAAGTTCCTATATAGGGACTTCTTTTTTTGAATAATTTGTGACAAAACGTGACACAATATCGTCACAAATGTTGTATTTTTGTAATTTATGTGAGCGTGTTCATTGCGTGACCTATGTAAGTATTGATATTATGTGTATTGTGTACAATGCTGTATACAGAATATGAATTTAAAGAGGAATGTATATGAAATCATCGAACAAACTCATGGCTCTTGGTGTAGTTTTTTCTATCGCAGTATTGATTGTAATCGGGACAATTGTGTATAGCATCATAAATGACAAAAAAGATAAAGGGAATGAGATGTTTGCTTATTCTACGCAACAATCTTTAGGGAAAGATGATGCCCCAGTTAAGGTAGTTGAATTTGGAGACTTCAAATGCCCAGCTTGTCGTACTTGGGATGTAACGGTATTACCACGATTAAAAGAAGAGTATATTGATAAAGGTAAAGTGCAGTTATATTTTATTAACTTCCCGTTTATCGGAAAAGATTCTGATTTAGGTGCAGCTGCTGGTGAAGCAATTTATAAACAAGATAAAGATTCGTTCTGGATTTTCTATGATGAGATTTATCAAAATCAAAAGAAAGATACGGAAGAATGGATTACAGAAGAATTACTTCTTAATATTGTGAAAGAAAAACTTCCAAAAATTAATGTAGAACAATTTAAAAAAGATTTACACAGTAAAGAAATGAAAGATAAAGTACGTAAAGATTCAGATCGTGCTCAAAAATTAAAAGTTCAAGGTGCTCCTTCAGTATATATAAATGGGAATCTTGCAAACCCTGATTTCGATAGTATGAAGAAGGCGATTGATAAAGAATTGAAAAAGTGATGAGTTATCTCATCACTTTTTCGACTTTTTTCGATAAAATTCTTGCTTCGTATTTTTTTACATGCTATACTACTTTACATAAGTTATTTCAATATCTTATATTTATTTCATATTTGCGGGTGTAGTTTAGTGGTAAAACAAGAGCCTTCCAAGCTCTGGTCGAGAGTTCGATTCTCTTCACCCGCTCCAAATTTTATTTAATGTTTTTCTAATAAATTGTGATCAACGCAGTGTTTCGTTTCTAAGATAAACGAGGCATTGCGTTTTTTAATGTTTGAAAATCATAAATGTATGCGAAAATAGAAGTAGAGAATATGATTCCAAAAGTGAATTGCGAACCAATATAGTCGTTACATAAGGGATGGATTCATCGGAGGAGGCGATAAAGAATGGATTTTGAACAATTAAAGCAAGATGTAATTGCGTATAGTAAAACGATTGGTATAGATAAAATAGGTTTTGCCAGTGCTTCACCATTTGAGGAATTAAAGCAGCGTCTAATCCAGCAACAACAATTGAATTATCAGTCTGGATTCGAAGAGCCTGATATAGAGAAGAGAACGAATCCGCAGCTGCTGTTACCTGGTGCTAAATCAATTATTGCGATTGCTTTAGCATACCCTTCAAAATTAAAAAATGCACCATTAAGTAAGCGTGGAGAACGCCGCGGGATTTTTTGTCGTGCTTCTTGGGGCCAAGATTATCACCTTGTTTTACGAGATCGTTTGCAAAAGTTAGAGGCGTATTTAATCGAAAAGCTTCCGGATATAGAAGTGAAATCAATGGTTGATACAGGTGAGCTAAGTGATCGAGCTGTTTCAGAGCGTGCCGGTATTGGATGGAGTGGTAAGAACTGCGCTATTATTACGCCGGAATTTGGTTCGTATGTATACTTAGGAGAAATGATTACGAATGTTCCATTCCCTCCTGATCGGCCAATAGAAGATCAATGTGGAAGTTGTACGAAATGTATTGATATTTGTCCTACAGGTGCTTTAGTACAAGGCGGCCAGTTGGACTCGAAGAAATGTATTGCATTTTTAACACAGACAAAAGGATTTCTGCCTGAAGAATATCGCGATAAAATAGGGAATCGTATATATGGATGTGATACGTGTCAGACTGTTTGTCCGAAAAATAAAGGAATGGATTTTCATAACCATCCTGAAATGGAGCCTGATCCTGAGTTAGTTAAACCGTTATTAACACCACTTTTAACAATTAGTAATCGTGATTTTAAAGAGAAGTATGGAATTATGTCGGGTTCATGGAGAGGTAAAAAGCCATTGCAACGAAATGCTATTTTAGCCCTTGCACATTTTAAAGAAACAGCAGCAATTCCTGATTTAATCGGTGTTATGAAAGATGACCCAAGGCCAGTACTTCGCGGAACAGCAGCATGGGCACTTGGGAAAATTGGCGGAGATGGAGTGGGTGAAGCAATTGAAAAAGCGATGGAACGTGAGAAAGATGAAGAGGTTCTTCATGAAATGAATCGTGGACTTGAATTGTTAGCGCAGAAAAAAGAGTAGATAATATTTCCCTTTTTCATATTGTAATATGGGAGGGAGACGGAATGGTTGTAAAAGTGAGTATTGAAAAGCAAGTGCAACAGTTTTTAGCATATATAACAGAGAAACGAACAAATGTGGATGGTATTGCTGAAGATTTATTGCAAATAGCAAAGAGAAAGAAACAATTGTTTCAAAGGCGTAGTGCAGATATAGTGAAAGCAACTGCGGATATTTCTTTCATAAGACAATTAAATAGTAGTGAGCATCAAGAAATTGATTATCAAGTACACTTGAAATATTTAATTAAGCATAAAGAATTATTTTATATCGAAGAGGAACAATTAAAACGACGAGTTTGTTTAAAAAATAGTCGTATAATAGATGATTATGCTCTTGAAGTGTCAGAAGAAATAGGAATAGGTGAAACGTTAGAACGAGAAGTCACGAAAGAAAAATATGGTTCATATCAATATAATCGTTTAGAGGCAGTGAAATATGCAGAGCGTTGGTGGGATGATCGCAATCCTGCATATCGTAATTTTCCTGATAATTGTACGAATTATATTTCGCAATGTCTTCATACTGGGGAAGTACCAATGAACGGGTATCCTAATATTCGTAAAGGATGGTGGCAAAGGGAAAACCAGTGGAGTTGGAGTTGGGCTGTGGCACACTCTTTTTATTGGTATTTATCAGGTGCTACAGCTGGTCTTCGAGCAGAAGCGGTAGAAAAGCCAGAAGACCTTATTCTTGGCGATGTAATTGTTTATGATTTCGAGGATGATGGTAGGTGGAATCATACGACGATTGTAGTAGCGAAAGACGCAGATGGTATGCCGCTTGTAAATGCACATTCAGCGAATAGCCGTAGACGCTATTGGAACTATGAAGACTCTAGTAAATATACACCACAAATGAAATATAAATTCTTTCATATTATTAATGGGTAGAGATTTTTCGTTCAAGTGGTATAATACGTAGTAGACAAAAAATAGAGGTGAATATCGCGTGGGAGTACATGTTGTTTTATATCAACCAGAAATTCCAGCAAATACAGGAAATATTGCACGTACTTGTGCAGCAACTGGAACAGAGTTACATTTGATTAGACCGCTTGGATTTTCAACGGATGACAAAATGTTAAAGCGTGCAGGATTAGATTATTGGCAGCACGTAAAGGTTACGTATTATGATTCAATCGAAGAATTTTATGAGAAAAATAAAGATGGTGAATTCTTCTATTTAACAAAGTATGGCGAGAAAGCTCATACAGCATTTGATTATAGCAAACGTGAGAAGGATTACTATTTCGTATTTGGAAGAGAAACAAATGGATTACCAGCTAATGTAATTGAAGAAAACTTTGATCATTGTTTACGTATTCCAATGACGGATAAAGTACGTTCATTAAATTTATCTAATACAGCAGCAATTTTAATTTATGAAGCGTTCCGTCAACAAAATTATCCAGGATTAGATTTAGAAATCGTTTATTAAAAGTCGCCATTGGGCGACTTTTTTATTTTTTTAAAAAAATATGTAATCATACATTTTAAAAAAGGTACATATTCATATAGAATGAGATATATGAATGAAAATAGATAAGACGGGTTGAGATAAATATGAAGGAACAATATAATAATCAAAATACCTTTTTAAGTATGATAGATATGGATTTAATAAGAAAAGGATTATTACACGCTACTCAAGATTTAGTATTTATTGTGAAAGTTACTGATGATGAGGTTTTTACATATATTTATGTAAATAAAATAGGAATGAATTACGCGAAGCTAAGCGAAGAATGTTACGGAAAAACGTTTACTGAAGTATTACCAGTAGACAAAGCAAATATTTTACAGAATCAATATACAAAAGTAATAAAAAAAGCGAGATCACATACTTTTTGTGATGTAATTAGCTTGCCCACGGGTAAGCTACATTATGAATCTTCACTTAACCCTGTATACGACGAAGAAGGAGTATGTCAGTTTATTATTTGTATTACAAGGGATATTACTGCTCAGGTTGAGGAGAAGGCAGAAATAGAGAAAAAACAAATGTTATTTAAGTCATTACTAGAATATAATAATGACTCCATTATATCTATAGATTCTATAGGTAGAATTACATATGCAAATCCAGCAACTTATGAAATTTTTGGGTATCGATATGAAGAGTTAAAGGACCAATTTATTTTTCAGTTTATAAATAAAGAATATGAAAAAACTTTTCAAATTATATTTAAGAATGCTTTACAGGGAAGGGCAAAACAAATCGTTTCAAAGAAATATGTTCATAAAGAAGGGTACGAGCTATATATTTCTTTGAGAACTATCCCGATTATTGTGAACAGTGAAATTGTTGGGGTATATATTGTTACAAGGGATGTTACAAGGCAAGTATTAAATGAAATGCGAACAGAATATTTAGCTTACTATGACCAGTTAACAGGGTTAATGAATAGAATTTCGTGTACAAATAAGTTAAATGTTTTTTTAAATGAGAATATAAATTTTGCGCTTGTTTTTATAGATTTAGATGAGTTTCACCTTATTAATGATACATTTGGTCATAAAGAAGGAGATAAAGTATTACAAAAAGTTACAGAATGTTTGAGCAATCTACAAATAGAAGGTATGCACTTATTTAGAGAGCACGATGATCAATTTGTTATGTTAATAGAAAATATAACGAAAGAATGTGTAGAGGAAGTTGCAAAAAACATATTAGAAAGGATTAGTGAGCATTTTGTAATAGAAGAAGAGGACGTGTATTTAAGTGCGTCAATTGGAATTGTAATGGCCCCAACAGATGGAAGAGATGAAAAAATACTGTTTCAAAGAGTTGATGCTGCTTTGGAAAAAGCAAAGGAAACAGGAAAAGGGCATTATCATTTTTATTGTAGTGGATTAGATTGTGAACGTGAACAAAGGTTTATAATAGAAAACCAGTTACATCGTGCTATAGAGAAAAACGAATTTTTCTTATACTACCAGCCGCAAATTAATATTGAGACGAAAAAACTAGCCAGTATGGAAGCATTAATAAGGTGGGATAATAAGGAGCTAGGTTTTGTCTCGCCAAATCAATTTATCCCACTTGCTGAAAGAACAGGATTTATTATTAAGCTTGATGAATGGGTAGTACATCAAGCTTGTGAACAAATACGTGAATGGTTAAATAAAGGATATGAAGTTGTACCGATTGCAGTTAATATTTCAGCTAGACATTTTCGTTCTATTACATTAATAGAGATGATTACACGCGCTTTAAATAAGTACGATGTCCCTCCTCATTTATTAGCAATAGAAGTTACAGAAGGGGCTCTTATACATAAAGATTTATCGAAAAGAGTGTTATTACAATTAAAAGAACAAAATTTAAAGATTCATTTAGATGACTTTGGAACGGGATATTCATCTTTAAGTTATTTAAAAACATATCCGATTGATACGTTGAAAATTGATCGTTCTTTTATGGAAGGTATATATAAAGATGAAAGAGATACGAATATCACGGCTGCAATTATTCATTTAGCACATACTCTAGGATTAAATGTCATTGCAGAAGGGGTAGAAAAAGCAGAACAAATACAATTTTTGAAGGAAAAGAATGTGAAACTTGCACAAGGTTATTATTATAGCCGACCTTTATCAAAATATGATGTGGAAAATGTGTATTACAGATGATTGATAAAGAAAAAAGTGATGTGCTAAAAAGCACATCACTTTTTATGTGTACCTGGTTTATCATTGTAACCAGATGTAAAAATAGCTGTAAGAAATGTGAGTGATACACCTAAAATTAATAATAATTTCATACTAATATCCTCCCTACTTTTTTCGGTTTACGAATCTTAATTATTACTCGAAATGTATGTAAGGTTCTTAGAAGAAAAGAATTTATTTTAAACGAATAGCGGTGTAAAAACTTTAATACCTTTATTATACAGAATTTTCTTTGAATTTTGGAGAGAATTTTATAGCCCTATTATATATTTCGTTTTGATTTAAAGAATGTTTAAGGACATCCTAGCATACCTTTTATAATAATCCGATTGAACAAGGAGATGGGGGAGGAGCTATAATGGATATTCTAAAAAAGATTGAACAGCATCGAGCAGCAGAAGAACGTTTACAATGGGAAGGTACGTTTGCGGAGTATTTGGAGCTTGTGAAAGAAAGACCATGGGTGGCTCAAACAGCACACTCTCGCATTTACAATATGATAAAAGATGCTGGAATTGAAGAAGTTGATGGTAGAAGAAAGTATAACTTCTTTAGTAATCAGCTATTTGGATTAGAGGATGCTTTAGAACGCCTTGTAGAAGAATATTTTCATCCATCTGCAAAACGATTAGATGTTAGAAAACGTATTTTATTATTAATGGGTCCTGTTAGTGGTGGTAAATCAACTTTAGTTACGATGTTGAAACGAGGATTAGAAACATATTCCCGTACAGATCGTGGAGCAGTTTTTGCAATAAAAGGCTGCCCAATGCATGAAGATCCACTTCATTTAATACCGCATCATTTACGGAATGATTTCTTTGATGAGTATGGAGTAAGAATTGAAGGGAATTTATCACCATTAAATGTTATGCGTTTAGAGCAAGAATACGGGTCAAGAATTGAGGATGTAGTTGTAGAGCGTATTTTCTTCTCTGAAGATCGCCGTACAGGAATTGGTACATTTAGTCCTTCTGATCCAAAATCACAAGATATTGCCGATTTAACAGGTAGTTTAGACTTTTCTACAATTGCAGAATACGGTTCGGAATCAGATCCCCGTGCATATCGATTTGATGGAGAATTAAATAAGGCGAACCGAGGCATGATGGAATTCCAAGAGATGTTAAAATGTGATGAGAAATTTTTATGGCATTTACTATCGCTTACACAAGAAGGGAATTTTAAAGCAGGAAGATTTGCGCTTATTTCAGCCGATGAATTAATTGTAGCGCATACAAATGAAACAGAGTATCGTTCCTTCATAGCAAATAAGAAAAATGAAGCATTGCATTCACGAATTATTGTAATGCCGGTTCCATATAATTTACGGGTTAGTGAAGAAGAACATATTTATGAAAAAATGATTCGTGAAAGTGATGTGTCCAATGTTCATATTGCACCGCATACACTTCGCGTTGCAGCAATGTTCACTATTTTAACTCGTTTAAAAGATCCGAAGCGTCCGGATATTGATTTAATTAAAAAGATGCGTTTATATGATGGAGAAACGGTAGAAGGGTATAATACGATTGATGTAGAGGAGCTGCAACGCGAATATCAAGATGAAGGTATGAAGGGTATTGATCCTCGTTATGTCATTAACCGAATTTCTTCTACAATTATTCGAAAAGAGGTACCATCTATTAATGCACTAGATGTACTGAGATCGTTAAAAGACGGATTGGATCAGCACCCGTCAATTAGTAGTGAAGACCGAGAGCGCTATATGAATTTTATCTCATTAGCGAGAAAAGAATACGATGAAATTGCTAAGAAAGAAGTACAAAAAGCGTTTGTTTATTCATACGAAGAATCAGCTAAGACACTTATGGATAATTACTTAGATAACGTCGAAGCGTACTGCAATAAATCAAAATTACGTGATCTGTTAACGGGTGAAGAAATGAGCCCAGATGAAAAACTTATGCGTTCGATTGAAGAGCAAATTGGAATTTCAGAAAATGCTAAAAAGGCATTCCGTGAAGAAATTTTAATTCGCATTTCTGCTTATGCACGTAAAGGGAAGCGCTTTGATTATAATTCACACGAGCGTCTTCGTGAAGCGATTCAGAAAAAACTATTTGCCGATTTAAAAGATATAGTGAAAATTACAACATCAACGAAAACACCAGACGAAAATCAGCTTAAGAAAATCAATGATGTCGTTGCACGCTTAATTGATGAGCATGGCTATAATTCTTCATCTGCGAATGAATTGTTACGATATGTAGGTAGTTTGTTAAATCGATAGTTTGATAATAAAACGCTGTCTCTTGTTCTTGGGACGGCGTTTTGTTATCTATTGATATTTACAAAAAATGTCATAGCTTGTCCGAATATAATAAATTAAGATGCGATTTTATGAATTTATTGTCAATTATTTTTACAATATGCATATGATAGAGTAACCAACCATTCATACAAAAAAGCCAACACAATACAATATGTTGCAAAACGAAAATGTGTGCAACAATGCATTGTGTTTCTTTCTTATCAACGGCGGAATGTTTCTTTCTATTATGTGAGTGGCAAAATTTTGTTTAAGGTGCTCGGAGTATTGTATGAGAAATGCTATATATGTTTATGGGATGATTTTCGATGAACAGTTATTTTTTAAATATTCTAGTTACGCACACTAGAAAACAAAAGTATAGATTGCTGTTCATAAGAGAAAACAAATACAGTAAGGAGGGAAAGGCATGGGCGAAGAAAATCAACCAAACTATACAATTTCACAGGAAAACTGGTCCCTCCATCGCAAAGGATATGACGACCAACAACGCCATCAAGAAAAAGTACAAGAGGCAATTAAAAATAATTTACCAGATCTTGTAACAGAAGAAAATATTGTTATGTCTAATGGTAGGGATGTTGTGAAAATACCGATTCGTTCTTTAGATGAATATAAGATTAGATACAATTATGATAAAAATAAACATGTTGGGCAAGGGAACGGTGACAGCAAAGTTGGCGATGTCGTTGCGAGAGATGGATCAGGTGGTCAAAAGCAGAAAGGACCAGGAAAAGGGCAAGGGGCAGGAGATGCAGCTGGAGAAGATTATTATGAAGCAGAAGTCTCAATTTTAGAATTGGAGCAAGCGTTTTTCAAAGAGTTAGAGTTACCTAATTTAAAGAGAAAAGAAATGGATGAAAACCGGATTGAACACATTGAATTTAATGATATTAGAAAAACAGGATTATGGGGAAATATTGATAAGAAACGAACGATGATATCTGCATATAAACGAAATGCAATGCGTGGTAAAGCATCTTTCCATCCAATTCACCAAGAAGATTTAAAGTTCCGTACTTGGAATGAAGTGTTAAAGCCAGATTCAAAAGCTGTTGTATTAGCGATGATGGATACGAGTGGATCGATGGGGATATGGGAGAAGTATATGGCACGTAGCTTCTTTTTCTGGATGACACGATTTTTACGTACAAAGTATGAAACAGTTGATATTGAATTTATTGCTCACCATACAGAAGCGAAAGTCGTTACAGAAGAAGAGTTTTTCTCAAAAGGAGAAAGTGGAGGAACGATATGTTCTTCTGTATATAAAAAAGCACTTGAACTAATCGATAATAAATATTCACCAGACCGCTATAATATTTACCCATTTCATTTTTCAGATGGTGATAATTTAACTTCGGATAATGCTAGGTGTGTAAAACTTGTTGAAGAACTGATGAAGAAGTGTAATATGTTTGGGTATGGGGAAGTGAACCAGTACAACCGCCATAGTACACTCATGTCAGCATATAAAAATATTAAAGATGAGAATTTCAGATACTATATTTTAAAGCAAAAAGCAGATGTATTCCATGCGATGAAAAGCTTCTTTAAAGAAGAATCAGGTGAAAAGATGGCATAATCCCTTTTAAAGGGGTTATTTTTTTGTGAAGTTTTTGCGAAATATTTATATTGTTAGTTGACAATGAAAATGAAAATCATTATCATTTATTCGAGAAATGATTACATTTTGATTTATATATTTTGGAGGAGATGTAAAGTTGAAGAAAAATAAAAGAAAACATATAAATGCGATGTTAGTGGCGGCAGCTTTAGCGCTACCGTTTGCTGTGTATTCGACACCAGCTTTAGCGGCAGTAGCAATTGAGGCGAATAAAACTGGACAAGCTTTATCAGATGGTACATATAACGCTGTTATTAAAGCGTATAAAGATAAAACGAATGAAGAGTCCATGGCAGCTGTTTATATAAAGGATCCGAAATTAACAATTGAGAATGGAAAGAAAATTGTAACGGCGACGTTAAGTGATAGTGATTTCTTTCAATATTTGAAAACAGAGGATATTCATACTCCTGGTGTGTTTCATGATGTGAAAGTCATATCTGAGGATAAAAAGAAAAATGGGACGAAGGTTATTCAATTCGAAGTTGGAGAATTAGGAAAAAGGTATAATATGCAAATGCATATTTACATTCCAACAATGGGATATAACAATAAATATCAAGTACAGTTTGAAGTGAATACTTTAAATTTAGAAAATAATGTTCCGGAAAAGCAAAAGGAAAATAAAGAGGAACAAAAAAAAGAAACAACTAATATAGTAGTGGATACAAAATTACAACAATACATTAATAAAAATACTTTAGGTCGAAAAGATATAAATGCACCGATAACGAAAGCCGATGCACTACAAATTAAAGAACTAGAGGTATATGTCGGGAAGGGGATTAATAATTTAGCTGGTTTAGAGCATATGGTAAATTTGGAGAAATTCAGATTGCATGAGTCTGAAGTGAGTGATTTATCTTCAATTGCTAATTTGAATAATTTGAAGTTTTTAGATCTTTACTCTAATCAAATTGAAAATATTGAACCAATTGCTGGGCTGAATAAAATTCAAAATCTCTCTTTAAGAGATAATCAAATTACTGATTTGAAGCCATTAAGTAAATTGAACAAAGTTAGAGTATTAGATTTAATTGGTAATAAGATTGAAGATATTAAACCGCTATTTACAATGGCGTCTCTAGGTAATTTGTATGTAGCTAATAATAATATTAGTGATTTAACAGGAATGGAACAGTTAAATAAAGTAAAGGAATTATGGATTGGAAATAATAATATTACTAATCTTGAATCTATTAGTAGAATGGAGAGCCTTACTAACCTTGCAGTGAGTGATGCAGAAATTACAGATATTACACCGCTAGCTAAAATGAAAAACTTACAATCACTTGATTTAGAAGAAAATTATATTTCGGATGTTTCATCACTTAGTGGGCTAACTAATTTATACGAACTTAATTTAAGTTCAAATGAAATTTCTGATGTAAGACCTATTCAAGAGTTTGGAAAGCGTTTTGTCGTTCAAGTTCACAGACAAAAAATCTTTTTGAATGAAGGCGTAGTAAATGAAGATAGTAAAATTCCTATATACGATTTAAATGGCGAATCTCTTCAAAGTATTAAATGGATCAGCGAGGGGGGAACACAAAATAATGGTTTTGTAAAATGGGACAGCCCTGGAGAAAAATCATATGAGTTTAATTTAGAAACAGGCTCTTCAGAGAATAAATTACGTTTTAATGGAACTGTTATTCAAAAAATAGTTGAAAATCAAGAGGGGACGAATGTTGTTCAAGACAAGGAATTACAACGATATATTAATAAAAATAATTTGAATAGAACTGATTTAGAAGCTCCTATTACGAAAGAGGATTTATTAACGATTAAAACATTTAAGATAACTAATGGGCAGGGTAACGGTATAAAAGATGTCTCTGGCATAGAGTTTATGTCGAATTTAGAAAGTTTAGAGTTAGAAAACTTAGAGTTGAAAAATATAGCATTTATCTCGAATTTGAGAAGTTTGAAATCTGTAAGTTTAGCACATAATCAAATCGAAAATATTGAACCATTTTCTAAACTAGAGAAGTTGGAGAAATTAAATATAAGCAATAATAATGCGAAAAATATTGAACCATTATTTAAAGTCAATTCATTGAAAAAATTAACGGCCTCAAATAATAAAATTAATAATGATACTATACAAGGAATACAACAATTAAAAAACCTATCCGTATTAATATTAAACGATAATGAAATTAGTAGTGTAGAAGCAATTAGTGAAATAAGTATGTTGAATGAACTAGAACTAATAGGGAATCAAGTAGTGGATATTGAACCATTAAGTAAATTGAAAAATCTACAATGGTTAAATTTATCAGATAATCGGATTAAGGATATATCAATCTTTGCTTCGATGTTAGATTTAATTAGCTTAAAACTTCCTGGAAATGAGATTCAGGATATAAGACCGATTATACAATTGTCTCAATGGTCAACAATCGATATTAGAAGGCAAAAAATTTTTTTAGATGACGCACAAGTAAATCAAAAAGTGAAAATCCCTGTATATGATGTGGAGGGGGAACCGCTTGAGGATATTACATTAAAAAGTGAGAGTGGCACATTTAATGAGGACGAGAGTACAATCGTATGGAGTACTCCAGGAGAAAAGAAATACGATTTTGTTTTTGATGGAACGGAGTATTACGGGCTTGGTATATGGTTTAGTGGTGAAGTTATACAGAATATAGTAGAGGAACTGGAAGCAAAAGAAGAAGTGAAAGAACCAACAAAAGAAATTGAAGAAGCAAAAGAAGAAGTGAAAGAACCAACAAAAGAAATTGAAGAAGCAAAAGAAGAAGTGAAAGAACCAGCAAAAGAAGTTGAAGGGCCAAAAGAAGAAGTAAAAGAATCAGCAAAAGAAGTTGAAGAAACGAAAGAAGAAGTAAAAGAACCAACAGTAGAAGTTGAAGGGCCGAAAGAAGAAGTAAAAGAACCAGCAAAAGAAGTTGAAGGGCCGAAAGAAGAAGTAAAAGAATCAGCAAAAGAAGTTGAAGGGCCGAAAGAAGAAGTAAAAGAATCAGCAAAAGAAGTTGAAGGGCCGAAAGAAGAAGTAAAAGAACCAGCAAAAGAAGTTGAAGGGCCGAAAGAAGAAGTAAAAGAACCAGCAAAAGAAGTTGAAGGGCCGAAAGAAGAAGTAAAAGAACCAGCAAAAGAAGTTGAAGAAACGAAAGAAGAAGTAAAAGAATCAGCAAAAGAAGTTGAAGGGCCAAAAGAAGAAGTAAAAGAACCAGCAAAAGAAGTTGAAGGGCCAAAAGAAGAAGTAAAAGAATCAGCAAAAGAAGTTGAAGAAACGAAAGAAGAAGTAAAAGAATCAGCAAAAGAAGTTGAAGAAATGAAAGAAGAAGTAAAAGAACCAACAAAAGAAGATAATCAAGTTGGGCCAGTGAAAATCGTAGGGCAAGAGAGTGCGAAAGAAAAAGATTCAAATAAACAACATGCTAATAAGCAAGAGGGAAATAAGAAGTCTTTAGCAGCAACTGGTGGCCACGCTAACACAGCGACTTTACTTTCTGGATTAGCACTTGTTCTTTCAGCGTTAAGTATGTTTGTATTTAGAAAGAGATTATTTAAGAAATAAAAAACGTTTTATATAATTATTATATAAAATAATTATATGAGTTTTTGAGAAGACTTGATCATAGCAATTTCATGTTGAAATATGCTTATAATCAAGTCTTTTTGAATAGGGGAAGGATATTAATACGAGGATGTTTCGATCGCTTAAATAATGGAGCTAATGCCGCAAAAATTATAAGCCCTTTTCGCTCACTATATGTTCAAAATGTATGAAGAAATAATATGAAATATTGCATTTTATATCATTTCATCCAGATAATATGTTAACCTTTAATGGAATATAATAATGGTGATGGGACGTACTCATTATCAGTAAAATAAGCGTTTTTCCAATGTATGTTTAACTTTACTTTTTGTGGAAAATAGTATATTATATAGATATATAACATATCGGTTATTTTCTAGGAGGAGCCTGTCACAATAGGTTTCTCCTGTTCTTTTTTAGAGACCTGTCTTACAGGTTTTTCTTTAAAGGTTAAATAACTGAAAATTGAGAATGACAATCTTTGAAAGAGGTGAGGCATACACATAACAAAAAAGTGATTGTTTAAGAAAGGGGGATAAGAAATGGTCTTGTTTGGTTATCCACTTGAAACAATTTATTTATATGGATTTATTATTGCTACTATACTCACTGTTATTTATATTTTCTTTGGAGATATATTTGAATCAATATTTAGTTTTGGGGGCGGGTCTGTATCCGTTGTTACTTTATTACTTAGTTTCTTCGCCATGTTATGTGGACTTAGTTATATAGGAGAATATTTATTTTCCTTTAATAGTATTATTATTTTCGCTGGTTCATTTGCTATATCTTTTATTGGTGTTTTCATAATGAAAATATTAATTTTAAAGCCGATTGCAGAAGCAGAACAAAACACTGTGCAACGTATGGATGAATTTATTGGCTGCAAGGGAGAAGTCATTACGACAATTCCTACAAAAGGGTTTGGAGAAGTATTAATATCCTCTAAATTCGGAAGTAATGCAATTCCAGCTAAAACAGTTGGAAAAAAGGATATTTCACAAGGTACTGAGGTTATTATCGAGGGAGTCCAAGATGGTGTTTTGCTTGTACAGAACATCGCTTATTCTTTAAAAAAACCAAAATTATAAGGGGGAATTCACATGACGATTCCATTAATTATCGGTGGAGTGTTACTCGCAATTTTAATTCTACTCATTTTAGTATTCATTACGAAGTATCGAACAGTTGGCCCAGATGAAGCATTAATCGTTACAGGGAACTGGCTTGGTGGTGGGAAAAACGTTGTTACCACTGATGATGGAAAGAAGATTAAGATTATTCGTGGTGGCGGTACTTTCGTAGTTCCAATTATGCAAAGAGGAGAGCCTCTTAGTTTATTAAACTACAAGTTAGAAGTTGGAACACGTGATACGTATACGAAACAAGGTGTACCAATTACAGTAAACGGTGTTTCTATTATTAAAGTAGGATCGACAATTGAAGAAGTTTCTACAGCAGCTGAACAATATTTAGGAAAAGAAACGGAAGAGTTAAAAATAGAAGCAAAAGAAGTTTTAGAAGGGCATCTACGTGCTATCTTATCTTCTATGACAGTAGAAGATGCTTATAGTAATAGAGAGCAATTCGCACAAAAGGTACATGAAGTAGCTTCTACTGATTTGAAGAAGATGGGTCTTCGCATCGTTTCCTTTACAATTAAAGAAATAATGGATAAAAATGGTTACTTAGATGCACTTGGTCAGCCACAAATTGCAATGGTTAAACGTGATGCAACAGTTGCGAATGCAGAGCGTGAAAAAGAGGCACGTATTGAAAAAGCGCGTGCAGAAAAAGAAGCGAAAGAAGCGGAATATCAACGTGATGCACAAATCGCTGAAGCTGAAAAACATAAAGAATTAAAAGTACAATCTTATAAGAGGGACCAAGAACAAGCTCGTGCAGATGCGGACCTTTCTTACGAATTACAGCAGGCGAAAGCACAACAAGGTGTTACAGAAGAGCAAATGCGAGTTAAAATCATTGAGCGTGAGAAACAAATTGAATTAGAAGAAAAAGAGATTGCGCGTCGTGAAAAGCAATACGATGCAGAAGTAAAGAAAAAGGCAGATGCAGATCGCTATGCTGTTGAACAATCAGCCGAAGCAGAAAAAGTAAAACAAATGAAAAAAGCAGATGCGGATCAATATAAAATTGAAGCTGAAGCGAGAGCACGTGCAGAAGAAGTACGTGTTGAAGGTTTAGCAAAAGCGGAAATTGAAAAAGCACAAGGTCAAGCGAAAGCAGAAGTACAGAAAGCGCAAGGTACAGCAGAAGCAGATGTCATCAGATTAAAAGGTTTAGCAGAGGCCGAAGCGAAGCAAAAAATTGCAGAGGCGTTTGAACTATATGGGCAAGCCGCGATTATGGATATGGTTCTTAAAATGCTTCCAAGTTATGCAAAAGAAATTGCAAGCCCACTTGGTAACATTGATAAAATTACAGTGGTTGATACAGGCGGAAGTGGAAAGAATAGCGGTGCTGGAAAAGTTGCAGGGTATGCGACTGATTTAATGGCAACGATGCAAGAAACATTAAAAGCTTCTTCTGGTATTGATTTAAAAGAGCTATTAGAAGGATTTGCGGGCAAAGGTGCCGTGCAGCAGTTATCGAATGATAAACCTGTTGTATCTGTAGTAGAAGGTGAGAAAAAAGAAGTAGAGAAAGATAAGGAATAGTAAGGTGAAAAGCCCCTCTAGTAAATAGATACTAGAGGGGCCTTTTTGTGTTTATAGGACTCTCTGCTAACACTAAGGCAGAGTAGTGAATAATGATATAAAAGTAAAGAAATAAATGTGGTATGATTAAGTTGAAAAGTCTGTATATTCTTTGAATTCTATCTTCAGTAATGTTAGGGGAATGCTTTTGAAATTGAAGAAATTGAAACTACAACCGAGAATTACATTAACTATTAGTACACTTATTCTTGTTGTATTGCTGTTAACGAGTTATTTATTTTACTATATATTATCTGAAACAGTAGAAGAGCAAATTGGAAAAAGGGCGTTGCATGTTGCGAAAACAGTTGCTGCTATACCGGAAATTCAGGAAGCTTTTCAACAAGAAAATCCAGCTTCTATTATTCAGCCAATTGCAGAAAAAATTCGAATCGAAACAGATGCTGACTTTATTGTAGTTGGAAATAAAGATGGTATTCGTTATGCACATCCTAAGCGAGATAAAATAGGAGAAGCTATGGTGGGCGGAGATAACAAAGGGGTTCTATTAGAAGGGAAATCTTATGTTTCGAAAGCAACGGGGTCATTAGGGCCTTCATTACGCGGAAAAGTCCCAATTCGCAATCAGGATAATGAAATTATTGGTGTAGTATCTGTTGGTTTTTCAATGGATGATATTCATGGAGCGATAGAAGTGTATGGAAAGCGTGTGTTTTGGATTACAATAACAGGTCTGTTTATTGGGATAATTGGCTCTGTATATTTAGCAAAAAGTATTAAGCGAATGATGTTTGGAATGGAGCCAGAAGAAATTTCATCTTTATACGAGGAGCATAGTACAGTTATTCAATCTGTACGTGAAGGGATTGTGGTAATCGATAAAAATGGAATGGTTAGTTTAGTAAATCAAGCGGCATACGATATCCTTTCTTTAGATAAACAACAAAATATAATGGGAGAATTTATTTTAGATGTTATTCCTAATTCATCGATACTAGATGTACTTCAAACCGGAGAAGAACAATTTGATCGCCAATTAAATATAAAGGGGCAGGATGTTATTGCTAATCGTCTACCTATTAAAGTTAATCATAAAGTAACTGGTGTAGTATCCAGCTTACGCCTGAAATCTGAAATGGATCAATTAACAGCAGAATTGTCTCAAACGCGGCAATATACAGAGGCATTGCGGGCACAAACGCATGAATATAATAATTTGTTGTATACGCTTTCAGGTCTTATCCAATTAGAGTCGTATGAAGATGCTTTAGAGCTTATTCATAAGGAAACGGCAGTATATCAAGAGTTCGTTCAATTTATTATGAAACGAATTCAAAATCCGTGGTTAGGTGGGATTTTAATCGGATTTTATAATAGGGCGCGAGAGTTGAAGATTGATTTTATGTTAGATCGGGAAAGTAGTTTAGAAAAGTTAAGTCCGCATATTGAGAGTAATTACGTTGTTTCTATTTTAGGGAATTTAATCACGAATGCATTTGAAGCAATTGAAAGAAATCACGAGCATGATAAGAAAGTAAGAATGTTTGTAACAGATATTGGAGAAGAAATATTAATCGAAGTGGAAGATTCAGGACAAGGTGTTCATGATGAAATAATTACAAGCATATTCTATAAAGGTTTTTCGACGAAAGCGGGCGAAAAACGTGGATATGGATTAGCGAAAGTGAAAGAGTTAGTGGAAGGTTTAAATGGAAGTATTGCGATTGAAAAAGGGGATTTAGGTGGTGCTTTATTTATCATTGCATTACCGAAAGAGAGAGGCGAATTGTAATGAATGAGGGGATTGAAGTATTGATTGTAGAAGATGATATTCGGATTGCGGAAATTCATCGTCGTTTTACTGAAAAAATTGAGGGGTTTAAAGTAATTGGAACAGCAACGACTGGGGAACAGGCGAAAGAATGGTTAGAGTTTGTAAAGCCACAACTCGTTTTATTAGATGTATATTTACCTGACATGCAAGGGACCGAACTCGTCACATATATTAGGCATAATTTGCATGATACAGATATTATTATGATTACAGCCGCATCAGAGACGGATGTAGTGCGGCATGCTTTACGAGGTGGAGTAACAGATTATATCGTAAAGCCACTTACATTTGATCGGTTTAAAACAAGTTTAGAAAGTTATCAAAAGAAGATTACGAAGTTAAAGAAAAATGCTCAATTATCTTCAGAACAGATTGAACATCTATGGTCCCAAAGAGGGGTGCAGGCAAACCAAATAGAATATGCGCCAAAAGGAATCGACCCTTTAACGTTAGCAAAAATAAAAAAGCATATGTTAACTGTTAATGAGGAGGGAATTACTGCAGAGATGCTAAGTTCAATGGTAGGTGTAAGCCGGTCAACTGCGAGGCGCTATTTAGAGTATTTGATCTCTGGAAAGAAAGTACATGCGGAGCTTATATATGGAAGTGTGGGGAGACCAGAAAGAAGGTATTTCCGCTTTTCTTCATAGGGGACTTTCACAACAATAAAAACAGTAGAGGATTACATTTCCTCTACTGTTTTTCCTAATTTCATCTTATATTGGAATAATCCCAATTACAATTCCAGTAATCAGCATCACCATTGTAGTTCCAACCGCCCACAATAAAGTAAAGCGTTGGTGTTCACCAAAATCAACCTTTGCCATTCCGACTAATAAATAAGTGGAAGCAACGAGTGGGCTTAATAAGTGAACGGGTTGACCGAGCAAGGAAGCACGTCCCATTTCAGCTGCACTAATTCCGTAAGCGGCAGCCGCTTTCGTTAAAATAGGTAATACCCCGAAGTAAAAAGCATCGTTGGACATGAAAAATGTGAACGGCATACTAAGAAGAGCTGTAATAATTGGTAATTGTGGTCCAAGTGCATCTGGTATAAGAGTTACTACACTTTGAGCCATCGCATCTACCATTTTTGTTCCAGATAAAATACCAGTGAAAATTCCAGCGGCAAATACGAGAGAAACAACCGCTAATACGTTTCCTGCGTGAGAAGCAATACGTTCTTTTTGTTGTTCTAAGTTTGGATAGTTAATCATAACTGCAATAGCGAAAGCGATTGTAAATAAAACAGGTAACGGCATAACTTCTAGTATGAGACAGACAAGTAGTGTAGCGGTTAATAAAAAATTAATCCATAGAAGTTTAGGGCGCTTATGCACGGCAGCTTCTACTGTTGCAGCTTGCTCATCCATTGTTTGCATTTGTTTTAAATATTGTACATCCATAATGCCTAAACGTTTTCTTTCTTTTTTTCCAAGATAGTAGGCAACGAAAACTACCCAAATTGCACCAGCAATCATTCCTGGTATAAGTGGTGTGAAGAGCTCTGACGCGTCTAGTCCAAGCGCACTCATAACGCGAGCGGTTGGTCCACCCCAAGGTGTAAGATTTGTCACGCCTGCTCCTAACATAACAACCCCAGCTAATATAAGTGGATTCATGCCAAGGCGTTTATATAGTGGGTACATTGCGGAAACAGTAATCATATATGTTGTTGTTCCGTCACCATCTAATGAAACGATAATAGTAAGGATAGCTGTACCAACAACAATTTTTAAAGGATCGCCTTTTACAAATTTTAGGATTTTACTAATGACAGGATCGAATAGACCACTATCAATCATAATTCCAAAATATAAAATGGCAAACATAAGCATAATACCAGTAGGTGCTAATTTTTGAATTCCTTCTAACATCATAGGCCCCATGCCTGCATAAAAGCCGCCAATTAATGCGAAAGTAATTGGAACTAATATTAATGCTACCAGCGCTGACATACGTTTCGTCATAATTAAAAACATAAAGACACATACCATCGTAAATCCAAGTAGTGCTAACATGTAATCTCCCCCTCAAAAAAATGATTGCGCTTTCAAAATAAAATAAAAATTCAGATAAAAGGTTTTTTATTTATAATAGAAGGTTCAATTCGAATGGTAAATAATTTGAAAAATAACATCATTAGAAGCATAATCTTTATTTTGATCATTTTGTTCACGAGGTAATTTTGAATTTTTAAAAAGATAAATGCCTGTATGTAAGAATGGTAGAATAAGGTGAAAAAGAGAAGCGCGTGAAGTAGGGAGTAGATTTTGAATGCAAACAAGAATAGAAGAAATTTATAGTTCATGTACAGGAATAGTAGAAGAGATTTTTATTAATGAATCCTCTTACGTATATGAATGGGAAAAATTAATGATGATCCGAAAAAATGACGGTGAGATTGAAAAAATCGCAGTAGGGATCAGTGGAAATATAAGATTAGTAAATGTAGAAGTTGGACAGAACATTGATGCGGACACATTATTAGTTAAGTTAGAAGACGATTTATTAATTACTGGTTGTGAATGATGAGAGATGTGTAGAAGTAACTGCACATCTCTTTTTTGTTCCATATATTACAAAAAGAACATTGTTTTTTCACAAATCTCACACAAACTTTTGATATTCTTTTCGTGGAGTAAACGGTTTTTAGGGAGGAATATTGATGAGGATAAAATATGTCGTACTTGTTATATGTTTATGTTTCATATTTACGATAGTAGGATGTGGAAAAAAGGAACTAAAAGCTGTTGCGATTGATGAGAAACATGATAAGTGTGATATTTGCCAAATTGGGGTAATGGATAATCAATTTGCAACAGAAATCATTTTAGAAAACGGAAAAGCGTTAAAGTTTGATGATATTGGTTGTATGTATAAATGGATGGAGATTAATTCAGGTGAAAAGACGAAAGAAAAATTTGTCCGAGATTATGATTCGAAAGATTGGGTTTCGTTAGAAGATGCCACTTACGTATATGATAAAACAATAACGACACCAATGGCTTATAATGTCATTTCATTTAAAAATAAAAAAGATGCAGAGAGCTTTGTATCTAACTATAAGGGTAAGGTTCTTTCGTATAAAGAGCTAGCAAATCATAAATGGGAAATGAATAAAGAGATGATGGGGAAACCAACAAAAGGGAATAACGGTGGGCATTCCCATTAAAGTGAAGAAGTATTTATAATGTAGGACAGCCATGTATGGTTGTCCTTTTCTATTATTACTCAGGTGCAAATATAGAAAAGGTGTAAAATTTTCAGAAGAACGGTTACAATGGAATATAGTAACCTAAAGCAATCATTTATGTACTTTTTAGAAATGTATACAAATGCGGTAAAAACGTGCTAAACTAATTGCTTCATAATGTTAATGATGAGGCCATCAGGCGTATCATTCCAATAGGTTGAGAAACATAGTATAAGTTTAAGATAATCCGATTAAAGAAGGAATATAAAGGGCTTATGGATAAATGTACTCAAGAAGAGTTATTGTATGTCATGGAGGAATGGTTAAGAAAACATTATCTTTCATAGGAGCTGTAGTTGTGAGAAAACAAAAAATTTTATTATGTATGTTATTAGGACTTTTAATGACGGTAGTGGCTTGCGATAAGCAAGGAGAACCAGAATCGAAACCGGTTCATGTGAAAAGTGAAAAGAAAAAAGAAAAGCATAAAGAACAAGATGAAGTTAAAGAAGAAAAAAGTATAAATTTAATGGACAAACAGTTGCTACTTTCTGCGACGCTTGGAGACACAGAAACAGCTATGAAGCTAATCCAAGATGGAGCGAATATCAATGTAGAAGGTGACAACGGAGAAACGCCTGTCCTTGCAGCGACGTATCAAAATCATGTAGAGACAGTTAAAGCATTAATTGGTGCAGGTGCTAATATTGAAATTAAAGATGAGAAACAAAGCAATCCACTTCTTTATGCAAGTAGAGAAGGATATACGGATATTGTAAAAGTATTAATTAATGCAGGAGTTAATACGAAAGAAACGACTAAGTCAGGTGGAACAGCACTTATTTCTGCATCTGAGCGTGGCCATGTAGAGGTTGTTAAAGAATTATTAGAGCATACAGATATTGATGTGAATTATAAGAATGAACGTGGTGGAACAGCTTTATTAGAAGCAATTGTATTAGGAAATGGTAGTGAAAGTCATAAGAAAGTAATTCAAATGCTTATTGACCACGGGGCAGATGTAAATATGGCCAATAAGGAAAATATTACGCCGCTGCAATATGCTGAAAAAAGAGGCTTTAAAGATATTGCAAATATGTTGAGGATAGCTGGAGCGAATGAAGTAGTGCAGCCACAACAACCAATGGAGTAAAAAGAAGAAGAAATAAAGGGTACGAATTAATCCCATTTAGATAGACAGAATGAAGAAGTCATTTAGTATGATGGATTCAGTAATGTGTATTTAAATGGGATTTTTGTTTTGAACATGAAAAATAGAGTATGAATGGATAGTATATGGAGACTACACATAGTAACTAAGGAGGATATAAATGAGGCTTTCAGAACTTGAGTTAATAGCAATTCAGGCAGAGGTTTTATTTGTTCATAATCAAGTAGGAAAAATGATATGTGTAAATGAACAGGGAAATCCGAAAGCACCGCGTTTTTTTCTTGGCAGAACTCGTGAAGGGAATATAAAGAGATATCATTATAATCTGGATAGTGAAATGATAAGTAAGATTGAGAAATTAATTTTAGAATGTTCAAATCATATAGAGATAGCAAAGATTATTAAAGTATTAAATGATGAGAGAACGGTGGAGAATATTTGGATGGGTTCTGCTTACATGTTTCCAAATAATTCAAACAAGCTAACTAGGGCGATACAAATAACAGAAAAAAATAAAGAGCTTTTGCGAGAAAATTTCCCTAATTTAATAGAACAGATGGAATGGAGGCAACCTTATTTTGCGATTGTTAAAAATGAAAAGGTAGTTTCTATATGTTGCAGTGCCAGAAGTACGCCCATAGCTGCTGAGGCAAGTGTGGAAACTTTAGAGGCGTTCCAAGGAAATGGATATGGTGCTGATGTTGTTGCAGCTTGGGCAATATCAATACAAGAAGAAAAACGCATTCCGCTTTATAGTACTTCTTGGGATAACTTTGCTTCGCAAGCAGTGGCGAGAAAACTAAAATTGATTAAATACGGAATGAATTTACATATCACTTAAATTTTAAACACAGTTGTTTGCTGTTGGAGTTTATTCGAATATCTAGATTACTGTAAAGAAAGCCGCATCCTTGTTCAGGATGCGGCTTTCTTTACAGGGAGATAAGGGATCAAAGAAATGATGAACTCTTATCTCTTTTATATGAGTAAAGGGTCTAGAACGAATATTGTCCTTTTCATTATTTATTTAACTCCATTGCAACTTGTTTACCATTTACGAAAACCTCTGCCACCGCTACTACAACTTCCATCACTTTTTTCATATCTCATCTCTCCTTGTTTTTTGTTTCATTTCTTACTTTTAGTATAAGGAAATATAGTAATTGCAACTATCGAATTGAATGACAAGAGACTTACAGTGTTGTAAGGAAATTAGCTGCATTTGTAATAATAATACTTTCTAGTAGTTGAGTTCAGAAAATTCCTTTAAATAAAGTTATAATTAGAAATAACTTTATTTAGAAAGAAGGAGAAAAATGAATAGGATACTTGTCATTAGTGATATTCATGGAGAGATTGATAAATTTAAAAAGTTACTTGAGGAAATACAATACAATGCAAAACAAGATCAATTAATTCTATTAGGGGATTATGTAGATCGTGGCCCGAATGCAAGTGCTGTCATTGAAAAGGTAAAAGAGTTAAAAGAAAAGGGAGCCTTCGTTTTAAAGGGAAATCATGAAGATATGATGATTAAGGCGTTAACGACAGATGAGGAACGTTCATGGAACCATTGGGTAAAAAGGAATGGTGGAGATAAAACGTTATATAGCTATGGATTTGTAGAAGAAGACATTGCGGTTAATGAGGAAAACTTCCAAAAACCGATTTTACAATCTCATATATTAGAGGAACATGTAACGTTTATTCAAGGATTAGATCATTACATTGAAACAGAAGAGTATATCTTTGTACATGCTGGTGTTGAGCCAATGAAACGAGTTTCTGAATCTGAACCATATACGTTAATGTGGATCCGTAATGAGTTTCATAGTGGATATAGTGGCGAAAAGGTTGTTGTATTTGGCCATACGGAAACAAAAACGCTTCATGGTAGTGAGAATTGCGGAGTGTATTTTGGTAGTAATCGTATTATTGGAATTGATGGCGGCGCGGTTTATGGTGGTCAGTTAAATTGTTTAGAATTGCCGAGTAAAAAGGTGTATGTAGTAAAAAATTGAAAGAGATAAGGGAAATCTTATTTCTTTCAATTTTTTATTAAGCAAAACTTAAGAAAGAGCTTTTATAATAAAGGTTCAAAATTCTATATCGAGCAAAAACTTAGAAGGAAATAGTTAAAAATGAAATTACATAATAGGATTACATTCTTTCGTTATGAAGAGAAGAAATGTAATAATAAATAGAATTGAACTATATTATGGAAGGTGAGAATATGCGCTTACTTGTAGTAGAAGATAATGCTTCGTTATTAGAGTCTATCGTACAAATTTTGCGTGATGAATTTGAAGTAGATACAGCGTTAAATGGAGAAGATGGATTGTTTTTGGCGATGCAAAACATTTATGATGTAGTTTTGCTTGATGTGATGATGCCAGGAATGGACGGGTTTGAAGTAATTCAAAAAATACGTGATGAAAGAATTGAAACGCCAGTCCTGTTTTTAACAGCGAGAGATTCTTTAGAAGATCGAGTGAAAGGATTGGATTTTGGCGGAGACGACTATATCGTAAAGCCGTTTCAAGCACCAGAACTAAAGGCGAGAATTCGCGCTTTATTACGCAGAAGTGGTAGTTTAACAACAAAGCAGACAATTCGATATAAAGGAATTGAATTGTTTGGAAAAGATAAAGATGTTCAAGTAGATGGACAAGATATTAAGCTGACATTAAAACAATATGAGCTTTTAGAGTATCTCATTCAAAATAGCGGAAAGATTTTAATGCGTGAACAAATTTTTGATCGTGTTTGGGGATTTGATTCAGATACGACAGTAGCAATTGTAGAAGTGTATGTGCATCATTTACGTAAAAAATTAGAGCCATTCGGTTATCAGAAAGATATTCTAACTGTTCGTGGTATTGGATATATGTTAAAAGAACAATGAAAAAAGGAAGTATGTTTCAAAAAACACGCATCCGTTTGACTATAGTGAACTCATTAGTATTTATTCTATTAATAGGAGTATTAGGTAGTATTGTTTATTCGTACACATATAAGCGTATTTATAATGAAGTGGATCAATCTATAAAAATGATGGCTCAGTATGGAGAAAAACTAGATGTTAAAATACCACCAAGAAAACGCATGGAGAATATCCAAATTGGAGATCCGCGGGTAACTAGAATAACTTGGAATGGGAAAATAGTGAAAATAGAGGGCGATAACCGTAAATTTCGTTCTATTTTTGAAGAGAATTTGGAAAAGTTTTCTCCAAAAAAGTTAGAGGATTTGCAAGATATTGAAGTGCAAGGACGATATTTTAGAGCATTTGCGCTTCAAAAAGATGGAGAAATAGTTCAAATCGTGCGAGATATAACAGCGGAAGAAGGAATGTTAAATACTTTATTTTTAATTCTCGTTATAGGTTGTGGTATAGGAAGTCTCTGTGCAATAGGAATTGGCTTTTTCCTAGCTGGTAGAGCACTCATACCTATTCAAAATTCATGGGAGAAACAGCAGCAGTTCGTTTCGGATGCATCACATGAACTAAGAACACCGCTTGCAGTTATTCAATCAAAAACGGATGTGTTATTCCAGTCACCATCCGCTACGATAGAGGAAAAGGCGATGGATATCTCTACAATTTCAAAGGAATGTAGGCGGTTATCGAAACTCGTTAGCAATTTATTATTGCTAGCACGTTCTGATTCTAATCAAATTGAGATGGACAAGAAAACATTTGAAATGGATAAATTGTTGGAAGAAATCGTAGATCCATATAAAGAAATTGCTTCTTATCAAGAAAAAGAGATGATATTAAAAGTAGAACGTGACATATCGTTTATCGGGGATAGAGAGAGAGTCCATCAAATGATGGTCATACTATTAGATAATGCGATGAAGTATACGAATGAAGGCGGGCATATTCAAATCGATTGCACGCAAACGAGCAGTTTAATTCGTATACAGGTGAAAGATGATGGTATAGGAGTGAAAGAAGCGGATATTCCTAAATTATTTGATCGTTTTTATCAAGGGGATAAAGCGAGAAGTACATCAGAGGGCGCGGGATTAGGTCTTTCAATTGCAAATTGGATTGTAGAAAAGCATTACGGAAAAATATCAGTAGAGAGCAAATGGGGAGAGGGTACCTGTTTTGAAGTGATTTTCCCTAAAAATCAAAGAATGTAAGTGAGAAGACGATCTTGTTTTTACAAGGTCGTCTTTTTTAAGGGAAAGTTAAGGAATAACTTGTAGCATGTATTACATAATGGAAACTTGTGATGGAAAGAAAAGATGTAAGGTTTTTTTGAATGAACTGGATAAATCATAAGGTTATTTCTAACAGAGATGAAGTTTATGTATAGGATAAAAAAAATTATGGGAAAGCTTGAAAAAGAAAGCGTGAGAGGGAGGAAGAAGTCTTGAAAAAGAAAATGATGATGGTATTCGCTATTGGAGTAATGAGTTTAAGTATATTAGGGGGTGCCTCTTCTTCTGGACTGACAAAAGGAAAGACAGATTACACGCAGCGTAGTAAAGAACAATTAAATGATGGGAAAATACATGCAATGCATACAGAAGAAAAAGCGGAAAAGTTAGGCATTGAAACGGATGGGAAAGAACAAATTACGTTAGAAAAAGAAATTCATGAGACGGAAGTAGGAAGAGAAGCTGATCAATTAGGTATTTCGACAGAAGGAAAAGATGTTGGAATTCTTTCAGAAGAAATTTATGAAACAAAAGTGAGGCAAGAAGCGTTGAAATTAGGAATATCTATAGAGAATACGTCGATTGTAAGTTTAATTGATCAAATTAATAAGATTAAAATTAATAATGAAGCAGAAAAGCTTGGTGTTTCAACTGAAGGAAAAGAAATAGAAGAAATTGAGGAAGAAATCTACGGAACGAAAGTTAGAGAAGAGGCAGAAAAGCTAGGTATTGCTCAACAAGGAAAAGAGATGGAAGAGTTAGCACAAGAAGTGTACGAACAAAAAGTACAGGAAGAAGCGAAAAAATATCATATTGATTTATATGGCAAAGATATATATCAAGTATTAAGAGAAATAAATGAGCAAAAGGTAATAGAAATAGCAGATGAGCTTGGTATGGATAGAGCGAATTTGAATATTCAAGATTTAGCGGAGAAGATAAATCTTGAACAACCTGAAAAGGGAAAAGAGCTTAAGTTTGTTCCTATGGTTCAAACAGATGCTGATGCGTTTTATTCGTATTTAACGAATTAAAAGGGGCGTGAGAGTGATACGAAAATGGAAGTGGTATATATGTATGGCTGTACTATGTATAGGAATATGGGGTGCATATACAAATGGGATTACAACGTATGTGGAGAAAGTAAAGGGGTTACTATTCTCAAGTATACAAAGTCAAAAACGAATAGAGTTTAGTAATAATGATGAAAAAGTCATGTTATCAAATGTGCCTTTAATTCAGCAGTTACCAGAGCTAGAGAGAGGCTGCGAAGTAACAAGTTTAGCGATGATGTTACAATATGCGGGTGTGTCTGTAGATAAGATGAAATTAGCAAATGAAATAAAAAAAGTTAACTTTATAGAAGATGGTGTACGTGGGAATCCGAATGAAGGATTTGTAGGGAACATTTATACGTTTTCTGAATCGGGATATGGTGTATATCATGGACCACTTTTTCAATTAGCAAAAAAATATTTACCTAATAATGCTGTGGATTTAACAGGAAACAGTATAGAAGAAATTTATAAGAGTGTAAATAATGGGCAACCGGTAGTAATGATTACGAATGCAACATATGCCCCATTAGATGAGGATGAATTTACTATATGGAAAACAAATAGTGGGGATGTTTCTATTACTTATAATGAACATTGTGTCGTACTTGTTGGATACGATAAGGAGTCTGTCTATATTCAAGATCCACTTAATGAACGCCCGAATGTCAGTGTATCGAGAGAGAATTTTGAAAAGGCGTGGGTACAAATGGGGAGCCAAGCGATTAGTTATGTGAAAAGCTCGAAATAAATTAGGGGGAAAAGGGGTATGGACTTAGGAATAACGGGTGACGAAATTAAGTTAGTGAACTATACAGATGAGTGGAAAAAAGAGTTTTCTAAAGTGAAACATGAAATAAAAGAAAATACGCATATAGAGGCGAATCGTATTGAGCACATTGGTAGTACGGCTATTGAAGGTATGGTATCCAAGCCAGTTATAGACATATTAGTAGCTGTAGATGATTTAAATGCAGTAGAAAAGCGTATTACAGATGATTTTAAATCTATAGGATTTTTACGATTAAAGGTGGAACGACCTGGTGAAATTATCTTTGCAAAGTTTACGGATTCTACTTTTCAAAAACGCACACATTATATCCATTTAGTAGAGTATGAAAAAGGGATTTGGAATAATTTAATCTTCTTCAGAGATTATTTGAATGCCAATGAGGAAGCGAAAGTGGAGTACAAAAATTTAAAATTAGATTATGCTAAGAAGCATTCAGTCGGGATAAAGAAGTACACGGATCATAAAGAAAGTTTTGTGAAAGGTGTTTTTAAGAAGCGAAAGTGATATGAAACAAGAGAACTTCTATATGGGGTTCTCTTATTCTGTAAGTTAATCTTTTTAAAAATAACTAAATATGCAGAAATGCATAATTGAGCAAAATAATACATGTTATTATTATATATTGTTTCCTCAGTTGTTGAAATAACGAAGAGTGCAGCGGCTGTTGAAGAATAAGTTAATTTGATGGAAGAAGAAAAGAACTATAAGAAATGACTATTAAATTTAAAGTATAATAACAGCAAATAAGTAAGGTGAAAATAATATCACCTTACTTATTTTTCTATTCAGTAATTAGGGGAGTCATTAACGGGATGAAAAAAAGAAAAAGACTATGGAATTTATGGAAAACGATTACATTATTAGTGTGTACAGTTGTAATTTTTTCTTTACTCGTAACAGATATTTTAATTAGCCATAATGTTGAACGAACGACAGAAGAAAGCCAGGCAGAGAAGGCAAAAACGATTGCACGTATTGTGGCAAATGATTCTATTATAATTGATGGGTTGGCGGGGAAGGTAGATACCTCCTTGATTCAAGTGTATACAAATAAGATATTAAAGAGTACGGATGTTCAATTTATTGTAGTTATGGATATGAATGGAATCCGGAAATCTCACCCCAATCCTCAAAAAATAGGGCAACATTTCATTGGAGGAGATGAAGGAACGGCATTGAAGGGAAAGGAACATGTATCGCTAGCAGAAGGAACTTTAGGTATTTCAATGCGAGTATTTGTACCAATATTTTCTGAAACAGGCGAACAAATTGGAGCGGTGGCTGTCGGTATTTCAGCAGATAATGTAAAAGAGCGAGTTAAGGAAAGTAGACATATTATGTATATCGGTGTTGGAGTTGGAGTATTAGTTGGCATTATAGGAGCGATATTGCTAGCTAGACATATAAAGAAAAGTTTATTTGGTCTTGAGCCGCATAGGATAGCGAAAATTCTTGAAGAAAGAAATACGATGTTGCTTTCGGTGAAAGAAGGTATTATTGCTGTAGATAAAGAAGCGAAAGTAACGTTAATTAATAATGAAGCAAAACGGCTATTTAAGAAAAGTGGACTTAAAGAAGAATTTATCGGTAAAGATATAGAATTGTATATGCCAAATTCACGTATAAAAGAAGTGTTGCAAACAGGAGAGGTACAATTAAACGAAGAACAAAAAATTTATGGGATTACGATTGTTACTAATCGTGTTCCTTTATATGTAAAAGGAGAAATAGTTGGTGCAATTGCAACATTTCGTGATAAAACAGAAATTAGAAAATTGGCAGAAGAACTAACTGGTATCAGGCTATATGCGGAAGCTTTACGGGCACAATCTCATGAATTTATGAATAAGATGCATGTCGTGCTAGGACTTACACATATGAAACAGTATGAAGAACTCCAAAAATATGTGAGTAGTATGGTATCAGAGCATCAATATGAAATTGGGGGGATTATGAAAAAAATTCAAAGCCCAGTATTTGCTGGATTTTTACTAGGGAAACTTAGTTATGCTAGAGAGAAAAATATAAAGTTAATTATAAAAGACGATTCTTACTTACCAGAAATATATGATGAACGTATCATTCATGAACTGATCACCATTGTCGGAAATTTAATTAATAATGCATTAGACGCAGTGACAAATTGTGAGAAGAAGCAGGTTGAAGTTGCAATACAATATGGGGATACATTAATCATTACAGTACAAGATACGGGGAAAGGCATAAAAGAAGATGAAATTGATGCATTATTTATAAAAGGTTATTCTACAAAGGGTGATAATCGGGGATATGGTTTGCATCTTGTAAAGGAAAGCATACAGCGAATAAATGGGGAGATTCACATTTCCTCATTGTTAGGAACGGGAACGACAATAACGATCGAAATACCTAAAAGTAGGGATGAGAGATAAGATGATCAAAGTTTTGATTGTAGAAGATGATCCGATGGTAGCGATGTTAAATACGCATTACTTAGAGCAAGTGGGAGGATTTGAACTTGTTCATGCAGCTAAATCAGTAAAAGAGGCGATAGAAGTATTAGAGAAATCACGAGTAGATTTAGTATTACTTGATATTTTTATGCCTGAGGAGACTGGATTTGAGCTGTTAATGTATATTCGGAATCAAGAGAAAGAAATTGATATTATGATGATTTCAGCTGTACATGATATGGGAAGTATTAAAAAAGCATTACAATATGGCGTAGTAGATTATTTAATTAAACCATTTACATTTGAACGATTTAAAGAGGCATTAACTGTATATCGAGAAAAACTTACTTTCATGAAAGAACAACAAAAAATCAGTCAATCGGAATTAGATTCACTACTTTTGCAAAAAGAAAAAAGAGAGCCTTTCGTTAATAAAGAGCTTCCAAAGGGATTAACGAAGCAAACATTGCAACTCATTTGGAAGAAAATCGAATCGCTTAATGGACAAGCATTTACAACTGATGAAATGGCGCAATTAGTAGGGGTTTCGAGAGTTTCTATTCGAAAATATGTAATGTTTTTGACTGAAATCGGAGTATTAGAGAATGAAATGGTGTATCAAAATGTAGGAAGACCGGTGAGTAAATTAAGGTGTATTGACCGAAATAAAATAGATTTTTACGTATAAGCGACTTATTATAAGTCGCTTATACTTTTTTTAATTACAAAAGTAATTACAAAACTTACAAAAACTATTTTTACTATTGAAAGCGTTTTAATATTGTTATTAAGAAAACAAGGGGGTGCCATATGGGGATTCAAAAGAATGTGGAAGCGGTATCATTTTCTGAGGAAAACGAAGTACAAAGAGAATCTTTCGCTTCTAAAATTATGAATGTAAAAATCGGTGTTATACCTTTACCGTTATATGTAGTATTGGCAGCTATTATTTATGGGGCATCTGTATATAATAAATTGCCAGCAGATATGATTGGTGGATTTGCAGTTATTATGATTATGGGTATTTTCTTAGGTGACATTGGGATGAGAATTCCAATTTTAAAAAATATCGGTGGTCCAGCAATTCTCTCATTATTTATTCCATCGTTACTTGTATTTTTTAACTGGATGAATCCAGCTTCAATGGAAGCTGCGACTATGTTAATGAAAAAATCGAACTTTTTATATTTATATATTTCTTGTTTAGTAGTAGGAAGTATTTTGGGAATGAATCGTAAAGTGCTAGTACAAGGTTTCGTTCGCATGTTTATTCCTTTAGTAGTAGGAACATTAGCTTCTATCGCAGTAGGCTTATTAGTAGGTTCACTATTTGGATTTGAAATGAAGCAGACATTCTTCTTTATCATCGTACCAATTGTGAGTGGTGGCATTGGGGAAGGGATTTTACCGTTATCACTCGCGTACGGTGATATTTTAAATGAATCATCAGCAACATTTGTATCACAGCTTATTCCTGCAGCTATTATCGGAAATATGTTTGCAATTGTGAGCGCAGGATATATGAAGCGTTTAGGTGAGAAGAGACCTGAGCTTAGTGGGAATGGTGTATTAGTAAAAACAGATAATCAGGCAGAGTTATTAAAAGAGCAAAATATAGAAAAACCAATTGATTTCTCATTAATGGGAGCAGGGTTATTGATTGCATGTACATTCTTTATTTTTGGAGGATTTGCTTCTAAGTTTATCGGTATTCCAGGAGCAATCATTATGATTTTCTCAGCAGCACTTGTGAAGTACTTTAAATTAATGCCAGCAAAAATGGAGCAAGGAGCATTCCATTTATATAAATTTATTTCAAAAAATTTAACATGGCCGTTAATGGTCGGCTTAGGATTGCTATATATTCCGTTAAAAGACGTAGCTGCAGTTCTTTCTGTAGGATATGTTGTTGTTTGTGCATCAGTTGTTCTTACAATGGTAGCATCAGGTTTTCTTGTAGGGAAAGTGATGAAAATGTATCCAGTTGAATCAGCAATTGTAACTGGATGTCATAGCGGTTTAGGTGGAACTGGAGATGTTGCTATTCTATCAGCTTCAAATCGTATGGAATTAATGCCGTTTGCGCAAATTTCAACGCGTTTAGGCGGGGCAGCAGTGGTCGTAACAGCGACAATTTTATTAAAAATGTTTTCGTGATCAACAAGCTAGCTATATTCATATAGCTAGCTTGTCAAATTAAGGGGAGATTATAAGTATGTTAGAAAATCAAATTAATGAAAGATCATTGTTATTGCATAAAGAGTTAGTAGGGAAAATTGAAATTACAAGTAAGGTGGAAGTGAATTCAGCGGATGATTTAAGCCTGACTTATACACCAGGCGTGGCGGAGTCTTGCAAAGCAATTGCAGCAGATGAGGAAACAGCGTATGACTATACAGCACGTGGTAATATGGTAGCGGTCGTCTCAGATGGAACTGCAGTACTTGGTTTAGGGAACATTGGACCGAAAGCGGCTATGCCTGTTATGGAAGGGAAAAGTATTTTATTCAAGAAATTTGCGAATGTAGATGCTTTCCCGTTATGTCTAGGGACGACGGATGTAGATGAAATCGTTACCCTTGTGAAAAATCTAGAGCCTACATTTGCAGGTATCAATTTGGAAGATATTGCAGCGCCACGTTGCTTTGAAATTGAAAAACGATTAAAAGAAGAAACGAATATTCCTGTATTCCATGATGATCAACATGGAACAGCTATTGTCGTTTTAGCAGCTGTTATTAATGCACTAAAAGTTGTAAGTAAACAAATGGATGATGTGAAAATTGTTATTAACGGTGCTGGTTCGGCAGGAATTGCAATTGGAAAATTATTATTAAAAGCCGGTGCAAAACATATTACGTTAGTTAGCTTAGAGGGTATTGTTTGTGAAGGTGAAACATGGATGAATGAAGCGCAGATCGAAGTTTCAAAGAAGACAAATCGAGAATTCGTGCGTGGAGCATTAAAGGAAGCGATTCATCAGGCTGATATTTTCATTGGTGTATCTGCCCCTAACGTATTAACGAAAGAACTTGTACAGACGATGAATGAGAAGCCAATTGTGTTTGCAATGGCGAATCCAATTCCAGAAATATTCCCAGAAGATGCATTAGAAGCTGGTGCAGCTGTAGTAGGAACTGGACGTTCTGATTACTCGAATCAAGTAAATAATGTATTGGCGTTCCCTGGAATATTCCGCGGTGCGTTAGATGTGCGCGCGACTGATATTACAGAAGAGATGAAATTAGCGGCAGCATATGGAATCGCTAACATCATTACGGATGAAGAGCTTCATGCGAGTTATGTAATTCCAAATCCATTAGATAAAAGAGTTGTTCCAAGTGTCGCAGAAGCAGTAGCAAAAGCAGCTATTGATTCAGGAGTGGCACAGATTACAAAAATGCCAAGTTATAGATAGTCAAAAGCAGTGCCTTTTAAGGCACTGCTTTTTTGGAGATAAGAAATTAAAATAATGCAGAAGAAGTGTAGAGTTATTCGTGTCCCCTCATTATTTATCTTGCCTCAAAATTCGGCAGATGCAAAGAAGTAGATTAGTTTTGACAACTTACTCGGCATTGATCACAAATTGATCATAATATCTTTCATTTACATATATGTTTAATACCCATAATCCAGATGAAGGTAGTGACATTACGAGAGGGAGTTCCTTTATGGTTGTATCGACTGTATTTGAAGTAGTCCAAGTTTGTTTGGAAGTTTCTTTTTGAAAGAGTACGGGTGTTGGAGTTGTAGTTCCTTGTTTTAACGCGATAATAGATAGTTTTCCAGTTGGCATTTCAGGATCTAGGAAGAACCACATTATTTCATTTTGTTCATTTACGATAATAGAGCTATCAGCCATTGCAATTTTTCCTTCAATGCCTTTTAACGGTATTTTTCCTTCTACGAAGGATGGGGCTTCTTCCCAATTTACATCTTTTAAAACACTAAGATGAAAAAAGGAAGGTGCGTTAATTTGAGAGGATGACGTTTCTAGTACTTCTTTTTTAGGTACATTTGAATCGGGTTGTACTTGCGCACAGCCAGTAATGAGAAAGGAGAGAAGTAGCATAGTTCCGATTTTTTTCATGGTGCCACACTCCTAATTTTTATTGTTAGTGTAATTGTATTTGCTAGCAGGCGGGACAATTCCTTTAAATCATAAAAAGAGGTCGTAAGTTTTGTACGACCTCTTTTGACATTTTCTATCCCGATTGGTGAGGGATAATAATCAGTGGGGGATGGCCCCCCTGCTGATTAAAGTTTCACTTTATATTTGTTCAGTTGAAAAGGTAGGTTCTCTCTCTTTTTGAGGCATCGTTAAGAAAATAACAGACAGAACGATACATACACCGCCTAATAATTGATATGATCCAAAAGATTCATTTAGCCAAGTGATTGAAACAATAGCGGCCACAAGTGGTTCAATGCTAGATAAAATACTTGTTTCTGTTGCTGCTAAATATTTAAGACTCCCGATATAAAGAAGGAAAGAAAGAGTGCCACTTATAATGATAAGAATAAGCATAGAAAAAGTTTGAAGTGTGAAAGTTTGCGAAATCTGATTCCATTCAAAAGAACGATTACAAATAAGCAGTGCAATCCCTCCAATTAACATCCCCCAACCAATTACGACAGTAGTTCCGCATTCTTTAATAAGAGAAGCCGGATGAAGGGTATAAAACGCAAAGCCAATCGCTGTTAATAGGCCGAAAGTAATAGCTGCTTTAGATAAAACAATATTTTCAATTGAACCGTTTGTAATAATAAAGTATGTCCCTGTTAGAGCAGTTATAATTGCGAGTATTTGCATAGAAGCAGGGAATTTCTTTTGTTCAAACGCAACGTAAATGGTAATAAGAACAGGACCTAGAAATTGAAATAGTGTTGCCGTTACGGCATTACTAATATGAACTGTTTCGATAAAAGCGTACTGCGCACCAAGCATGCCAAGAATAGAGAAAATTATAAGTTGTATAAAGTGTTTAGGATGTTTCCAAATGTGAAATATGTTTTGGTTTTTAATAAGCAAGAAAGATAAAATGAATATTCCTGCAAGTAACAGGCGAATTGTTAAAAAATCAATTGATGATACGTTAGTATGTTGAAATAGCCACTGAATCATGGGACCAGATAATCCCCATAGGGTAGCTCCTGTAATAATCATCGTAAGTCCGATGCGTCTACCATTGTTCATTATCATGCATCTCCTCTCTAGTATTTGATTATTAATGTGTTACATGATAAAAGGAATTATATAGAACTTCTGGTACTGTAAAAAGTATCAGTTATGTGTTTTTGGAAGGGGTCAGATGTTGTGTTAGAACTAACACCTAATTTGAATGCAAATAGTAAAATGGCATTGTATGTGCAATTGTATGAGTATATAAAAAAAGAGATTAAAGATGGAACGATTCTGGCCTTTACGAAATTACCGTCTAAGAGGAAGCTGGCGACATATTTACAAGTGAGTAAAAATACAGTTGAAGCTGCTTATGAGCAACTTCTTGCCGAAGGATATATTGAGTCGATTTCTAGAAAAGGCTATTTTGTATGTGAAATCGAGCAAATGGTTCATGTGGAAGGCAGCGAAGAGGTAATAGGAGAAGCGCCTTTTCAAGATAAGGATTATAAATTTGATTTCACTCAAACGGGTGTGGATACTAATATTTTTCCGTTTCATGTATATCGAAAAATTACGAACGAGGTATGGCAATTTGAAAATAAAGATTTACTTTTTATTGGACATCCACAAGGGGAGGTAAGTTTACGAGAAGAAATCGCGAGCTATTTGTATGAATCTAGAGGTGTACGATGCGTAGCTAGTCAAATTGTAATAGGAGCGGGTACGCAAATGTTAGTAAAAATGTTATTTCAGTTGTTAAAGGGAAGTCGTTATGCGGTTGAGAATCCTGGGTACCATCGGAAAATGGTTGTTTTTGAGCAAGGAGAACAAAATGTACAAATGTTATCTTTAGATAGAGATGGAATTCGTATGTCACAGTTAGCTGATAGCCATGCAAATGTTGTATTCGTTACACCTTCGCATCAGTTTCCTTGCGGGATGATTATGCCAATTACGAGAAGAATGCAGCTTTTACAATGGGCGGAAAAAGAAGAAGGAAGATATATTATTGAAGATGATTATGATAGTGAATTCCGCTATTCAGGAAAGCCGATTCCAGCGCTGCAAGGGTTAGATAGAGATGGAAAAGTAATTTATATGGGGACGCTCTCTAAAGCGCTATTGCCATCATTACGGATGAGTTATATGGTGTTGCCAAAATCCCTCATTAAGCAGTATCAGGAGCAATATTTATTTTACACACAAAGCGTTTCAAGAATGGATCAAGAGATCATTAGGAAATTTTTAAATGACGGGCATTGGGAAAAACATATTCATAAAATGCGTGTCGTGTATCGAAAGAAGAGAGACCGTCTTGTTTCTGTGTTAGAAAAAATTTTTTCTAATCGTATTGAAGTAATAGGGGAAGATTCTGGCCTACATATTTTATTAAAAGTGCATAATGGGATGGAAGAGAAAGAATTATTGGAAGCTGCAGCTGAAAGGGGTATTAAAGTGTATCCTGTTTCGATGTATTATAAGGAAGGGACTTCTCCCAAAAATACAGTATTGCTTGGATTTGCGACTTTATTGGTGGAAGAAATTGAAGAGGCCATTCAATTATTATATACAGCATGGTTTACGAGAAAGTAAAAAACATCCTCATAAATGGAGGATGTTTTTAATTATTTTTCTTCATCTAGGAAAAGAACCATATGCTCTTCATCCCAATATTGTCCGTTATATTTTAATGAACGTTCTTGCACACCAAATGTTTTAAATCCTAATGACTCATAAAGTTTTTTTGCACCATCGTTTCCGACAACAACGTCAAGCATAACTTGCTCTACTTCTAAAGATTTAGCAAGCTCAAGACATTCTTTAATAAGTGCTTTTCCCGCTCCAAGTCCGCGTGCTTTTGGAGACACGTATACTGAACCAATTTTTGCTTTATGTTCTTGTTTTACATATGGTTTCGTTTCCAATGTTGCAACGCCGATTAATTCTCCATCTTTAAATGCACCTAGTGTATAGTTTTCATCTTGTGCTAATTTTTGGGCTTTATATTCAATAGCACACTCTTTATTAATAATATCTTCGTAAGAAGAGCTGAAGGCTTCCGGGTTTTGTTTTAATCCTTCTACTCGAAGTTCTAAGTAAATTTCTGCTTCGTCTTTTGTTAATACATGGATATCCAATTATATCACCCTCCAAATCTTTGACAGTTGTACCTATATTTTATATTGAAATAAGAATAATTTCAAAAGCTTAGCTTATATGAGCTGGTTTTATAAATAAAATAGCACCAGTAGTGTTGACTACTACTGGTGATTTCACACATATATTATTCAAATGGTAATTCAATTATAAAGTTTGTTCCGACTTCTAATTCGCTTTTAACTTCGATAGAACCATTATGAAGTTCTACAATTTCCTTTGCAACAGCTAGTCCGATACCTTTTCCTCCTGTAGCTCGTGTTCTAGATTTATCGACACGGTAAAAGCGATCGAAAATGTGTGGGATATCTTCCTTTGGAATACCTTCACCTTCATCTTGTACACTTATTGTAAAAGTATTCGCACTGGTTAGTACACGTATTGTTATAGAAGTGTTTTCTGGCGAATGTTGATAAGCATTATGCAATAAATTTAACATCACTTGTTCCATACGCCTTTCATCTATACAAACTTCTAAATCATTTTTACAGTATACATGAATTTCTATTTGCTTGTTGGTTAATGTTGTTTTTGTTTTTTCAACCATTCGTTCTAAAAATGGCCTAAGGAGCATTTTTTGTTTTTTAATAACGAATTGATGTTGCTCTAATTGTACGAGCATAAATAAATCTTGTACGAGATCAGTTACACTATCGGTTTCATCCTCGATGATTTGTAAATACTCTTCACGTTCGTCCTTCGTTAAAGAATCTCTCTTTGCCACTTTCGCATAACCTTTCATATAAGTTAGTGGAGTTAGTAACTCGTGCGCTACACTGGCAAGAAATTCGCTTCGCTCTTTTTTCATATACGTAAGTTCACTAGACAGTTCCTCGATGGTTTTGGCTAAACTTCCAAGTTCATCATTTCGTTTAATCCCTAATTGAATTGGTTTGTTTAATTTGGACATTTTTTCTGTTGCTCTCTTCATCTTTATAAGAGGATCTGTAATAAATCGAGAAAAAACAAAGACAGAAATAGTTGTTAAAATAAGTGTTAAAATACTCACGATAATGAATTGATTCATGAGTTTAAGGAGCATATCTTCTAAGAAGGATGTTTTTAAGAACATGTGTAATTTGCCTTGAAAGTCTTTTGTGTCAATTGGTGTTACTGTTGAGATGGATTTTGATTTTTTCCAATCCTTTTCTACTATTAATCCACCCCTTTTAACGGGGGGGATTTTACAATGAAGTTGTTTTTGCATATCTTTTGTTACTGTTTCTGAGGTCGAAGTGATGTTTCCATTACTGTCAGTTATAACAATGGCTATATCAGAGTTAGTAAGTGCTTCTGTCTCCATTAAATCTTCAGCGGCATCTTCAATAGAGAAGCCAGAAGAGGCAGGGCGGTTGAAATGTTCAGCACGTTTTTTTTGCTCAGCGTCTTTGCCGTATTTGCTCCATTTTGCACGCCGTTCAATCGTATCACGATAGCGATTTCCTTTCTCTAAAAGAGCAACGGTTTCCTCTTCAACCCGCATTTTTGAAAGGCTTTTATAAAAAGATACGAAAGCAATTGTTTCAATACATAAAGCTAATATTAAAAAGTATGTCCCAACTTTAAGGGAAAGTTTGCTCATTTTCTCACCATACCTTATTTCATATAAAGGGCCAGTGGTCAACTATTGTCCACTGACCCAATTAATTATTCACTTTTCCATTTATATCCGACTTTATAGACAGTTTCTAAGTAATCTTCAACTGGAAATCCTTTTTTGCGTAACTTATCCCGTATATTACGAATATGTGAATCGATAGTTCTGTATTCGATGTCTGTTTGATAGCCCCAAATCTTCTCGATTAAATCGTCTCTGCTGTAAGCGCGGTTTGTATTTTGTAAAAATAGTCCGAGCAACGAAAACTCAATAGGAGTTAGTGAGATTTTTTCATTATAAACTGTAACAGTATGTTTCGTTTTATCCCACTCAATACCATTGAAGCTAACAAAGCCATCTTTCTTTGTGCGGCGTAATATAGCCTCGATTCGCGCGACTAATACATGTTCATCGAATGGTTTTGTAATATAGTCATCTGCTCCCATTGTTAGGCCTTTGACCATATCGTAGTTTTGGTTGCGAGCTGTTAGCATAATAATTGGAACGTTGGAAATTTGACGGATTTGATAGCAAGTATCCCACCCATCCATATTCGGCATCATAACATCTAATAAAATAATATCGAAGTCCTTTTGTTCGATTAATTCTAGCGCTTCAAGGCCAGAAGTAGCTTTCATACAAAAATAGCCACGAGGGCTTAAGAACAGATCTAATAATCGTAACATACGTTCTTCATCGTCTACTAATAAAATTTTCACCATAATCTTGTGCACCCCAAACTATTCATTCTACTTGTATAGTTTACATGAAAATAATAAAAAACTCTTTTTATGTGATTGAATGGATGGCTGATTTTTTCAATCAGGGCAATTGACATAAAAAATGCACTAGTTTTGCACAACTATTTTTTATAATAGAAAACGTAGCGACACAAATACCCTATGTTGCGACATAACGTCATGTCATTTTATTTATAAAATGACAATTCCATTCTATTGTGTATGTGAGATAGAGAGGGTTTTCGTATTCACCTCGCATCGGATAAGAAAAATTTCCTATCTCACACTTTTTTTTAATATAAAGGGGATTGTACACATGAGTAAAAAAGTAGAACTTTTACAAAAAGAAAAGCAAGATCGTAATGCGATTGTAATGTGTGTTGCGGTATCTATGCTTATTATGATAAGTTGTGTAAATAAATTTTTCGGGATTTTATAATAGAAAAAAAGCTTATTGCTTCTTAAGAAGCAATAAGCTTTTTTAATGTGTTCTATATAATCAACCAAGGTAGAATTGCCAATCCAGAAGTTACAATTGCTGTAGCAAATATTAAAAAGATAGCTTGTTTGTTTTGTTTCATGTTACATTCTCCTCTACATATCAATTGCATGCTATACGTTCATTTAATAAGATCCTCTTTCTGAGTAAAGTTTCACTTTATCCCGCATTAACGGGCAGTAAGACTCCCATCCAAGAATTTAGTGGGTGCGAAGAAGTTAGATGGGAGATCAACTGCCCATAAACGCCCGATTGGTGAAGGCTAATACTCAGTGGGGGATGGGGCTCCCCACTGAGTAAAGTTTCACTTTATATTTTTAGTATAACGAATGGAAAGGATTGGAACGATCGATAAAGGTGACATGAAGATTACATTGTTGTAATGAAAAAAGCATCTTAATTAATAAGAAGATGCTTTTGAAAAATTATATTAAAATGTTAATCATTTAAGAATAAAACCATATGCTCTTCGTCCCAATATTGGCCATTATGCTTTAAGGACCGTTCTTGCACACCGTAAGTTTGGAAGCCGAGGGAATCATATAATTTTTTTGCAGCAGTGTTATCAGCAACAACATCGAGCATGAGCTGTTCTACATGCAATTTATCGGCATTTTCAATAATCGCTTTAATTAAAGCTCGTCCTGCACCGAGGCCACGCGCTTTTGGAGAAACAAAAACGGAGCCGATTTTTGCCTTATGCTCTTGCTTAATAAATGGCTTTGTTTCTAGAGTAGCAATACCGATTAAATCGTTATCCTTGAAAACACCTAGAGTATACTTATCCGGATTGCTTAATCGTTTTGCCATGGCAGATACAGGATCCTCATGTTTAAGAACATCTTCATAAGAAGAGCTAAAAGCTTCAGGGTTCTTCGTTAAACCTTCCATACAAACTTTTAAATATATTTCTGCGTCCTCTGTTGTTAATAAGCGAATTTCCATAGTTGTAACCTCCTTGGTTGATCCAAATTTAATTCATTATCTTCATAAGAGTGAGTATAGTTTTACTTTTGTAAATGCATGCTGCGACTATTCTTTCTTAATTTGTAAAAGAATGAAAAGATTATGCTACTATGTTTTCATTGTTGTTTATGTAATGAAATTATATATTAACTTCATTAACTATTCAAGTGTTTAATATATTGTATTTTTATAACTAAAATGACTCCTATGCAAAGGAGTCATTTTGTGTTTCTTATTTAATTTTTTGTTTTATATCCATCGATTCGTTCTGGATGTGTATAAATATTGCAAGATCCAGAACGAATAAATCCTACTACGGTAATACCTAAATCATGGGCGAGTTGCAGAGCTAGTTTAGTTGGAGCTGACTTAGATAGGACGATTTCGCAACCGATTTTTGAAACTTTTAACAAAATTTCAGATGAGATGCGTCCGCTAAACGCGATGATTTTCCCTCTAACAGATATATTATTTCGTAAACAATGACCGTATATTTTATCTAGTGCATTGTGTCTTCCGATATCCATTCTTGATACGAGAATATTTTTTCGATCACATAACGCGGTATTGTGCACACCACCAGTTTGGCGAAATGTAGTTGAAGATTGTTGTAAGGAAGTCATTAGGTGAAAACATTCTTCTGGAGTAATAGTTATATGTATATCGTGTAACTCTTTTGCTTTTGCGGCATCATTGACGAAAACAAAACCTTGTCTACTTTTTCCGCAACAAGAAGTTACGTATCTTTTATTATATAAAGTTTGATAGAGTGGATTAATTTTTGATGATTTTACATGAGCAATTCCGTTTTCCTTTTGGACCCATAATTCTTCAATATCTTTATAAGAAGAAAGAATTCCTTCAGAAATTAAAAAACCAATTACCATATCTTCAATGTAATTAGGCGTGCATACAACTGTTACGTATTCTTCGCTATTTAACTTAATTGTAATAGGAAATTCTGTAACAACATCATCAGTTTGTTTTGAAAATGTACCGGATTGATAGCGTACAATTGTATGCGTTTCTTGAGTAGGCCTCATATTAAATTCCCCTTTATATGTATTTTTCTCCATATTTATCATAAAACATCGAAAAAATAAAAGCATCTACTATCAGAAAGATGGCAGATTATTTTGGTTATTATTGTATGTGTACGATATAATAGATTTGTAGAATAGTGATATTTTCAAGCTTACGTAGCTATACCTTATAACATCGAGAATCGACTTCACAAGAAAAGTATTCGGGCAGAGCGTTTCAAAAATATGTACAGAAATACGTTTTTGAAAACGGATTCATAATCGTATTGTACAGTGAGTTGTAAGGAGAGGGGAAACTATGACAGAACAGACAGTCCGTGTAACCGTTGATGGTAAAGAGCTTTTTGCATCAGGTGAAAAGACGATACTCCAATTATTTAATGAAAGTAATTTAGAACATCCTCAAATTTGTCATGTACCAGAGGTAGATCCTATTCAAACCTGTGATACATGTATTGTAGAAGTAGATGGGAAGTTAATGCGTGCTTGTTCAACAAAGCTAGAAGAGGGTATGCATATTGAAAGACAATCGCAGCGTGCTAAAGAGGCGCAGACTGAGGCAATAGATCGAATATTAGAGAATCATTTATTGTATTGTACAGTATGTGATAACAATAATGGTAACTGTAAAGTCCATAATACAGTACATATGATGGAGATTGAAGAACAGAAATATCCGTATGAACCGAAAGTAAGTGCATGTGAAGTGGATACATCGCATCCATTCTATCGATACGATCCAAATCAATGCATTGCTTGTGGGCAGTGTGTAGAAGTATGTCAAAATTTACAAGTAAATGAAACTTTATCAATCGATTGGAGTTTAGACCGTCCACGTGTTATTTGGGACAATGGTGTGAGTATAAATGACTCGTCTTGTGTTAGTTGTGGGCAGTGTGTAACAGTTTGTCCGTGTAACGCATTAATGGAAAAAACGATGCTAGGAGAAGCTGGATTTATGACTGGTTTAAAACCAGATGTGCTAAATCCGATGATTGATTTTGTAAAAGATGTAGAGCCTGGATATAGCAGTATTTTAGCGATTTCAGAAGTAGAGTCCGCGATGCGTAAGACGAAAATTAATAAAACAAAAACAGTTTGTACATTTTGTGGCGTAGGTTGTTCATTTGAAGTATGGACGAAAGAACGTCAAATTTTAAAGGTGCAACCTGTTTCAGATGCACCGGTTAATGGTATTTCCACATGTGTAAAAGGCAAATTTGGATGGGACTTTGTGAACAGTGAAGAGCGTATTACAAAGCCGTTAATTCGCCAAGGAGATATGTTTGTTGAGGCTTCATGGGAAGAGGCTCTTGAAGTTGTTGCATCTAATATGCAACATATTAAATCAGAGTATGGTAACGATGCGTTTGGGTTTATTTCTTCTTCGAAAGTAACAAATGAAGAAAACTATCTTATGCAAAAACTAGCTCGTCAAATATATGGAACAAATAATGTAGATAACTGTTCCCGTTATTGCCAATCACCAGCAACAGACGGTTTATTTAAAACTGTCGGTATGGGCGGAGATGCTGGAACAGTGAAAGATATTGCTGAGGCAGGTCTTGTTATTATTGTTGGTGCAAACCCAACAGAAGGACATCCTGTACTTGCAACGAGAGTGAAGCGTGCTCATAAATTACATGAACAAAAACTAATTGTAGCAGACCTTCGTAAACATGAAATGGCTGAGCGTGCTGATATATTTGTTCATCCGAGTCAAGGAACTGATTACGTATGGCTTGCTGGTATTACGAAATATATTATCGATCAAGATTGGCACGATAAAAAGTTCATAGCTGAAAATGTGAATAACTTTGATGAGTATAGCAAAATGCTAGAAAAATATACGCTTGATTATACAGAAAAAATTACGGGGATCTCTAAAGCTCAGTTAAAAGAAATGGCCCGTATGGTATATGAAGCAGATGGTACTTGTGTACTTTGGGGAATGGGTGTAACGCAAAATACAGGAGGAAGTACAACGTCGGCAGCAATTTCAAATTTACTTCTCGTTACAGGTAACTACCGTCGTCCTGGTGCCGGTGCGTATCCGTTACGCGGGCATAATAACGTACAAGGTGCTTGTGATATGGCGACATTACCGAACTGGCTTCCAGGTTACCAAGCGGTTTCAGATGATGTGCATCGTGCGAAATTTGAAAAAGCATATGGTACTACCATTCCAAAAGAACCGGGATTAAATAATATCGCAATGTTACTTGCGGCCGAAGAAGGAAAACTGCGTGGTATGTATGTTATGGGAGAAGAAATGGCTTTAGTAGATTCAAATGCCAACCATGTACAACATATATTATCGAATCTAGACTTCCTTGTTGTGCAAGATATGTTCTTATCGAAAACAGCTCGTTTTGCTGATGTTATTTTGCCAGCAGCACCAAGCTTAGAAAAAGAGGGAACATTTACGAATACAGAGCGTCGTATTCAAAGATTATATGAAGTGTTGCAGCCGCTTGGTGATTCGAAACCAGACTGGTGGATTTTACAAAAAGTAGCCCGTGCACTGGGCGGAGACTGGAATTATGGAAGTCCAAGTGAAATTATGGATGAAATTGCATCGCTTGCCCCGTTATACTCACAAGCAACGTATGACCGTTTAGAAGGCTGGAATAGTTTATGCTGGGGTAGCCATGATGGTAGTGATACACCATTATTATATGTAGATGGGTTTAATTTCCCGGATAAGTTAGCACGTTTATCACTAGATGAATGGGTTCCGCCAGTTGTAGCACCGGATGAGTATGATTTACTATTAAATAATGGACGTATGCTAGAGCATTTCCATGAAGGAAATATGACGAATAAGTCGGCTGGAATTTTATCTAAAGTGTCTGAAGTATTTGTTGAAATTTCACCTGAACTTGCTAAAGAACGCAATGTAAAAGATGGTGGTCTTGTAGAGTTAGCATCACCATTTGGAAAGATTAAAGTACAAGCGCTTGTTACAGATCGTGTAACTGGAAATGAGTTATATTTGCCGATGCATGCGACAGTAAATGAAGAGGCAATCAATATTTTAACAGGAACAGCAACAGACATTTATACGTGTACACCAGCTTATAAACAAACAATGGTGAAACTGCGCGTATTACGTGAAAAAGGAAAGCGTCCGTTACCATCTTCAAACCCGAGAGATAAAAAACGTCATCCGCAAAATGGTGTTGAAATCGAGCAAAAGTGGCAAAGAAAACAATACGTATCACTTGTGGACCAGAATTAGGGGGCGGGGATAATGGCAAAAGAGATTACTTTAATTAAAAAGAAGATTGTAACAGAAGAAGAAAAAAAACAGCAAGTAACAGATGAACTGTTAAATGATCTAGCTGAAAATAGAGAAGCAGTAGAAGAGACGATGCAGCTATTAGCGCAGTTGCAAAAAGCTGGAATTTTAGATGCAGCAATTAGTTTACTTGCTGCAAAAGAAGATGTTTCCAAAATAGCTGTTGAACAATTAAATCGTGAACCAGTAAAAAACGCATTAAACAATATGATGGGGGCAGGAGAGGCATTATCTTCAGTGGACCCAGAAATAACGAAACAAATAACATCTAGTTTAGTCACTGGATTACAATTTGCAACGGATGAGCTGAAAAACGGAAAAAAAACAAAAGTGATGGATTTCTTTAAAGTATTAAAAGATCCAGATATCAACAGGGCGATTACATTTGGTTTTAGTTTCTTAAAAGCATTTGGACAAGGGTTAGAGAAAAAATAGAGGAAATGAAAAAAGTGATGGGAAGTAACCATCACTTTTTTCGTTGTATGTATAAGAGTGTTCATGTTAAGCGGAATATATTATTATTAAAAAGATGGATTGGAACTGGAAATGTGGAATCCATCTCAAATACCGTTTTAGAATTTGGAGGAATATATGCAACACCGTAAAAAACTATCTATACCAGGAGTAATGGGACATTCCTTTCAAACCGTTAGATTTGCTTTTTGGAATGTATTAACCTTTCAACTTGCTTATAAATTATTAGCAGCGATCGTATTTGTCCCGCTATTTGGGATCATTTTTAATAAGTTATTGTATTTTGGTGGTTATGCAAATGCAACGAACGATGAATTATTAGCGTTTTTAAAGACACCATACGGCATCTTGGCAATCGTAATTTTGTCATTGTTAGCACTGTTTCTTATTTTTACGGAATTTGCGGTACTTATTATTATTTCGTATTTCGCTCATAAAAGACAAAAGGTGAAATTACGTCCGATTTTATATAAAACGGTAACGTATTTACCTACTCTTTTCACATATTGCTTACCAGGATTTATTTTATATGCTGTCGTATTGTTACCTCTTTTAAATATGGGGTATGAAACAGCATTAATCCCGCAAATTCAAATTCCTAACTTTATTACAGGAGAACTGTTTAAGACAACGATGGGACAAGTGGGTTATTACACGTTCTTTGCTGTAGTTGCGTATTTGAACCTTCGTTGGATTTTTGTCCTACCTATTGTTGTATTAGAGCAAAAGTCATTTCGCATGGCAGCACGTAAAAGTGCAGTTTTAGTAAAAGAAAGCTTTTTTAAAGTATTGTTCTTTTTAGTAGGATTTTTTATTTCGATAGGGATCGTGTATATTGTATTTTTTGGAATATATTTATTGTGTCTATGGGGCGTTTATGAGTTTACGAATCCGCAAGGAACATTTGCATTATTAGCTGAATCAACAATCTCTGTATTTTTAACGAGTACATTGTATTTATTTAGTTTTATCGTGACACCGTTTTATATTATGGCGATTACGCGATTGTATTTACAAAAGGTTCCAGTCGAAGATGTTTTACTAGAAGAAGGGTTAGATTATTCAAAATCGAAAGCAGATAAATGCTTCTTTAAAAAACACCGTTGGAAATTTATCGGTGTATATATAGTAGGAATTATTACTGCTGGAATGGTCGTTGCCTTCATTGTGACCTTTATTTCAAACACATATAAAGAACCAATTATTATGGCGCACCGTGGATATATATCAAAAGGTGTAGAGAATACGAAAGAAGCAGTGCAAGGTGCCATTGATGCAAAAGCAGACTATGCTGAAATAGATGTCTTGCAAACAAAAGATGGCGAACTAGCAGTCATACATGATTTGAAGTTGAAACGTCTTGCGAATGCGAATGTGCATGTATCAGATTTGACGATGGACGAGTTAAGAAAGCTTACTCTTAGTCAAGATGGGCTCACAGGAGAAATTAGTACATTAGATGAGATTATTAAGCTTTCAAAAAATAAAATAAAACTCAATATAGAAGTGAAGCTTCACGGTAATGAGAAGGACTTCGTAAATAAAGTATTAAAAACAATTAAAGATAATGAATTTGAGAAGCAATGTGTAATTCAAACGTTACACTATCCGCTTATTAAAGAGTTTAAGCGTGCGAATCCAGATATAAAAGTAGGGTATATATTGTATGCAAGTAGAGCTAACTTAAAGAATGTGAAGGCTGACTTCTACGTAGCAGAAGAATATATGTTAAATAAGAAATTAGTAAAAGAAGCAAGGAAGTTAAACAAACCAATTTACGTATGGACAGTAAATGATATGGAAAGTTTAAAGGCATATTATAAGTTAAACGTAGATGGTATCATTACCGATTATCCTGAAGACGCACGTGAAACAATTAAGATGTTAAAAGAACAAGAAGCTGAAGAAAGCGATATATTTGATAAAATTACAGAAACGACAGAAGACTTGTTTTCAAAATTATTTATAAGTTACCCAGCTGCTGGCTAAATGCTAGTAGCTGTTTTTTTATGAAAAGAATATATTTCTAAAGTATTGTACAAAGTAATAAGTGTATATGTATACGTAACTACTTAGTTTTTTTGCATTGTTACGTTATTGTCAAATAATAAATAATAACTATGCGTTTTGAATGCATATAATAGAAATAGAGTGATAGATGATGAAGTGGTACGGATAACCCAATAGAATCAATGTTTTATATATTTACACTATTCTAAATATATAAACTTTAAAAAAATAGTATGTTAGCGTTTTCATAACTTTTAAGTTATGCTAGAATAAGGACATAAGTTATTAATTATTACAAAAAGAAAAAAGAATTCCTTTTTTCTGTTAATTATAAGGGGGCATTTCATTATGCGTATTGGGGTACCAGCAGAAATTAAAAACAACGAAAACCGTGTGGCAATGACACCAGCAGGTGTTGTACATTTAGTTCGTAACAATCACGAAGTATTCATTCAAAAGGATGCAGGTGTAGGATCTGGTTTCACAGATGCTCAGTATGTTGAAGCAGGAGCGAAAATTGTTGATACAGCTGAAGAAGCTTGGAACATGGAAATGGTTATGAAAGTTAAGGAACCAGTTGAAAGCGAATACAAACACTTCAGTGAAGGTTTAATCTTATTCACATACTTACACTTAGCTCCAGAACCAGAATTAACAAAAGCGTTAATTGAAAAGAAAGTTGTCGCTATCGCATATGAAACAGTACAATTAGAAAACCGTTCATTACCATTACTTGCACCTATGAGTGAAGTAGCTGGTCGTATGGCTGCACAAATCGGTGCGCAATTCCTTGAGAAAAACAAAGGCGGTAAAGGTATCTTACTTGCAGGTGTTCCAGGAGTTAAGCGTGGTAAAGTAACAATTATCGGTGGTGGACAAGCTGGTACAAATGCTGCTAAAATTGCAGTTGGATTAGGTGCGGATGTAACAATCATCGACTTAAGTGCAGAACGTCTTCGTCAATTAGATGACATTTTCGGAAACCAAGTAAAAACTTTAATGTCTAATCCTTACAATATTGCAGAAGCTGTTAAAGAGTCTGATCTTGTAATCGGTGCAGTATTAATTCCAGGTGCAAAAGCGCCAAAACTTGTAACAGAAGAAATGATTAAATCAATGGAACCAGGTTCTGTTGTTGTTGATATCGCGATTGACCAAGGTGGTATTTTCGAAACAACTGACCGTATTACAACTCATGATAACCCAACTTACGAAAAACACGGCGTTGTTCATTATGCAGTTGCAAACATGCCAGGTGCGGTTCCACGTACATCAACTCTTGCATTAACAAACGTAACAGTACCATATGCAGTACAAATTGCTAACAAAGGCTACAAAGAAGCTTGCCTAGGCAATACTGCATTATTAAAAGGTATCAATACATTAGATGGCTATGTAACATTCGAAGCAGTTGCAGAAGCTCACGGTGTAGAGTACAAAGGTGCAAAAGAATTATTAGAAGCAGAAACAGTATCTTGCTAATAGAAGCATTATACAAAACAAAATCGAACAATATATAAAACAACATGATAAGAGCTAAGAGATAATACCTCTTAGCTCTTATTGGTAAAGGGGGCATTCATCGTGGCCAACCTATTCAAAAAGAAATCCGTTACGCAATTGTTAGGGGAAAGTAAAAGTAAAACTTTGACGAAAACGCTAGGGGCATTTGACCTAACAATGCTAGGGATTGGTGCGATAATTGGTACAGGAGTTCTAGTATTAACTGGATTAGTAGCAGCAAGAGATGCTGGTCCGGCAGTTATTTTTTCATTCATGATTGCAGCAATTGTTTGTGGGTTTGCAGCTTTGTGTTATGCAGAGGTTGCATCTACACTTCCTGTTTCAGGTAGTGTGTACACATACTCATATGCGACAATTGGTGAGTTTGTTGCCCATTTAATGGGATGGACATTGTTATCCGTATATGTCGTAACAACTGCCGCGGTAGCTGGTGGATGGACAGGTTATTTCAATAACTTAGTGAGTGGATTAGGAATTGAAATTCCAAAAGCATTGTTAACGATTCCAGCGCAGGGTGGTATGGTGAACTTGCCAGCGGTTATCGTTACGTTAGTGATAACTTGGTTGTTATCCCGAGGTACGAAAGAAAGTAAGCGTGTGAATAACATAATGGTATTAATTAAAATTGGTATTGTTGTTTTATTCATTGCAGTTGGTGTATTCTACGTGAAACCAGAAAACTGGATACCATTTGCACCGTACGGTTTAAGTGGAGTGTTCGCGGGGGGAGCAGCAGTATTCTTTGCTTTCTTAGGATTTGATGCATTAGCAACTTCTGCTGAAGAAGTAAAAAATCCGCAACGTGATTTACCGATTGGTATTATTGCTTCGTTAGTTATTTGTACAATCATTTATGTTGTAGTTTGTCTCGTTATGACAGGTATGGTTTCTTATAAAGAGCTAGATGTACCAGAAGCTATGGCATATGTGTTAGAAGTTGTAGGACAAGATAAAGTAGCTGGTGTAATCGCAATTGGAGCTGTAATTGGTATTATGGCTGTAATTTTCGCTTATATTTATGCGACAACACGTGTATTCTTCGCAATGAGCCGTGACGGTTTATTGCCAAAATCTTTTGCGAAAATTAACAAGAAGACTGAAGCACCAACATTTTCAGTTTGGTTAACAGGAATTGGTAGTGCTTTAATTGCTGGATTTATCGATTTAAAAGAATTGTCGAATTTAGCGAATATTGGAGCATTATTAACATTCGCTATGGTGGGTGTAACTGTTATCATTCTTCGTAAAACGCATCCGAAATTACAACGTGGATTTATGGTACCACTTGTACCAACCTTACCGATTATCTCAGTTGTATGTTGTCTATTCTTAATGGTAAATTTACCATTAACAACATGGATATACTTCGGTATTTGGTTAGCAATTGGAGTAGTTGTATACTTTGTTTATTCGAAAAAACATAGTCATTTAAAAGACGATGGAAGTTCGCAGGATAATTTAGAAGAAGCTAATTAAAGGGATATAAAGTTAGTAAGCCTTGTGCGTCTAGGGAGCGCGCAAGGCTTTTTCTTTTGGCGGAAAAAGGAAATGATTGTTATTTTGTCGAATTTTTATGATCGGAATATGAAAAAAGGAGCGGGAGCAAATTGCAAGAAACGAAAGTGGTTGTTGGAGCAGAGGGTTATAATAATAACCCTGGTTGGTTACATACGAATGAAGAAGAATTAAATTTATTACGAAGAGAAACATGGCTTGATAAATTTCAATCTAATTCTTTATCAGTAATTTTAGCGGAGCGTGTATGGGAGCATTTATCGTACGAAGAAGGAATCGAAGCAGCAAAGATTTGCTACGAGTTTTTAAAAGATGGTGGATACATTCGCTGTGCAGTCCCTGATGCGTATTTTCTAGATGAAGAATATCAACGAGGTGTACAAGTAGGTGGGCCAGGCCCATTAGATCATCCGGCCGCTAGTCATAAAATTGTTCATAACTATAAAACGATCACGTCCATGTTTGAATCAGCAGGTTTTCAAGTGAGAATCTTAGAATATTGTGATGAGAATGGCGAGTTTCATTATAATGATTGGAATGAGAAAGATGGGTTTATTTATCGATCGAAACGTTTTGACCATAGAAATCAGGATAATAAGTTAGGGTTTGTCTCTTTAATTGTGGATGCGATAAAAAATGAAAAGTAAGTAAAAAGGGTGTGCAAATTGTACATCCTTTTTTGTATGAGAATATAATGGATGCGAAAAATATGTGTACGTCTTTTTAAACTGTGAACGAAATATTCGAAAAAAATGTATCAGATTTCATTGACACATATGAATAGACGCTCATATAATAAAGGTATAAGACGTATGAATGATTGTTCATATGTTCAAATGAAGAGGTGAGCTGTGATGGCTGAAAATAAAGTAGAAATGCAACAGGAAGCATGTTCTCAAACGGTAATTCACGAGGAAATCGTGGATCAAGTAAAACAAACAATTCCGACTGATGAAAGTTTAAGTAAAGTAGCAGAATTATTTAAAGTATTAGGTGACCGTACACGTACGAGAATATTACATGCATTATTTGAAGCTGAAATGTGTGTTTGTGATTTAGCTTATTTATTAGGAATGACGCAATCTTCAATCTCACATCAGCTTCGTGTATTAAAGCAAGCAAAGCTTGTAAAGAACCGTAAAGAAGGAAAGGTAGTTTATTATTCATTAGCTGATCAACACGTAATTCATATCTTCGAGCAAGCGTTTGAACACGTGAATGAGGAAGAATAAAAACGCGAGGAGGGAGAATGATGGCAGAAGCATTAGTGAAAAAGAAACTTATGCTAGAAGGTTTAGATTGTGCAAATTGTGCAATGAAAATTGAAAAAGGTGTTGGGAATATAGAAGGAGTAACGTCTTGCTCTGTAAACTTCGCAACAAAAACGATGCTTTTAGAAACACCGCAAAATAAAGAAAACGAAGTTGTTACGGAAGCAAAACAACTCGTTACAAAATTAGAACCGCATATTAAAGTGCAAGAAGAACAAAAAACAAAATCAATAAAAGAAGTATTTATATTAGAAGGTTTAGATTGCGCAAATTGTGCAATGAAGATTGAAAATAAAGTAAAGGAAATGCCAACAGTTTCAGAAGCGACTGTTGATTTCGTATCAAAGAAATTACGAGTAGAAGTTGCGAATAAAAGAGAAGTAGAAGCGACTATAGAAGACATAAAAAATGTAGTTCAAAAGTTAGAGCCAGATGTAAAAGTTGTTCGTGAAGAGAAAACTGGACACGGGCACAGTCATGATCATGGCGATGGAAATGTGAAAAAGATGATAGGACGGTTAGTAGTCGGTGGAATTTTGACAGGAATTGCTGCGCTAGCCGGATTACCGCAAATGATAACAATTCTATTATTCGTCCTTGCGTATTTATTAATTGGTGGAGATATTGTTTGGAGAGCGGTAAGAAACATAACTCGCGGCCAAGTGTTCGATGAAAACTTTTTAATGGCAATTGCAACTGTAGGAGCTTTTGCAATTCAACAATATTCAGAAGCTGTTGCAGTTATGCTATTTTATCAAGTAGGGGAACTATTCCAAAGTATTGCGGTAAATCGCTCTCGAAAATCTATTACTTCATTAATGGATATTCGTCCTGATTATGCGAATGTGAAAGTTGGAAATGAAACGAAACAAGTATCACCAGAAGATGTGCAAATCGGTGATTATATTATCGTAAAACCAGGTGAGAAAGTACCATTAGACGGAAAAGTAGTCGAGGGAACATCGATGATGGATACTTCAGCACTAACAGGTGAATCTGTACCACGTGAAGTAGAAGTCGGAAATGATGTATTAAGTGGTTTTGTGAACCAAAATGGTGTATTAACAGTAGAAGTTACAAAAGAATTCGGTGAATCTACTGTATCAAAAATTTTAGATTTAGTACAAAATGCAAGTAGCAAAAAAGCACCGACAGAAAACTTTATTACGAAATTTGCGCGCTACTATACTCCTGTTGTAGTTATTACAGCGGCGATTATGGCGTTTATTCCACCACTTATTTTAGAAGGTGCTACATTCTCTGAGTGGATTTATAGAGCGTTAGTATTCTTAGTTATCTCTTGTCCATGTGCGCTCGTTGTATCTATTCCTCTTGGATTCTTTGGAGGTATCGGTGGTGCATCTAAAAGTGGGATTTTAGTAAAAGGAAGTAACTATTTAGAAGCATTGAATGATGTGAAATATATCGTCTTTGATAAAACAGGTACATTAACAAAAGGTGTCTTTAAAGTTACGAAGATGGAGCCTAGTGAAGGTATTACAGCTGAAGAGTTATTAGAATATGCAGCATTTGCAGAAGTATATTCTAATCATCCGATTGCACAATCTATTCGAAATGCATATGGAGAATCAATCGATGAAAATGCTATTGAAGACTATAGTGAAATTTCTGGTCATGGTACGGTTGTAAAAGTACAAGGAAAAGAAATTTTCGCAGGTAATGCTAAATTAATGAGAAAAGAAAACATTACATTTAAGCAACCAAATACAGTAGGTACACTAGTTCATGTTGCTGTAGATGGTAAATATGCGGGTTATATTGTTATCTCTGATGAGGTAAAAGAGGATTCAAAACAAGCAATTCAAAAGTTAAAAGAACTAGGTATTAAGAAGACAGTCATGTTAACCGGTGATGCAAAATCAGTTGGTGAAGTTGTTGGTAAAGAATTAGGTTTAGATGAAGTTCATGCCGAATTATTACCACACCAAAAAGTAGAAGAAATCGAAAAAATTGATGCAGCAAAACGCGGTAAAGAAAAGATTGCATTCGTCGGTGATGGTATTAATGATACACCAGTATTAGCGCGAGCAGACGTTGGTATTGCGATGGGTGGCTTAGGATCAGATGCAGCAATTGAAGCTGCTGATATCGTTATTATGACTGATGAGCCTTCAAAAATTGCAACGGCAGTAAAAATTGCAAAACGTACACGTAGCATCGTATGGCAAAATATTATATTTGCATTAGGGGTAAAAGGGTTAGTGTTATTACTCGGCGCCTTTGGTATTGCAACAATGTGGGAAGCAGTCTTCTCAGATGTTGGTGTGACACTACTTGCAGTTTTAAATGCAATGCGTGTACTGAGAGTGAAAGATTTATAAACAACATTCTTATCATTATGTTAATATATTTTCAACTCATATATGTAAAGCATTGAAAAAAACAGAGAAGGAGAAACTTCTCTGTTTATTTTTGTATATTTTTCGCAACCTTTTCTCGAACAGTTTGAATGTAATTCATTTTATGATCCCAACATTCTTGGCTTAAATCTACAGGGTACTCTTCAGGATTTAAAGTTCGCATATATTCTTCCCAAAATAGTGAGAGGCTGCGTTCGTTATATTTTTGGATATCAAATATATTGGGTAACTCATACGTTCTTTTACCGTTAACGAAAATATCTTGATGTAGTTCGCGTGCTTCAAAGTTTGTTACGAATTTACTTATATATGTATGAACAGGATGGAACATTTTTAAACGTTCTTCTGTTCCTGGTTCTTCAGCATCTAATGCAATATAATCGCCTTCTGCATGATTGTTAACTCGATTGATAATGCGATAAATTCGTTTAAGTCCTGGAGTAGTAATCTTTTCTGGGTTAGATGAAATTTTAATCGTATCATTTAATTTTCCGTCGGTATCTTCAATAGCAACTAGTTTATAGACAGCACCTAATGCTGGCTGCTCAAAGGATGTAATCAGCTTTGTGCCAACACCCCATACATCAATTTTTGCCCCTTGAGATTTCAAGTGCATAATCGTATATTCATCTAAATCGCTAGAAGCGATAATTTTTGTGTTTGTAAATCCAGCTTCATCAAGTTGTTTTCTTGCTTCCTTTGATAAATATGCCATATCACCACTATCCAGGCGAATGCCATAAAAATCGATACGATCCCCGAACTCTTTTGCAACACGAATCGCATTTGGAACACCAGATTTTAAAGTGTCGTATGTATCGACGAGAAATACACATTTTTTATGTGTTTTAGCATATTTTTTAAACGCAACATATTCATCACGATATGCTTGAACGAAAGAGTGGGCATGTGTGCCAGCTACAGGGATGCCAAAACGTTTCCCTGCCCGAACGTTACTTGTAGAAGAAAAACCGCCAATGAAAGCAGCGCGTGTGCCCCAAAGAGCAGCATCAAACTCATGAGCACGCCTTGTACCAAACTCTAAAAGTTCATCGTTATTTGCAGCGTGCTTCATACGTGCAGCTTTTGTAGCAATTAATGTTTGGTAATTTACAATATTTAAGAGGGCGGTTTCAATTATTTGTGCCTCGCCAAGTGGTGCATCAACACGTAATAAAGGCTCATTATTAAAAACAACTTCACCTTCTTGCATACTACGAATCGTGCCAGTAAATTTCATGTTTTGTAAATAATGAAGGAAGTCTTCTTCAAATTGCAGCTCTGCTAAATAAGCGATGTCACTTTCGGTAAAGCTGAAATTTTCTATGTACTCTACAATTTTTTCAAGACCAGCAAAAACAGCATAGCCGTTTTCAAACGGAAGCTTTCGAAAGTATAGATCAAAAACAGAACGGCGAGTATGAATACCATCTTTCCAATATGTATAAGCCATGTTGATTTGATATAAATCTGTATGTAAGGCGTAACTATCGTCTTTATAATGATTCATTGCGAAAACACCTCCGTAATTTGGTTATAGTATACCAATTTTTCCCCCTCCGTAGCAAAGAAGTAATAGGGATTGAAGTCAAGAGAGAAAAAAATGAAATAATGCATATTTTTTAGAAAATTTACATTTATCAATTTATATTTCTCTAGATTTTATGTATTATTAGAGTAATGGGGGTAATGAGAATGGAGGAGGACAATGCAACAAACATTAGAAAAAATAGGCAAACAAGTCTTTTACAAACGGCTACAGCAAAAAATGACACAAGAAGAATTATGTCAGGGCATTTGTTCTGTCTCATACTTAAGTAAGATCGAAAATGGAAAGATTGAAGCATCAGAAGAAATTCTACAATTGCTCTGCACAAGACTAGAAATTGCCGTGACGGATTTGAGAGATGTAGAAGAAGATGTGAAAGTGAAGTTGGATGAGTGGTTGAATGCATTAATCCATTTGGACAAGCAACAGGTAGAACGCATATATGAAGAGTTACAAGGTGAAATGAAGCATGTTTTAGATTTTGAAATTATAAATTATTATAAGTTACTGTATACGCGGTATTTAATTATGAAAAGGGATTTTCCTGCTGTTGAAGAAGAATTAGAGAGCTTAAAGAAGATGTATAAAAAGTATTCACCATTCCAGAAATTATTATATACGTATAGCAAAGGATTATATTATTTCTTACAACATAAATATAAGACGGCATTGGAGTACTTGGCTCGAACAGAAGTAATGGCGAAGGAGCAAGGGTATCACGAAAATGGAATATATTTCAATTTAGCTCTTGTTTACAATGAATTAGAAGTTGAACATATGACTTTACATTTTGCTAATGTAGCAATGGAAGGATTTAAGAATGAATATAAGTTTCGATATGTAATAAATTGTCAATTGCTTATTGCGTTGAGTTATATACAGAAGAAGCAATATAATGAAGCGCTTTCTATTTATAATAATATTTTGAGAGAGGCAAATTCTTTTGCTGATAAAGAAAGCATAACAGCTATTGCTTTAAATAACTTAGGATTTTTGTACTATAACTTAAAAGATTATGCAAAGGCTAAAGATTATTATTTGCAATGCTTACAGTATAAGACGGAAGAGGATTTAAATTATATTGATGCAGTATATGAGATTGCTTTACAGTGTATTGAATTAAAAGAATTTGAAGAAGCAAAAGAGTGGATCAGTAAAGGGATAGATGTCGCGAAGAGGGATGAAAAGTATAGAAGTATGCTATATATACTTTTAGTGCTTAAGCATAAATACTTTGAAACTAAAGATGTTTATAGAAAATTTTTAGAAGTTGAGGCGATCCCATTTTTTAGAGGTGAAGAGAATAAAAAGGAATTAAAAATGGTGTATTTAGAACTAGCGGGGTATCATGAAGAATTATTAGAGTTTCGAGAAAGTAATAACTATTATAAATTAGCAATTAATTTATTAGAAGAAAAGGGAGGAAAATAATATGAAGAAAATAATTATTGGTGCTTTGGCTTTGATAGCTGTATTAGTGGTATTGGAACCTCAATATGCTTGGACATCGGATATCTATGGTCAAGGAGAGAATGTAGTTGAAGTGGTAAACTCTTAATAAAAACCCCTTTCCAATCGGAAAGGGGTTTTTTCAACATTTGTTCATCAAAATTCTACAAAACTTGAGAAAATAATTATTTGAATTTTTAGTATATTAATAGTGAAAACATAGTGCTACGATAAAACTACTCTTTTTCAAAAATTTTTTATTAGGGGGAAGGTTATATGAAAAGGAAGAGTTTAGCGTTAGTGTTAGCGACAGGAATGGCAGTTACAACATTTGGAGGGACAGGCTCTGCGTTTGCGGATTCTAAAAATGTACTCTCTACGAAGAAGTACAATGAAACGGTGCAGTCACCTGAATTTATTTCTGGTGATCTAACTGGAGCGACTGGCAAGAAAGCGGAATCTGTTGTGTTTGATTACTTAAACGCGGCAAAAGGTGATTATAAGCTAGGAGAAAAGAGTGCCCAAGATTCTTTCAAAGTGAAACAAGTGAAAAAAGACTCTGTAACTGATTCTACAGTAGTACGTATGCAACAAGTTTACGAGGGAGTACCTGTATGGGGGTCTACTCAAGTAGCTCACGTAAGTAAAGATGGTTCTTTAAAAGTACTGTCTGGAACAGTTGCGCCTGATTTAGACAAGAAGGAAAAGTTAAAAAACAAAAATAAGATTGAAGGCGCAAAAGCAATTGAAATCGCGCAACAAGATTTAGGTGTAACACCGAAATATGAGGTAGAACCAAAAGCGGAATTATATGTATACCAAAATGGTGAAGAAGCAACATATGCATACGTTGTAAATCTAAACTTCTTAGATCCAAGTCCAGGAAACTACTACTATTTCATTGAAGCAGACAGCGGTAAAGTGTTAAATAAATATAATAAAATTGATCATGTAACGAATGATGATAAGTCACCAGTTAAGCAAGATGCTCCTAAACAGGAAGCGAAAGCAGCTGGAAAACCTGTAACAGGAACAAATAAAGTAGGAACTGGTAAAGGTGTATTAGGAGATACGAAGTCGCTTAATACAACATTATCTGGGTCATCTTATTATTTACAAGATAATACGCGTGGTGCAACAATTTTCACGTATGATGCAAAAAACCGTTCGACATTACCAGGAACGTTATGGGCAGATGCAGATAATGTTTTCAATGCAGCGTATGATGCAGCAGCAGTAGATGCTCATTACTATGCTGGTAGAACATATGATTATTATAAAGCTACATTTAACCGAAACTCTATTAATGATGCAGGAGCGCCACTGAAATCAACCGTTCATTACGGAAGTAAGTATAACAATGCATTCTGGAACGGTTCACAAATGGTATACGGAGATGGTGATGGTGTAACATTTACTTCATTATCTGGTGGAATAGATGTAATTGGTCACGAATTAACGCATGCTGTTACGGAAAATAGCTCGGATTTAATTTATCAAAATGAATCAGGAGCGTTAAATGAAGCGGTTTCTGATATTTTTGGTACATTAGTAGAGTATTATGATAATCGTAATCCAGATTGGGAGATTGGTGAAGATATTTACACACCTGGTAAAGCAGGAGACGCGCTTCGCTCTATGAGTGATCCAGCGAAATATGGTGACCCAGACCATTATTCTAAGCGTTACACTGGTACTAGTGATAACGGTGGCGTTCATACAAACAGTGGCATTATTAACAAACAAGCTTATTTATTAGCAAATGGCGGTACGCATTCTGGTGTAACTGTAACTGGTATCGGAAAAGATAAATTAGGTGCAATTTACTACCGTGCAAATACACAATATTTCACGCAATCTACTACATTTAGTCAAGCTCGTGCTGGTTTAGTACAAGCTGCTGCTGATTTATATGGTGCGAGCTCTGCTGAAGTAACAGCAGTTAAGCAATCATTTAGTGCTGTTGGTGTAAACTAAGACTTTAAGAGATAGTTATTAATAAAATACCTCAAAAATAAAGAAGGAGCATAGGCTCCTTCTTTATTTTTTTCTCCATTTTTTCCACAAATAAAACAATCCAATGCAACCTGCGATTGTTACAATCCACTTCGCTTCATTCGTCCCATTCATGACATGATATGCAGAATATACCTCGATCAATAAAGCCGGTATTTTACCTATTGTGCTGGCGATACTGAAGGAGAGTAATGACATTTTTCCTAGAGCTGCAAATAAAGTAACGATACTTGATGGAATGAAAGGGATGAAACGGAAAGATAGAACGAGTAGAAAGGCCTCTTTACCTTCTACGTAAAGGAGCCTTTCTACCTTTGGATACTTATTTATTTTATCGTGGGTGAACTTTTGAAGGCCTATGCGATAAATATAAAACGAGATAATAGCTCCGAATGCTTCACCTGCGATCGAAATGATTGTGCCATTTGTTACACCGAAGAGCTGTATATTAATGGCGGTTAAAAAGATGCTAGGGATAAAACCTAAAAGACTAATGATGATATTAATTACGATACTAAGTGGAATTGCGATTGAATAATAGTCTATTAAGAAGTTTTGAATTGTTTCTGCCATCGTATAAAATCCTTTATCTTTTTTTGCATTACACCATATTTCTATTGTATAGGCAAGGGTAAATTTACATAATGTAGAAAAGAGTTGATAGAAACGGGTTTTTATACCTTATATAGGTATTGGGTATATAAAAGTAGGGGTATATTTAATTTGTTTAAAAAATACTCCATAAACCCTATGTTTAAAGGGTTTATGGAGTATTATGATTGGTGTTTTCATCCGGGAAATAATTATAAAGACATGGGGGTATATTTTGAGGTGGGCGAAAAATAGTGATTTGATGAAAGTTGATTGGAAAATATAGAAAAATGAATGAGGGATTTTAAAACTGTATCCATTTTTTCTTTGTGAAATTGACTTTTAGTGGAGTTACGATAATAATCATGGAAGAGGTGATACGATGAAACGACTAAATAGTCTTTTTTTGAGTAGTTTATTGGCACTAATGCTGATCTTAAGTGGATGTGCAGGAAAAGAACAAAAAACAGAAAAACCAAAAGAGGATCATTCTACATCAGTAGAAAAAATTAGTGACAATATTTTAGATGAAATGGAAGGACCACCTAAAAATGGTCATACGATTGAAAGGCATGTTGGAAAAACAGAAGAAGAGCTGAAAAAACGTTTGAGTACAGATAAAGTTTCAGCGGCAAGTACATACTATGATAAGGAAACAGCGACAAAGGCTGTGAAAGATAGTTTAAAACAACATGATAAAGAAATTCAGGATTGGTTAAAAAACTCTAAAGAGGCTCGCCTTGTATTGAATACAACTCATTCATTCCCAGTTGGAAAAACGGTAATAAAGAAAAATATGAATGTAAAAGATAAACTAGTAAAGACTGTTACTGTTTTAGCGAGAGATAAATCAGGAGATCTAGGATTTAAGATTATTACTTCTTATCCATCAGATAAATAAAGGGGGGAGTATATATGTATCCAACATTACAATACTTTTTAAAATCATACTGTACGTTAAGTATTCATGAAAATGAAATAGTTAGTGTAATGGAAGAATTTATAGAACAAGAAGAAAACGAAACTGTTACGAAGTTACGAGATGAATTATTATATATGAAGAAAAAGAACGCGTGGGAAGAAGCGTGCGTATTAGCTGCAAGACAAGGAAATCGTATATGGTCTTTAGAAGAAACGCAAGACCATCTTGGAGATTTTTTACTATTATTGCAAAAGAAAAAGGCGTGAGTAGATCACGCCTTTTTGTATATGCTTTTTGAAATTTGTCCGTTTAATGTTATCTCATTGTTTTGGGGCACTTTTATATACGCTTTTTGAAATTTGTCCATTTGATATTACTTCACCATTTTGTGTTACTTTTTTATACGTAACCGCTGTAATTTTATCACCAGTATTACTAATTACTTGAGAAGAAACTTCAACATTTTTACCAGTATTTGTACCGAAAATACGTGTAGTAATACTACCTCCATTTGAAAATGCTTGAATATAAATATGATTACCTGTATTGTTTTTAAATTTTAAATCCGGACCATAATCTGCCACTGCTGCATCTTGCCCAAGTGGTAAATAATTTACGGGCATAGAATGATTGCTTCGAGAAACAATTCCTAAATCTGCCCTTAAAGCTGCGCTATATAAAGTACTACTGACTTGGCAAACACCTCCGCCTGCACTTTGTATAACTTTACCTTGTGAAAATACTGCTGCGGATTTATAACCATGTGCAGCATCAGTTACGCCAACACGGCCATTAAAACTAAATGTTTCATCAGGTGCTACAATAACTCCACTTAAAGTGTTAGCTGATTTATTTACGTTATAAGACTGATTTCCATTACGACCAGCCATTGGAGTAGAGTATTCAGCAATTACTTCTTTAATCCCCATTTTTTGTATATCTTCTGTAGATCGTTCAGGTTTTATTAGTGTAACTGGTAATGCAACATCGGATGTGCCAGAAGTAATAGCTGCGCTTGTTAAATCGGTTAATTTTCCTTTATCAATTTTTTCTCCATTTTGACTTGGGCTAATATTTACTGTAGAACCTTCAACACTTAATTCGGCGTTGACAGGATTTTTTAATGTTTCATTATATTTATCCTTTATAAAGGTTTCATAAGTTGTTGTATTTAATTTTGATGTTAATTTATAGTCGCGTTTTAATTCGCCATTTTCAGCTTGTTTACGCATTTTATAACGATTAATCATATTGCCTTCTTGTTCTTTAAAAATAGTGTCGGTAATTTCTTTTTCATTATACTCCACACCTAAATCTTTCCATACATATGTTTGTTTATCATCTTGGAATACGTAGTTAAGAAATTTTTGATCTAATTCATTCACCTTTTGACTAATAATAGCTTGAATATCTGTTTTATTTTTTCCATCAAGAGAAATACCTTCAAATGTAGTGTTTGGTAGTGCAGTTGTATTTAGTTGATTATTTAATTTGGATACATATTGATATCCACCAATACCACCTACACAAAGTAATATGCCACCAGCGATTGCGGAACCGATTAGTATTTTACTTCTCTTCATTTATTTCCCCCCAGAAAAATTTGTATAAATATATGTATTACATTTTTTGTATAAAAATGATGAAAATAACAGTATGTATGTCCTAGTATACTATTATTTTCACTATGTGTGTAATGTTTTTATAAAAAATGTTACATTCCTGTAATAATTGTCTTTTTTTGTCACAATATGTGTGAAAAATATGTTGAAAATTATAATAAAAAGGCTGCTTAGAAAGATCTAGCAGCCTTTTTATTATAATTTTTTATGCTCATTTTTATTCGTAACACCGAGATGTTCTTGAAGGGTTGTCGATATATCATTGACGCTTTTTTCGTCTGGAACGTAATAATAAATACCACCTATATATTTGTCAGTACCTTCTACTTGCATTTTGTCCATTTTTAAATCTGAACCCATTGAATTTTTTGCAATCGTCATCATATCATCGAAAGTTAAATTTGTTTTTAAGTCTTTGTCGACAGCATCTAATAGGCCACCGATTTTATTAATGGAATTAAGGGACAGTGCTTTTTCAGCAATAGCTTCTAAAACAAGTTGTTGTCGTTGACCACGCATATAATCACTGTCGATATGACGAGTTCTCGCTAGTGCAAGTGCTTCTTCTCCATTTAAATGTTGACGCCCTTTTTTTAGGTGAATAGCATCTGCCTCGTCGCTACTATTTTGTTCTGTGAACTCAACTGGAACGTCGACAGTTATACCACCTAGAGAATCAACAATCTTGATAAAGGATTTGAAATTAAATTTTACATAGTAATCAACTGGGACATCTAAAAAGTTTTCTACTGTATCAATTGTGCTGTCTACACCACCAAATACGTGCGCATGTGTAATTTTATCATATTTATCACGTGATTTAATGTAGACGCGTGAATCACGTGGAATGCTGACCAGTTTAACAGATTTATCATTTTTATTAATTGTTGCAAGTAGTAATGCATCTGTACGAGTCGCTTTTCCGTAACCTTTTTCCCTGATATCACTTTCATCAACACCCATAATTAGGACAGAAATATTGTCAGTCATAGGTTTAACAGCCTTTTCACGTTTGCTGGATTTATCTCCTCGGCCGAGTTCAGAATAGGCGTTGCTTAAGACAGATTTTGCTTTACTGTATATATGGAAGGAGTAGCCTCCTGTCCCAAGTGCTACAATCAGTAATGGAATAAGAAGGAACCAAAGTAGACGTTTTTTCTTGAATCGTCCTTTTTTGGCTCGAGTATCTTTGTTCATGTCGGATTTCATCATTTTTTCTCCTTTAAAACTATCAAAGTGTATACATCTAGGTGTATTAAAACACATAAAAAATATTTTACGCTAAATAAAAGCGATTGTACATGTATAAAAAATAGATGTCTTGATTATTTATTCCGCTATTTGTGGGCAGTAAAACTCCCACCTCAAAGTCCAGCGAATGCAAGGAAGTTAGGTGGGAGATAACTGCCCGTAAAAGCCCGATTGGTGAAGGCTAATAATCAGTGGGGGATAGCCCCCCTCTGATTAAAGTTTCACTTTATAAGACACCTATTCGTTATTGTATACAAAAGACAGGGATAAGAAAATGATAAAATTTTACCTAATTAAAGCATAATGCTTACGATAATCGCAGATAAAATACTGACGAGAGTAGCTCCGTATAGTAATTTTAAACCAAATTGTGCAACGACGTTTCCTTGTGCTTCGTTTAACCCTTTTACCGCACCGGAAATAATTCCAATGGAAGAAAAGTTGGCAAAAGAAACGAGGAAGACAGAAATAATACCAACTGTACGGATAGAGAGAGTGCTGGAAATTTTACTAAGATCCATCATTGCTACAAATTCATTTGTCACAAGCTTTGTTGCCATAATGCTACCAGCTGTGACAATCTCAGAACTTGGTACGCCGATAAGAAATGCAATAGGGGCGAATACATAGCCTATTAGTTGTTGGAAAGTAATGCCGAATATAATGAGGAATAGGTCATTAATGCAACTAATTAATGCGACGAATCCAATGAGCATAGCGCCGACGACAATTGCTACGCGAAAACCATCAAGAATGTATTCTCCAAGCATTTCAAAGAAACTTTGTTTTTCCCCTTTTATTTCCAAAATGTCTTCATCATCGTTAACGTCGTAAGGATTAATAATGAGTACGATAATAAAACCACTAAATAAATTGAGAACGAGTGCGGTTACTACATATTTTGGTTCGATCATTGTCATATAGGCACCGACAATGGACATAGATACTGTTGACATAGCAGAGGCGCAAAGTGTATATAGTCGATGTTTTGGAATTTGGGCTAATTGTTTTTTTACCGTAATAAAAACTTCTGATTGGCCGACAATAGCGGAAGCGATGGCGTTGTAAGATTCTAATTTCCCAAGACCGTTTATTTTACTAAGAAAGAAACCAATCCACTGAATAAAGAATGGTAGTATTTTGAAATGTTGTAATATGCCGATTAAGACGGAGATAAAGACAATCGGTAATAATACGTTAAGGAAAAATGGCATTTCCCCTTTATTTGCAAGACCGCCAAATACAAAGTTTATACCACTGGCAGCATACTCAAGTAGCCTCGTAAACAGGTTGGAAATTATCGTAATAAGTATGAGACCAATTTCTGTATTTAATAATAAATAGGCTAAAATTAACTGTATAATAATCATGATGAAAATTGGTTTGAATTTAATGTGTTTTTTATTGTTGCTAGCAATGTAGGCAAGGAAAAAAACAACGATAAGTCCAACGAAAAAAGTGATAAATTTCATAATAAGCCCCCTAAAAGAGATATTCTGATATATATGTTTTTCATTTAAAGTGAGAATATGCATGTTTGGTAAAGAGAGGAATAGAGGAATCATGAATATATGTAGAGTACATCACGTTGCAATTATTTGTTCAAATTATGAAGTGTCAAAGGATTTTTATACACGAATATTAGGTTTCAAAGTGAAGAATGAAGTATATAGAAAGGAACGAAATTCTTATAAGTTAGATTTATGTGTAGGAGGAGAGTATCAAATTGAATTATTTTCATTTCCAAGTCCGCCTGACCGCGCAAGCTTTCCAGAGGCTGCTGGACTTAGACATTTAGCTTTTGCGGTTACTGATATAGAAGAAGCTGTTAAACATTTAAACCGATGCGATGTTGAGACGGAATTGATACGTATTGATGAGATAACGGGAAAAAAATTTGTCTTTTTCCAAGATCCTGACGGTTTGCCATTAGAATTGTATGAGGGCTGAAAATTGGTGAATTTTATATAGGGTTGCTTTCAAGTAAATGAAGAAACTAAAGTGAAACTTCTTTTTTAAAGGAGGTGTAACTTTAGCTAAGAAAAGCTAAAGGACATATGTGGATATTTTAAAATTATTGATGGTAGCTGTTCTTATTGCGCTAACAGGTTTCTTTGTAGCTGTAGAGTTTGCAATTATAAAGGTGCGTAGCAGTCGTATCGATCAACTCGTTAGTGAAAAAAGACGAGGCGCATTGGCAGCTAAAAAAGTAACTTCAAATTTAGATGAATATTTATCGGCATGTCAGTTAGGAATTACGATTACTGCTTTAGGGCTCGGGTGGTTAGGAGAACCGACGATTAAACATTTACTCGAACCTCTGTTTTTAAAATTGGATGTATCTCCTGCAATTGCAAGTACAGTTTCATTTATTATTGCATTTGCAGTTATTACGTTTTTACATGTTGTAATTGGTGAACTAGCTCCAAAGACTTTTGCAATCCAAAAAGCAGAGCAAGTTAGCTTATTATTATCAAAGCCCCTTATTTATTTTTACCGAGTTATGTATCCATTTATTTGGGCTTTAAATGGCTCTGCACGATTTGTAACAGGCTTATTTGGCTTACATCCGGCTTCTGAACATGAAGTTGCGCATTCAGAGGAGGAACTAAGATTAATCTTGTCTGAGAGTTATGAGAGTGGCGAGATTAATCAAACTGAATTTAAATATGTAAATAATATCTTTGAATTTGATAACAGGGTAGCAAAGGAAATCATGGTACCTCGTACTGAAGTTGTTGGTTTATATGAAGATGAGCCGTTTGAGACACATATTAAAGTAATCGCACAAGAAAAATATACGAGATATCCAGTATTGGGTGAAGATAAAGATGAAATTATTGGGATGGTTAATGTAAAGGACTTATTTATTCGTTATATGGATGGTAATCGAGATGAAGAGTGTTCGATTACACCATATACACGTCCAGTTATTGAAGTGTTAGAAAATATCGCAATCCATGATTTACTATTGCAAATGCAAAGAAGACGCATTCCATTAGCTGTATTATATGATGAATATGGTGGCACAGCAGGGATTGTTACATTGGAAGATATTTTAGAAGAAATTGTTGGAGAAATCCGAGATGAATACGATGAAGATGAGAATCCACCTATAGAACATATAAGTGAAATGTGTAAAATTGTAGAGGGGAAAGTACTTATTAGCGAAGTAAATGATTTATTTGGCATACACTTGGTCGCTGCTGATGTTGATACAATTGGTGGCTGGATTATGGTACAAGAGCAAATCGTTGCTGAGGGAGATATTATTGAGAAACACGGCTTTTCTTTTAAAGTTCTTGAAAAGGATATGCATCAAATTAAGCGAGTTGAAATAAAGAAAGTAGAAGAATGAATGGCTTTTCTATTATATAAACTTTAATAAAAAGGATATATAGAAAAATAAATGTTTGCGCTTTCAAAAAGGGTACTATATAGTGAAGGTGGATACTGAAGAATTCTTTTAATGATACTCGTATTTTATAGAGCGAATTCTTTAGATAAGGATTTAGAATGAAAAGTATAGGTGATGAAAAATGGTAGCAACGAAGGATATACGTATAGAAAAAGATTTTTTAGGTGAAAAGGAAGTACCGAGTGTAGCTTATTATGGTGTACAAACATTACGTGCCGTAGAAAACTTTCCGATTACAGGATATCGCATTCATCCGTCACTCATTACGGCAATGGCAATTGTAAAAAAAGCGGCAGCGCTTGCGAATATAGATACAGGTTACTTAGCTAAAGATATCGGACAAGAAATTGCAGAAGCTGCACAAGAAATTGTGGATGGGAAGTTCCATGATCAATTTATTGTAGACCCAATTCAGGGCGGGGCAGGGACTTCAATTAATATGAATACTAATGAAGTAATTGCTAATAGAGCGTTAGAACGTATGGGGTACGAAAAAGGTGAATATGCGAAAATTAGCCCAAACACTCATGTGAACATGGCGCAATCAACAAATGATGCGTTCCCAACTGGGATTCATATTGCAACTCTTATGATGCTAGAAGAACTTCTTGTTACAATGGAAAAACTCCATTCTGCTTTTCATGATAAAGCAAAAGAGTTTGATCACGTTATTAAAATGGGACGTACACATTTACAAGATGCAGTTCCAATTCGCCTTGGACAAGAATTTGAAGCATATAGCAGAGTGCTAGAGCGTGATATAAAAAGAATTAAACAGTCTCGTCAACATTTATACGAAGTTAATATGGGTGCGACAGCTGTCGGTACGGGATTAAATGCAAATCCAACTTATATTGAGCAAGTTGTAAAGCATTTACGAACTTTTAGTGGATTCCCTCTTGTTGGTGCAGAGCACTTAGTTGACGCGACGCAAAACACAGATGCATATACAGAAGTATCTGCAGCATTAAAAGTATGTATGATGAATATGTCTAAAATTGCAAATGATCTTCGTATTATGGCATCTGGTCCACGTGTTGGATTGGCGGAGATTCAACTACCAGCTCGTCAACCAGGCTCATCTATTATGCCAGGTAAAGTAAATCCAGTTATGGCAGAAGTAATTAACCAAGTTGCTTTCCAAGTAATTGGAAACGATCATACAATTTGCTTAGCGTCAGAAGCAGGGCAATTAGAGTTAAATGTAATGGAGCCTGTATTAGTATTTAATTTAATTCAATCCATCAGTATTATGAACAATGGATTCCGTGTATTCCGTGAATATTGTATTAAAGGAATTACAGCGAATGAAGAGTTGCTTAAGCAATATGTTGAAAAAAGTGTTGGGGTTATTACAGCAGTGAATCCTCATATTGGTTATGAAGCAGCTTCGCGCATTGCACGTGAAGCAATTACGACAGGAAAATCTGTTAGGGAGTTATGTTTAGAACATGGTGTACTTACAGCAGAAGAGCTTGATATTATTTTGGATCCATACGAAATGACGCATCCTGAAATTGCTGGCGCTTCTTTATTAAAGAATAAAGTGAAACTTTAATCAGTAGGGGGTGTCCATCCCCACTGATTATTAGCCTTCACCAATCGGGCTTTTACGGGCAGCCCGACTCCCACAAATAGCGGGATAAAAAAATGTAATGAAAAAAGCACCGATCCATTTGGATCGGTGCTTTTTTTTAGAAGATATTAAATACAGCGTTTAATTGAAGTAAGCTAATAACAGCTAAGAAGATTAAACTGTATTTCATTGCTGTTTTAAATAAGGCAGATTCTTGACCAACTAGTCCAACTGCTGCACAGGCAACTGCTACAGATTGTGGTGAAACCATTTTTGCCATTGTACCACCTACTACATTTAATGCAACGAGTGTAGAAGGAACGATGTTTAATTGGTCCGCAGTTACTGCTTGAAGCGGTGCGAATAATGAACCACTTGATACTACTGATCCTGTAATGAATACGCCAATCCATCCTAAGATTGGAGAAAGAACTGGGAATGCATTACCAGTAGAAGAGAATGCAAGTCCAAGTGTAGATGACATACCAGAGTAGTTCTCTACGTAAGCTAAAGCGATAACGCTACAAATTGTATATACTGGAGCTTTTAATTCTTTCATTGTTTCAACCAGTAATTCTTTAACCATTTTACCTTTTACGCGGTAAACGATAAGTGAAACGATAATTGCTAGTACGATCGCAGTAGTTGTAGAAGAGAATACATCGAATTTGAAAATCGCTGCGAAAGGTGTATCAGCCTTTGTAATTGGTGCAGTTTTCATAACCGCATTATGAAGACCAGGGAATTGAATGTTAAATACTAAGTTTGCCAACGGACCATCCGGAGCAAATAAAGCTTTAATCGGTTTTAAATTAAAGACTGTTACGAATGCAGTTAAGAATACGAATGGTGACCAAGCATATAAAATTTGATTGAATGTATGAGATTCTTTTTCTTCTTGTTTTTCTTCTTTAGCAGAAGATTTTGGTTGCCAAACACGTAAGAATAATGCAAGAGAGACCATACTTACAACGGCTGCGAAAATATTAGTAAGTTCTGCACCTAAGAAGTAAGTTACAAGGAACTGAGTAATGGCGAAAGAAACACCACTTACAAGAATACCTTGCCAAGTTTCTTTAATACCTTTAATTCCATCGACCATTGAAACGAGTAAGAAAGGTAAAATAATGCTAATGAAAGGTAAAATAAGAACAGTTTGACGACCTATAGTTAATGCATCTAATTGAGTTAATTGTGCAGGTACTGTAACTGGGATACCCATAGCACCCATAGCACCACCAGCGATATTTGCTACTAAACAAATACCTGCTGCTTTTAATGGATTAAAGCCCATACCTACAAGTAATGCAGCTGTAATAGCAACTGGTACACCTAGGCCAGCCGCACCTTCTAAGAAAGCACCGAAAGAATAAGCGATTAATAATACTTGTAAACGTTGATCATTTGTAATACTAGAAATACTATCACGAATTATATTGAATTGCTCTGTTTTAACAGTTAATTTGTAAAGGAAAATCGCTGCAATAACGATAGTACAAATTGGATAAAATCCAGATAAAACACCGAATCCGGCAGATGCTACAGCTACTGTTGCTGGCATTTTATAAACAAATATAGCAAGAATAATAGCGACAATCACACTGTAAAGACCAGCGATATAACTTTTCATTTTGAGTCCCATTAAACAAATGATGAAGCAGAAAATTGGAAGTGCTGCGATTAGTGCAGATAACCAAATATTGTTTAATGGGTCATAAATTTGTGTCCAAGTACTCATAATAATGACAACTCCTATCTATTATATGTGAAGAAATTCACATTATTTGTGAAACTATTCACAATCAACTTACATGCTTAGTATATTCTCCTTCAACACTATTGTCAACGTAAAAAAGTATAATTATTCCATAATAGTGTTAAAAGTAACGCTTTGTTCATAAAGTGGACAAAAAGCGTAATCAAATTGATTTGAATACGCTTTTATAAATTATTTACATATTCTTTCATTTTTTCATATGTCATTGGTCCTACATGCTTATATTGAATGATACCGTTTGTATCGATGACAAAAGATGTTGGAATGCTGATGATTTGATATGCGGCACTTGCCTGTCCTTTTTGATCTAATAGGACGGGGAATGTATATTTGTTTTCTTCAAGAAATTGTTTTACATCGTTCGGGTCTTTTTCAGTAGCTGTTGCATTTACAGCGACCATTTCAATCCCCATATTTTTAGTATCATGATAAAACTTTTCCATATCAGGCATTTCTATTTTGCATGGACCACACCAACTTGCCCAAAAATTCAATATTACTTTTTTTCCTTTATAGTCTGTAAGGCGAACTTCTTGACCAGTAGTTGTTTCCAGAAGGAAATCAAGGGCAACATTGCCAACTTCAGTTCCAATTGGGATGTTTGATTTTGAAGCTATATCTTCTTTTTTGTCTAATAGGAAGTGATCGATAATAGTCCAGCCAACCGCAATGCTAATTAACATAATAATAAACCATTTTTTAATATTACATCATCCTCCTTACTTAAATTTCCTTTTTATCGTAACAAAATGGTTAAATATGGTCAAATTACTTTACGATAAGTTATCAATTATAGACGATATTTTACAATATCATTACTGTACATTTCAGTAAGGTGAAAATATAACAAAAAGGCTGATAAATCAACATTTGTAAGCAAAGTATTACTATCCCTTTGTTTTGCTTTTTCTTTATATCATATAGTATAATATTCAAAATCAGCAGGGATTTTTTCCTGAACTGTGTGCTGATAAAAGGAGGAAAAATTTTTCAGCATTATAGGTTGATAAAGTTATGTCGTAACAGGAAATATAAGAACAGATATATAAATAAATAATAAAGAAAATAAAAAACGAAAATGAGGGGAACTTTATGAACCAAAATCAATTTGACTGTCGTATTTCAGAAGAAGACGTACAGATGTTAAGAGCATTAGCTCATCCGCTACGTCTACGTTTAGTAATGGAACTAATGCAGCGTGGAACATGTAATGTAACACAATTACAAGAGGTATTAGAAATTCCACAATCAACTGTTTCACAGCATTTAACGAAATTAAAACAAAATAAAGTAGTACGCTTTGAGAGACGCGGGTTAGAAGTGTACTATCAAATTCATAACGATAAAGTAAGTGAAGTAGTAAAAACATTATTTTCTTAATTTTTGAATATTATGGAAAGAAGACGTGTGAAATATACGTCTTTTTTTATTTGGAAAGGATGTAATAATAGGAAAATATTAGCGCGTGAGAAAGAAACAAACTATCGGTTGAAGTGCTAAATTGACGGAATATATTCTGAAGGGATATGAAAAGATAGAAAGGAGTGTTGTAAGCCAAAGGAGGAATAACATAATGGATGTAAAACGTGTGAAACAGATATTATCTTCTTCAAGTAAAATTGATGTTACATATGAGGGAGTCCCCGTATGGATTGAGAGCTGTGATGAGCAGAAGGGGAGTGCTCAAGTGTATGACGTATCCAACCCAGGAGAGAGCGTTCACGTGGACGTGACGGCTTTAGAAGAGAGGTAATAGAAAAGACGCTTCTAATTGTAGAAGCGTCTTTTCTATTTGCTATTCCATCATATGTGCAATTTTCTTAGAGAACATAAGAAGTACTAATCCTAGCACGATTACGATAACACCGATGCTTGCGAATACTTCTAAATATCCTAAAGATTGAGTGAAAGCAGCTAATTGTCCTGCTAATAAGTTTGCAAATCCAGTACCAGCTAACCATACACCCATTAATAAAGAAGCTAATTTAAGAGGAGCGATTGCACTTACCATAGATAATCCGATTGGTGATAAGAATAATTCACCAATTGTATGGAACATGTAAGTGAAGATAATGAAGAATAAGTTTGCTTTCATTGCAATATTACCTTCATCGCTACCAGTTTTTAAAACAGCTAAAGTTAGAACTAAATATCCAACCCCTAGTAAAATCATACCTAATGCCATTTTTGTTGGGATTTTTAAATCACCATTTTTTGTTTTTGAAAGTTTAATCCATAATGCAGAAACAGGTAATGCCAATAAGATAATGAACAATGGGTTTATAGATTGGAACCAAGGTGTTGGAATTGTAAATCCACCAATTGTACGATCTACGAATTTATCTGTATAAAGTGTTAAAGAACTACCAGCTTGTTCAAATCCTGCCCAGAAGAATACAACGAAACAAGTTAAAATTAAAATTGCAGCTGTACGTTTTTTCTCTTGTGCTGTTAAAGGTTTTTTCTCAATTACTTTTGCATTGTTTTCTTTAGATTTCTTTCCGACAACAGTTGTTCCGATTGAACCTAAGTAACGAGGTGCTAATGTATTAAATGCAATCTGACCAATGATCATACCGATACAAGCTGTTAAGAATCCGTATTTATAATCTGCGAAATAACCGCAAATGAATGGAGCGATAAAAGCTCCTAAGTTAATTCCCATGTAGAAGATAGTGAAGGCACTATCACGACGAGAATCGTTTTCGCTATATAATTGACCTAATAAAGTCGAAATATTTGGCTTGAAGAATCCGTTACCAATAACTAATAATCCTAAGCCTAAGAATAGTCCAGTTTTAGTGTTCATTGAAAATAGTACAAAGTTACCAAGTGCCATAATGATACCGCCGATGGTAATGGCGTGTCGTTTCGTAATGAAATGGTCAGTTAGCCAACCACCAATAATCGGTGTGAAATATACTAACATTGTGAAAATACCGTAAATCTGTACAGCAACTGCTTTATCAAATCCTAAACCGCCGCTTACTAAGCTCGTTGTTAAATAAAGAACTAATAAGCCACGCATTCCGTAATAACTAAATCTTTCCCATGCCTCTGTAAAGAACAACAAATATAATCCTGGTGGATGTTTTTTTGGTGATTGTTGCTCTCCAGCTTTTTCTAATTTTAAAGCTGCATCCATGTTTGTTTCCCCCTAATCCTGTATAACGGATATTTATGTAATTATTTTAATTCACAAAATATTTAGAAGTCAATAGAATTATATGGAAATAGAAAGAAAATTTCTGAAATAATTCATTTTTTCTTCAACCGTTATTGTATTTTTCCCTGAAAACGAGATAATAAGCGTTTTCAAATGTAGTAATTGAATTCTAAAAGAAAGTAAAATAGTGATTAATCAGAAAATTTAGATTAAAATATCTATTCCGATATAGAGAAAATACACTGTATTTACTTTTATAATATAACATATTGGGAATAAAAATACAAAATGAAATAATGTGACACTTCAGTGAAATGAAAAAACCAGCTCCATAAAAGGGGGAGCTGGTTTTTTTATTATTTAATAAAGCGTTTTTCAATGTCGTCTAGTAGTAAGTTAGCAGCCATTACACCGCCTGCTGTATTCCAAATAACGTCGTCAACTTTGTATGCTTTACCATTCTTCACTGCATTTAAATTTTTGAATAGGGGATCGTTTATATACTCTTTTTCTAGTTCAGATCCTTTTTTCTCATTTCCTTTATCGAATGTGAAGTAGAATAATACATCGCCATCCATTGCAGAAATACGCTCTTTAGATACATTGCGTTCTGCGAAATCATCTTTGTTTTGATCTCCAGGACGTTTAAATCCAAGTTCTTTTAAAATAACGCCAGAGAATGTATCACCGTGATAAATACGAACATCACCAGGCATAAAACGTACCATAGAAATTTCTTGATTTACTTTATCGCCAAGTTTGCCTTTTAAATCTTTCATACGTGATTCGTAATCAGCTAAAACTTTTTGACCTTCTTTTTCTTTATTTAATGCTTTCGCATAAAATTTGAAGTTATCTTTCCATTCACCACGTAATGTTTCAGAGAAAACAGTAGGTGCGATTGCTTTTAGTTGCTCGTACACTTTTTCGTGACGCATTTTGTTACCGATAATTAAGTCTGGTTTTAAAGAAGCGATAGTTTCAACGTTAACTTGTCCTTCATCACCAACAACTTTTACATCTTTCATTTTATCCTTAATATGCGGATACCATGGGTCACCTGTCCAAGACTTTACAGCACCGACCGGTTTCACACCTAATTCAAGTAAAGCTTCAGTTCCTTCATTAGTTAAAATAACTACACGTTTTGGATTGGCAGGAACTTCTGTTTTACCCATTGCGTGCTCAACTGTAATCGTTTCTTTTTTATTATCTTTTGTTGTTTCTTCTTTGTTATCTGGCTTTCCACAAGCACTTAAAAGGAGTGAAAATGCTAGTAATAATACAAATACTGTAAACGATTTCTTTTTCATGGAATTCATTATGTACCCCCTACATGTTGAGAATATTTTTCAATAGCAAGCATGATATTAAGCCTTTATCTGTTGATTGTCAATATATATTACTGAAAATAGTTCTCATTATCGTTGACAATGAGAATTAAGTTGAAATACACTTACAACGTATCATTATACATTGAAGGGGAAACGCTGCATGTTATTAAAAACAAATCAAGCAAAATGGATTGGATTATTTGTTGGAATCATTGCAGTCGTTATTTGTATTTGGGGAAGTATTATTTTCGGATATACAAATACGAGTTGGAAATTAGCGCTAGATGCTTTTTTCCATTTTAATGGTTCAAATGAACATATTATTATTCAAAATGTGCGTCTACCAAGGGCGTTAATTGCGGCTAGTGTTGGTGCTAGTTTAGCTATTGCGGGTTGTTTAATGCAAACTTTAACAAAGAACCCGCTTGCTGCTCCAGATTTTATAGGATTAAATTCAGGTGCTGCTTTTTTTATAGTTGTAGCAATTGTGATTTTTTCCGTTACATCATTATCAGCTTTCACTTGGATTGCCTTTTTAGGAACGGCAGTTGCAGCAGTACTAGTATTCGCTTCTAGTTCTTTAGGAAAAGAAGGGACAACCCCGCTCAAGTTGACATTAGCGGGTGTAGCGATAAGCGCTTTGTTTTCATCATTAACACAAGGGTTACTTGTATTAAATGAAAAAGCGCTTGAAGAAGTGTTATTTTGGCTTGCTGGATCTGTACAAGGGAGAAAGCTAGAAATATTACAATCCGTATTCCCATACTTATTAGTAGGTTGGATTGCATCCCTTATGATGGCAGGGAAAGTAAATACATTAATGATGGGAGAAGATGTCGCAAAGGGGCTCGGACAACGAACTATTTTAATGAAATCATTAGTATTACTTATTATTGTACTGTTGTCAGGTGGCTCAGTTGCTGTTGCTGGCCCAATTGGATTTATTGGCATCGTTACTCCTCATTTTGCAAGAGCTCTTGTTGGGGTAGATCACAGGTGGATAGTACCGTATAGCGGGTTGTTAGGTGCAATACTACTAATCTTGGCTGATATAGCAGCAAGATATGTCATTATGCCACAAGAAGTACCAGTAGGGGTTATGACAGCATTTATCGGGGCCCCATTCTTTATTTATATTGCACGTAAGAGAGGGCTTGGCAAATGAAGAAGTATATTCCGTTTCGTATAGGAAAAGAGGGGCTCTCGTTTTTAATGTATAAACGAGCTGTTCTAGTCTTATTAAGTTTACTAGCTATTTTAATAGGGTTATTTTTTGCCAGTGCGGGTATGGGTGATATGAAAATTGCTCCTTATGATGTATGGCAAGCGATTACCGGAAATGGCGATGCAATGTCAAATATGGTTGTAAATAAGTTTCGTATGCCGCGTATTTTAATTGCAATCCTTGTAGGAATCGCACTTGCTGTAGCGGGTTGTATTTTACAAGGGCTCGTTCGTAATCCGCTTGCTTCTCCTGATATCATTGGAATCACAGGTGGTGCAAGCGTAGCAGTAGTACTCTTTTTAGCGATATTTAGTGATAAAAACAATGCGCTAACAGTAAGCATTCATTATATGCCGCTCGCAGCTTTTGCTGGTGCGACAATTGTTGCGTTTTTTGTATATTTATTTGCATGGAGAAATGACGGGTTATCACCAATTAGTCTTGTTTTAATTGGTGTTGGATTTTGGGCATTAACGAAAGCGGCAACGACTTTATTTATGTTGTTAGCCCCAATTTATCAAGCGAGTCAAGCGAATGTATGGATTACAGGTACTGTTTATGGTTCTTCATGGCAAAATGTTATGGTACTTGCGCCTTGGGTTCTCATTTTAACGATCATATCATTTATCGCTGCTAGACATTTAAATGCACAAGAGCTAGGGGATGATATAGCAGTAGGACTCGGTGTTCCTTTAACGAAGTCACGCGTATTCATGTTACTACTTAGTACAGCTTTAATTGGTGGAGCAGTCGCTTTCGCAGGAGGAATTGGATTTGTCGGTTTAATGGCACCTCATATTGCACGAAGATTAGTTGGCTCTTTCTACGGTGCATTGCTCCCAGTTGCGGCGATTATCGGTGCAATTCTAGTACTTGCTGCAGATTTAATTGGGCGTACAATTTTCACACCACTTGAAATTCCAGCAGGGGTATTTACATCAGCGATTGGTGCACCTTATTTTATTTATTTACTTTATAAAAGTCGGAATTCATAAAGGGAGATGAATATGCAAAAAGCATTGGAGACGAAACGTTTGACGCTGTCTTATGGTGAAACAATTATTATTGATGAGTTGGATTTAGAAATTCCAAAAGGGGAAATTACAATCTTCATCGGTTCTAACGGTTGTGGAAAATCAACTTTATTACGCTCACTAGCTAGATTGTTAAAGCCAACAACTGGGGACATTTTGTTAGATAATCAAGCAATTCAAAGTATGCAAACGAAGCAAATTGCTCGTCAAATGGCGATATTGCCACAAGGGCCTCAAGCACCAGAAGGTCTTACAGTATTGCAACTTGTAAAGCAAGGGCGTTATCCATATCAAACATGGCTGAAGCAATGGTCAGAAAAAGATGAGGAAATGGTCCAGAAGGCACTTGCGGCAACGGGTATGACAGAATTTGCTGAGCGTGATGTTCATGCTCTTTCAGGTGGACAACGTCAACGTGCTTGGATTGCAATGACGCTTGCACAAGATACAGATATTATTTTACTGGATGAGCCGACTACATATTTAGATATGACGCACCAAATTGAAGTATTAGATTTATTATTCGAATTAAATGAAACAGAGCAAAGAACGATTGTTATGGTATTGCACGATTTGAATTTGGCATGCCGCTATGCAGATAATATTGTAGCAATTCAAGATAAACAAATATATGCACAAGGTAAGCCTGAAGAAGTGGTAGACGAAAAGCTAGTACGTGATGTATTCCGAATGGAGTGTCAAATCAGTACAGATCCGTTATTTGGAACACCACTTTGTATCCCGCACGGAAGAGGAAGACGATTAGTTAAAGAAGTTGCTCAGGCGATGAGATAACGAAAAAAACGATGATTGATTCATCGTTTTTTTATTTGGTACAAGAAAATAAGAGGAAGAGAGGAATCCGTAAGCGACGGTTGTATTCTTCCTCGATTTGGAAGTTTCCTTTACTTGGTGTAGCTTCTTTTAAGTTTGTAATTGTAAATCCGGCTTGTTGTAACAATGTGAAATACTCTTCCGTTGTACGATGATATTTAATAACCTCTTGGTCAATCCATGGTTCAACTCGTTTGCCTGTTTTAAAATAATCATCGACGAGCCAGCTAGTTCTTTTACCACTCGTTTGTAAGCTTTCAAATGAAGAGGTAATAAGGGGATGTTGAACACTAAAGGTAAAAACTCCGTTTGGCTTTAAAGTTTGGTATACATTTTGAAAAATAGTATCAAGACGTTCAATATAATGTAAAGCGAGTCTAGATGTTACTAAATCAAAAGTAGAAGGAGGGTATGTGTAGTCTTTGAGGTTTAAAAAATGAACAGTGCCATTTTCATTTTCTAGTTGTTTTACTGCTTTTTCATACATAAGATGGAAGCCTTCAATGCCAGTGTAAGAGTGGCAGCCATTTTCTAATAATTCCACACCAAACTTAGCGTCACCACAACCTAAATCGAGAATTTGCTTTCCTTGCACATTACCAATGAGCTGAAAGAATGTTGGTTTCTCAATCGATTCATTCGGGCTATTTTCGCGATATCTTCGTTTCATATATTGTTCAAAAAATCCTTCGTTATTATATACATCAGATTCTGTAAATGCCATGTTTGAAGCCCCCCCTAAATATTCTTTTAATTCTATCAAATATGAAAAGTAAAAGATAGATTTCTTGTAAGGAATCATTTATAATTTAAAATTGTAAGCGGTTACTTTAAACTATTTTTCTATAATAAATTCTGAAAACGTGTTAAGCTAGTAGAGGGATTATTAGAACTATTAAGACAATAATTCGCTTACATGAACGATGGGAGGCTTCACGATGTCTAGTAAAACACTTGCAAACTTTTTAGAAGAAAATTTAGAGGATTTAAAATCAAAGGGGCTTTATAACGTAATTGATCCGCTTGAAAGTCCAAATGGACCGATTATTACAATTGGCGGAAAAGAATATATTAACTTATCTTCAAACAACTATCTTGGATTAGCGACTGATAATCGCTTACAAGAAGCAGCAATTGGGGCAATTCATAAGTACGGCGTTGGAGCAGGAGCCGTTCGTACAATTAACGGTACTTTAGATTTGCATATTAAATTAGAAGAAACAATTGCAAAGTTTAAACATACAGAAGCAGCAATTGCTTATCAATCAGGGTTTAACTGTAATATGGCAGCGATTTCAGCTGTTATGGATAAAAATGATGCGATTCTTTCAGATGAATTAAATCATGCATCTATTATCGATGGTAGTCGTCTATCAAGAGCGAAAATCATCGTTTATAAACATTCTGATATGGAAGATTTACGCCAAAAAGCAATCGCGGCGAAAGAATCAGGTCTTTACAATAAATTAATGGTTATTACAGACGGTGTTTTCTCAATGGATGGAGATATTGCAAAATTACCAGAGATTGTTGAAATTGCAGAAGAGCTGGATTTAATGACATATGTAGATGATGCACACGGTTCAGGTGTACTTGGCAAAGGTGCAGGTACTGTGAAACATTTCGGCCTTTCTGATAAAGTTGATTTCCAAATTGGTACATTATCAAAAGCAATTGGGGTAATTGGTGGATATGTAGCTGGGAAACAAAACTTAATCGATTGGTTAAAAGTGCGTTCACGTCCATTCTTATTCTCTACAGCGTTAACACCAGCTGATGCAGCTGCTTGTATGAGATCAATTGAAATTTTAATGGAAAGCACAGAGTTACACGATCGTTTATGGGAAAATGGTCGCTATTTAAAACAAGGGTTAAAAGAACTTGGCTTTAACATTGGAGAAAGTGAAACACCAATTACACCTTGCATTATTGGTGATGAAGTATTAACACAAGAATTTAGTAAACGTCTAAATGAAGAAGGCGTATACGCAAAATCTATCGTATTCCCAACCGTAGCAAAAGGAATGGGACGCGTTCGAAATATGCCTACAGCAGCTCATACGAAAGAAATGTTAGATGAAGCAATTCGTAAGTATGAAAAAGTAGGGAAAGAAATGGGTATCATTTAATTAACGACATCTTGTGAATAGCTTGCAAATGAGGAGTGGGAAAAATGAAAAAAATTCTAGTAACCGGTTCTTTAGGGCAAATTGGTTCTGAACTAGTAATGAAACTTCGTGATGTATACGGTGCATCAAACGTTATTGCAACAGATATTCGTGAAACAGATAGTGAAGTAGTAAAGTCTGGTCCATTTGAAACGTTAGATGTAACGGATGGACAAAAATTACATGATATTGCAAAGCGTAATGAAGTAGATACAATTATTCATTTAGCGGCTTTACTTTCAGCAACTGCAGAAAAAAATCCGTTATTTGCTTGGAATTTAAATATGGGCGGACTTGTAAATGCATTAGAAGCAGCACGTGAATTAAACTGTAAGTTTTTCACGCCAAGTTCTATCGGTGCATTTGGTCCATCAACGCCAAAAGATAATACACCACAAGATACAATCCAGCGTCCTACTACGATGTATGGGGTAAACAAAGTAGCAGGGGAATTACTATGTGATTATTATCATCAAAAGTTTGGCGTTGATACGCGCGGTGTACGTTTCCCAGGCTTAATTTCTTACGTAGCTCCTCCAGGAGGCGGAACAACTGACTATGCAGTTGAAATTTATTATGAGGCGATTAAAAAAGGCACATACACCTCATATATTGCAGAAGGAACATACATGGATATGATGTATATGCCGGATGCTTTACAAGCGATCATTTCATTAATGGAAGCTGATCCAACTAAATTAGTGCATAGAAATGCGTTCAACATTACAGCAATGAGCTTCGAGCCAGAGCAAATCACAGCGTCAATTCGTAAACACATCCCGACGTTTACAATGGATTACGCAGTAGACTCAGCTCGTCAAACAATCGCTGATAGCTGGCCAAACTCTATTGATGCAACAGCAGCAATGAAAGAATGGGGCTTTAAAGCAGAATATGATTTAGACAAAATGACAACTGACATGTTGGCTAAGTTAAAAAAAAAGCTCGCATCTGAGTTAGTAATGAATTAATAGGAAGAGCCGATTCTTAGGAATTGGCTCTTAATTATTTTAGGAAGGAAGAAAAGCAACATGCAAAGAGTTGATGTTGTATATGCACTAATACATGATGAAGAAAAAGATAAAATATTAATGGTACATAATGTAGAACAAAACGTTTGGTCATTGCCAGGCGGGGCTGTTGAAAAAGGTGAAACATTAACGGAAGCACTAGTAAGAGAAGTGAAAGAAGAGACAGGTTTAACTGCTATGGCAGGTGGACTTGTTGCATTAAATGAGAAGTTTTTTGAGGGAAAGGGCCATCATGCATTACTTTTTACATTCCGAGCAAATGTTATAACAGGTGAACTTGGTGCAGAAGATGAAGGAGAAATTTCCGCAATCGAGTGGGTAGATAGAAAAATCGCGAATGAGCGATTCCCATACTACGATGGAGGGTTCGAATTATTGTTAGAAGTAGCCATTCCATACAAGTTTCAACCAGAAACAAAGTGAGTGAACGAAAAGCAGGAGCCAAAAGGCTCCTGTTTTTCTATTCAATCGTCTTCAGTAATAGTTTTTTCAACAATGGTTTAATCTTCAGGCGTAAATCTTCAGCATGATTTGCAACTAAGAAGTGATGGTTATAAATGTTTTTCATTAATTGATACGTCGCTTCTTTCGCTTCGCCTTCTTCGATGAAGATACCGATTACTTCCATACCACTTTTACGAGCAAGTTTGACAGCTTCATGCGTATCTAAAATACCGTCTTGTTGATAGTCCAGCGCAGAAGGCTCACCGTCTGTAAAGACAAGTAAGAATTTATGCTTTTCTGGTCTTTTCGCAAGCTTTTCAGAAACGATACGAATAATATATCCGTCGCGGTTATCTTCTTCTTCGCGAAGCTGCATAATTTCAGGACCCACGTTTGGTAACGTTGAGTTTTTGTATGTCACAACTTCATGGATAACATTCGGCTTATCTTCAGGTTTAGCACTAGAAGCATCTTCCCAAAATCCGCTAATAGCGTGCGGGATTTTTAAAGATTTCAATGCTTCATGGAATAGGACCACACTCTTTTTCGTTTCTTCCATTTTGTTATACATAGAACCAGAGCAGTCCACTAACAATTGGAATGCAACATCGAGCTCTTGTGATTCTTGCCCTTTTTTATAAAACATGCGTGGCTGCTTTTCAGTATAAATACGAAGGAATTTCTTACGAAGTCTTCCGTAGTATTTATCACTGTTTGCATTCGTTTTATTTTCAATTGTTTTTTCGATAATTTTCTTTAATTCTTTTACATCTTTATTAACGACTGATTTGATAGCTTGGTAATCTTTTTTCTCATCAGGATTTGATTTGCGAGCTTCTTTAAATGTATGAGAAGCTCCCACATTATACTTACCGTATGCACCCTCGTTTTGACTAGAAGCGTGTGAAGCTCTTGCTTCTTCTGTATCAGCACCATCAAAGTTGGATTGTGTACTTTTTTGAGAAGTACCTTGTACAGAACCAAGTGCTTGATCGCCATCTTCTGACTCACGAGCTGTATCACCCATCATGTTTGTTTTTGTTCCACTTTCTAGTTCAAAGCGTAAAAAGTTCTCGTTCTCGTTATTTTTATTTTCACGATGCCATGTCGAGAAGCTTTCATCCATTTTGTTTTTATTATCATCGTCATCTATGAGTTGCGTATCATCATTCGCTAATTCTTCGACGCGGCAGTTTTTTTCATCTGCAATAACAGATAAATAAAGCGGGGCATGTCCGAAATAATTATTAAGCATATCACTTTCAAGAAGTCCTTCTAAGCGATAGCGAATTTTCTCAACGATATACATAGTATCTTCCGTATTACGAGCTTGGAATGTTTCATGCAAAATTGATTCAATTTGCTCGAAATATTCATTATTAAACATTTCATATTTATCACTTGTTAATGAAAGGTAGCATAGACAAAATAGACGGTCACCGTGATAGTTACGAACACGATTTATTTCATTTTGTGAGCCGAAATAATTGCGATACATTTCTTTTCGGCGTTTGAAAATATGCTTTGTGCCAGGTCGTAAATTTTTGACGATTTCCTCAACACGTAAATCTTCTAATAGAACAAATAATTGTGTTAAAAACTTTTTTAGAGGCGATTCTTGTAATTCAATCGCATAAGAACGAATTAAAGTCATGTCCGAGTAATGTTTATTACCAAGTGCTTTTAAAAACACTTCGCTTTTTAATCCGATTACTGTATCCTCTTCTTTTCGATCATCCCAAAAGTGACTAATGACAACCTTTTTTTCAATTTCGTCGTAGTATGCTTTATAGCCATACTCAAGATAGGCATCGTCTTCTTTTAGAAGAGCATACATTAAGTTTTCCATTTGTAGAAACAGCGACGCATCAATTTTTTTGTCACTAAAAATTTGTCTCATGAATTATCCCTCAAAGAAATAACTTTCTGCTAATTCACGGACAGTCATTTGTTCTGTTTCATCGTTTAATTTTGCGATAATACTGCGTTCAATTGCACGCATAATAGGAATATACACACCTAAATCACATGCGTCGATAATTCCACGAATACTCGCTGCTTCTTCACTTACGCGTCCATCACGAGCTAAAGGCATAAGATCGCTTGCGAACGCAACGAACTTTTCAATTGTTGCAACATCATTTAATTTTGATTCAGATAGTAATAGTTCTTTTAATGTATCACCTTGAATGTAAGGAACTTCAATAATAACGAAACGGTTTTTTAGCGCCTCGTTTAGTTCACTTGTCCCAACGTAACCTTCGTTAATTGCAGCAATTACTCGATATTCATCATCACCGTATACAACTTCTTGTGTAAATGGATTTGTAATCATTTTACGATAATCTAACGCACCGTGAAGTAGTGGTAACGTTTCAGGTTTTGCCATATTGATTTCATCAATATATAGGAAATGACCGTTTTTCATTGCTTTCATAAGAGGACCGTTAACGAATGTAACTTCAGATGCACCATCTTTTGTTTGTAATGTGTTGTATCCTAAAATACCTTCTACATCTAAGTCGACAGAACAGTTAATGCTATGCATTGGTTTTTGGAATAAAGAAGAAAGAGTTTCAGCAAGTACTGTTTTACCACTACCAGTCGGTCCTTTTAATAGAATGTTTTTACCAAGAAGAAGAGCTGTAATGGCATCTTCGATGATGCTGTTATCAGATGCTTTATATATTTTCTTTCCAATTAAATGTGCATTTTCGCCAGCTTCTTGTTTGTTTTTTTCGTGAATTGTAGAAAGCTGATGCTTTAAATCAGCATGTATATGAAATTGTTCTAACATGTATTTCCCACCTAACATTATTTTCATAAAGTAATACATCTTATGATAACTTGTTTTAATATGGTATGCAAAGAAAAGGAGAGAGGGGAAATGGAAAAGAAAAAGCAATCAATATTATATTGATTGCTTATAGTAAAGGAGAAATGAGTCGCATGAAAGACTCTAATATTCGTTTTTTGATACTTCTTTTTTGGAACGAGTTCCATTTAATTTCAGTGGAATGCTTAAAGTCTTCTTCAAAATCATGTTTAATATCATGAACGGTTTCTGATTCATAAAGTACACTAATAATTTCATAATTCAATTCAAAACTGCGTACATCCATATTCGCTGTTCCAATGGTTGCAATTTTATCGTCAACGAGTACAATTTTCGCATGCATAAAACCATCTTTATAACTGTAGATGGAAGCACCAGCTTTTAAAAGTGGAGTGAAATAGGATTGAGATGCTTGATCGCTAATGATGCTATCACTTTTACCTGGATATAAAATGCGTACATCTATGCCGGAAATTGCACTTAAGCGTAATAATGTTAAAGTTTCTTGATCTGGAATAAAGTATGGTGTAGCGATCCAAATAGACTTTTTTGCAGAGCCCATAACAGCTAGTAAAGTATTACGAATACTTTTATCATCTGAGCTTGGCCCACTTGCGACAATTTGAACAGCACCTTCTGCATTCGAAATTTCTTTACCAGGGAAGTATTGTCTATTCATAAATTGTTTCCAAGAGTAAGTATTCAATCCACTAGAGGCATAGAGCCAGTCCTCTAGAAAGATTGCTTGTAATTTATATAATGCTTTTCCTTCTATTTTTAAATGACTATCACGCCAAACAGGGAATTTTTTCGAACGACCAAGATATTCATCACCGACGTTGAGTCCCCCAGTAAAACCGATTTCTCCGTCTACAATAACGATTTTTCGATGGTTACGATAATTGACCGTTTCAAGTAACCAAGCTGAAAAAATAGGGTCAAATTCTACAATTTCAATTCCAGCTTCTTTCATAGGTTGTAAAAAGCGTCTTCTTAAAGTATTACTTCCCAGTCCATCATAAAGGAAGCGTACAATAACACCATCTTTTGCCTTTTGTATTAAAGCATCTCGTACTTTTGTACCAATCTCATCAGATTTATAAATGTAGTATTGAATATGTATATGATGTTTTGCATGCTCGATAGCTTGCAAGATTTCTGAAAATGTTTGATCACCGTTTGTTAAAAGTTTTGTAGTTGTTCTATCTGCGGCAGGCCCGCCTCCAAATTTTTGTACGACTTCTGTTAAATGTATAGAACGTTCTTGTAATGGAACTGTAAGTGATAATTCTAATCGTCTTCTTTCTAAAATTTCACGAAATAATTTTCTTTGCTCTTCTGAACGATGGAGATGCTTTTTTCTTCTCCAACGGCTACGTCCGAAAAGAGAGTATAAAAGTACACCGATAATAGGTAGAAGCGCTAATACTAAAAACCAAGCTAATGTGCTTTGGGGAGACCTATTTTCGATAAAAATAACGAATGAAATCCCTACGATTGTGATAGACCATAGAACACCGACAAATGTATATAACGAAATAGCCGATATATTTAAAAGTAAAAGAACGATAGATACAATTGTAAATACTAATAATAATTGAACGATAGGCTTCTTCATTTTTATATAATTCCTCTAATCTTTCTTGAATATAGACTTTTTAAATAGGAAATGTAATGTGACACCTTTATTATAAAGTGTTTTGTGTTTTTTACAAAATGTAGGTATTTCCCTATACTCTCCGCATTTGTCCTACATACAGTATAATGTGACGTTTTTATATAAAAAAGGAGTTGAGTAAAATGTATGGTCGTCCAATTGGAGGATTTGGTCACGGCGGTGGTTTTGGTCATGGAGGTTTCCAGGGTGGCTTTGGACATTCGCCGTTTTTGGGTGGAGGTTTCTTTCCAGGGTTTGTAGCAGGTACTTTACTCAGTCCAACATTTGGTTATGGCGGATATGGTTATCCTTATTATTCAGATTATCCATACTATGCGGATTATCAACAGAATCCTTATTATTCCACATATTAAAGAGAGGCATAACTATATGCTAAAAGGAGAGGAAGAAAAATGAACTATACTGGAAATTATGGAGGATATGATCGGAATCATCACGGAGGGCACAATCATCACGGAGGGCACAATCATCATGGTGGACATAATCATCACAGTGGATACAATCATCATGGCGGACATAATCATTATGATCACTACCACCATCATGGTGGCGGGTGGGGCGGAGGATTTTTCCCAGGGGGTTTTGCAGGGGGCGTAGTAGGAGGACTTACAGCTGGGGCATTAACAGGTGCAGCTAGTGGTGGGGGATATTATCCAGCACCATACCCGATAACTTATCCAGCGCCGTACCCGGTACCATACCCAGCTTATCAACAAACATCGTATCCGTATTATTAACCTAAAAAAGAGGATACCCTCTTTTTTAGGTTAATAATGTATTTATTTATAAAATACTTCCAAAATCAAGGTGAAAATATGTTAATATTTTGTTATTGTAATTCAATGTGTTAAATGCAAATTTTGATTTTATATTATTATTTGTGAATAGTCGCATTTTGTATTTTAATCCTATTTCATTATGTATCAGCAATCAGATTTACATCTTAACATTTCAAGAAATAAAAGAGATTAGGTGTGAGGCCACATTAGTAGGGAATAGAGGCTAATAGTGATGAAATTGTCACTTTAAAAATTAAAGGAATGTAAGAGAATACTGTATAATAAGCTTAGATAAGCAGAGAGATGAGAAGCTTCTACTATAATTAAAACAGCACCATATTGCTTTTTATTACAAATAATATTATGTTATTTTAATCGGTCTATTTAATAATCTGGTTTATGTAAAGGTCTATTATGAGAAAATGAAATATCTCTATTTCTATGAAGAGAAACGAGTTGTGTTTTAGTCAGATAGGAAGCAAGGAGAGATGAGCATGCTAGAACAAAGAGATCATGCATTATATGACTCTTCATTGCAAGATTTAAAATTAGCATTAGATGAGTCTTCAATTGTTGCTATTACAGACCGAAAAGGTCTTATTACATATGTGAATGATAAATTTTGTAAAATCTCAAAATATAAAAGAGAAGAGTTAATAGGAAAAGATCACCGTATTTTAAATTCTGGATACCATCCGAAAGCATTTTTTCAAGTCCTATGGAAGCGTATTTTGAGTGGAAAAGTCTGGACGGGGGAAATTCAAAATCAAGCAAAAGATGGTACGTATTATTGGGTTAAAACAACAATTGTTCCATTTTTAAATGAAAAGGGAGAACCCTATCAATTTATTGCAATTCGAAATGATATAAGTAGTAGGAAAGAAGCAGAACAAAGATTACGATTAAGCGAAAGTCGTTATAGGGAACTTGCTTATCACGATGCGTTAACAAGTTTACCAAACCGTTTACAGTTAATTACGACTGTAAATAAGATGATTGCAGAGAAAATAGAGTTTGGTATGATTTACTTTGATTTAGATCGTTTTAAATTAGTGAATGATACGTTAGGTCATATGATAGGAGATTTACTTTTAAGCGAAGTCGCTTCACGATTGCATTATGTACTAGGAGATAAAGATGTTCTAGCTAGGCTGGGTGGAGATGAATTTGTGCTATTAACAAAAAAACATACACAAGATGAGATGAGGCAGTTAGCGACATCTGTGTTGTCATGCTTTCAAGCGCCATTTATGCTTGAAGGTCATGAAATATATATTTCAGCCAGTCTAGGACTTTGTTCCTATCCGCAAGATGGAAAAGACGTTGAAACATTATTGAAAAATTCAGATTTAGCCATGTACAGTGCGAAAGAGCAAGGAAGAAATGCGGCTTGCTTCTTTACAGATGAATTACGTGCGAAAATAAATCGTAGAATGAAAATAGAGTTTGCTTTGCAAAAAGCAATTCGTGACGAAGAATTAAAAGTGGCATTACAGCCCATTATTGATTTGAAAACAAAGAAATGTACTGGTATTGAGGCTTTAGCACGTTGTCAGACAGAAGAAGGTCCTATTTCACCAAGTGAATTTATACCTGTAGCTGAAGAGTGTGGACTTATTATAAAACTAGGAGATTGGGTACTAGAAAAGTCATGTCGACTGTTTAAAACTTTACCGGAGTATCAAGAGGGACTGAAGTTATCTGTTAATTTATCAATACAACAATTGATGCAAAAGCGATTTATTTTATCTGTTCGTAGTATATTGAAGCGAACAGGGTTTTCACCAAATCGTTTAATATTAGAAATAACAGAAAGTATAGCTGTACGTCATTTTGATTATATTATTGCTACATTACAAGAATTAAGAAGTATGGGAATTTTAATTGCTTTAGACGATTTCGGAACAGGGTATTCCTCATTATATTATTTAAAACAACTACCACTTGATATTGTAAAAATTGATCGTAATTTTATTCGTGAGTTTCATTATGATAACGCACAGCCAGAGCGAACGATTGTAAAATCGGTTATTGAAATTGCCCATAGTTTAAATTTATTAGTGGTTGCTGAAGGGGTAGAAACGGTAGAACAAGAAAGCTTATTACAATCAATGGGGTGCGATTTTGTACAAGGTTTTTATTATGCGAAACCGTTAGGTGTAGGTGAACTAAAAGAAAAGTTATTAACTGACTTTTAATAAAAAAAAGAGAAGCGGAAAGCTTCTCTTTTTTATTATTTTTTTTGTGAATCTTTCATTAAAATTGGATAAAGAATAAGGCCTAATACAAACAACCCAATTCCTAAGAAGAACGTTTTTAAATCAGCAGTTCCTGTTTTAATAACCCAAATGGAATATAAAAATGCTAGTGCAGTAATGATCCCATCTTTTATTCGAGATCCAGGCATTATATCATACGTTTCCCCCGTAATAACTAATTTTAACTGGTACAAGGTAGAAACAAGGTACGGGATTAAATATGCTAATGTCGCCACAACAATAGCGAAATTATATGCTTCTGAAACAGTACCAGAAATCGTTGAAAATAAGAAAATTTGTGTCATCACATTTGTAATAAATAATGATTTTGAAGGACTTCCTTTTTTATTTGTTTTTCCGAAAAACTTAGGGAAAAGCCCATTTTTTGCTGCTTGGTAAGGTACTTCTGAGCTAACAACGATCCATCCTACAGTAGAGCCGAATAAAGATACGAGTGCAAGTAAGGCCATTATATAAGCACCTTTAGTACCAATTGCTAAATTTAATGCATCTACTAATGGCTTTTGAGACTCTTTTAAAGCGTCTTGTGGAAGAGCACCCATTGTTAGTAGAGTAATTGCCATGTAAATAATAAGGGCGATAATTAATCCGAAAATCGTAGCTTTCTTAACATCGCGCTGAGATTTTGCGCGGTTAGAGAGCATAACTGCTGACTCAATACCGATAAACGCCCAAAGTGTTGCAATAGCAGCTGAATTTATTTGTCCACCCAACGCAATAGGTTGTCCAGCTTCATTCATAAATGTTTGACCATCCCCGAAATTAGAGGCATTGAAAATGAATAATGTGATTACAATAAACATTGTAAATCCGATGATTTTTGCGATCGTTGCAAGAAGGTTCATATTTCCTGCTCTATCAATATTTTGAGAAAGAATATATTGAATTCCCCATAGCATCATACTACATACTAGGAAGGTTAAAGCTTTTCCAAGTTCTAATGAAAATCCGTTTGTTGAAAAGAGAATTTGCTTACTTTGTAAAACTGGGAAGAATGTTGATAAATATCCGGCAAAGGAAATAATTACAGATGCTGTAGCAGCCCAGTTAGCAGCCCAATAACCCCAAGCCATACTATATCCTGCAACTTTACCTGCCTTTTGGGAAGTAAACATTGCTTGGGCGTAACTTTGTGGTCCTGCTTTTAATTCTGGTTTACGAATTGCTAAATTTCCGAATACGAGTGCAATCATAAATACACCAAGTCCTGTAATACTCCATGCAAGTGTAGATCCCATTGGACCTGATACGTGTGCTAAATTTGCTGGGAGCATAAATACGCCGCCACCAACCATATTCCCGATAACAAAAGCTGTTAAAACCCATAATCCCCATTTTTTCGTTTCCATTTTTGTTAACTCCTTTGTAGTAAGATTTGCTTAAACATCATTTTTTACTAGCTTTTTGGCAATAAAAAAAGAGCCATGTAGATAAAAAATACCTACATGGCTCTTCGCCTAACGTAGGTACAACGGGAATAACCCTTGTACCTACGCGTAATTTTTCCGCTAGGTTTCAAGGGTTACGTATGATGATGATGTTTTTGTGCAAATGTAACTACAATTGTTGTATAAGTAAGCATAGTTCTTTGCTCCCTTTCTCCTCTGATTTTGAAGTTAGTATACTACATGTTTTTTTGAATGAAAAGAAAAATATAAAAATTTTTATAAAAATACGTTTTAAAGATTAAATATTTACCTATATTTTTCTTGTACTGGAAAATAAGAGAGAGATTGGCAGAAGAGTGTAGCATGGTATAATACATATAGAATTAGAAGGTGACAAGGGGCTATTGTAAATGATGAGTAAGTATGAACAAATTTATATAGAAATCAGTAAGTCTATTGATAATAAGCAATTAAAAGAGGGATGCAAAATCCCATCAGAAACAGAATTAATGAAGCAGTATGAGGCAAGCCGAGGTACTGTAAGAAAAGCAGTAGATTTATTGCAAGAGCGTGGATATGTTCAAAAAATACACGGAAAAGGTGTTTTTGTATTAAAGCGCAAAAACATTGAATTTAACTTTGGTGGTATTGTAAGTTTTCAAGAAGAAAATGAACGTTTAGGACGTTACTGTATTACAGAAGTCGTGGAAATAGAGAAAATGAAAGCGACGAAAGATGTAGCAAAGTTATTAAACGTGAAAGAAAAAACGGAAATAGATCATATTAAACGTGTACGAAATATTGATGGAGAAAAAGTAATTTTAGATATAAACCATTTTGTATCGGAGTATATTCCAGGATTAACGAGAGAAATTGCAACTGCATCGATTTATAAATACATTGAGAAAGAATTAGGGCTACATATTAGCTATTCACAGCGGGTAATTGAAGTACAACCATGTACAGATGATGACCGAAAGTACTTAGATTTAAATGGAACAGACTATGTTGTCGTTGTAAAAAAATTTACTCATTTATACGATGGGAGTCAGTTCGAATATACGGAATCACGTCACCGTTTAGATATTTTTCACTTTTCGGATGTGGCGCGAAGAAAGTAAAGAGATGGAACAAAATATTGTTCTATCTCTTTTTTTTATAAAAAAATCACCAACTCGTATATACGAGTGTTGACTAACTTATATATACGAGTTAATATGTAAGTGTAAACGGTATCAAAAAAAGAAAAGAGGGACGGGAATATGGGGAAAGACTATCGCAAAACAGCAGAAGAATTGCTGCAATATATTGGTGGGAAAGACAATATCGATCAAGCGGCACATTGTGTAACGAGGCTTCGTATCGCTTTGAAGGATGAAAGTAAAATAGATAATGATAAATTACAGTCTGTTTCATTAGTGAAAGGAGCGTTTCATAACGCTGGGGTATTTCAAATTGTAATTGGTCCAGGTGATGTGGATCGAGTATACGCTGAATTGATAACGCTTGCAGGTATGAAGGAAGCAACAGTAGCAGATGTAAAGGACTCTGGAAATCAAAAATTAAATCCAGTTCAAAAGTTCGTAAAAGTATTTTCCGATGTATTTATGCCAATTTTACCGGCGATTGTAACAGCCGGTTTACTAATGGGGATTAATAATTTATTAGGGGCAAAGGACTTATTTTTTGATGGTAAAAATTTATTAGATGTTTATCCGAACTTAGGTGGACTTTGGGATTTAATTAATATGATGGCGAATACAGCATTTGTATTCTTACCAGCACTTGTTGGTTGGTCAGCGACGAAGCGTTTTGGCGGTAGTCCGATATTAGGAATCGTAATGGGATTAATGCTTGTGCATCCTGCCTTATTAAACGCTTGGGATTATGGAAAAGCAGCAACTGGTTTAGAGGGACAAAAGATTGAGTACTTCAATATTTTAGGATTGTTCCAAATTGAAAAGGTTGGATATCAAGGACAAATTTTACCAGTTTTAGTAGCGGCATTCGTATTAAGTAAAGTTGAAATTTTTTTAAAGAAACATGTACCGAATGCAATTCAATTATTAGTTGTACCAATTACAACGATTGTAGTAACAGGAGTGTTAGCTTTAGGAATTATCGGTCCAGTTACACGTCATATTGGAGACTTATTAACAGCTGGATTAGTAGGTGTATATGAAACAGTACCAGTAGTTGGAGCAGTATTGTTTGGAGCATTGTATGCACCACTTGTAATTACAGGTATGCATCATATGTTTATTGCTATCGATTTACAATTAATTGCACAGCACGGTGGTACATTCATTTGGCCAATGATTGCCCTTTCTAACATTGCGCAAGGTAGTGCGGCACTTGCGATGTTCTGGATCTCTAAAAATCAAAATGATAAAAGCATGGCATCAACATCAGCAATCTCAGCATATTTCGGTATTACAGAGCCAGCGATGTTTGGTGTGAACTTACGAAATAAATTCCCGTTCTATGCAGCGATTATAGGATCTGCTGTGGCAGCGATATTTATTACATTAAACGGTGTATTAGCACCGGCTATCGGAATTGGCGGATTGCCAGCATTTATTTCTATCATTCCGAAATCGATTCCAATGTTTATTGTAGGAATGGTAATCGCAGTTGTAATCCCATTTACGTTAACGTGGTTATTTGCAAAAAGAGTAAAACAGAAGTAGGAGGAAGTTAAGTATGAAAGATTGGCATAAAAGTGTAGTCTATCAAATTTATCCGAAAAGCTTTAATAGCTATTACAATAAAGAAACTGGTGATATAAAAGGAGTTACAGAGAAACTAGATTATTTAAAAGAACTTGGAGTGGATTATATTTGGTTAACACCGATATACCAATCACCACAACATGATAATGGATACGATGTAAGTGATTACTACAGTATTGATCCATCTTACGGAACGATGGAAGAGTTTGAAGAGCTTTTAGAAGAAGCGAAAGCACGTAACATTGAAATCATGCTCGATATCGTTGTAAACCACAGTTCGACGGAGCATAAGTGGTTTAAGGAAGCGAAGGAAGATAAAAATAGTCCATATCGTAATTATTATATTTGGCGTGATGAAAAAAATAATTGGCAATCTAAGTTTGGTGGATCTGCTTGGAAGTACGATGAGAAGACAGAGCAATACTTTTTACATCTATTTGATGAAACACAAGCTGATTTAAATTGGGAAAATGAAAAGCTTCGTGAAGAAGTATATGATATGATGCGCTTTTGGCTGGATAAAGGGGTAACTGGATTCCGATTAGATGTTATTAATTTAATTTCAAAAGATCAACAGTTCTTAAATGATGACGGAAGTACGGCGACAAGTGATGGCCGTAAATATTATACAGACGGCCCGCGCGTTCATGAATATTTACAAGAGATGAACCGAAATGTGTTTGAAGGGAAAGAGGTAATTACAGTTGGAGAAATGTCATCTACGACAATTGATAATTGTATTAAATATTCAAACCCTGAGCGTAATGAATTGAGCATGACATTTAGTTTCCATCATTTAAAAGTAGATTATCCGAATGGTGATAAGTGGACGAAAGCGGATTTTGATTTCATTAAATTAAAAGAGATTATGTCTAATTGGCAAATTGAAATGCAAAAGGGCGGAGGATGGAATGCGTTATTTTGGTGTAATCATGACCAACCTCGCATTGTGTCACGCTTTGGTGATGATGGAAAGTACCGAAACGAATCTGCAAAAATGTTAGCAACGGCTATGCATATGTTGCAAGGGACACCTTATATTTACCAAGGGGAAGAGATTGGTATGACGAACCCTAACTTTAATTCTATTGAGCAATATCGTGATGTAGAATCGTTAAATATATACGATATAAAGCGAGAAGAAGGATTATCAAAAGAAGAGATTATTGGGATTTTAAAACAAAAATCTCGTGACAACTCCCGTACTCCGATGCAGTGGAATGAAGAGGTAAATAGTGGTTTTACAACAAGTACACCTTGGATTTCAGTGGCTGAAAACTTTAAAGAAATAAATGTAGAGAAGGCATTAGAAGATAGAGAGTCTGTATTTTACCATTATAAAAAGTTAATTGAACTTAGAAAAAAATACGATGTCATTACAGAAGGGAAATATGATGTTTTAGGTGGGAATCACCCTAAGATTTGGGCATATACACGTACTGTAAAGAATGAAGTATTACTTGTTGTAAGTAACTTCTATGGAGAAGAAGTTGCTTACTCTGTACCAGAAGATGTTCAATTAGATGAGATGAAGCAAGAAGTTTTATTATCAAATTATAAAGATTCGAGTACGGATATAAACAATCTTATATTAAGACCGTATGAGTCGATTGTATATCGATGTACGAAATAAAGTGAAACTTTAATCAGTAGGGGGTGTTTATCCCCCACTGATTATCAGCCCTCACCAATCGGGCATTAACGGGCAGTTGATCCCCCATCTAACTTCTTTGCTTCCACTGAATTTTGAGGGGGGGCTTACTGCCCGTTAATGCGGGATAAAAAGGTTGTATGCCCACGAGGCATACAACCTTTTACTTTAAGACACCGCTATACAAAATATCCACTTCTACTTCAGGTTTAAACTTCACTTTTGCATAATCTTTATTCCAATTTTTTTTCTTCCATAAATCAGGATGATAAGCGATGAGATGTCTGCCGATTCCGAAAGCATCACAATTTGCTTTTTGTAGCTTTTTTGTTATTTGTTTTGCTTCTTTTGTGAATAGCTTAGATAATTCCTTTTGTAGTTTTTTCTTTCGCCCATTGTATAAAGATTATCGCTCGGTGCTTCAAGAGCTAATTGATGAATTAAATTTGGATCCGCTAAAGATTCGATATATAAGATTGTTCCTTTTCCATCTTGAAAAGGAACATCTAATTTTTTTATATCATCAGAATGGCAGAGCTTATTTTCGATGTAATTAACATTTTCTGCAAGTGATGGAAATATATGCTTTTACTATCATCTTGTTGTGAATTTTCCTGTTCGGCCATAATTTCCACCCCTTTTACAATGTAATCGTTTTTGTTAATTTTTGTTGTTTGTGAGAAATTTATGCTTGGATTATTTGAAAAAGTAGCTTGAAAGTTACGTTACGTCATCTTTTATACTAAAGAAAATAGGGTATAGGGGATGGTGTAGATGACTTTAAAATATATGTGGGGATGGAAAGAAATTTTATATTTATTTGTTTTCGTATTTCTGATTGTACCAGTAATGGTTGAATCTCTTTTTTATGATTATGCTTTAAAAATAATAGGGAACTCATTATATGCTGGAGTATTAATGGGGCTTATAATGGCAGTGATATTTACGTTTGTAGTTTATCTTTTTTGCATAAAAAGATATAAACTGTCGTGGAAAGATATTGGAATTCGGAAGCTTTCATGGAAAGATTTCTTGTGGACATTTGTAGCGGTTATTTCTTTGATTGTAGTTAGTATTGGTGTATTAATGATAATGGAGAAAATGGGTATTTCCTTTGACAATAGTAAAACGGATACGGTCCAAAATGATAAATCAATATATTCATTTTGTATCGCGGTAATTGGAGCGGCGGTTATATCACCAATATATGAAGAGATTTTATATCGAGGTGTTTTTTATACGTTTTTTCGAGATAGATATGGCATATGGGGCGGTGTGCTTATAAGTTCAATAATATTTACAGTTGTTCATATTCCCACATATAACACATTACCGGTGAATTTTTTAAGCGGAGTAGCATTCGCATGGTTATATGAGAAAACAAATTCTATTTTATCAGCTATGGTTGCCCACGCATTATTCAATTTCATAGCAGTACTTCTCACATTCATGTCGAATTAATTAGAGGGTACATATAGGAGGGAATAAAGATGGAAATAGCTGTGGAACGAGTTTTTACAAATGAGATTTTAGCAGAAGCTGCAAAGATATTTAATGTAACAGTGGAAGAAAAGCCACTTGGTGATTTTGAGAATTATATTTTTAAGGCGAAGGATAAAAATAATGGAGATTACGTATTACGCTTAACTCATTCTTCTCATCGTTCTAAAAAAGAGGTAGAGGCTGAACTAGATTTTTTACGGTATGTTGCGGAGCATGGGGCGAAAGTGGCGGGACCTCGTAATTCAATATCTCAAAATCTTGTAGAAGAAATCGGAGCGGAAGATGAGACTTTCTTTTATGCTTCCTTATTTACATATGCAAAAGGTGAGCAAGTACAAGGAGATGAATCGCCTTATTGGGGAGATCCTTTCTTTGAAGCATGGGGAAAAGCGATTGGACAACTGCATCGCCTTACAATGAATTATCCTAAAACAGACTACCGTGATACGTGGAAAGAGGATGAAAGTAGCATTGTTAATGAATTAGAAGATAAGAAAGTGAAAGAGATCGCTACTATATTAATGGATGAAATAAAGGCTCTTCCAATTGAAAGAGAAACATTCGGTCTTATGCATGGTGATATTCATCCAGGTAACTTTCATTATGATGGAAAAGAGCTAACAATCTTTGATTTTGATGATGCAGCTTATAATTACTTTATACATGATTTAGCAATGGTTCTTTATTACTCGGTTCTTTTTACACCGTGGACAGTGGAGGAGAAGACGACATTCGCTCGTAAACAGTTACAAGTGTTAAGAAAAGGATACGAATATGAACACAGGCTGGCGGATAGTTGGTATGAATCATTACCGTTATTTTTACGTTTACGTGATATAGGTTTATACGGCACGCTTCAAAAGAAGTTTAAAGGGAAAGATATGCCTGGTAATTTCAGGGGATTATCAGAACAACTCTACGAAAGAATTGTAAAGAAAGAAGCAATTGTGAATATATAATACATTCGTACCAAAACAAAGTGTGTAAAATAAATATATACTTTGTTTTTTTATACAAAAATATGTTTGTTTTATTAAAATAATATTGTCATAGATTCGGTATACATTTATAATTTTTATATATTCTGAAAATTCTTTATAAAAGGAGGTAGAGGGGTATTGGAAGCTATCGTAAGTTGGATAAATAATATTGTTTGGAGTCCCGCACTTGTCTATTTATGTTTAGGAGTAGGCTTATATTTTTCCATTCGAACGAGGTTTTTACAAGTAAGACATGTAGGAGAAATGGTGAAGCTTACATTTCAAGGAGAAAAGTCTGATGCTGGTGTTTCCTCATTCCAAGCGTTAGCACTTTCATTATCAGGGCGCGTTGGAACGGGAAATATTGCCGGTGTTGCAACAGCCGTTGCCTTTGGTGGTCCAGGAGCTGTATTTTGGATGTGGGCAGTAGCCTTTCTAGGAGCAGGTTCTGCTTATGTAGAATCGACACTTGCACAAATATATAAGACGAAGCATCAAGGACAATTCCGCGGTGGTCCTGCTTATTACATTGAAAAAGGACTAGGAGTTAAATGGTATGCATTAGTATTCGTTGCAGCAACAATTCTTGCAACGGGGATGCTGTTACCGGGTGTTCAAGCGAATAGTATTGCTGTAAGTCTGGAAACAGCTTTCGGTATCAATACTTCTGTATCTGGAGCGGTATTAGTAGCAGCATTAGCACTGATTATTTTTGGTGGAGTTAAGCGAATTGTTAACGTAGCGCAAGTTGTAGTTCCATTTATGGCGCTTGGCTATATTTTAGTAGCTTGTGTAATTGTCGCTATGAATATTGAAAAATTACCAGATGCTTTCATGTTAATTATAAAAAGTGCATTTGCACTAGAAGCAGCTTTTGGTGGAATTATCGGTTTAGCAATCTCTTGGGGTGTAAAACGTGGTATTTATTCAAATGAAGCAGGGCAAGGAACTGGGGCCCATGCGGCGGCAGCTGCTGAAGTATCGCATCCAGCTAAACAAGGGTTAGTACAAGCATTTTCCGTTTACATTGATACATTATTTGTTTGTTCAGCAACAGCATTCATGATGATTATTACAGGCATGTATAACGTATTTGATGCAAGCGGAAAAAACTTTATCGTCAATAAATTAAATGGTGCACAGCCAGGTCCTGGTTATACACAGGCAGCGGTAGAATCTGTTTTCCCTGGATTTGGAAACGGTTTCGTCGCAATCTCTCTACTATTCTTCGCATTTACAACAATTATGGCTTATTACTACATTGCAGAAACGAATATAGCTTACTTAAATCGTGATAAAGACCGTCCTTGGATGTCTATCGTACTAAAGTTTGTATTCTTAGGAGTTGTATTCTACGGTTGTGTAAAAACAGCAGCAACAGCATGGGCTTTAGGAGATATTGGTGTAGGAATTATGGCATGGGTTAACATTATTGCGATTCTATTATTACAAAAACCGGCATTGATCGCATTAAAGGATTATGAAAAGCAGAAAAAAGAAGGAAAAAATCCAGTATTCGATCCGCAGTCGTTAGGAATTAAAAATGCAGATTTCTGGGAGCATGAATACGGGAAAGATAAGAAGGAAGAAGTATCTTAATAGAATAGAAATGAAGGAGCAAAGGGAAATCCCTTTGCTTTTTTTATGGGCAAAAATGAAGTGAGAAGTTATTTTTGGGACTATTTTTGAATATAAAAAGAATGTACATGCTTTGTTAGTGGAAGGGGGGAGTATGTTGATAGAGTTTCGTAACGTAAATAAATATTACGGCAACTTTCAAGTTTTGAAAAATATTAATGTGCAAGTGAAAAAGGGTGAAGTGGTAGTAGTAGTTGGTCCTTCAGGATCAGGAAAAAGCACGTTGCTTCGGTGTATAAATCAGCTAGAGACAATTACAGACGGAGAGTTAATGGTACAAAATACGGAGGTACACAATGCAAAAACAGATATGAATGAATTACGCCGAAATATCGGGATGGTTTTTCAGCATTTTTATTTATACCCGCATAAAACAGTTCTTCAAAATATTACACTAGCACCTATTAAAGTAAATAAAGTTTCAAAAGAAGAAGCAGAGGAAACAGCGATGTTTTATTTAGAGAAAGTAGGAATCCCGGAGAAGGCTGGTGTATTCCCGCATCAATTATCTGGTGGACAACAGCAAAGGGTAGCGATTGCTAGAGGGCTCGCGATGCAGCCGGAAATTATGCTATTTGATGAGCCTACGTCTGCTCTTGATCCAGAAATGATCGGAGAAGTACTTGATGTTATGAAAGCATTAGCCAAAGAAGGCATGACGATGGTTGTCGTCACACACGAGATGGGATTCGCACGTGAAGTAGCAGATAGGATTTTATTTATGGATGAAGGTCAAATTATTGAAGATACAACACCAGCACAATTTTTTGCGAATCCTGAACAAGAAAGAGCTCGTTTGTTTTTAAGTCGGGTGTTAAATCATTAAAGGAGGAATTTCATGCTTAAAATGAAAAAGCTGTTTACTTTAATTGTATTTTCATGCTTATTCGTGCTTGTTGTCGCTGGATGTGGAAGTAAAAAAGAAGAGGCGAAAGAAACGAATACGAAGCAAGGCGGGGCCATAGAGCAAATTAAGAAGCGCGGGAAATTAGTAGTTGGGGTGAAGAATGATACGAATTTATTCGGGCTGAAAAATCCTTCAACAGGGCAGGTAGAAGGATTCGATGTTGATATCGCGAAGGCACTTGCGAAAAAAATTCTTGGGGACGAAAAGAAACTAGAGCTGAAAGAAGTAACATCTAAAACACGTATTCCACTACTGAAAAATGGTGATATTGATGCAATTATCGCAACAATGACAATTACGGAAGAACGTAAAAAAGAAGTTGATTTTTCAGATGTATATTTTAAAGCGGGGCAATCGTTACTTGTGAAAAAAGGAAGCAATATTAAGAGTATTGATGATATAAAACAAGGTGTGAAAGTATTAGCTGTAAAAGGCTCAACATCTACAAATAACATTCGTCAAAAGTCACCAGAAGCGACTGTATTAGAATTTGAAAATTATAGTGAGGCATTTACAGCGTTAAAAGCGGGTAAAGGTGATGTTTTAACGACAGATAATGCAATTCTTTACGGAATGGCAAAACAAGATTCTAATTATGAAGTTGTAGGGAAAATTTTTACGGATGAACCGTATGGAATTGCAGTGCAAAAGGGTGCAGAGGATTTAACAAAAGAGATTAATAGTTTATTAAAAGATATGAAAGCTAATGGAGAATACGATAAATTATATGAAAAATGGATCGGTCAAAAACAAGAAAAATAAAGTGACACTAATTGGAATAAATAATAAGAATGAGAGGATGAGGGATGCTCATCCTCTTCTTGTAAAGAAAGAGGGGAGAATATGTGCCTGATTTTTCTATATTAACGAATAACATTGATATGTATTTAGAAGGATTTAAATATACAGTGATGTCTAGTGTATTTGCATTAATAGGAAGTTTTATTTTAGGAGTCATTTTGGCGGTAATGCGTATAGCGCCTATTCGCGTTTTAAATTGGATCGGATCTGCTTTTGTGGAATTTGTAAGAAATATTCCACTCGTATTAATTGCATTTATATTTTATTTTGCTCTACCTGTAATAGGAATCACTTTGAATGGCTTTGTAGCAGGGACAGTTACGCTTACTGTGTATACTGCGGCCTTTATTGCGGAAGTAATTCGTGCTGGTATTTTATCAGTCGCAAAAGGACAAATGGAAGCGGCGCGCTCTTCAGGGCTAACATATGTGCAAGCGATGTACTACATTATTTTACCTCAAGCGATGAAAATCGTAATTCCTCCTCTAGGAAATCAATTTCTCAATTTAGTAAAAAACTCTTCTATACTCGGAATTATTGCTGGGACGGATTTAATGTATCAAGGAGATTTAATTTCAACGAAGACGTTCGTTACGTTTGATGTATATATATTTGTCGGGATGTTTTATTTAGTATTAACAATTCCGCTAAGTATGCTAGTGCGTTATTTAGAAAGACGCTTAGCAAAGGAGGCGGTGTAAATGGATTTTAAGGGAGCAATAACAGGTGATCATATTCTATTTTTATTAAAAGGATTGCTCATCACATTAGAGGTAGCGCTCGTAGCAATTGTACTTAGCTTTATTATTGGTAGTGTAATAGGGATTGTGCGGTACACAAAAATGCCCGTCGTCTCACAAATACTAGGTTTTATCGTTGAAGTAATTCGGAATTTACCGTTACTTTTAATTATATTTTTTACGTATTTTGCACTTCCAGAAGCAGGCTTGAAATTAGAAATTATAACAGCTACAATTGTTGCTTTAACGATATTTGAAGCAGCAATGATATCTGAAATTGTTAGAAGTGGCTTATTGTCTATCGAAAGAGGACAAATGGAAGCGGCACGCTCTTCAGGATTAACATATGTCCAAACGCTTTGGCACATTATTTTACCGCAAGCACTTAGAAGAATGGTTCCTCCGCTTGTTAGTCAATTTATTTCATTGTTAAAAGATACGTCATTAGCAGTTGTTATATCATTGCCAGAGCTTATGCATAATGCTCAAATTATTAGCGGACAGAATGTAAATTATATGATTCCGACATTTATACTAGTAGCTTGTATGTATTTCGTTGTAAACTACGGTTTATCAATTTTATCTAGAAGATTAGAATTACGTTAACTCTTACAAAAAATGTAAGGGTTTTTTCCTTATAAATCCTTTTTTACCTCAAATTAGTATCGCAAGCTCTTAATAATTGAATTTTTATATTGTTTTATCAGAAAAGTTTTAATTTTATATAGAAATTGTAACCGCTTTCGTGTATATTTTTATTATCAGAAAATTTTAACAAGAGATAGGGGTACTTGTAGGGGAGGATTAAGATGCAGCAAACAACGAATGAGAAATTACATCGTACGATGAAGAGTAGACATTTATTTATGATCGCACTAGGTGGGGTAATTGGAACTGGTTTTTTTCTAGGTTCAGGTTACACTATTAATCAGGCTGGACCAGGGGGAGCGATCCTTTCATATTTAGTGGGCGGATTTATTATGTATTTAACAATGCTTTGTCTTGGAGAGCTAACGGTAGCAATGCCAGTTTCAGGATCTTTCCAAAAGTATGCGACGAAGTTTATTGGACCAGGAACTGGGTTTATGATCGGCTGGTTATACTGGATTGGATGGGCAGTAACAGTAGGATTAGAATTAACATCGATCGGTTTAATGATGAAAAGATGGTTTCCGAATGTTGATGTTTGGGTATGGTGCCTTGTATTCGGGGTTATTTTATATGCTTCAAACGCTATTTCAGCGAAAAGTTATGCTGAATTAGAGTTTTGGTTCTCTAGTATTAAAGTAGTTACAATTCTTGCATTTATTGTTCTTGGTGGTAGTGCATTATTAGGATTTATACCATATGACGGAAAAGAAGCAGCACCTCTTTTCTCTAACTTTGTAAGTGATGGCGGGCTATTCCCGAACGGACTGGCAGCGGTATTACTTACGATGATTACAGTTAACTTCTCGTTCCAAGGAACAGAGTTAATCGGGATTGCAGCAGGAGAGAGTCAGGATCCTGAAAAAACAATTCCACGTGCGATTCGTAATACAGTATGGCGTATTATGATATTCTTCATCTTAACAATGACAATTTTAGTAGGATTAATTTCTTGGAAAGAAGCAGGAGTAATTGAAAGTCCATTCGTAGTTGTATTTGATAAAATCGGTATTCCATATGCAGCTGATATTATGAACTTCGTTATTATTACCGCTTTATTATCTGTAGCGAACTCAGGATTATATGCAGCAACGCGTATACTATGGTCACTTGCAAATGAAGGAATGGCACCAACTTCTTTCAAGAAAGTAAATAAACGAGGTATTCCGATTACAGCGTTAGTCGTAACAATTGCTGTTGCGGCGTTATCCTTATTAACAAGCTTCCTTGCAGAAGATACAGTATATATGTACTTATTATCTATAGCTGGTTTATCTGCTGTTTCAAGTTGGATCATTATTGCTTTATCCCAACTTCGCTTTAGAAGTCAATATTTAAAAGGTGGAGGAAAATTAGAGGACTTAAAGTATAGAACACCACTATACCCGCTTGTTCCAATTTTAGCTTTAATTACAAATAGTATCGTTGTTATTAGTTTAGCGTTTATTCCAGAACAACGAATGGCATTATATTGTGGTATTCCATTTATCATTTTCTGCTACATATATTATTATATGAGTAAGAAACGGAAGAAACCGATGAAAGTGGAGATGGAAAAAACAAATGAAACTAACAATCAAACACGATGATATAAAAGCAGATTTATCGTACGGTCAATTAGCGATTGGAAAAGAAAATGGATATTCACCGTTACAATTACTCGTTTCTTCTATCGCAGGATGTAGTGCAATTGTCTTTCGCACAATTTTAGAGAAAAAACGTATTACATACGATACGTTTACAATTGAAACTGAAATTGAGAGAAGTGAAGCTTTATCGAAACCAGTTGAAAGTATTCATTTGCACTATAAAATTAAAGCGGAGAATATTACAGAAGAGCAGTTGGACAAGGCGTTGCAGCTTGCAGTGAAAAATTGCACAATTGTTCAATCTGTAAAGGATAGTATAAAGGTTACAGAAACAATTGAATTAGTAAAGTGAAATGTAAAAACGTGAGAATAGGGCGCTCACGTTTTTATGTTTTTAACAGAGGGGGTTTTGTCCATCTCCCACTGATTATTAGCCTTCACCAATCGGGCTTTTACGGGCAGTTGATCTCCTACCTAACTTCTTTGCTTCAGCTGAATTTTGAGGTGGGAGTTTTACTGCCCGTTAATGCGGGATAAACCAGACAGAGTTACAATTTGTTAAAATGGTGGAGTCTTTAACGAGCTAACACATTACCATATGCATGTCGTACCAAGGTATAAAGAGCGCTCGTTTGCTGAGTTTTATACGGTACAACCGGGAGAAAAGCAGAATCATAACTTTGAAGAAACAAAGACATTGTTAAAAGAAGAGATAGAGAAAATACTGCATACTGAAAAGGCGTAAGAGGAGTTTTCTTACGCCTTTTTAGTCTTCATACATATTTAAAATTTCTTTCGCACGTATACGCAAACCGTCTATTAAATCTTGCGGTTCTAAAACTTGTGCATCTTTTCCAAACCGATAAAATAGAGGCGTAATAAAATTAATTTCGCCTTTATCAATTGTTGAATTTATATATCCGGTCCCATCTTCGTTTACTACAACGAGCTCTTCAAGGTAAGGAACGCTTTTACATTGGCGCACGCCCTCTGCCCTTAGTAAAACATGTAACTGAGTAGGACCGTTTATTACGTTAGAGTTAGAGGCGAACCATTCTTCTAAATTCATGAATGTATCTTCATTTTCTTCCGTTGATAATATAGAAAGAATACGATCGACACGATACAGTAATACTTTTTTTCTACTAAAGTCATAGGATGGCAAATACCATAAACCATCGTGAGCATATATACCGATAGGATGAACATGTTTTGTTTTTATCCCCGATTTAGACTCGTATTGAAAGTGTAAATTTTTATTTTCGATAGCAGCGGTTAATACTTCGTTTAAAAAAGGCGTCTTAATTGATCTCTTCGGGTTCCAAAAAGCGATATAAGACCGTATTTTATCAACTTTCGCTTTCGCATCATTTTGTAGAGAGCTATACAGTTTATGAGTAACAGAATTGATTTCTGTATTAAAAGGCAGGTCTCGGTAGTAGCTTAAAGATTGAAAGGCAAAAAAGATGGAGACAGCTTCTTCCTCCGTAAATAAAATAGGGGGAATTACTCTGTTCGTTAATACTTTATATCCTCCGTTGCGACCTTGTTCAGCATAAATCGGTAATCCCATATCGCTTAAATCTAAAATGTATCTATGGACAGTACGAACGGAAATATTAAATTCATCAGCTATTTCTTGAGCTGTAAATGTTTTTTTCGCAGAAGCAAATATAAGAATATCTAATAAACGTTTTGCTTTTGACAAATACATCACCTTTTTTCTTTTTTAACATGACGTAAATTGTCATGTTTTATTGTTAATATCATAATGTTATCAAGATGAGATGCAAGGAGGAAAAGATATGTCACGCGAAATAGTTTTATTTATTGCAGCGAGCTTAGATGGATATATTGCGAAAGAAGATGACGATTTACAGTGGTTAATGGAAACGGAAGGAGAAGGAGACAACGGTTATACAGAAATGTACGAAACGATTGATACAATAATCATGGGAAAAAGAACGTACGATTATGTAGTAGAGCATACTGAAACATTCCCGTACCTAGATAAAAAATGTTATGTTTTTTCTCGTTCAGAAAAAGGCTCAAATGGAAATCTGGAATTTGTAAATGAAGATGTAGTGGAGTTTACAAAAAGGTTAAAAGCACAAGAAGGATCTAAAATATGGATGGTCGGTGGAGGGAGTCTATTAAGAGAGTTCTTTAAGAATAATCTAATTGATGAATATGTTGTCACGATTACCCCTCACATATTAGGCTCTGGAGTTTCGTTATTTCAAGAAAAGAATCCGGAAATTAATTTAACTTTAACGGATACGAAACGTTTTGGACAATTTGTAAATTTATATTATAAGGTAAAATGATAAAAAACACGACTATTGATGATAGTCGTGTTTCTACATAAATGGCAAGGAAATTGTAAAACAAGACCCATGGTCAAGGTCACTTGTTACAGTAATATTTCCGCCGTGTAGTTCTACAATTTCTTTTACGATGGATAGCCCTAAACCAGTGCCGCCTGTAGCTCTAGAGCGCGCTTTATCAACGCGATAAAAGCGGTCGAAAATGTGGGGGAGGTCTTCTTTAGGAATACCTTCACCTTCGTCCTTAATTTTGATGAAAATACGTTTATGTTCTTCTGTAACAGAAATATTTATAGAAGAATGTTCTTTTGAATGTCTATAAGCGTTATTTAAAATGTTTACTATAACTTGTTCGAATCGCTGTTCATCTAATTTTACTAGCAGTGAAGGAGGACAAGTGAAAGAAACTTTAATATGCTTTTCTTCGAACATCACGTTTACTTTTTCGGTTATGCGAGTAAGGAAGGTATGTAAATGCACTTCCTTTACTTGAATGAAAAAATTATGCTTTTCCATCTGAGCGAGTGAAAATAAATCTTGAACTAAGTTTGTAATATAATCAGATTCGTCTTTTATGATGGATAAGTATCGTAAACGTTGCTCAGGAGTTGTACTTTCTTTTAATGCAATGTCAGCATAACCTCTTACGTACGTTAAAGGTGTTCGTAATTCGTGAGCAACACTCGCTAGAAATTCACTTCTTTCTGTTTTCATATAATGTAAATCATTTGCGAGGGTTTGAATAGATTGTGCTAGTTCACCAATTTCGTCATTTCGAGTAGTCGTTAATGAAACGGATAAATCACCCTTACTCATTTTTTCAGTCGCTTGTTTCATGTGTAACAATGGTTTCGTTAACAAACGTGATAATAGAAAGATGGTGATGGCTGTTAATAGAAAAGTAATGACTCCGGCGATAATGAATTGTCTTGTTAGCCCGTTAACCATTTCTTCGATTGATTCCGTCCCGAGAAACATATATACATAGCCTTCCGTTTTTCCTGCCACTACAATTGGGCTAACTGTACATATATAATTAGATGTTTTCCAATGATTTTCTATAATTGCTCCATCATGATCTGTTCGTGTTTGCATTCTTTCAATATGCTTTTTTATAGTGGTATTTATTTCATTAGATTTAGCTAGTACGTCCTTATTTGAATTTGTAATAACAACAGTTGTTTCAGCTTCGGATTCCATTAAAGCGACATGTGAGATTGTTTGCCTGTCAAAATACTTTTCAAGGACATCTCGGTGACTATTTCCGCGCTTTAATAAAGCGGTCATTTCTTCATTTACTCTATTGTTTACGAGGCTATAATAGAGCAAAATAAATAGAACGCTTTCGATTAAAAGTGTGACAATTAGAAAATAAAATCCGAATTGAATAGAGATTCGTTTCATCGCTTTGCTCCTTACTCTAGGGTATCAATCCATCGATAACCTACTCCGTATACAGTCTTTAAATGATGATCAATAGGAAAATTTACTTTCCGTAATTTATCACGTAAATTACGAATATGTGAATCGACTGTACGATCTTCTGTATTTGTATTGAATCCCCAAATTCGTTCAATGAGCTGATCGCGGCTCAATACGTAGTTCACATGGCGTAAAAATAGTCCGAGCAAAGAGAATTCGATTGGAGTGAGAAGAAGTTCTTCATCATGGACAGATACAAAATGTTTTGCCTCATCCCATAAAATGCCGTGATATTCAATTTGCGCATGTTGATTCGTACGCCGTAAAACAGCTTCAATTCTTGCGAAGAGCTCCTCTTCGTGGAATGGTTTCGTCACATAATCATCTGCTCCAAGTTTTAGTCCTTGAACGACATCTACCGTTTGATCACGAGCAGTTACCATAATGATTGGAACGTTACTAAATGATCGAATTCTTTTGCACGTTTCCCATCCGTCCATCTTTGGCATCATAATATCGAGTAAAACAAATTTGAAGTTTCGATTTTCTATATGTGAAATAGCTTCTTCTCCGGATACTGCACATACGCAGTTATATCCGATTGGAGTAAGATAAAGAGTTAATAATTCAAGCATTCTCGGTTCATCATCTACGAGTAGTATATCGATCATAGAGTACCTCCGTATTTGTGGTTATTACTTAAATTGTAAGTCAAAATCATGAAGAAATGGTGCAGATTATAATGCATCTGCATAATTTCTTCAGAATTGCTTGTTATTGTAAAGTTGAAATTTCATTTTAGGTAATCATATTGGCTCGAAAATGATTATTACGGAGGCGGTATAATGAAAAAAATGACTCGAATTTTGGGAGTAACGATCATTACAGCAGTTGGTCTTGCTGCATGTGGACAAACGAATACAGACCATAAAAATCATGAATCTACAAAAGAGAAGAAAACAGAGCAAAAGGAAATGAAAATGAATCAGGAGGTAACTGCGCCGAAAGAAATGAATGCCGGGGCATCGAATGATTTATTAACGACAAGTTTAAAAAATGTGACGAGATTAAATACAAATGATCCACTCAAAATGGCAGTATTAACTTCGCAAACGATATGGCCAGCAACTCATAAGGAGAATCAGCCAGGCGCTGTTATTTTAGTGCCAGTAAGCGAATGGCAATTAGGTATTGCAAGTGCGGATCTTATTCATCATCCGAATAACGGACCGATTTTATTTATAGAAAAAGAAGCGGTACCTGAAATGACGTTAAAAGAAATAAAAAGATTAAATCCGCTCGGAACGAAAGATGGAACGCAAATTATGGTGATGGGTGATGTAGGTGCAGCTAGCCTAGATCAATTAAAAGACTATAAAGTAAAGCAAATAAAAGAAACGGATTCAGCTAAGTTTGCGAAAGATGTTGATAAAGAATATGCCGATATAACAGGGAGTTATCCAAATAGCGTTATTATTGGTTCATCTGAAGAAGAAGGACGTTTATATACAACGCCAGCTGTAAATTGGATTTCTCATATGCCAGAACCACTTTTATATGTAGAAAAAGATAAGGTGCCAGAAGCGACAAGTGAGGCATTGAAAATGAGAAAAGATAAAGCGAATATATATGTGTTAGGACCAGAAAAAATCATTTCAAAAGAAGTAGAAAAAGAGTTAAGTAAATATGGGAAAGTAACACGTATTAGTGGGGAGACTCCAACAGAAAATTCGATTACGTTTGCGAAATTTAAAGATGAAAAAACGAAATTTGGCTGGGGGTTCACAAAACCTGGTCACGGTTTGTCGTTTGTTTCAAGCAAAACACCAGACTTAGCAATTGCGGGAGCACCTTTTTCACATATGGGTAAACATGCCCCTGTTATCTTATTAGAGGAAGGAAAAGCTTCACAACCAGTTTATGACTTCCTTGCTACTATTCAGCCGAAATTCAAAGGTGATCCGACACTTGGCCCATACAATCATGGATTCTTATTAGGGAATACTGAAAATATTTCATTTGAAACACAAGGGATATTAGATGAGAGGTTAGAGATTGTTCAAGAAAATGGTCAAGGTCACGGTGGACATTAATGAAATGAGAAAAGACGCTACAAAGGTAGCGTTTTTTCTTTAGGAAAATTTTACATAGTAAAAAATCCTCTACTCGTTATATAATAGCCTTCGTGCAGTCGGCCTAGATTTTCTTATGGAGAAAATCAAATGATAAAAGAGTAGAGGAGTGGTATTTTGTTTCAAACGATAAAGAATGATTGGTTCTCCAACGTGAAAGGGGACGTGCTATCGGGAATTGTTGTTGCTTTAGCGTTAATTCCTGAAGCGATAGCTTTTTCCGTTATTGCAGGCGTAGATCCGACCGTTGGATTATACGCAGCCTTTTGTATTGCAGTTACAATTTCATTTGTGGGCGGCAGACCTGGGATGATCTCAGCTGCAACAGGTGCAATGGCGTTATTAATGGTGACGCTCGTGAAAGATCACGGTTTACAATATTTATTCGCAGCGACAATAGTAACAGGTATTGTCCAAATTATTTTTGGGGTATTCAAACTTAGTTCATTTATGAAATTTGTTCCGAAATCAGTTATGAGTGGTTTTTTAAATTCACTTGGAATTTTAGTTTTTACAGCGCAATTGCCGCATTTTAAAAATGCAACTTGGCAAATGTATGCACTTGTCGCATTAGGACTTGCAATTATATATTTATTTCCACGTATTACGACGGCTGTACCGTCTACACTTATTTCAATTATTATTGTGACAAGTATTGCACTTATGAGCGGATTACAGTTGAAAACAGTAGGGGATATGGGAAGCTTACCGAAAGAATTACCATTCTTTAGTATTCCTGATGTACCGTTTACACTTGAGACATTAGGGATTATTTTACCGTACTCAGTTATGCTTGCAATTATTGGTTTACTAGAGTCATTATTAACGGCTTCGGTTTTAGACGATATGACACATACGGAAAGTAATAAACATAAGGAAGCACGTGGCCAAGGTATTGCAAACATTGTCGCTGGTTTCTTCGGAGGAATGGCAGGATGTGCAATGATTGGACAATCTGTTATTAACATTAAATCAGGCGGGCGCGGACGGTTATCAACATTTGTAGCGGGTGGGTTTTTAATCGTATTGCTATTTGTTTTAGGTGATTACGTTGTTCATATTCCGATGGCTGCTTTAGTTGCTGTTATGATTATGATTTCGATTGGGACGTTTGATTGGCACTCTGTAGCAACGATTCATAAAGTACCAAAAGGAAACGCTTTTGTTATGCTCGTAACAGTTGTGATTGTCCTAATCACACATAATTTAGGATTAGGTGTAATTATCGGAACGATAATTAGTGCAGTTTTATTTGCATTCAATATGGCAAAGATTCACGTGAAACATTCGTATATTGAAAATAAGAAAATATACGAAATTCACGGCCAACTTTTCTTCGCATCTACGACAGAGTATATAAATGCTTTTTCATACAATGAAGATGTGAAAGAAATTGAGATGAACTTTACTCATGCACATGTATGGGATGATTCAGCAGTAGCGGCAATTGATAAAGTTATAATGAAGTATGAACAGAACGGTGTGAAAGTAAGGATCACAGGGTTAAATGAACGAAGCTCGAAGATTGTTTCAAATTTAGCTACTTATAATAAGAAAATTGCTAGTTAATAAAGCCTCCTTTTTAGGAGGCTTTATTATATAATACGGGTAGGATAACGAAAAGGGGATTCAGCATATGTACAAACAAATTATATTAGCATGTGATGGTTCTGAACATGCACTTCGAGCAGCCGAGCATGCAACATATATTGCGAAATTTAACGAAGAAACACATGTTGAAGTTGTGTACGTAGTAGATAATAGAACGGCAAAATCAGATATTATACAAGGACAAACGGATTTAGAAACAATATCAGCTAGTCGAAAAGATAAATTAAAAGAGATTGAGAGTTTATTAAAGAAAGGGAACATTACCTACAAAATTACGATTCTACATGGCGATCCAGGAGATACGATTGTTCAATATGTAAATACAGGTGATATAGATCTTGTTATTGCTGGGAGTAGAGGGCTAAATACATTGCAAGAGATGGTGCTTGGTAGTGTAAGTCATAAAATAGCGAAGCGTGTGAAATGCCCGGTGATGATTATAAAGTGAAACTTTAATCAGTGGGGGGGTTTGTTCATCCCCCACTGATTATTAGCCTTCACCAATCGGGCATTTACGGGTAGCCCGACCCCTACCGAACTTCTTTGCTTTCGCTGAATTTTGAGGCGTGGGTCTTACTGCCCACAAATAGCGGGATAAAATAAATTGAGTGAGATATTATGTAGTGTAAGTAGGACCTTGATATAATTCAAGGTCTTTTTTTGTGTATAAAGGGGGAGAGTGTGGACATAATAGATATATAAGTTTAGAGGGAAATTGTTAACTTACAAATTTGTAAGTTAGTTGTCAGCGAAATCGATGTTATGAAATTTTTTCCATTGATAAAATAAGAATATCAAAGGGGATATAGGAAGGATGGAAGGTATGAAATCATTTCAAAATTTATCATATAGTCAAGGGGTAAGCTTAATTTGTTTAGGGGGATTTGCTGGATCTGTTATGTTAGCTGTTTTAGTAAAGATGTTTCAGCAAATGTTTTAATCGTATGAATAGAAGGGAATTGATTAATATAAACAGCAAGAGAAGAACGATAAATAAAAAATAGCTCTTCGCATGTAAGTAAATGCGAAGAGCTATTTTTATGCTTATTTTTCTACTTCTGGTTTTTCACTTGTTACAGTAACGTCTTTCCATTGTGAAGTTATTTGGTTCACTTGAGTGTCGACATTATAATTTTTTACTCGCTTATTAACACCTGTTAAATCAAATGTGTAATGAATTGGAATCATCGGTGCTTCATCATGAATTAATTTTTGCCATTTATCGTATACTTCTTTACGATATTTTTCATCAGTAGCTTTTTCTGATAATCCTTCGTTTAATAACTTAGTATTTTCATCATTTACCCAGCGCTGATAGTTAAATCCAGCATCTTTGCCCCATAGGCCAGAAAGGTCAGGATCAGAACCAGTGTTCCAAGCACCAGAGAAAATATCAACCTTCGGATCATCTTTTTTAATCATATCACGCATGGCATTAAATTCGTGTAAGCGTCCATCAACCAGCTCTACTTTTAAGCCGATATCTTTCCAAGATTGAATATAGAATTTTGCCAGCGGTTCACTTGTTTCACTACCGCTACTAGCTAAGAAGTTAATTTTGAGCTCATTACCTTTTGGGTCCTCACGGAATCCATCACCATTTTTATCTTTATAGCCAGCTTCATCTAATAGTTTTTTCGCTTTATCTACATCTAAGTTATATGCACCAACATCGTTATTATGGTACTTTGGCATAGATGGTGGAATTGGAGAGTTAGCTGGAACGCGAAGTCCATGATATACTTTCTCCGCTAATTTTTCTCTATCAATGGCATGTGCCATCGCTTGACGTAAACGAACGTCTTTGAACTTATCGTTATCCATTACAGCTTCGTTCTTTGCTTTGTCCATATGTCCAAATTTAAATCCGATATAAGTGTAAGCAAGATCAGTTTTACCAATTAGTTGTGTATTCTTCAATTTACTTACGTTCGGATATTGATCAGCAGTAATTGATGCAATATCAATATCACCTTTTTTCAGAGATGCACTAACAATAGATGGATTTACCACTTTTAATGTTACATTTTTTAGTTTAGGTTTGCCACCCCAGTAATCATCGAAGCGTTCATATTCAACAGATTCACCAGGAACGATTTTCTTTACTTTAAATGGACCGAATCCAATTGGATTTTGACGGATTTTATCAGATTCTGCTAGTTTTTCAATTGGTACATCGCCTAAATATTTTTTAGGTGTAGGGTATGTCCAAATACCAGTTTTCAGTGAAGGGTTTACTTCTTTATAAGTAATTGAAATTGTTTTTGGGTCAACAACTTTAATACCAGAAATTTTGTCAGCTTTTCCAGCGTGATAGTCTTCCATACCTTCAATCATTTGCATTTGTGTATCGTAACGAATACCTGTATATTTACTATTACCAATAATTAAGTAAGAATATTCTAAATCCTCAGCTGTTACAGGGTTACCATCGTGCCATTTTACATTATCTTTAATCTTAATAGTAATTGTTTTTTTATCTTCAGAAATTGTATACGTTGCAGCACCGTCATTTGTAATTTCCCAGTTTTTATCTGTAGCTAATAAACCTTCATCAAAGAAATCCATAATTTCTGAATCTGGAGCAACTTCATACAATACTCTACTTAAAACACCAGCGAAAGGTGAATTTGAAACGAGTCCATATGTTAATGATCCGTCTTTAATTTCTTTACCATCATTTTTTACAGCAGAACTAAATTTATTTGTTTCTACTTTTTTCGTATTTGCTTTTTTGCTACCGCTATCGGCACCCCCACATGCAGATAGTAATAATGTTGAAGCAGCAACAGTACTTAATACTTTGTACAGTTTTGGTTTGTTCATAACTTCTCCACCCCTTATCCTTTTCTTTGTCTCGCATCAGCCGCACGCTTTAACGCTTGACCAATAAAATTTATACACAGCATCAACACTAAAATCATGATCGATGCGGGTAACCAAATCCACCATTTTTCTTGCAATACATCTGGGTTTGTTGCGTAACTTACAAGTGTACCAAGACTCGGTGTGCTTTCTGGTAGACCGAAGCCTAAGTAAGTTAAACTAGATTCAATCCCGATGTTACCAGCAAGATTTAATGTAATATTTACGATGATAATAGAACTTAAATTAGGTAATATTTGCTGGAAGATTATCTTCCAATTTGGTGTTCCTAACGTTTTTGATGCAGATACATAATCAAGTTCCTTCTCAGTCAATACTTTAGATCTTATAAGTCTTGCTTTTCCGACCCATAAGAAGGTAGTCATTATGAGAATAAATGTTGTAATATTGAAAGTTGGAACGAGTGAGATAAACACGATAACAATCATTAAGAATGGTAAAATCATCATGAAATCGATGAAACGCATAATGATGTTATCTACAACACCTCCAAAATAGCCAGCAATTAGTCCCATCGTAAGACCAATCATAGTTGATAAAAGAGTAATAGCTAAGCCAACTGTAAAGGAGTTACGTGTACCAATAATTAATTGTCCGAAAATATCACGGCCTCCATAATCAGTTCCTAACCAATGTTCAGCAGAAGGAGGATCGTAAATGGCAAACAGATCGACTCGGACGATATCTTCTTGCTTCATAATAAATGAAGTTGCATAAACGGCTATTAATATTAAAGCTAAAAAGAATAGGGAAAACATTGCTAGTTTATCTTTACGAAATTCTCGCCACATAATGGAGAAACCAGAAGGGCTCTTTTCGTAATGAATGACTTCAGTTTGTTTTTCAGGATTTGCTAACATAACGTTTCTTCACCTCCATTAATCAATACGAATACGTGGATCAACGATGCTTAGAATAATATCGGAAAGAAGAGTCCCGAGTAGCGTTGCGAATCCAGTAAATAATACAAGAGCAGTTACGACACTGAAATCACGTTGAGTGATAGATTGGAAAAATAGTTGTCCAATTCCTGGGTAGCCGAAAATATTTTCTAGAATGATAGAGCCCCCAACTAAACCTGTAATTTCATATCCTAAAAATGCTGCAATTGGTAAAAATGAGTTTCGTAAAATATGTCTTGAATATACTTTAGATTCTGGTACACCTTTTGCTTTTACCGTGCGTACAAAATCTTTATGTTTCGTATCAATAATTTCACTTCGTAAATATTGTACAGTTCCTACTGTTCCAATTAATGCCCCAGATAAAGCTGGTAAAATCATATGATTGAATTTACTTAAATAGTAATCAAATGATCCGGCTGCAACTTGTGGATCAACGCTACCACTCGTAGGGAAAATTGGATATAAAAAGCCGAATAAGAATAACATTACTAATCCGAAAATAAAGAGTGGTGTACCGAATCCTAAAAAGTTATAGAGTGTAATGAGTCGATCAGCCCATGTATCATTCCAACGTCCACTTATAACCCCAAGTGGAATAGCAATTAAGTAAGTAAGAATAAGAATAAGAAGAGCTAACAGTACTGTATTGCCAAGACGTTCCCCAATAATATCTGTTACTTTCAATTTATGAGCATAAGAAATACCGAAATCCCCTTGTACAGCATTTGAAATCCAGTGTACATATTGAGTAGGAAGAGGATCATTTAAACCTAGTTTTTCACGTTGTTCTTCAATCACTTTTGGATCCGCTTTTGGGTTTGCTAGTTCAGCGCCACTTAATGCATCACCTGGCATTGCCTTAGCAAGTGTAAAGACGAGTACACTTAATATGAATAATTGCGGTATCATAACTAAAACCCGGCGTAATATAAATTTCCACATGTTTTATCACTCCCTTATGGTAATGCCACCCGGTGAGTTGGCGAGATTGGTTTTAAATCGTAAGCACGACCGTTTTCATTGAAATAGTTTTCGTACGATTTTTCGTACTCAGAGCTTACTTGCTGACGTAATTTACGCTGCTGTTCTCGGTTTTCAGGACGAATATCAGGAATTGCTGATATTAGGCGTTTCGTATAGATGTGCTGCGGATTTTTATAAATCTCGGAGCTGGTCGCTTCTTCAACAAGTCGCCCACGATACATTACACCGATGCGGTCGCACATATGGCGAATTACACCTAAATCGTGACTAATAAATAAATACGTTAATCCGAGTTCAGCTTGCAAATCTTGTAAGAAGTTTAAAACTTGAGCTTGTACAGAAACGTCTAGTGCAGATACTGGCTCATCGGCGATAATAAGCTTTGGTTTTAATGTAAGTGCGCGCGCAATACCAATCCGCTGTCTTTGTCCACCGGAAAATTCATGTGGATATTTATAAATAGACTCTGGATTTAACCCAACTTTATCAAGGTATTCTTGAACTGCTCTACGTTCTTCATCAGGTGAGAGCTTTTCAAAATTTCGAAGAGGCTCGGCAATAATATCGATAACACGTTTTTTCGGATTTAATGATGAATACGGATCTTGGAAAATCATTTGGATATCTTTTCGTTGTTCTCTTAACTCAGAGCGGCTTAACTTCGTTAAATCTCTATTATTAAAATGAATGCTACCGCCTGTCGCTTTCGTTAAGTGCATAATTGCTTTACCCGTTGTTGATTTGCCGCTACCTGATTCACCAACGATTCCGTATGTTTCACCAGGTTGTAATTCAAAACTTACGCCATCAACAGCACGTACGTAGTCTAATGTGCGACCGAAAATACCACCTTTAATTGGAAAGTGTACTTTTAAATCTTCTACTTTAAGCAGTGCCATGAGTTACGTCATCTCCTTTCTTATGTTGGAAGTTGAAGTGCTTATAGCAAGTACAACGTACCCAATGGTCTGGTTTTACTTCATGTAAAACTGGATTTTCCTCATGTTGATCGGGTCTAACCCATGGAATTCGGGTTTGGAAGCGGCAACCTGTGCGAGGAAGTTTCGCTAATGATGGAACAACCCCTTGAATCACATGTAATTTTTCTTTTTCAGCATATGCAGATGGAATAGAGTTTAATAAAGAGCGTGTATACGGATGAAGAGGGTTATTAAATATCTCTTCAACATTGCCTGTTTCTACAATTTGTCCAGCGTACATAACGACGATACGATCGGCTGTTTCTGCAACAACACTTAAATCATGTGTAATTAAAATGATGCCCATTTTCGTTTGTTCTTGAATAGATTTCAGTAAGTCTAAAATTTGTGCTTGGATGGTTACGTCAAGAGCTGTTGTTGGCTCATCTGCAATAATGAGTGCTGGGTTACAAGCAATCGCAATTGCGATTACAATTCTTTGTCTCATTCCGCCAGATAATTCATGTGGGTATTGTTTATATGTAAGTTCTGGTTTTGGAATACCAACTTGATGGAGTAGTTCTAAGGTGCGTTCTTTCTTTTCTACTTTCGAAAGGTTTGTGTGGTAGTCTAAGTTTTCTTCGATTTGTTTTCCAACTGTCATAAGAGGATCGAGTGCTGTAAGAGGTTCTTGGAAAATCATTCCGATATTTGAACCGCGTACTTTATTTATTTCAGCGGTTGACATGCTCAGTAAATCCTTATCTCTATAATAAATCTCCCCTTGTAATTTTGTGTTTGCCTCATTATGCAGTCGCATAATGGAAAGGGCAAGTGCACTTTTCCCGCATCCTGACTCACCAACAACCGCGACAATTTCATTTTCATGAACAGTTAATGAAACATCGTCAACTGCTGCATGATACTGATCTTGTATGCGAAAGGAAGTCTGTAAGTTTTCAATACGAAGAAGTGGATTCTTCATGGCTATCCCTCCATCTTTTCTGAAAAAACTAAATATTGTGTATGTTGTTGTTATTTTAATATAAAATGACATTGTTTGACAAGAGTAAATATTCAAAAATCTTTTTATATAGAGATGAAATGCAGTAACATAGGCATAAAAAACCTTCTCAGAACGCTAATAATAATAAAGTGGATTGATGAATTATTTGTAAGAAAAAAGTAGTATATGTAGAAAAAAGAGAGGTGTTCTGGAAAGAACTTCCTCTCTTTTCTTTGTAAGTATAATATTAGTGTTTAAGCTTGTTTTTGTTTTGCAGATCCTGTATTTAAAGTAAGAGCAAGGAAGAACATTGCAAGCACACAAGAAGCAAGGAGCAAAATGAATCCGCCGTCCCATCCGAATCCATCTACAATAAAGCCCATAGCTGCGCTAGCAAAAGTAGCTCCACCTAGGTAACCGAAGAACCCAGTTAAACCAGCGGCAGTTCCAGCAGCTTTTTTTGGTGCTAAGTCTAGCGCGTGTAGACCAATTAACATAACAGGTCCGTAAATTAAAAATCCAATTGAGACAAGTGCGATACTATCAACCATTGGATTACCAGGAGGGTTTAGCCAGTAAACAAGAACTGCGATAAATACACCAACCATAAATAAAATACCAGCAGGTGCGCGGCGTCCTTTAAATAGTTTATCACTCATCCATCCGCAAAGAAGCGTGCCTGGAATACCAGCCCATTCATATAGAGCGTAAGCTGTACGTGAGCTACTATGGGTAAAGCTTTTTTCCTCTACTAAATAAGTAGGAGCCCAGTCTACAACGCCGTAACGAACGAAATAAACAAAAACGTTAGCGATAGCGATGTACCATAAAAACTTATTGTTTAATATATATTTAAATAAAATTTCCTTTACTGAAAGTTCGCGTTCGCGATCTTTTACTTTTTCATTTGATGGATATTCCCCAGTATGTTCTTCAATAGAAGGCAATCCGCAAGATTGAGGTGTATCTCTCATCGTAATTAATACATAAATCCCAACTAAAATCGAAAGAATACCTGGGAAGTAAAATATACTTTTCCAGTCATTTGCAAAGAAATATAAGCCTAATGTAACGAGAGAAGGCATAAGTGCGCCACCGACATTATGAGCGACGTTCCAAATAGACATTTTTGTACCACGTTCACTAACGGAGAACCAGTGAACCATCGTACGGCCACAAGGAGGCCATCCCATACCTTGTACCCATCCGTTTAAAAACTGAAGTACAAACATAAGTGTAATGCTCGTTGTAATGAAAGAAAATGAGCCGAAAATAATATTAATGATACCTGATAAAAATAGCCCAGCTGCTAAAAAATAGCGAGGATTACAACGATCGGATACGATACCCATAAGAAATTTACTTAATCCGTAAGCGATAGATACTGCTGAAAGGATAACTCCAAGTTCCCCTTTACTAAAGCCTTGTTCGATTAAGTATGGCATTGCGAGTGAAAAGTTTTTTCGAACAAAGTAGTAACCCGCATAACCGATGAAGATGCCTAAGAATACTTGTAAACGCAATTTACGATATTCGCTATCAGTGCGATCAGCAGGTAAGCGTTCTGCGTGGGGCGCAGGTTTAAATAATTGTGTGAAAAACATAAAATAAAAATCCTCCCCTAATTAATTGGAAGCGTTTTAAGACAGAGAGAATACAAAAAGGCTATGAAATATAAAAAAGTTCCCTTTTTTATGATTCATAGCCGTATACTCCGATTCTCCGTGACTGTCAATATTAACTTCGACGAAAATTATACAACTTTGTGACAGAAATGTAAACGTTTTTATGAAGAAAGTTGTTGACGTATTTTGTTTGTGGGATTAATATTTAAATACGTTAAATATTTTATTGCTTAAATAAGAGGTGGATAACATGACAAATGACATGACTCATATTGATAAGATTCAAGCTCTTACATTCGCTATAGGAAAGAAAATGCAAACAGAGCTATTAGAACAAATGCAAGCATCAGGACTTACACCACCGCAGTTTTATATTTTAAAGATTTTAGATCATTATGGAGCTTCAAGAGCGACACAATTAGCGGAAAAAATGTACGTAAAACCGAGTGCAATTACAGTAATGATTGATCGTTTAATTGATCATGGGTTAGTAGAGCGCTATCACGACGATAATGATCGCCGCGTAGTTGTCATTGAGCTAACTAAAAAGGGGAAAGATACAGTAGAAAAGGCGATGGCGGCTCGTAATGAGCATATTGCAAAATATTTTTCACACTTAGAATTACAAGAGAGGGAAGATTTGTTACGCCTCTTTGAAAAGCTAGAAACAATTATTTGCGGGACACCAGAGAAAAAAGAGAAAAACTAAGAGGAATTGAGGAGATTACATGGAGCAACAAGAAAATCAGAATAGAAAGTTGTTGTTAATCGGTTTAGTAATCGCGATGCTATTTGCTGCATTGGACGGAACAATCGTTGGTACAGCAATGCCGCGTATCGTCGGTGAACTAGGCGGATTAAGTTTAATGACATGGTTAACAACAGCTTACATGTTAACATCAACAACGGTTGTACCGATTGCAGGTAAATTAGCGGATTTACTTGGGCGTCGTAACGTATATATAGCAGGATTAATTATCTTTATGGTTGGTTCAGCGTTATGTGGTATGGCAAACGGTATGACAGAATTAATTATTTTCCGTGGTATTCAAGGTCTTGGTGGCGGTATTATGATGCCAATGGCTATGATTATTATCGGGGATATGTTCACGGGTAAAGAACGTGCCAAATGGCAAGGTATTTTCGGTGCATTATACGGTCTTGCTTCTGTAATTGGACCACAAGTTGGTGGTTGGATTGTAGACGCAGTGAACTGGAGATGGGTATTCTATATTAACTTACCAGTTGGTATTTTAGCGACAATCTTTATCGCAATGGGATTAAAAGCACATAAACAAACAGGACCAATTAAAATTGATATCGCTGGAATCTTCACGATGATTCTCGGTGTTGTAAGTTTATTACTTGCGTTAACGTTTGGTGGGAAAGATTATGCATGGGGTTCTTGGCAAATTATCGGGTTATTTGCACTAGCTGCCATTGGTATTGTTAGCTTTATTATCGTTGAAACGAAGGCTGAAGAACCAATTTTACCGATGCATTTCTTTAAAAACCGCACATTTACAATACTGAATGCGATCGGTTTCTTTATGAGTATCGGAATGTTTGGAGCAATTATGTTCGTACCGTTCTTTATGCAAGGAATTGTAGGCGTAAGTGCTGCTGAATCAGGAACGATTATGACACCGATGATGATTACAATGATCGTTATGAGTATTATCGGTGGTCAACTTGTATTAAAAGTTGGTGTGAAACCACAAATTATTACAGGGATGCTTATTATGGCTGGTGGTTTTTGGTTATTAACAACGATGGATATGCACACAACTAAGCTTACAGCTACTTCTTATATGATGGTTATCGGTTTAGGAATGGGTCTTGTTATGCCAACATTAACATTGGCGTTACAAGAAAGTTTCCCGAAAAAAGATCTTGGTGTTGTAACATCATCAAGTCAATTCTTCCGTCAAATCGGTGGAACATTCGGTATTACAATTTTAGGATCAATTATGAATAACACTTCAGGTACAACATTAACAAATAAATTAGTACCTGTACTAGATACATTCCCGAAAGAAGCGGGACAAATGGTAACAAAATTTAAAGATATGATTCATACAGACCCACAAGGTCTATATTCGATGCTCTTTAATCCAGAAGCATTAAAACAAATGCCAGAAGCATTCTCTAGTAGCATCGTACCAATTTTAAAAACCTCTTTAGTAGACTCACTTCATACTGTATTCTTAACAGGATTAGTATTTATCGTAGTAGGTGCCATCTTCACGATTTTCTTACAGAAGATTAAACTATCTGATCGAAAAAAAGGTGCTGAAGAGCCTGCAGTAGAAGAGAAAGAACAAACTGTATCATATTCGTAATGAAAAAGCATCGCCTTATGGCGGTGCTTTTTTTGAGTATAACCTTAAAAGCTTTTTAGTGAGAAATGATTGACGTATTTTTATAAATGCGTTATATTATTTTGTGTAAACGGTTACATGAAATGAGGAGAAAAGAGAATGAGTACGATTAAAGACGTTGCAAAATTAGCAGGGGTATCTGTTGCGACCGTTTCCAGAGTGTTAAATAAAAATGGATATGTTCATGAGGATACATTAAAGAAAGTAGAGCGAGCAATTGAAATGCTAGATTATAAGCCTAGTACAGTAGCACGTTCTTTATATAATAAAAAATCTCGTTTAATTGGCTTAGTTGTTCCGAATATCGTAAATCCATTCTTTCCAGAAGTTGCACGTGCCGTAGAAGATGTAGCACATAAGCAAGGTTACACAGTTGTCCTTTGTAACTCTGATGAAAGTTTAGAAAAAGAGAAACAATATATTGATGTACTTAGACAAAATAATGTGGATGGGTTTATTGTAGCAACGAATCCACAAAATAGTGTTAATTACATGAATTTGTCTATTCCAGTTGTTGCGATTGACCGTATGTTTAATGAGCGCATTCCTACTGTATATGCAGATAACTATGCAGGGAGTCAGGCGGCGACAAAGTTATTAATAGACAAAGGTTGTAAACATATTGCACATATTCGCGGACCACGTGATGTGAGCACAGCTAATGAACGTTTTGAAGGTTTTGTAGACGTTATTACGCAAAAAAATCTTTCTTATATGATTGCAGAGAGTACATTCGATCCAGCTAATAGTGAACAGGTCGCGGTGGAATTATTAGAAGAATATCCGCATATTGATGGGATTGTTGCTGGGAATGATTTAATTGCAATTGGTATTGTAAAGGCTGCCTTGCAAAAGGGGATTTCTATTCCAGACGATTTACAAATTATCGGATTCGATGGAATTTCTTTAACAGAAATGATGTATCCATCTATTACAACTGTTGCACAGCCAATTTATGAAATGGGGAAAATTGCAACAGAATTGTTGTTAGAGCAGATGAAAGGCAATCCATTAGAAGAGAAACACTATCGTTTACCGATTGAAATTATAGAACGAAATACAACGAAGTAAGGAGATGAGACAGATGCCAAATATTGCAGTAGTAGGTAGTATTTCAATGGACTTAGTGGCTGTTTCAAAAATACGGCCGAAAGCAGGAGAAACGGTAATTGGTGAAGCGTTTCATACGATCCCAGGTGGAAAAGGAGCCAACCAAGCAGTTGCTGCAGCTAGATTAGGAGCAAATGTAGCGATGGTTGGTGCAGTAGGAAATGATGATTACGGAACAGTAGTTAGAAAAAATTTAGAGAACGAACGAGTTTTTATCGACTATGTGGTACCGGTTACAGATAGAACGACTGGAATTGCTCATATCGTTTTAGCAGAAGAGGATAACAGTATTGTTGTCGTACAAGGAGCAAATGCTCTTGTAAATGAGTCGATTGTAGATCGTTCAAAAGACCTTCTTGTAAAAGCAGATATGGTTGTTCTTCAACTAGAGATTCCGCTGGAAACAGTAAAATACGTTCTGGCAATTTGTGAGGAGCATAAAATTCCGGTTATGTTGAATCCAGCTCCAGCACAAGTTTTATCAGAAGACATTTTAGAAAAGGCAACGTACATTACGCCAAATGAACATGAATGTCGCATTGTATTAGATGATTTTACGTCACCAATCGAGGATTTATTGGCAAAATACCCAAATAAACTATTGATGACTGAAGGATCTAATGGTGTTCGTTTCCATAATGGTACGGAGATTGTACATGTTCCTGGTATTGCAGTTGATGTAGTGGATACGACTGGAGCGGGCGATACATTTAACGGCGCGTTAGCAGTTGCGCTTTCTGAAGGAGAAACACTTCAAAAAGCAATTCGTTTTGCGAACATTGCTGGTGGTCTTTCTGTAACGAAACTTGGTGCACAAGGCGGTATGCCAACGAGAGATAGAGTACGTGAAGTGCAGGTGATTATCGGATGAAAAAGCACGGTGTATTAAATAGCGAAATCGCTGCAGTCCTTGCTTCACTTGGACATACAGATACGATCGTAATTGCTGATTGCGGGTTACCTATTCCTGATGGAGTAAAACGAATCGATTTAGCAGTAGAAATTGGAAAACCTAGTTTTTTAGACGTATTACAAGTTGTTGCTGATGATATGGCAATTGAAAAAGTGACATTAGCAGAAGAAGTCATTACAAATAATGAAGAAGTAAATAAAGAAGTTGAGATGCGATTAATAGAGCCAGCATTTGAATATGTGTCTCATAAGGAATTTAAAGAGTATACAAAGAGAGCGAAGGCGATTATTCGTACTGGAGAAGCAACGCCTTACGCGAATGTTATTTTACATGCAGGCGTGATTTTTTAACAAAGGGATGTGATGAGAATGCACATTGAAATGAAAAATATTTCAAAAGCGTTCAATGGTAATCCTGTTCTAAAAAACGCACAGTTTATGATTGAAACAGGAGAAGTCCATGCATTGATGGGGGAAAATGGAGCGGGGAAATCGACGCTCATGAAGATTTTAACAGGTGTATATAAAAAAGACAGTGGAACAGTCACGATTGATGGGAAAGAACGAACTTTTAAAAATGCGAAAGAAGCAGAAGAGTATGGTATTGCATTTATCCATCAAGAGTTGAACATATTACCGAATTTAACGGTAGCTGAAAATATGTTTCTTGGAAAAGAGTTAATGTATGGGAAAACAGGTATTTTACGTACGCGTCAAATGAATGCGATTGCCCAGCAGCAATTGGGGAACCTTGGTCTACAAGTGAAAGGTTCTATGCTAGCGGGTGAATTATCTGTTGGACAACAGCAAATTATTGAAATTGCTAAAGCATTAATGACAAAGGCGAGCGTTATTATTATGGATGAACCTACAGCGGCATTAACAGATCGCGAAATTGAAACTCTGTTTATTGTTATTAATAAATTACGTAAAGAGGGCGTTTCATTCGTTTATATTTCACACCGGATGGAAGAAATTTTTTCAATATGTGATGCTATTACGATTTTGCGTGATGGAGAATATGTAGGGAAAAGATTAATTCCGGAGACATCATTTGATGAAGTAGTTAGCATGATGGTGGGTCGCAGTATTGGTGAACGTTATCCAGAACGAAATAGTCAAATTGGCGAAGTGATTTTTGAAATGCGTAACGGAACGAAAAAGGGGAAATTTGAAAATGTTTCGTTTCAAGTTAGAAAAGGTGAAATCCTTGGTGTTGCGGGCTTGATGGGAGCTGGTCGCACGGATATTATGAAAGCAATATTTGGATATGAACCGCTTGATTCAGGACAAATTTTTATGAATGGACAAGAAGTAAAAATTGATAGTCCAATTGATGCGATTAGACAACGAATTGCCTTTATTACAGAGGATAGAAAATCTGAAGGGCTTGTGTTAGATTTTTCGATTCGTGAAAATTTATCTTTACCAAATTTAGAAAGTCTTTCAAAGGGAAGCGTTGTTAATAAAGGTTTAGAACAGCAATTTACAGAGGATATGATGAAGCTTCTCAATGTGAAAGCAGCAAACGGAGAGCAAGCTGTAAAATCTCTTTCTGGTGGAAATCAGCAAAAGATTGTAATTGCAAAATGGTTAGGTATTCATCCGCAGTTACTCATTTTAGATGAACCAACAAGAGGTGTAGACGTTGGGGCTAAAAAAGAGATCTACTCTATTATGAATAAGCTTACTGAGCAAGGAGATGCCGTTATTATGGTATCGTCTGAGCTTCCAGAAGTTTTAGGAATGAGTGATCGTGTTCTCGTCATTCATGAAGGGAAAATCGCTGGTATTTTAGAGAAAGATCAGGCATCGCAAGAGTCTATTATGGCACTAGCTACAGGGGGAGAGTAAGATATGGCTAAGAAGGGGAATGTATTACAACAACTTGGTTCTTTAATCGGTTTAGTGTTAATTATCGTAGTAATTACAGCTTTAAATCCAGCATTTATTGAACTTCCAAATTTATTTAATATACTGCGCCAAGTATCGATTAATGCACTTATTGCATTTGGAATGACCTTCGTTATTTTAACTGGGGGTATTGACTTATCGGTAGGTTCTATTTTAGCATTATCAAGTGCACTTGTTGCCGGAATGATGGCAAGTGGCATGGATCCGTTCCTTGCGATGGCAGTTGGATTATTAGCAGGTCTTGTAATGGGGATTGTAAACGGTATCATTATTGCGAAGGGAAAAGTAGCTCCATTTATTGCGACTTTAGCAACAATGACTATTTTTCGCGGGTTGACGCTTGTTTATATGGACGGACGTCCGATCACTGGTCTTGGTGATCATTTAATGTTCCAAATGTTTGGTCGTGGTTATTTCCTTGGTATTCCTGTGCCAGCCGTTACAATGATGATCGCTTTTGCAGTACTGTACTTTATTTTAAAGAAAACAACGTTTGGTCGCCGTACGTTTGCGATTGGTGGAAATGAAGAAGCGGCAGCTTTATCAGGTATTAATGTTACGAGAATTAAAGTAATGATTTACGGTCTTTCCGGAATTTTGGCAGCGCTTGCAGGTATTATCTTAACATCAAGATTAGATTCTGCACAGCCAACTGCTGGTACTTCTTACGAATTAGATGCAATTGCTGCAGTTGTACTAGGAGGAACGAGTCTTTCTGGTGGAAGAGGATGGATTGTTGGTACACTCATCGGTGTGCTTATCATTGGTGTGCTAAATAATGGTTTGAATTTATTAGGCGTATCTTCTTTCTTCCAACAAGTTGTAAAAGGACTTGTAATCTTATTAGCTGTACTAATTGATCGTCGAAAAGAAGCGTAATGGAGGGACAATTCATGAAAAAATGGTTACTGATACTCGTTGCATGCATCATGGTAGTTACTGCTGGTTGTTCAATGGAACCACCAGAATGGGCAAAGGATTCTAGCGATAAAGGTCGAAATAAAACTATTAAAGTTGGATTTTCTGTTTCAACTTTAAATAATCCATTTTTCGTCACGTTGAAAAAAGGTGCAGAAAAGAAAGCGAAAGATAGCGGCATTGAATTAATTGCTGTTGATGCACAAAATGATGCAGCGAAGCAAACAAACGATGTTGAAGATTTAATTCAAAAAGGTGTCGATGTAGTTGTTATTAATCCAACCGATTCAGATGCTGTTGCTTCAGCGGTAAGTGCAGCTAATGCAGCTAATGTTCCTGTTATTACAGTAGACCGAGTTGCGAATTCAGGTAAAGTTGTTTCTCACATTGCGTCCAACAATGTTGAAGGTGGTCAAATGGCTAGTGATTACATTCGGGAATTAGTTGGTGAAGGAACAAATGTTGCTGAGTTAGAAGGAATCCCTGGATCGTCTGCTGCTCGTGAGCGTGGGAAAGGATTCCATAACGTAGCTGATAAGTCTTTAAAAGTAGTAGCAAAACAAGCAGCTGATTTCGATCGTGCAAAAGGGTTATCCGTTATGGAAAATATTTTGCAAGCAAATAGCGATATAAAAGCAGTGTTTGCTCATAACGATGAAATGGCATTAGGCGCACTTGAGGCATTAAAATCTGCTGGCAAAACAGATGTGGTTGTTGTTGGGTTTGATGCAACAGAAGACGCTGTAAAAGCGGTTAACGATGGGCGTATGGCAGCAACAGTCGCTCAAAAACCGGAATTAATCGGAGAGAAGGCGATGGAAACAGCAAAAGAGATAACACAAGGTAAAAAAGTGGACAAGTTTATTCCGATTGAATTGGAGCTTATTAAGAAAAAATAAATAAATATAAAATGAAAATTAGGAAGGAAGAATAACAAATGAAATTTTTTATTGATACAGCAAACATTAACGAAATTAAAGAGGCAAATGCATTAGGTGTAGTAGCTGGAGTAACGACAAACCCATCACTTGTAGCAAAAGAAGGCGTAGATTTCCATGAGCGTATTCGTGAAATTTGCAGCTTTATAGAAGGACCTGTAAGCGCAGAAGTAATTAGCTTAGAAGCTGATAAAATGATTGAAGAAGGAAAAGAATTAGCAAAAATCGCTCCAAATGTAGTCGTAAAAGTTCCAATGACAACAGAAGGTTTAAAAGCAGTAAAAGCATTCTCTGATTTAGGAATTCGTACAAATGTTACATTAGTATTCTCAGCAGTGCAAGCATTACTTGCAGCTCGCGCTGGTGCGACATACGTTTCACCGTTCTTAGGTCGCCTAGATGATATCGGTCATAACGGTATGGACTTAATCCGCCAAATCGCAGAAATCTTTGCAATTCACGGCATTGAAACAGAAATCATTGCAGCATCTGTACGCCACAGTGTGCACGTAACAGAAGCAGCATTAAATGGTTCACATATTGCAACAATTCCAGCAAACGTAATTGCTTCATTAGTGAAGCACCCGTTAACAGATCAAGGAATTGAGAAATTCTTAGCTGATTGGGAAAAAACACAAGAGAAATAACAGAAAATCGAGAATCCTAGTTTAATTGACTAGGGTTCTTTTTTATTTAAAAGAATTTTCATGCAATTTTGCATATTGTCTTTTAAATTTGTTATATAAGCTATTTAATATATATCAAATCACTTTTTATTTTTCATATTTCGACATAAAGTGAAACTTTAATCAGTGGGGGTTTTGTTCATCCCCCACTGATTATTAGCTCGCACCAATCGGGTTTTTACGGGCAGTAAGACTCCCACAAATAGCGGGATAAAAAGATAGAGGGTCTAACCAGAAAACTGGAGGGCATGATTCTATAACAGAAAGCTTAACGTTTATAGAATTATGCCTTTTTATATAGGGAGGGCAGAAAGTAGGGATTTCAATTTAAACGCACTTATTTATCTGAATTTTAAGTTTTATAAAAGGAGAGACAGAGGATGAAAAGAAAAGTTCCATTTAAAGTACTATCAACGTTAGCAATTGCGGCAACTATCGGATGCACATCTGTAATGAGTGCTCCGTTAGCATATGCAGAAACGCCAGCAAAAGAAAGTGTGTCTACAACGCCAATTGATCATAATTTAATTCAAGAAGATCGTTTAGCGGAAGCGTTGAAAGAAAGAGGAGCAATTAATCCAGCATCATCTAAAGAAGAGACGAAAAAGGCTGTAGAGCAATATATTGAAAAGAAACAAGGGGATCAGGCAAATAAAGAAATCCTTCCAGATGATGCTGCTAAAGAAGCATCTGATTTCGTAAAAAAGGTAAAAGAGAAAAAAATGGAAGAAAAGGAAAGAGTAAAGAAAACCGAAAAAAATGTTAGCCCTGATCAAAAGCCAGAGCCAAATAAAAAGCAATTGAATGGACAAGTTCCAACTTCTAAGGCAAAGCAAGCTCCGTATAAGGGATCTGTGCGATCTGATAAAGTATTAGTGCTACTCGTTGAATTTAGTGATTATAAACATAATAATATTGAACAAATACCAGGTTATATGTATTCGAAGGACTTTAGTAGAGAACATTATCAAAAGATGTTATTCGGCAAGGAACCGTACACATTATTTGATGGTTCGAAAGTAAAAACATTTAAACAATATTATGAAGAGCAGTCTGGTGGTAGTTATACGACAGACGGATATGTAACGGAGTGGCTAACTGTTCCAGGAAAAGCTGCTGATTACGGGGCTGATGGTAGCAGTGGTCATGATAATAAAGGGCCAAAAGGTGCACGTGATTTAGTGAAGGAAGCTTTAAGTGTGGCAGCTGAAAAGGGATTAGATTTATCTCAATTTGATCAATTCGATAGATATGATACAAATGGTGACGGTAATCAAAATGAATCTGACGGTGTAATTGATCATTTAATGGTAATCCATGCTGGTGTTGGTCAAGAAGCTGGTGGCGGTAAATTAGGTGATGATGCGATTTGGTCACATCGTTCAAAATTAGCAAGAGATCCAGTAGCGATTGAAGGTACACAATCAAAGGTAGATTACTTTGGTGGAAAAGTAGCAGCGCATGATTACACAATTGAACCAGAAGACGGTGCAGTAGGTGTGTTTGCACATGAATTTGGACATGACCTTGGTTTACCGGATGAATATGATACGAAGTACACTGGAACTGGATCACCAGTCGAAGCTTGGTCATTAATGAGTGGAGGTAGTTGGACAGGAAAAGTCGCAGGAACAGAGCCAACTAGTTTTTCTCCACAAAATAAAGACTTCTTACAAAAGAATATGGGCGGCAACTGGGCGAAAATTTTAGAAGTAGATTACGATAAAATTAAGCATGGTGTAGGAGTTCCTACATATATTGATCAAAGTGTTACAAAATCAAATCGTCCAGGTGTAGTACGTGTCAATTTACCAGATAAGAGTATTGAAACAATTAAGCCTGAGTTTGGAAAACAGGCATACTATAGTACAAGAGGCGATGATATTCATACGAAATTAGAAACACCGTTCTTTGATTTAACGAAGGGAACAAATGCAAAGTTTGATTATAAAGCGAATTATGAATTAGAAGCTGAGTGTGATTTCATCGAAGTACATGCTGTAACGGAAGATGGAACAAAAACATTGATTGATAGATTAGGAGAAAAGATAGTACAAGATGATAAAGATACAACAGATGGGAAATGGATTGATAAATCATACGATTTAAGTCAGTTCAAAGGGAAAAAAGTTAAACTACAATTCGACTATATTACAGATCCAGCTTTAACATATAAAGGTTTTGCAATGGATAATGTAAATGTAACAGTTGATGGACAAGTAGTATTTTCAGATGATGCAGAAGGACAAGATAAAATGAAATTAAATGGATTCGTTGTTTCTGATGGGACAGAAAAGAAACCTAATTATTATTATTTAGAGTGGAGAAACTATGCTGGGTCAGATAATGGATTAAAAGCGGGAAGAGGTCCGGTGTATAATACAGGTCTTGTCGTTTGGTATGCAGATGATAGCTTCAAAGATAACTGGGTAGGGGTGCATCCAGGTGAAGGATTCCTTGGCGTTGTAGACTCTCATCCAGAAGCATTAGTTGGCAATCTAAATGGGAAACCAGCTTACGGTAATACTGGAATGCAAATTGCAGATGCTGCATTTTCATTGGATCAAACGCCAGCATGGAGTGTAAATTCATTAACACGTGGACAGTTTAATTATACTGGATTACAAGGTGTTACAACATTTGATGATTCAAAAGTATACAGCAACAAACAAATTGCTGATGCAGGACGAAAAGTTCCAAACCTTGGTCTTAAATTCCAAGTTGTTGGACAAGCAGAGGATAAGTCTGCAGGTGCTGTTTGGATTAGACGTTAATAAAAAATGATGTAGGGAAAAGGAAAATTTCCTAGGAAATTGTCGAAGTCTTGTTTTTAATAAATAATTGATAAAAAAGACAATGATGAAATTAACCCATCATTGTCTTTTTTACTTTGCCTTTTACTTTGCTTCTTACATAAATCATTCCAGCAAATGTTAATAAGAATGCAGTTCCGATAACAAAGCTAGCGCTAGGTGATGCCCCGATTGCTCCAACTGTAAAGGATCCAGCAACAACTCCTAATGAGAAGAATGCATAAAACAATCCGAATGCTTTCCCTCGGTTACCATCTGTCGTATTTTCAACAAGTAAAGCATTAATTGCTGGGAAGAGGATAGCGAATCCAATTCCATAAATCATCATAACGATAAAGAGCATGCTTTTTGTTGCAAATAATCCAAGTAAAGATAATGCTAGTGCCATTACTGCAATCCCGATTAGCATTAGTTTTGAACGATTAAATCGATCGTAAATACGATTTGTTGGCAGTAAGAAGAAGAGGATAGCGGTAATTCCGAATACACTTAACATCATGCCTGTTGTAGATGCTTTAAGTGCTAACGCCTCAACTTTTACTGGTAACATATAAGTGACAATCCCTTGTGAAAACATTAGTGTGAAAGCACCAATATATGCTTGTAATAACGGTTCTGATTTCAATAGTTCAATCATATCTTTTTTGTTCATCATTTGTGTTCTTGATGTATCTTTTCTTGATACGTTATTTGGTAAGAAGAATAGAGATACGATTGTACCAAGGACCATTAAAATAGAAATCGTAATGAACACCCACTCTATACCAGCTGTCGCTTTCATAATGCCGCTGAAAGCAGGTCCTACGATTGCTGCTGTTCCAACAGCAGCACCAGATAGAGCCATTGCCTTACCTTGCCTTGCTGAATTTGTTTGTTTTGATAAAAACGTAAAGGCAGCAGGAATTAAAAATCCGTCACTAAAACCGTGCATAAAGCGCACAACTAATAGTTGTTCACCACTTTGAACAACGGTGTATAACAAGACTATGAAACTCGTAATTCCCATGCTTATATAAAGGATTTTTTTTGCGCCAAATTTATCGACAGCGGCTCCAGCAATAATATTACCGATCATATTAGCGAATGAGTACATACCGACAACTAGCCCGATAACAAGAGGGGTTCCTCCAAGACTTTGAGCGAAAGTACTCATAATAGGTAATTGTGAAAATGTATCTAAAAACGCTACGATAACAATAAAGTAAATAAAATATTTCAAGCGATATTCACCTCTCCTATGCTATTATGGCATAATGCTAATTTCAACCGCAATGAAATTGAATTAACAGATGTGGAAAAAAGTACAAAGTGACAAAATATTGAACGTTATTTGTTAAAAATTAGTGGAAATGAGATTGTTTTTTTGAAATATATGGATAGAAGTACTATAATAGATTTGTAAACTTCACCAGGTTAAGTATATACATAGAGAGGGATGTATAAAATGAAAGCATTACTTTGGCATAATCAACGTGATGTACGAGTAGAAGAAGTACCAGAACCAACTGTAAGACCAGGAGCAGTTAAGATTAAAGTTAAATGGTGTGGTATCTGCGGGACAGACTTGCATGAATATTTAGCAGGGCCTATCTTTATTCCGACAGAAGAACATCCATTAACACACGTAAAAGCACCGGTTATTTTAGGTCATGAGTTTAGTGGTGAGGTAGTAGAAATTGGTGAAGGAGTTACATCTCATAAAGTGGGAGACCGCGTTGTTGTAGAACCAATTTATTCTTGTGGAAAATGTGAGGCTTGTAAACATGGACATTACAATGTTTGTGAACAACTTGTTTTCCACGGTCTTGGCGGGGAAGGCGGTGGTTTCTCTGAATATACAGTAGTACCAGAAAATATGGTTCATCATATTCCAGATGAAATGACGTATGAACAAGGGGCGCTTGTAGAACCAGCAGCAGTAGCAGTTCATGCAGTACGTCAAAGTAAATTAAAAGAGGGAGAAGCTGTAGCCGTATTTGGTTGTGGTCCGATTGGGCTTCTTGTAATCCAAGCAGCAAAAGCAGCAGGAGCAACTCCTGTTATCGCAGTGGAACTTTCTAAAGAACGTCAAGAGTTAGCGAAATTAGCAGGTGCGGATTACGTATTAAATCCAGCTACTCAAGATGTATTAGCAGAAATTCGCAACTTAACAAATGGCTTAGGTGTAAATGTTAGCTTTGAAGTAACAGGTGTTGAAGTTGTACTTCGTCAAGCGATTGAAAGTACAAGCTTTGAAGGCCAAACTGTAATTGTTAGTGTATGGGAAAAAGATGCAACAATTACTCCGAACAACCTTGTATTAAAAGAAAAAGAAGTTATCGGTATTCTTGGATATCGTCATATATTCCCAGCTGTTATTAAATTAATTAGCTCTGGCCAAATTCAAGCAGAGAAATTAATTACGAAAAAAATTACAGTGGACCAAGTTGTTGAAGAAGGCTTTGAAGCACTTGTAAAAGATAAAACGCAAGTGAAAATTCTTGTTTCACCTAAATAATATATAATAGAAGAAAGTAGCCCTTTTCTAGAAATAGAAAAGGGCTACTTTTTTTCTATACTGAAAGGTGATAGACTTTCCTTTAACTAAAGGTATTTTTGTTTGGAAGGGGAAGTCCAATGCTTTCATTTATGTTGACATTGAAACGGATGTTAAGAGCCTGTTTACGAGCGCGGAAAGATAAAGAATTTCAAGTGTTATTTGTATTAACAATTTTTACATTAACATCTGGTACGATTTTTTATAGTACAGTTGAAGAATTACGTCCTCTTGACGCTTTATATTTTAGTGTGGTCACACTGACGACTGTCGGTGATGGGAATTTCAGTCCTCAAACTGATTTTGGGAAGATATTTACGATATTATACATATTTATCGGGATTGGATTAGTGTTTGGGTTTATTCATAAATTGGCAGTTAATGTGCAGCTGCCGAGTATATTATCGAATAGAAAAAAAGAGTAAAGCATGTAATTGCTTTACTCTTTTTTTACATTATTTTAGACAAACATTTGCAGTAGCTTAATAATACTTTATTACAATGTAAGTGCATTCATTCATTACGTTCACTATGTATGAAGTTATAGTGATATGAACATTTGCATATTTGATTTAATAATAGAAATTCGATGAAAGGTGGGATATTCTAATCATAGGTTAACCGAAAGACATCGTAGGATCTTAACAAAATATTTACTATGACTTAATTATAAAATGGAGGATTTCAGATGAAAAAGAAAGTTCTTGCTTTAGCAGCAGCAATTACGTTAGTAGCTCCGTTACAAAGTGTAGCATTTGCACATGAAAATGATGGAGGAAATAGAGTGCAAATTATTCAGTATTGGTCTGCTGAAGATAAACATTCAGAAGGTGTAAACTCTCATTTATGGATCGTGAATCGCGCAATTGATATTATGTCTCGCAATACAACAATTGTAAAACAAGATCAAGTTGCGCTATTAAATGAATGGCGTACAGATTTAGAGAACGGTATTTATTCTGCTGACTATGAAAATCCTTATTATGATAATAGTACATTTGCATCGCATTTCTATGATCCAGATGATGGAAGTACATATATTCCATTTGCAAAACAAGCAAAGGAAACGGGAGCAAAGTATTTCAAACTAGCTGGTGAGTCATATAAAAATAAAGATATGAAACAAGCATTCTTCTATTTAGGGTTATCTCTTCATTACTTAGGAGATGTAAATCAACCGATGCATGCAGCAAACTTTACGAATATTTCTTATCCACAAGGATTCCACTCTAAATATGAAAACTTTGTAGATACAATTAAAGATAACTATAAAGTAACGGACGGGAATGGATATTGGAATTGGAAGGGTATGAACCCTGAAGATTGGATTCATGGGGCAGCAGTGGCTGCGAAGCAAGATTACCCTGGAATTGTAAATAGTAATACGAAAAGTTGGTTTGTAAAAGCTGCTGTATCACAAAGTTATGCCGACAAATGGCGCACTGAAGTTACACCAACAACAGGTAAGCGCTTAATGGATGCGCAACGTGTAACGGCTGGATATATTCAGCTTTGGTTTGATACGTACGGAAATCGTTAAGTATTGGAGAAAGGTCAAATCTCAGAATAGAGTATTTGGCCTTTTTATAACCATACAATACATGGAGGTATGGATTGTGAACAGTAAATTGCTAAAAGGTGTACTTAGCTTTTGGATGGGTCTAGCAGCTTTATATAGTGGGTCTTCCGTTCAAGCAGGAATGTCCACAAATGAAAATGATACATTAAAAGTGATTACGCACATTATCCAGTAGAGGCGACTATTTCTATGAAGTAGCCTTAAAAAAGTTTCTTCGTGCAGAAGAAACTTTTTTTTATTTGAAAACAGGAAAATCATTCTTTCTTTCCAATATGTATAAGACATATATAGAAGAGGAGAGAAAAATGTGGATAGAGGAATTTTTAAGGAAGTTCCATTACCGTGTGCATTTTTAGACGAAGTGGCTTTAGAGAGGAATATTCAATCGATTATAGAGTTAAGTGGAGATAAGAAGATTCGTATAGCGAGTAAATCATTACGCTCTGTTCCAATTATGAAACGAATTTTAGCTGCAAATAATCGGTTTCAAGGTATTATGTGTTTTTCACCTAGAGAGGCTTTGTTTTTAATTGAACAAGGATTTAATGATTTATTGCTCGGATACCCTGCTTATGATGAACGAGCTTTACATGAAATTAGTTTACTAACAAAACAAGGTTTCATTATTACATGTATGGTGGATTGTGAAGAGCATATTGTTTATTTAGAAAAAATTGCTGAGAAGTCTAAAGGGTGTTTTCGCGTTTGTTTGGATATTGATATGAGTAGTCGTTTTTTAAAATTTCATTTTGGTGTACATAGATCCCCAGTAAAAAATGTGCAAGATGCTTTGAAAATAGTAGAAAAGGTGAAGGAGTCATCATATTTAATACTAGATGGTGTAATGGGATATGAAGCTCAAATTGCCGGGGTGGGGGATCATATACCGAATCAATGGATGAAAAGTAAAGTGATTTCGTATTTAAAGAAAAAATCGGTGTTAGAAGTTACAAAAAGAAGGGGACATATCGTAAAAGAAATCCAAAATCTTGGTATTGAACTAAGGTTTGTAAATGGAGGAGGAACAGGTAGTATAAAAACAACTGAGCAAGATAAGTCAGTTTCCGAGATTACAATAGGTTCTGCTTTTTATTCTCCAAAACTGTTTGATTATTATAAAGAAGTACAATTTCATCCAGCTGTCGGATTTGCTTTACCAGTTGTGCGCAAACCAGCTCCGTTTATTTATACTTGCCTCGGTGGTGGATATATTGCTTCAGGCGCAGTTGGTAAAGATAAAGAGCCTGAAGTTTGGAGACCAGGTGGTGCCAAACTATTAGCTTTAGAAGGTGCTGGTGAAGTGCAAACGCCAATTTTTTATAACGGTGAGGAACGAGTGAATATAGGAGATTCTATCTTGCTTCGGCATAGTAAGGCTGGAGAGTTATGTGAGCGCTTTCCTGTTTTGTACCGCATTAGACAAGGGGAAATTGCTGGAGAGTATTCAACATATCGGGGGGATGGACAATGCTTTCTATAAAGGGACAAAAATGGAGAAATTGGACAGGGAATGTAGAAGGAACACCGTATTATACGATGTATCCAAAAAGTATACAAGATGTAGTAGAAGTTGTGGGGCTTGCACGGGAAAAAGGAAAGAAAATTCGTGTTGTCGGTTCAGGGCATTCTTTTACACCCCTCGTGCAAACGGAAGAAATTTTAGTTTCTTTAGATGAATTGAAGGGCATTGATATTGATGCAGAGAAGATGGTTGCCGAAGTATGGGCAGGAACAAAGTTACATGATTTAGGGAAGTTACTTGAGGAAAAAGGTTATGCGCAAGAAAATTTAGGGGATATTGATTCACAATCTATTGCGGGAGCGATTAGTACGGGAACTCATGGGACCGGTGTTACATTTGGGAGTTTATCAACACAAGTTATAGAGATCACGGCAGTTTTATCAACAGGTGAGAGTATAGTTTGTTCAGAAACCAAAAACGTCGAATATTGGAAAGCATTTCAGTTGTCGCTTGGAATGCTAGGTATCATTGTAAAGATAAAATTGAAGGTTATCCCAGCGTATTCGCTCGTTTATGAAAGTGAAAAACAGTCATTATCTACTGTAATGAACAAGCTAGAAGAATATAAGAAAAATCGTCATTTTGAATTTTTCGTTTTTCCTTATTCAGATGAGGTGCAAGTGAAATTTACAAATGAAACAATGAGTAAAGAAAGTAATTTGAAATGGCATAAACTAAAGGTGGAGTTACTTGAAAATAGGATGTTCTCTTTGTTGTCTAAAGGGTGTAAATGGTTTCCTTCTATTAGTAAAGGAGTAAGCCAATTATCAGCTAAGGCTGTACCAAATACAAAAATAATTGGTCCAAGCTATGAAGTATTCGCTACATCACGTACGGTTCCATTTTATGAAATGGAGTACAGTGTCCCTTCAAAGTATATGAGGGCTGTTGTAGAAGAAATTTCAAATCTTATTGAAAAGAAAAAGTATAAGGTGCATTTCCCGATTGAATGCCGCTATGTGAAAGGTGATGATATATGGATCAGTCCGGCGTACGGAAGAGATTCAGCGTATATCGCTGTTCATATGTATAAAGGTATGAAGTATGCTGCTTATTTTGGTGAAGTGGAGAAGATTTTTCTAAAGTATGAAGGGCGCCCACATTGGGGGAAAATGCATACGTTAACGTACGAAAAATTACAAAATATATATCCAGAATTGCATTCGTTTCTAAAAATGAGGAAATCACTAGATGAAACAGGAATGTTTTTAAGCCCTTATACAGAAAAGTTATTTACGATTATGAAAAAAAGCTGACAAATTATTACTTGTCAGCTTTTTTTAGTATAATTGCATTTCTTGTTTGACTAATACGCTCGTAAAATAGTAACTTATCGCGGCTAAATACATGTAATAAAACATGAATAATAAATAGGCCGTTAATTACGAATTGGAATAACAATATAACTAGTAATACTAAAGGCTCTGTAAGATTTAATATAGAGCTACTAGAAAGAATATAATTGATTCCACCTAAAATAAAGTAGAATATACCGTAACGGATGAATAGTTCCTTCATTGTAATACGATCTGACTTTCCTTTCACGTAAATACGAAGCAATGCTTTTCCAATTGTTTTTCCGTTCGTAAAGTATGGAATGATAATAAAGTAAATAAAGATTGAACACGTAATGAAAATGAGTTCGTACATATTGGTGTAAGATTGAATATTAGAAATGAAGAAAGAATTTCCTTTGTTTTTAATGACAGGTACAACGATAGATAAGAAAATCCAATCAATTTGCATCGCGATAAGGCGACGAATGAATCCGACTGGTTTCGTTTCTAAATCAATACGACTATCTAACTCGTTTGCTTTCGGAAGGAAGTACGTAAATATTGGTGCAATGATAAAACCAATTACGCCACCTAGTGTATTTAAAAACAAATCGTCGATATCAAATAAGCGATATGCACAATTATAAATACCGTATAGTCCAGTCACTTGTGTTAGCTCGAAAAATAATGAAAGACAAAAAGAAATACAAATAGTCTGTAAGAAACTACGTCGGAAATAATAACGTAAGTAAATACCAAATGGAACGGTTAGTAGAACGTTAAAAGCGACTTGTAAAAACGCAGATTCCTTTAATAAATAGAAGTAGGTAGCTGGCTTCGTCAAAGTTGCCGATGTATGATTACTAATCTCTTGTATGAAATAAAATGGTGAGAGTTGCATGTGCTGTGTATTAGCCGGTTGTAGGCTACAAGTATCATACGTTTGTGGTAATGGCAAAATAACAAGAAAATAGGCATTTAATAAGTAGAGTAATAATGAGTATAAAATAAATGAGCGCCATTTATTTAAATAACCGTATTTTCGATAATTAAATATTAAAAAAGGAATTAAGAGAAACATTGCCAAAATAGGGAATAAAATAAAAGCTGTTTTTACTGGAAATAAATATGCAGTCAAAATGAAGCTCCTTTCATTGAAAATTCGTTTATCATTATAGCGTTAAAAGGAGTTTAAAACAAAATTAAAATATTTCTAAATAGAAAAAATTACAACTTGTACTTATATTAAGTTATACTCAATTTAATATAAGTATATTATGATAATATGAGTTTAGAGAGGGTACATGATATGCAATATGAGCTTTTTTCAGTAAGCGGGGATCATATTACAACTTTTGAAAGCACGTGGCGTTTTCAGGAGGGGGAACAAATTTTTGTTCATGATGATAATACAAAACGAAATTTTATTATTATTCGCTTAACACATGATTTATTTCAAAAAAATACACATGTTATTCGCTTGTATTGTCAGGAAAAGAAAGTTTATGTATAAGGAAAACCTCTTACTGTATGGAGGCAGTAAGAGGTTTTTTATCCCGCTATTTGTGGGCAGTAAAACCCCCACTGATTAAAGTTTCACTTTATAAGAAAATGATAGTTAGTACACCTACGATAATACAGTAGAAAGAGAAATATTTTAAATTTCCTTTTGCCATAATGTTCATAAACCATTTTAATGAAATATATGTCATGATAAATGTTGCGATGAAAGCAACAATATAAGGTACAAATAATGTATCTAAATTTGGATCGTTTGCAATGTCTGTAATACTTAGCAATAAACCACCTAAGCTAACAGGAATGTATAGTAAGAATGAGAAGCGAAGAGCTGTTTCTTGCTTCATACCAAGTAACATTGCTGCTACGATTGTAGCACCTGATCGGCTTATACCAGGAATTAGTGCGCAAGCTTGTGCTAGACCAATAATGATTGCATCTTTCATAGACAGGTCGCCATCATTTTTACGTCCACGCAAGTTTCGAATAATCCAAAGGCCGATAGCAGTAATAAGAAGGGAAATCCCAACCATTTTAACACCTTTTAAATAGTGATCGATATAATCTTTAAATAAAACTCCAATTACACCTGCTGGAATGGTTGCAATAACAAGGTAAATAATAAAGAAGAAATCTGATTTTGCATCTTCTGCTCTTGTGAATATATAAGATAGACCATTCTTTGTTAGACGAATTAAGTCATTTCTATAAATAAGTAATACAGCTAATAGTGAAGCTGAATTAACAAGTAGCTCAAAGCTAAAACCTTCTATTTTTAGTCCTAGCAAATGCTGTGCTAAAACGAGGTGACCGCTTGAAGAAATCGGAATTGGTTCTGTTAGTCCTTGGAATAGACCAAGAATTAAATATTTCAAAATGTAATAAAATTGTTCCATAACATCCTCCTTATGTATTAGTCGAAAGAAACAACTTTTTTATTATAACAAAAGAGAGAGCGAATATTGAGAAGAAAATAATATTCGAAATATAATAAAAATCCCCTGTTACGTCATAGGGGATTTTCTACATTACTGAGAAACTACTATTTCTTGAATACTTTTGATAATTGGACATCGACTTTTTCAGCATCATTAATATGGTTCATAATAGTAGTATTTAACTTTTGGAACATTTGTTGTGTGTTTGCAAATTCTCTTAATATATCATCATTACAAGATTTTTGGTTTTCGATAGCTTTAATAACATTTGTAGCGCCACTTTGTAACGTTTGAATCATCATTAAAATATTTTCAATTCTAGCGTTAGTATCAGCGCTCATTTCTACACCTTCATCAACTAAATGTAAATTATCTTTTGTATTTTCATATGCTTTTTCAATTTCTTCTTGAATTTTTTTCGTTAAGTTACCGATATTTTTTGTACTTTCAGCTGTGCTTTCTGCTAGTTTTCTTACTTCATTAGCAACAACAGCGAATCCTTTACCGTGTTCTCCAGCACGTGCAGCTTCAATACTTGCATTTAATGCTAGTAAATTTGTTTGTGCTGCAATGTTTTGAATCACTTCTACAATTTGTTCAATTTCTTTAGAGCGCTCACTTAAATGATTCATACTATTAGAAGTACGTTGAGATTGTTCACCTAATTTATTAATTACAATGAGTAAGCGATGAACTGATTCTTTTCCTTCATTAGAACAATCGATAATTTCTTCGATAGATTGAATTAAGTTTTGCTCTTTTTGTAGCATTTCGTTATTTAATTCGTTGGAATGTGTAGTACGCATAGAAACATTTTCAAAGCATGCGTTCAATTGTTGAATTAAGTTTTGGAGTGTATGATGTTGGTTATTTACAAGTTCGTGCTCTTGCATAACGCTTTTTACACGATTATGGATAGAAGATATAATTTCTTGTTTTTCCACATCTTTTTGTTTTAATTCTGTTTCTAGTTCATGTATATGAGTTTCTAGTTGATCAATTTTATGTAGGAGTGATTTCTTTTGAGTAAACATTTTATTTAATTCAACCGCCTTTAGGATTTTTAATTTCTCTATATTTGGATTTTAGCATCTTTTATAATTTTTAAATATAGGAATTGTTAAATATTTAAGAATCTATTACATTTTATTCACAATTCTCTTTTTTTTGTCATGAAAAATAAACTGTATTTAATGGTTTTGTAAACAAACTGTAAAATAAATCATGTATAACTGTATAAGAAGGGAGTCGGATTATGAACTATTTTAAGCGAATCAGTAGTCTATTATTAGCAGGAATTATTGTTCTTTCTAGTACAGTCGCTGTAAAAGCAGAGTCAAACGACGAAAAACTTAACAACATGCAACAGCAATTGCAGCAAAACGATGCAGATATGCAGAAGAAAGAGCAAGAGAAGCAAGCTGTTAGTAAAGAAATTCAAGGTATCGAAAACGAACTACATAATTTAAATAATACAATTGCAAAAAATAAAGAGGATCAAGCTGCTATTCAACGTAAAATCGATGAAACACATAAGCAGATTGAACAAAAAAAGAATGAAATTGTCGTTTTAGAGGATAAAGTCCTTGCTCGTAAGGATATTATGAGAAAACGTATGGTTTCTGTTCAAAACAGTTCAAATACAAGTTTAGTAGTAGAAGTTGTTGTAGAATCAAAAAACTTTGCAGATTTCATACAACGTATGAACGCAGTTACTACTATTCTAGAAGCAGATAAAGAAATTTTACGTCTACAAGAACAAGATCTTCGTCAAATTGAAGAAGATAAAAAAGAGATTGACGAAAAAGAAGCATCTTTAGTAGTAGATAAACAAAAATTAGCAAAAGCACAAGCTGATTTGCAAGAAAACTTGAAAAAACGTCAAGAGAACTTACAAACGGTTCAAGCTAAATATAATGCGATTGCAAGCCAACTTAATTTAGCAGCAGAAGAAAAAGCTAAAATTGAATCAAATATGAAGGCAGTACAAGAAACAATCGCTCGTGAACAAGAAGCAGCAAGAATTGCAGCGGAAGAACGTGCAAAAGCGGAAGCAGCTGCAAAGGCTGAGCAAGAAGCTTTAGTGAAAGCGCAAGCGGAAGTTGCTGAAAAGCAAAAGCAAGAAAAAGCTAATAAACCAGCTGCTAATAATTCAAAGGTAGAGCCTGCACCTAAACCTGCTGCTGGCGGAAAAGAAATGTATGTACACGCAACAGCTTATACAGCAGATCCAGCTGAAAATGGTTATGCGCCAGGTCAACAAGTGTATTCTGCATGGGGAGGATATAATCTAACTGCAAACCCAGGAATGAAATTAATTGCGGTGGATCCATCTGTTATTCCATTAGGATCTACTGTAAATGTTGAAGGCTATGGAATTGCAATTGCAGCAGATACTGGTGGTGCGATTAAAGGTCATAAAATCGATGTTTTAATGCCTGATAAAGCTTCGTCTAGTAATTGGGGCAGAAAAAATGTTAAAGTTACAATTTTAAACTAAAACGTAATCCAACTTTACAATATGTAAAGTTGGATTTTTTTGTAAAAATAATGTTAAGTTGAGTTTACATTTTGTTAAGAGTAGCATACAATAATAGTGAGAGGTGGTAAATTTGACCATTTTAAATAGAGTGAAGGAATTAAGAGCTCGCTTTAATTTTACGCAAAGTGTATTAGCAGAAAAGGTCGGAGTGACGAGACAAACGATCGCTGCAATTGAAAAAGGGGATTATGTTCCTTCGTTGTTACTAGCGTTAACGATTTGTGATGTGTTTCAGTTAAAGATGGAAGATGTGTTTATTTTAAATAAGGAGGGGGAAGAGGATGAATAGAATTGGGGTTTCCTATATCTTAAATGTGCTGAGATTTGTGATAGCTTTTTGGGTGTTTATTGAGCTCTATTATGCTTGGATAGAGCTTGCAAATATAATTGAAACTGAGAAAATACCGTTTGAAGTAACGATCAATATGATGCCATTAGGATTGTTAACAATTGTAGCTATTATAACGACGATTTTTTATAAAGTTCAAAAGAAGAAACATAAAGCTCTTTCTTATTGGATGTACCCGTTATTATTTCCACAAGAAGACGAGCGGGAAAAAGCAATTACACAAAAGGCATGCCGGACAACATTTATTTCATTCTGGTATGGAATAGTTATTGCTATTGGATTTTTAACACTTTCTCCTGTAGCTAATTTATATATTCCTGGATATCCATTATATATTTTATTTTTCATGCTTTTTATTCAAATGACAGTCTTTTACGTATCCCTGTATAGAAATAAATTAGTCTAAAAAGAACCCTTCTTGCATTAGCAAGAAGGGTTCTTTTTCAGCTTATACTTGTACATATAGCAATATTATCTTATCATTTTATATAGAGTAAGATTTTGTAACGGAAAGGAATTGTATATGAATAAGCAAAGAATTTATAGTATAGTAGCAATCCTTCTATTTGTTGTAGGTGGTGTATTAATCGGAAAGCCATTTTATGATGGATATAAGGCAGAGAAGACACAGACAGCGAATGTACAAGCTGTTCAAAAGATGGAATATGAAAAGCATGACACGGAATTTGTAGATGCTTCAAAAATTAATCAACCAGACTTGGCAGAAGTAGCGAGTGCATCGTTAGATAAAAAACAAGTAATCGGTCGTATTTCAATTCCGAGCATCTCATTAGAACTTCCTGTTTTAAAAGCGTCGACTGAAAAGAATTTATTATCAGGTGCGGCAACTGTAAGAGAAAATCAAGTAATGGGACAGGGGAATTATGCGCTTGCAGGGCATAATATGTCAAAAAAAGGTGTTTTATTTAGTGATGTATCAACTTTAAAGAAGAACGATAAAATTTATTTGTATGACAATGCAAATGAGTATGAGTATACTGTTACTGGTGTATCTGAAGTGACTCCTGATAAATGGGAAGTTGTAGAGGATCATGGGAAAGATGAGATAACACTTATTACATGTGTATCTGTTAAGGATAATTCTAAGCGTTTTGTTATTACGGGTGATCTAGTAGGAACAAAGGCTAAGAAATAAAGAAAAAAGAAGGTTCACTCTTTAAAGAGTGAACCTTCTTTTTTTATCCAACATTGAGAAATAAAAGAATATTTTAGTTGGTATTTAAGTATTTTTCTATTTTTGTATAATAAAGTAATGATTCTAGATTTTGGGAGGAACAAAAGTGAAACAGCAAGTAAAAAAACTTCTTTTAACAACAAGTGTAGCGTTATTGGTAGCACCAATTTCTGCTTATGCACATCCAGGACGTACAGATGCTAATGGTGGACATACGTGCCGTACAAATTGTGAGAAATGGGGATTGCAGTACGGGGAATATCATTATCACAATAAACCAGCTTCTAGTAGTGGTGCAACGAGCCCAGCTCCTAGCCAAAATAATAATGGTGCTGTAGAAGCTGAAAGACAAGCAGAAGTACAGCGCAATGCTGAGGCTGAAAAACAACGTGCCGCAGAAGCACAGCGTAAAGCTGAGGAAGAGAGACAGCGCACTGCAGAAGAGCAGCGCAAAGTAGAGGAAGAGAGACAGCGTGCTGCAGAAGAACAACGCAAAGCAGAAGAAGCACGTAAGGCAGAGGAAGCGCAGCGTAAAGCTGAGGCTGAAAAGGGACAAGCTGAAGGGCAAAAAAACGGAGAGACAGATTTTAAAGCAGGAAAAAACAATGCAGAAGGACATGTAGCTGGAAAGTCAGATGCATATAAACAAGCATTTACAACTGCGTATGCTACGGCATGGTCTTTAGAAGAACAGAAAAAAGCGCATTTTGAAAAAGGTAAAGAGCAGGGGTTAGCACAAGAAGCAATGGACGATAGTCAAATTACTCCTGAGTTTAAGGTGAACTTTGCAGAAGGTTTCCAAGTAGGTAATAAAGAGAGAACCGAAAAGATTGAAAAAGAACAAGCGGAACTTGGTGAAAAGGCTGGTAAAGAATTAGCTGAAAAGAAACCTGGAAATACTGAAAAGGATACATATGTGAAAGCATATGAAACCGCGTATGAAACAGGATATAGGTCTGCCCAAAAAATGGCGGAAAAAGCTGGATATACATATGCATTTGAAAAGTATGATTTGAAAGTTCCTGCTAAGTATGAAAAACACGAATCATTAAAGAAATGGTTTACGGAAGGGTTTAAATCAAATAAAAAGGCAGCAGAAATCCGAGAAGAAGGATATAAAAAAGGAGATAGCTGGCTGTCATTCTTCTATAAAAACTTCGTACCAAGTGAATATAAAGAGCACAAAGATCTGTATGAACAAGCAATAGAAAAGGGCGAGAAAGCATAAAAAAAGATGAGGAGAAATTCCTCATCTTTTTTAATCCATCCATTTCACTAATTTCTTAGAAATTAATAATAAAACACAACCTAAAACGATCGCGGCAGCTCCGATTACTGTAAATACTTCAGCATATCCAAGTGAAGTTGTGAAGCTTGCAAGTTGTCCGCCTATAATGTTGGCGATTCCTGAGCTTGCTAGCCATACTCCCATTAATAAAGAAGCAAGTTTTACTGGAGCAAGTGCGCTAACCATTGATAGTCCAACAGGTGATAAGAATAGCTCACCTAACGTATGGAAAAGATACGTAAAGACGATAAATAGTAAGTTTGCTTTTTCTGTAATATTATGTTCATCACTGCCTGTTTTTAATGTAGCGATAACGAGAATGATATAACCGATACCGAGTAGGATCATACCAAGTCCCATTTTTGTTGGGATTTTTAAATCCCCATTTTTTCTAGTTGCAAGTTTTGCCCATAATGCTGAAATGGCTGGAGCAAGTAAAATAATAAATAACGGGTTGACCGATTGGAACCAAGATGTTGGAACTTCCCATCCGAACACAGAGCGGTCTACAAATTTGTTTGTATATAATGTTAACGAACTACCAGCTTGTTCAAAGCCAGCCCAGAAGAAGACAACAAAGCATGTTAAAATGACGATAACTGCGGTACGTTGTTTTTCTTTTTTTGTTAATGGTGTATTTCCTACTGTTTGTTGTCCAGCAGCTGTTTGCAAATCGCGAGTTGGTTTTTTACCGATATCACCAAGGAAGCGATTAGATAGTGTTGTAAATAAAATTTGTCCAATAATCATTCCGATTGAAGCTGCTAAGAAACCGTAACGGAATCCGTAATGAACAACACCGTCCACTGTTGTTTTAAATAAATTTTCTGATAAAAACCCACAAACGAGTGGAGCTAAAAATGAACCGACGTTAATACCCATATAGAAAATTGTAAATGCACTATCACGTTTTGGATCGTGCTCTTCGTATAATTCTCCAACAAGTGTAGAGATATTCGGTTTGAAGAATCCATTACCGATAATAATAAGCGCTAATCCGAGGTATAGGCCGACTTGGTTTTGCAAGGCAAATAGTGTAAGGTTACCGATTGCCATTGTTATACCACCAATTGTGATGGCTTTTCGCTTACCTAGAAAACGGTCTGTTAAGTATCCACCGATCAATGGTGTGAAATAACAAGCTCCAGTATAAAATCCGTAAATAGAGAGTGCCCAAGCGGGACTAAACCCAAGACCACCACTTACTAAAGCTGTTGTTAAATATAATGTTAATAATCCTCGTAATCCATAGTAACTAAATCTTTCCCACATTTCTGTAAAGAAGAGTAAGTATAAACCGGGAGGATGTTTCTTTTTTCTTTGTTGTTCTCTTTCTAGTTGTATCGTTGATTCCATGTGATTTTTCCTCCTGACACAAACAAAAAACAAAGTTAATAGTTTTGTATATTTAATATTTTACTTTATTAACTATTGGAAGTCAATGAAGTGTAACTTTAATCATGTTGGAAAGTTTCATTCCAACATGATTATTAGTTGCCCGTTAATGCGGGGAAAGGTTGATTTTTCAGAAGAAATTGGAAAAGGGAAGTAGTTATAGAATGGGTGTTTCTTTTATGGTAGACTATGGACTATGTTTTCTTTGTAAGGAAGCGGATTATCGCGTTTTTCCTATGTGTGGAATAGATTTCATACATAGGAAATTGAAGAAGGAGAAAAAAATGAAATTGTTACAGAAAAAAGAAATTTTGCTTATTAGTCTTATGTTATTCTCTATGTTCTTTGGAGCGGGGAATCTTATATTTCCACCTTTCCTTGGATACGAAGCGGGAGAGCATGTGTGGATTGCATTGCTAGGTTTTATTATGTCAGCAACAGGGCTTCCGATATTAGGGGTTATCGCTATTGCGAAAGCAGGGAGCTTTCAAACGTTAGCGGGTAGAGTTCATTCTTCATTTGCAATTATTTTCCCGTGTATTGTGTACGTATTTATTGGACCTGCTCTTGGTATACCACGTGCAGGAAGTTTAGCTTTTGAAATGGGACCAGGTCAGTTGTTCTCGGAAGCGGGTAGCGTAGTTTTGTTATGTTACACGGCTATTTTCTTTAGTATTGTTTACTGGTTAAGTTTATCACCGTCTAAACTAATGGGTTTGTTTGGAAAGGTTTTAACGCCTTTATTATTATGTATGATTGCCATTATATTTATAAAAAGTATGTTTACATCAGTAGGTAGTGTGAAAGAGCCTGCAGGGAATTATGGACAAGCTCCTATGTTTCAAGGATTTTTAGATGGATATTTAACGATGGATGCGTTAGCAGCTTTAATATTTGGGATTGTTATTGCAAATGCTCTGCGTGCAAAAGGTGTAGAGGATGATAAAGGTTTAGCGAAATATATGAGTATTGCTGGTATTGGGGCAGGGCTTTTATTATCTATTATTTATGTCATTCTTGGATATGTTGGCTCAATTAGTGGTTCGTTGGGCACATTTGATAACGGTGCGCAAGTGTTAGCACAAGTTATGACGACATTATTTGGACAAGGTGGGTTAGTTTTATTAGGTCTTATTTTTACTGTCGCTTGTTTATGTGTTTCAATCGGACTTGTTACGTCTTGCAGTCAATTTTTCGCAAGTGTATTTCCGAAAGTATCTTATAAAGTTTGGGCATTTATATTAAGTTTTGTTAGTATGGTTTTAGCTAATTTAGGATTAACACAAATTTTAAAAGTATCGGTACCGATTCTTGGATTTATTTATCCAGTTGCACTAACGCTTATTATTTTAGGGTTATTTCATAAGTATATTGGGAAGTATGTATACGTATATTCGGTAACGATTGGAATCGTAGCGTTATTTAGTGCGATTGATATTTTAAACAAAAGTGTACTGATGAATAAATGGACACCACTACTAAAAATTCTTCCGTTTTATTCAGAAGGTGTAGGTTGGATTGTTCCGGCATTTGTAGGTGTCTGCCTCGGTGTAATTGTTAGTATTACTATAAATAAGAAGAAATAAGTAAGAGGTGTTTTCCTATTTCGGAAAACACCTTTCTTTTTTTGGAAAAATAGTATTGAAAATGAATAGACTAAGAGTATGATAAAGGTAATTGGTAATATATAGGTTGAGTGAAAAATCGATGATGAGGGGGGAGTGTATGAAGGCGGATTTAAATAAGAAAATAGAAGCGCTCGAAACGGCAATTGAAACGATGCAAGAGACACTTTATGAATTGAAAGCGAAGCAAAGAAAAATAGAAGTAGATAAAGTTCAACAAAATGTTAATAAGGAAAAGAAAGAATATATTGAAGCGGTAAGTAATGAAAAATTACAAGAAGATGTAGTTAAGACGAGGAAGTCCATGCAAGAGCCAGAGGTGAAACAAGTAGATATATCTGCATTTAAACCAGAACCATTTAATATTATAAAGTTTTGTCAAACATGGTTACCACGCATATTTGTCGGTATTATGCTACTTGGCGTTATTTGGTTATTTAAAGCAGGGGTAGATGCTGGTTTATTAACACCAGCGATACGGGTTGTGTTTGGTATAGTACTATCTGCCGGTTTGTATTATGTAGGAGATGTACAAATTAAAAGCGAGCGGCAAGCGTTAGGGTTAGTATTAGCTGGAGGAAGTATTACGGGAATTGTTTTAACAACGTTTGCGGCACATTATTTATATGAATTTATTCCTGCAAGTATTGCGCTTATTTGCAACATTATATGGGTTATTTTAGGGATTTATTTAGCGAAAAGGTATAGATCGGAATACCTCGCTATTTTCGTCGCGGTAGGAGCTTTCTTCGTACCTTTCTTGTTAAATAGTACGACTCCTAATACGTATATTTTCTTTAGTTATGAGACGATATTAACAATTAGTCTATTATGGTATGCATTGAGAAACCGTTATAAGTACTTGTATATGATTTCTTATGTTGTGGCGGCAATTGTCCTATTTGTCTTCTTTGCTGTTATGTCAATATTAGTAGAGAATGTGCAAGTACAGTTAACAGTTGTATACGGCGCAATTCATTTACTATTATTTTGGCATATGTTTTCGGAGAGAAGTTTTATACAAGAAGCACGATTGGCTATATTTAGTGCGAATGCAGTTTTCTTTATTTTAGCCATTTCTCAAATTCCTGAATTTACAACGTGGGGATTAGTTATAAGTGCACTCGTGCATGCTGTTATGTTCGCAATTGAATATAGGAAGAATAAACATTCTGTATTTACAAATCTAATATTTGGCTTTGCAATGGGGTCATTTAGTTTAGCGATTTTATACGAGTACAGTTTGGTGAATGCAGCAATCGTATTATTGTTACAAGGTTTCCTCGGTATGGTTACTGCTATTAAAGTAAAGCAAAATATTAAATTGTATGTAAGTGCAACGATTTATGCTATTGGAATGGTGCAGACGATTTTTAGCCCGTTTGATCATTTCATTTCGGCAGGATTTGTCGCTCATATTATTTTGATAGGAACGTTCTATTATTGCATGAGACAAGCGAAAGAAGTGTTAGCGAGTTTTGGTAAATATGTGTACTCTATAGCGCTCTACTCGTTAATGGTCATTGTATTTATTACAATTACTAGAATCGGTGAAGTTCTTTCTACAGATGGAAGTATAATTAGCGTATCTGTATCGTTATTATGGATGGTATATGCGTTATTTGCAGTTTGGTTTGGCCGTTATAGACAGATGAACGAAATATTATATGCTGGCTTAGTCGTATTAGTAGTAACAGTAGGGAAGTTATTCCTTCTCGACCTACCAGAGGTGTCGATGATGATCAGGGCGGTGTTATTCTTAATCGTTGGTAGTATAGGTATCGTCATTTCAAGAATGTTTTTCTCAAAAGAAGAGAAGTGAAAAGAAGGCAATCCATATCCGGATTGCCTTTTTCATTATTTTTTATTAATCGTTACAGTTTCACTATATTTCGCTGTCGTATTTTGACGTAGACGAAGTGTTGCTTGTCCAGTTGTATTTGGATCAAGTTGTACATTCACAATTTTTTCAGCAGATCCTTGGCTATTTGTGATGAAAGAGAATGCACTGCTATATCCGAAAGAGGATGGCCAAGTGCCATTTGTATTTTGAACTTTTGCTACCTGTGTTCCGCCAGTTGTGAAGATACCTAAAGAATAATTATTGTATGTTGTATTTGGTAATAAGTTATTTACTTGAATCTTCATTTGGAACACTTCATTGTTTGGTAGAATGCTAGGGTGCGTAATTACGTAATCACTCGTTGTCACTGCACTGTTATAGCCGTATGAACCTGGTTTGAAAGTATTTGTATTGAACCACTGGTAACCTTGACTTGGTGCGCTCCAAGGTTCTGGTTGTGGTTCTGTTGATAAGCTTGGTTGTTCAAATGTTTGTAGAGCTGTAGGTGCATCAAGCTGTAAACCACTCACTTGATCTAAGCTTGTAAATGTTTCTTGCTTCGCTAACCAATTCACGATGTTTTCTAATAGAACAGCATCGTTTTCTTCTTTATAACCATCATAAGTTTTCTTTGATTGACCTGAATCTTCACGAACATATTTTGGCGAGGCATCTTCAACAGGAGAAGAATCACCAATAAAGGCTGCTTTTCCAAGGCCAACTTTCGAAATAGCAGCATAAGGCCCCTCTGCAACGCCACCACCGTTATAAACGCCGCTATCAACAGCGTTATTCCATTTTGATGGATTTTCTGGAAGATATACAAGGCCTTTCGCTAGTTTTGGATTTGTAATCGCAAGAGTAGAGCCGGCATGCATTGCTACAGATGAAACGCCAGCTGTAATTCCGAATGATTGCGCAGGTGAGACAATATTTTTAGCTGAAACATCACCAAGTGCATTGTAACGGAAGCGAATACCGAAATTATCGGATAGCCAATCAGAGCTTTCTACTCCTTGCATAGCTTGTGAAGTTGTTTCTTCATTAGACATTCCCTTTGCTGGATTATCCCATGCCCCGCGTCTATATCCATTGAACACTTCTGAGGAGTCCCAGCGGTTTTTATTACGATCTGCATTATAATGATCGGCAATGAAGAAAATACTGCCGCCATTTTTCACGTATTGTAACATTGCGTCTTGCTCAGATTTTTTATAAGGAATATTTGCTTCGGGAACGATAAATACATTGTAATTTTTTAAATCGTCGTATGTAATAGATGTTGATTTACGAAGTTCTTTTACATGATATCCGTTTTGGGCAATGCCGTTTCCGAAATCAGAAAAACCGCCATCAATAACCCAATCAGCTGTCCCGGCCGTTTGACCGTGTGTATTATCGAATAATACTTTCTTACCATTGTTTTGATTTATAACTTTTGCAGCAATTTCAGGAGCTGGGTCTACGGAGCTTTCGGCGTAAGTAGACGGAATGTAAGAACTCCCTATACTAAGTGTGATTGCTGTTGCTAAAGAAAATTGAATCCATTTTTTATTCTTCATAGAAGAATCCCCCTAATAATAAATATATGTGCTTTAATAATGTAATTGATTTTTCTATAGAAATAAAGATAGAAAATATTAAATAGTGTAAAGATAACGTTAATTTGATTGAGAAATATTTGCGCGAATAATGAAAAAATCTCTCCCCAGTAAAGTAGGAAGAGATCGTGGACTTAACTAATTTTTGAATTAGACGATTCATCAATCTTATGAAAACCTTTCATATAATACACGATAGCTAAGCCGATAAGCCAAATTGGCCCGACGATTAATGCGATTCGTGTATCTTCTGAATAGGCCATTATACCTAGTACAAGTACAAGGAAGCCGAGTGAGAAATATGAACTCAATGGGTGTAAAGGCATTTTATATGTTAGCTTATCCTTTTTATTAGTTTGTAACCCTTTACGGAATTTAATTTGAGCGACTAATATAATACCCCAAGTCCAAATTGCCCCGAAAGTTGAAATACTAGTTAGCCATGTAAACACTTTTGCAGGAACAAGATAGTTTAATATAACGCCAACGAGTAAAACGATTGCTGTTGCGATAATTCCTTGACTCGGAATACCATTTTTATTTAAACGACCGAATCTTTCGGGTGCTTTCTTTTGTTGTGCTAATGTAAATAGCATACGGCCTGTACTAAACAAACCACCGTTACAAGAAGAAAGAGCTGCTGTTAAAACAACAAAGTTAATAATGCCTGCTGCCTTTGCGATACCAATTTGCTGGAATGTTAGCACGAAGGGACTTCCTTTTTCGCCAAGTTCGTTCCAAGGGTAAATTGCCATCATAACGAATAGAGCTCCAACGTAGAATATTAAAATTCTCCAAAATACATTATCAATTGCTTTTGCGAGTGTCTTTTTCGGATTTTGAGCCTCACCAGCTGTAACTCCGATAAGTTCGACTCCTAAATAAGCGAATAATACCATTTGTAAGGAAAGTAATAATCCAGAGAAGCCATTTGGGAACCAGCCCCCATGTTCCCAAAGATTTGAAATACCAGTTGCAACGCCGCCATTTCCAAATCCGAATAGAATAATACCAAAGCCAATCACTATCATACAGATAATTGTGACAATTTTGATGAGAGCAAACCAAAACTCAAGTTCTCCAAATACTTTTACAGATAAGAAGTTGAAAGCACTCATTAATAAAAGAGCTAGTAATGCCCAAATCCAACGCGGGATATCAGGGAACCAGTACTGCATGTAAATGCCTGCTGCTGTAATTTCCGCCATACAAGTAACAACCCATAAAAACCAGTAATTCCAGCCTGTAATATACCCAGCTAGTGGGCTGATGTAATCATTTGCATATTTACTAAAAGAGCCAGCAACCGGTTGTTCAATTGCCATTTCTCCGAGTGCGCGCATAATGAAGAAAATAACGAGTCCGGCAATCATATAGCCTAGTAAAATAGATGGGCCAGCTAGTTTAATAGCGGAAGCTGATCCTAAAAATAGTCCAACGCCAATAGCTGAACCGAGAGACATTAAAGTAATATGCCTTTGTTTTAAGCCACGGTTTAAATTTTCAGATTTGTTTGTTTGCTGCATAAGAAGAATACCCCCTGTAGAGTGAACAATATTTGAATGAATCCACTAAATATTTAACTATTTCAAATTATAAAACATTTCTATCTGTTATGCTACAAAAATAATCATAATACACTGTACTACATCTGTATTTGTCAGACTTAAACTTAAAATTCTAACTATTAGAGAATATATTGACTCTTCTTTTTATTGATTGTTAAGATTAAGTATTACATTTTCTCACATACTAATAAGAAAAGAATGTGTGATAATAATTCAAGTGTAGGAAGGGTACATAAGTATGTTTCAATTACAAAAGTATAACACTTCTGTGAAGCAAGAAATTTTAGCTGGCATCACAACTTTTTTTACATTTGCGTATATTCTTGTCATCAATCCGAAAATATTATCTGATGCAGGTGTACCATTTGATCAAGCATTTACAGCAACTATTATTGCGACAGTTGTTGGAACGCTATGTATGGCGTTTTTAGCTAACTATCCAATTGTTATTGCTCCAGCTATGGGAATGAATGCATATTTTGCTTACTCTGTTGTTCAACAGGCAGAGGGGATTACATATGTCATTGCGTTTTCGGCAGTATTTGTAACAGGTATTATTTTTCTTTTATTATCTTTCACCTCGTTTAGGCAAAAGCTAATTGTCGCAATCCCTGACAGTTTAAAACATGCAATTGCAGGTGGAATCGGATTATTTATTGCTTTTATCGGATTGAGACTTTCGGGTATTATCGTTGACCATCCATCTAACTTGGTGACGATCGGAGACTTTCATTCACCGGCTGTTATTTTAACATTAGTTGGTTTAGTGTTAGCGGCGGTATTAATGGTATTACGCGTTAGTGGTGCATTGTTTATTAGTATGATTGTGACAGGGGTAATTGCTTTCTTTACAGGGCAACTAAAGTTTGAAAATAACATTGTCGCAATGCCACATTTACCAGAAGGAATTATTGTTTCAAACCCTATCAATGCATTTTCAGATGTAATTCAATACGGGTTATATGGAGTTATTTTTTCATTCTTACTTGTACTTTTATTTGATACAACAGGTGCTTTACTTGGTTTAATTAAACAAGCAGGTTTAAATACAGATAACACTGAAAAGCGCTTTGGCAAGGCGTTCATTGCGGATGCAATTGGCGGGACTACAGGTTCCATCTTTGGGACAAGCCCGACAGCAGCGACAATTGAATCATCAGCTGGAATTGCTGCAGGTGGTAAAACTGGATTGACAGGTATTGTAGTAGTTTGTTTAACTATTATAACGGCATTCTTTAGCCCTGTTATTGCCTCTTTATCAAGTGTAGCAGCTATTACAGCTCCTTCTTTAATTATAGTAGGTAGCTTAATGGCACAAAGCATTCGTGATATTAATTGGAATGAATTTGAAGATGCATTACCGGCATTTTTAATTTTCGTTGGTATTCCGTTAACATCTAGTATTGCGAATGGAATTGCAATCGGATTTTTAGTGTATCCAGTTTTAAAAATTGTGAAAGGGAAAGGGATGGAAGTGCATCCGTTGCTATACTTATTTACAATTTTATTTGGATGTCATTTATTCTTATAATATAGATAGGAGAGGGGCTTCTTATGAGAGGCTCCTTTTTTGTGTATAATGAGGTGAAATTCAAATTTGTTTTGTAAATTATAAATTACTAAATGGAATATATATGTTACAATTAGAGCGAAGGAGGAACATGAATGGCTGTAAGTAAAATAAAAGTCGCACGTGTTCAGTTAGATTTAACGCAGCAACAATTAGCAGAAAAAGTAGGCGTTACAAGGCAAACGATTAGTTTAATTGAGAAGGGGAAATATAATCCGTCTTTAGATTTATGTTTGAAAATTTGTTATGCAGTAGATAAAACATTGAATGATTTGTTTTGGGAGGAAAAGGAGTGATAGGGTGAAAATCGTGAAAGATGAACGTTTAATGATTGAGGGTTTAAAACATATTAGACTAGCTTTCATCTTACAAAATATTGTCATACTAGGTATCGTGTTTTACCGTTACGTTTTGCAAGGGACAGGATATGAAAGTGTTTCGGATTTATTAATGGTATTTATGGGTGGGATAATAGTTATTAACTTTTTAAACTTAAAAAATTCGGTGGAAGTGTATGAGCATACAGGGGGAGTATCTCGTAGTTATTTCATGAAATTATTATTCATTCCAGTAGGTATTGTTATTGGGATTTTAGCTATTTGTATCATTGTAACCCCGGATATTTCGATAAAGGAAATTAGTATAACAGGACTTATTATGTTTGCTTGCTTTTTAGTTCCTAGTTTGTTTATATACATATATATGAAAAAGATAAAAAGTGAAGATTGAAATATAAGAAAAGGCTTTCCCGTATTTTGGAAAGCCTTTTCTTATATTTCTTTATACATTACTTTATGTAGTCCGATTGTATCAATCTCGAATATTTCACCATGCTCATGAAAACCTAATCGTTTGTAATAATCTGTTACAGTAATCCGGCCATTACACCATAGGATGTTTGCTTTACGTTCTCGGAGTATTTGTTCAGCTTTACAGATTAAAGAAGTGCCAGCACGCTGGTTTCGGAAGTTAGGTAATGTTGCCATTCCTCGTAGACGATAGTGTATATCAGTTTGTAAATCAGGATATATTTCTTTCGAGAAGGAAGCGATGCTAATAAGTTCTTCATACAGAAATGCACCTAAGTGGAAGGTGTCAATTTCGTAGTCGGAAGAGTATTTACAATCTTCTAATGGCTGATCGGGGCGCAAAATCTTTTGGCGTAATAAGTATGTTTCAGATGCATCAATATGTTTCACTGTAATCATAATATCATCCTTTCTTATAAGCCTTTTTCTATAAGTTGTAAGAAGAAATATGCCGGTGCAACGAGAAGTCCTAGTATGCTAGCAGTTCCGAGAAGGAGTGAAAGTAAGAGACAAGAGTACTTAATTCCATTCGATTTTTTCCATCCATAACTACAAATTTCAATGCTAATACCGATGAGAATAATGGCGACGAGTACTTCTGCTAATAATAAGAGAGCTAAAGTTGAAATAGACATAATGTTATTCATCCCCATAGTGTGTGATAGTAACATTTTACCATATGAAATTGAAAAAATGCCCCTCATTTATGTGAGGGGCATTTTTTATTCTAATATGTTTTTCATTGTATCAATATGCTCTTTTGAACCCGTTACAAGTAAAGTATCGCCATGCTGTAACTTCGTATCACCATGTGGTATTAATGCTTTATTACCACGGTAAATTTGAATGACAAGTACATCACCTAAAAACGGAAGGCGACGAAGTGCTAAGCCGTTATATTTATTACTTCGTAGTTCAACCTCACGTACTGTTTCATTTGCTGTTGTAATTAAGCGAACGAGACTTGGTTTATCAATAAGTGCACGTAATAAAATACGTGTAGAGTTAATAGTCGAGAATACAGCGATATGTTCTTGAGTTGCTTTTTCTTGTAGAAGGGGATCTTCTACACTTGCGATGACGTGTTCAACACCTAATTCTTTTGCGTGTTCTGCTAATAATAAGTTTTGTTCATCATCACTTGTCGCAACAACAACACGGTCTGCTTCGAAAGCTTTTTGCTCCATTAAAGATTGAATAGTAATCTCATCTAATTTTACAATAGGGAAGTCATGAGATTTCGCTTCCTCATCATTTATTTTATTTTGGCGTATCATATATAGCGTTACGTCATAATCTTCGCGTTTTAAATCAAGTGATAACGGAAGGGTAATTCTGCTTGCACCAATAATAGATACTTTCGGTTTTGGTATTTCCACTTTTGGAAACATCTTTTTAAATAATATAGGTGCAAAAATACAAGTAATAACTGCGCTTAAAATAAGAGATGCTGATAAACTTGGGCTAATGATGCCTAGCTTTTCACCGATTTGTGCAGCCGCAATAACTAAAGAAAGTGTTGATGTTAACAAAATAGCACTTCCGAGTACGATATTGCGTGGGTACCATTTTCGTAAGACGAGTGATGGCAACAGTTTTGAAATAAAGAGTCCCACAATTAAAATTGGGATCATTAGCATACTAGAAGGCTCTTTAAAAATAGACCATACTTCTAAATTTACACCAACCATTACGAAGAAAATAGGGATGAAGAAACCATATCCGATGGAATCAAGTTTTTCAACCATATCTTCATTTGGTGATAATAAAGATACGAGTACACCTGCTAAAAAGGCTCCCAAAATATTTTCTGCCCCAACAGATTCAGATAATCCAACTAATATTAAAATGAGTGCAAAAACAGCTCGTGTATCAATTTGTACACTACCGGCTTTTAAGCTTTCTAGGTATGGAATATTTTTAAAGCGTCTTGCGACAAAGTAAATTACAATACCAGCACCGAATAGAAGAAGTAGAAGCCACATGCTTTGGCCACTTTCGGAATTTAATCCGACGAATACAGCGAGTAAAATCATTGTAACTAAGTCGGCAATAACAGCGACTAATAAAATGATTTGCCCGATTGCAGTTTTTCCTAAGTTGTTTTCTTTTAATGTTGGTACGACAACACCTAAGGAAATAGTTGAAATAATTAAAGTCATGAACATTGCATTGTCTACGAATCCTAGCCATACGAATAGTAACGATAGGGCATAAGATAAAATGAAAATAAACAAGAAGATAATGCTTGCTGCTTGGAATGTGTTCGGTTCGTTTGTCGTATTCTTTTTCCCTTTTTGTTTAAAGATCGAAAAGTCAATTTCTAAACCACTTAAAAACATGAGGAAGATAAACCCTAGTGTTGATAAGACTTGAAGCCACATATCTGGCTCAATGATGTTAAATCCACTTTTACCTACAAAGATTCCTGCGATAATTTCTGCAACAACGACAGGAAGTGCTTTTAATTTAAAGCGCTGTAACAAAAGGGGAACGAAAAACGCGATTGCGACGACAACCATAAGTGATAGAACAGAAGAATGATGTTCCACTGCGTTCTCTCCCTTCAAATAAATATAGTACCTATTTAGCCATATAATAGGAAGAAAAGCAACGGATATGGTTTCGATTTCATAAAGAAAGAGTTTTCTTAACATTTGTCATAATAAGTATATTTTTCATGATTTTGTTGTTAATTCCGTAATGTGGATGTAATAGGGGAGGGGATAAAGTGAAACTTTAATCAGTGGGGGTCTTACTGCTCGTTAATGCGGGATAAAAAAAGACTGCTGAGGAATCTCAGCAGTCTTTTTCATGCAAATTACATTGAGAAGAAAATCCATACAGTAAGACCAACTGTTGCAATTGCAACGAAGAAACTGTATATCATTGTAAGGATTTGAATGCTTCCTTCTCCTTCTTTTAAATGCATGAACATAATTAATTGTAATAACGCTTGAGCAACAGCCATTATGATAATAGTTGTTAAAATCGTTGAAAGTGGCAGGGTTGTATAAAGTGCCACATATAAAGCTAGAAACGTTAGTGCAAGCGATAAAATAAATCCAAAAACGTGTGACCATGGGAATCCGCTATGCGCATGCCCATTTGCTTGATTGTTATTTTGACCCATTTACGCCACCATCCCGTTCAAGTAAACTAGTGTGTAAATAAAGACCCAAACAAGATCAAGGAAATGCCAGTATAAGCTGATAATAAATACTTTACGAGCTGTAACTGGTGTTAAACCTCGTTTTAAAATCTGGATAATAACACAAGTTGCCCAAATGATACCACCTGTTACGTGGGCACCATGCGTTCCAAGAAGAACGAAGAATGCAGATAGGAAAGCACTTGTTTGAATCGTTGCGCCTTCACCAACGTATAAAATGAATTCTTCAATCTCGAAGAATAGGAAGCCTGCACCTAAAAGTAAAGTTAGGATAAACCAAGCTAACATCCCTTTTTGATTGTGTTTACGCATTTCATGAATTGCGATACCACATGTGAAACTACTTGTTAAAAGTAGTAGTGTTTGAATTAAAAGCGTTTTAAGTTCAAACAGTTGCGCTGGTGTTGGGCCATCTGCCGTACGACCAGCAAGGACTAGATAAGAGGCGAAAAGTGTTGCGAACAGCATAATTTCAGCCCCAAGAAAAATCCAGAATCCTAGGATATTCAATCTGCTTTGCTCGGATTGATATTCCAAAGGTAAGCTTTTATCTAAAGCCGCCATGTCATTTCACCTCTCATGCTATATGTTCTGTTTCTTTAATTTCATCAACACTTACGTAGTAACCATCGTCATAATCGAATGAACGATAGATTAAGCAACCTAAAATACCAACTCCGCCGATTGCTGCAAGCCAGAACCAACTAAATACTAATGCAAAACCTGCAAGACCGAAGAATAAAGACGCAATAATAGGCACGCCAGAGTTACTTGGCATGTGAATTGGTTTTATTTCTTCTGCAGCTGGTGTAACTGTTTCTCCGCGTTTTTTCATGAACCAGAAAGCATCAGCTTCTTTAATTTCAGGAAGTTTCGCGAAGTTGTAATGTTGTACAGGAGATTGAGTTGCCCATTCAAGTGTACGGCCGTCCCATGGATCTCCAGTTGTGTCACGCTCACCGTGACGTGCACTCCAAATTACGTTATAGCAAAGGATTAGGAAGCCAATACCCATCATTACAGCACCAACAGATGCGATTTGGTTTAGCCAGCCCCATCCAAGACTTTCAGAGTAAGTGTACATACGACGAGTCATACCGTCTAAACCTAAGAAGTACATTGGGAAGAAACAGATGTTAAATCCGCTCATAAAGATCCAGAATGTCCATTTACCTAGGCGTTCATTTAACATATGACCTGTCATTTTTGGATACCAGTATGTGAATCCAGCAAGCATAGCGAATACTGTACCTGCGATTAATACGTAGTGGAAGTGAGCAATTAGGAAGTAGCTGTTATGGTATTGATAATCAGCTGCTGCCATTCCAAGCATAACCCCTGTAACTCCACCAACTACGAAGTTTGGAATAAATGCCAATGACCAAAGCATTGGAACTGTAAAACGAATACGTCCTTTATACAGTGTAAACAACCAGTTAAAGATCTTAACACCGGTTGGAATCGAAATCGCCATTGTCGAAATCGAGAAGAATGAGTTAACCGCTGGACCTGCACCCATAGTGAAGAAATGGTGAAGCCATACGACGAAACTTAGTAAAGAAATTGCAACCATCGAGTACACCATCGCACTGTAACCGAATAGACGTTTACGTGAGAATGTACTAATGATTTCAGAGAAAATACCGAATGCCGGTAAAATAACGATATATACTTCAGGGTGACCCCATACCCAGAATAGGTTGGCCCATAACATCGGCATACCGCCGCTCGCCATCGTAAAGAAGTGAGCATCGAATAGACGGTCAAATGTCATTAATGCAAGAGCAACTGTTAATACTGGGAAAGCGAAAATAATGATAATTGTTGTAATTAAGATTGACCAAGTAAACATTGGCATTCTCATTAATGTCATACCAGGTGTACGCATTTTTAAGATAGTAACAAGGAAGTTAATACCGGTCATTAGCGTACCGAGACCTGAAATCTGTAATGCAATTGCGTAGTAGTTATTTCCTACACCAGAAGTAAACTCTGTACCTGCCATTGGGAAGTAAGAAGTCCACCCAGCGTCTGGAGAACCACCGATTACGAAAGCGATGTTGAATAACATTGCTCCGACAAAGAATAACCAGAAACTTAAAGCATTTAAGAACGGATATGCAACGTCACGAGCACCAATTTGTAATGGTACTACAAGGTTCATTAATCCCATAACGAATGGCATTGCCATGAAAAGAATCATTACTGTACCATGTGTTGTAAAGATTCCGTTATAGTGTTCAGCGTTTAAATAAGTTGTTTCTGGGAATGTTAACTGTGCACGGATCATTAAACCATCCATACCACCACGGAATAACATTATAACCGCAGAAATAATATACATGGCTCCGATTTTTTTATGGTCAACAGTTGTCAACCATTCGTCCCAAAGCCACTTCCATTTTTTATACTTTGTTAGTACGAAAATGATTGCTAATGTCACAAGAACGATAGAAGCGTCTGCACCGTAAATTATCGGGTCACCTGTGACAAAGAATTCATCAAGCTTCACTGTGTTCACTCCAATCTGTTGGAATAATAGCTATTATTTTTTATTTTTGTAGTAGTTGTAATCACAATATTCAAGTGATTTTGGATCTACATAACTTAAGTGATGACTAGAGAATGTCATACGACCAACTACACCAGGTTTAACAATTTCGTTGTACTTATCTTCTGTTAGTTTAGGAGCAGTTTCTTGTACTTCTTTTACCCACTTGTCATACTTTTCTTTTGTTTTTGCTTCAACTTCGAACTCCATATGAGTGAATCCTTCACCAGAGAAGTTCGCACTACGGCCTAGGTAAGAACCAGGCTTATCAGCTTGTAAATATAAATCCATAATCATGCCATCCATAGTGTACTTCATACCACCAAGTTCTGGAACCCAGAATGCATTCATTGGACCTACAGAAGTAAGCTTAAATTGAATTGGTACACCAGCTGGGATGTTTAAATAGTTAACGGTTTCAATTTTTTCCTCCGGGTAACTAAATAACCATTTCCAGTTCGCAGATGTAACATAAATTTCAACTGGTTTAATATGTTTGGACTCTTGCGGAACCTCTTCCGAAGCATAAGTTGCCTTAACTGTTGGAATCGATAATGCGATAACGATAATAACAGGAATAACCGTCCAAATGATTTCTAATAATGTGTTACCGTGTTGATCAGGTGGCTCATAGTCCATATTCTCTGGTTTTTCACGATAACGAATCAAGATGACTGTAAACAAGATGAATACAATTGCGATAATTAATGACATAAGCAAGAATGACCAAACAATTAAATCATACTGTGCCTTTGCAACGGGTCCTTGCGGATTTAATACTGCGAGTTTCTTATCACAGCCACCGAGGAACAGAAGTAATGATAACGGAAGAAGCGAAGCTAACTTCCAAAATGCTTTCTTTAGTTGCACGATTGAAAATCTCCTTTCTCCTTGGATTGAAACTATGCCAATAAAACAATATAAACCTATTAATTTATAGAAGGCAATAGTTTTTGTCATATTGTTAAAAAATAGACACAAATGCACACTTTTTAAGGTGAATATCATTTGTAACTTGATAACATTGTAAACTATTTTCCAGAGAAAAACGTGATTGTGGAAATTTTAAGATAAATAAAGTTATACCAACATATCCAAGAAATAGAAAAAAGCTATCTTATCATAAGAAAGATAGCTGAATATTTTGTATATTTAGTTTATTTCCTGAGTTATATTTCGTTGCTGTTCAAATTGGACAACTTTTTTATATTTAACTTGGTATAAAATGTAGCAAATAATCATAAATGGAATCCCGCAATAAAGAGCAATTCTCTGATCTGGAATGAAAGCTAAACTAATAAATGTAATGAAATTGAGTGAGAAAGCTACGATTGGAACTATTGGATAAAGTGGTGTATGATATTTTAAATCATTTATGTTGCCGCCATTTTTCACGAAGTTTCTACGGAAGAAAAACTGTGAAGCTGCGATCGACATCCAAACGACAACAGCCGCCATAGCTGCAATCGATGTTAAAATTAAAAAGACAGTATCTGCCGCGAATATACTTGTTAATAAAGAAAGGCTTGCAAAAATTAGGCTGAAAATTAATGCGTTTAGCGGTACACCTTTTTTAGTTAGTTTTGTAAAAGCTGGACTTGCCATTCCTTGTTTTGCCATCGCCCAAAGCATACGAGAATTTGCGTATAGACCAGAGTTAGCTACGGATAATACAGCTGTAATAATAACAAAGTTCATAATGTCCGCTGCATATGGAATACCAGCCATATCAAACACAAGTACAAATGGACTTTCAACTAGATTAGCCTCTTGCCATGGGAGTAAACCTACAACAACTGAGATTGCTAAGACGAAAAAGAATAGAGTACGCCAAATTGTGTTTTTTATAGCTTTCGGAATCGTTTTTTCAGGGTTCTCGCTTTCCCCTGAAGCAATTCCGATAAGTTCTGTTCCTTGGAATGAGTAATTTACAGTAATCATTGTAAGAAGAACTGCTAGTGCACCGTTTGGAAATAAGCCGCCATTTTCAGTGAAATTGTGGAGCATTGGTGCTGGCTTTCCATTAAAGTCGAGAAAACCAAACATAACTGCGCCTCCAAGTACGATAAAGATAACAATCGTTGCAACCTTTACGCTGGCGAACCAAAATTCAGTCTCTGCATATGCTTTTGCTGATAGAGCGTTTACAAGAAAGAGTGCTGCTGCAAATGTAACACACCAAATCCATGAAGAAACATCTGGGAACCAACGCTTCATTAAAATACTAACTGTTGTTAGTTCAACTCCTACTGTAACAGCCCAATTTAGCCAATACATCCAACCGACAACAAATCCAAAACCAGGTGAAATAAATTTGCTTGCGTAACTTTGGAATGAACCTGCTTCTGGCATGGCTACAGATAATTCACCGAGACATAACATTGTTAAGTACATAACGAAACCGCCGACTAAAAATGCAAGAATAGCTCCACCTGGTCCTGCGTTATGAACGATTTGTCCTGATCCCATAAATAATCCTGTTCCAATGACTCCACCAAGTGCAATCATGAATAGATGTCTACTTTTCATTGTTCGTTTTAAATCTGTTTGTTCTACTTGTTGATTCATATGCCCCTCACCCCGTATTTTTTTGTATGTGTTAACTTGATTTTATTCTGGTTTTTTAATCATTAGTGGGGGATGAAAAACATACTCGGTTTATTTTGTTGTGAACTGAGTATGTAAAAGAAAAACTAACTATGACTAAATACCTTAGAATGTTTATTAACCTAGTGAAGGAAATGTAATTCTTTCACCATGTTAATAATTTTGATTTTAGCAAAATATTCTGAAAAAGTATATTGTTTTTTCTTTTTATTAAAAATAATTAGAATTTTAAAATGATATTTGTGAATAATAATTCACAGAATCTTTCTAGCAAACTAGTAAGAAGAAAGGTACAATGATAAGAGTTGTGTCTGTAAAATAATAATTAATGGAGTTTTGTTTATAATGAAAAAGCTAAAATATCTTTTTGTTTTTGGAATTATATTAGCTGCCGCGTTTTTTATAGGGAAAGATAAAATTATACAAAAGGCGCAAGTGCTACGCTTAGATTTTCTACCTGAAATGAAAGAAGCGGCTATGATTGAAGATGTTCCATTTATAAAACAATTACCAGAATTACCTCGTGGATGTGAAGTGACAAGTTTAGCAATGCTACTGCAACATAAAGGTGTACAAGTAGATAAGATGCAACTTGCTAGCGAAATTCATCGTGTTCCATTTGAACAAAATGGTTTGCATGGAAATCCTTACGAGGGATTCGTTGGAAATATTTATACGAAAGCCGAGCGAGGATACGGTGTATATAATCAACCGATTTTTAATTTAGCAGAAAAGTATGTTTCTGAAAAAGTAATTAATTTAACGGGCAGAGACGTGCAAGATCTATATAAAGTAATTAGTTCTGGTTCTCCGGTATGGGTAATTATTAATACAACGTTTAAACCATTAGCCGAAAGTAGTTTTGAAACATGGAATACGAGTTCAGGTGAAGTGAAAATTACATATTTTGAGCATAGTGTAGTAGTGGTTGGATACGATCAAAACTTTGTATATGTAAATGATCCTCTAAAAAATAATCCACGTTTCGCTGTTCCGCGAGCAGAATTTGAGCGAGCTTGGGAGCAAATGGGAAAACAAGCTATTACTATTTTATAAAAGTGAAAAGTCATCTTGAGGATGGCTTTTCACTTTTATTTTGTTAAGATAGAAAATTCAGAATATTCTTTTAAAAGTTAACAATTCACGTTATAATGACATTTAACTTGGTGAAGAAGGGGAGTAGAAAAATGGATGTCGCAAAGGAACTTGTTTTGTTAAAAAATCAGTTGATTGAGTGGAGAAGGCACTTTCATAAATATCCTGAGTTATCTTTTCAAGAAGAAAAAACATCTCAATTTGTATTCGACATACTTCGGAAAATCCCATATTTAGAGGTATCAAAGCCTACTAAATATAGTGTAATGGCAAGACTAATCGGTAAACAACCGGGTAAAACAATTGCGGTTCGAGCTGATATGGACGCTCTTCCTATTCATGAAGAAAATGATTTTGATTTTATTTCTACATATTCAGGTGTGATGCATGCCTGTGGTCACGATGGGCATATGGCGATATTACTTGGGGTTCTACATAAGTTAGTAGAAGAAAGAGAAAAAGTTAAAGGAGAAATTCGCTTTTTATTTCAGCATGCAGAAGAAAATTTCCCTGGCGGTGCAGAAGAAATGGTCGCGGCAGGTGTAATGGAAGGTGTGGATTATATTATTGGTGCTCATCTTTGGGCCTCATTAGAAGTTGGGAAAATAGGTGTAATTTATGGTCCGGCGATGGCGGCGCCGGACGTTTTTAAAATTACGATAGAGGGAAAAGGTGGGCATGCTGGAATTCCGCACGAAACAGTTGATAGTATCGCCATTGGTGCGCAAGTAGTTTCGCAAATCCAGCAAATTGTATCTCGCCTCACGAACCCGTTAGATTCTCTCGTAGTATCTGTTACGCAATTTCATTCTGGGACAACCCATAATGTTATCCCGGAACAAGCGGAGATTGAGGGGACAGTGAGAAGTTTAAGGCATGAATTAAGAGAAGAAACAAAGAAGAAGCTTGAAAGGATTGTAAAACATATTACAGAATCCTACGGTGCTAAGTATACATTTTCTTATGAATATGGATATCGACCAGTTGTGAACGATTATGAAGTTACAGAGCTTATCGAACATACGGCATTACAGCTTTATGGAAGAGAAAGGGTTGTTCGTTTGCAGCCAACGATGGCTGGAGAAGATTTTTCAGCATTTTTACAAAAGGCACCAGGGACGTTCTTTTTTATAGGGGCAGGAAATGAAGAGAAGGGAATTATATATCCGCATCATCACCCTCGTTTTACAATTGACGAAGACGCATTACCAATTGGAGTGGAAGTCTTTGTATCATCCATTATGAATTTTATAAGTAAAGGAGAATGAGATGAAGAAAATACAAGTGCTAGCACTTATTCCAGTTCTTTGTTTAGTAGTTGGACCAGTATTTGCAAATTCGGTCACTCCTTACGTATTGGGGATGCCATTTCTATTATTTTGGATATTATTATCAGTGCTCATTACGTCTCTTTGTATGGGGCTTGTGTACGTATTCGATCCTGCTAATAAGGGGGATGTAAAATGACAGCATTACTTATTATTATTTTATTCTTATTTCTAGCACTATTTTTAGGAATTCGAGCACAACATGGAAAAGATATGAATTTAGAGCAATGGTCAGTTGGAGGAAGAGGATTTGGAACTATTTTCGTTTTTCTCCTTATGGCAGGCGAAATTTATACGACATTCACATTTTTAGGTGGAAGTGGTTGGGCGTATAGTAAAGGAGCTCCTACTTTTTATATTTTAGGATATGGTGCATTAGCCTATATTTTATCGTACTTCTTATTGCCTCCAATTTGGAAATATGCAAAAGAACATAACCTTGTTTCACAGCCGGATTTTTTTGCAAAGAAATATAGAAGTAAAGCGCTTGGATTGATTGTTTCGATTGTTGGTGTTGTTTCCATCATCCCATATCTCGTTTTACAGCTAAAGGGGTTAGGGATCATCGTTTCCGAAGCTTCTTATGGAAGAGTGTCACCTGTTATTGCGGTATGGATTGGTGCTATTGTTATAACTATATATGTAATGGTTTCAGGTATACATGGTTCGGCTTGGACAGCTGCTTTGAAGGATATTATGATACTATTTATCGTTATGTTTTTAGGTATATATTTACCGTATCATTATTATGGGGGATTGCAGCCGATGTTCGAAGCTGTAGAAGCTGCGAAACCAGGATTTTTATCTTTACCTGAAGAAGGAATGAGTATTTCTTGGTTTGTTTCTACTATTATATTAACGGCCCTTGGTTTCTATATGTGGCCCCATACATTTGCTTCGGCTTTCTCTGCAAAAAATGAAAAAGTATTTAGGAAAAACGCGGCGATTATGCCTCTTTATTCTTTGGTTTTGCTTTTCGTATTCTTTGCAGGTTTTGCTGCTATCCTGCAAGTTCCAGGATTAAAGGGAGCGAATGTAGATCTTTCATTATTTCGCCTTGCTTTACAAACCTTTGATCCTTGGTTTATTGGAATTATTGGAAGTGCGGGGGTATTAACGGCATTAGTTCCAGCATCCATGCTTGTTATGGCTGCTTCGACATTGTTAGCAAAAAATATTTACCGAACGATGGCTCCATCTGCTTCAGATAGGCAAGTGGCTAAAGCGGCAAAATTATTTGTGCCTGTAGTAACGCTTGTAGCCGTTTTGTTTACCTTCAAAGGAGGAGAAACGATAGGTGCGCTTCTTCTAATGGGATACAGTATCGTTACGCAGCTTTTCCCTGCGCTTGTATGTAGTTTGTTTCCTCGCCAAATTATTACGAAGCAAGGAGCGATTGCAGGAATGGGGATTGGGTTGTTAGTTGTCGCATATATCACTTTAACAGGTTCTACTTTAGCTACAATGTTTCCGAGTTTCCCGCAGTATATAAAAGATTTGAATGTAGGTATAGTCGCATTGTTAATTAATATGATTGTGATGTTTGTAGTTAGTGGATTCACGAAAAGTGTATCTATAAAGGCAGACAATATAATAGTAGAAAAGTAATCAGTATGTTAGGGCTATCTTTGAAAAGAGATAGCTCTTTTTTGTATATATTTCCTTCTATTAGCGGAATCTAACTAAAAACTTGTTGAAAAGGAAGCTAGGTGGGGAATTTGTTAGAGTTAAAAGGTAACTTGTTTGAAGTTATGAAAGAAATTAGGGATGAGTTAGGTTCGCCTAATGATTTAACAATTAGAGAAGTTGCTCTTGCTGATAGTTTTACACGCTGCGCTGTCATTTTTTTATGTGGGTTAACAGATAAGGATAATGTTTATAAATATGTAGTTCGTACACTTCAATATGAAGAAATAGAAAAAGAAGCAGCTGTTGTCCAAACGTTATTAGATCGTTTTATTTCTATCGCAGAAGTCGGTATGAAGACAACGTTTCCAGATATTATAAATGCAATTCTAGCGGGAGACACAGTTATATTAATTGATAATATTCAAACGGCTATTGTTGTTAACAGTAGGGCTTGGGAGAAAAGAAGTCTAGAACCTCCAGTGACAGAAGATTTAATTCGTGGACCGAGAGTTGGATTAAATGAAGATATTAATGTGAATAAAATGCTAATTCGCCGAGGTTTACGTGATCCGAAGCTACGATTTCAATCTTATATTATGGGGAAGCGATCACAGAAAGAAGTAACCCTAGTATATATAGAAGATATTATTAATCCTTATATTGTAAAAGAACTAGATCGGCGTCTTCAATCAATAGTGACAGATGTTATTTTTGAGACGGGTACGATTGAACAATTAATTCAAGACAATAATTTATCGCCGTTTCCGCAGTTTTTGAACACAGAAAGGCCTGACAATATTGTGGCCTCATTAGCGAAAGGAAAGGCGGCTATTTTAGTAGACGGATCACCGTTTGCTCTTATTGCACCACTCGTATTTGTTGATATTTTTCAATCTGTAGAAGATCATTACGAGCGCTGGTTGATTGGGACGTTATTGAGAATTTTACGAATGATTTCTGGCATAATGGCAGTTTTGTTGCCAGCAACATATGTAGCGCTCGTTTCATATCACCAAGGGCTTATTCCGTCTAAATTGGCCTATTCAATTGCCGGAGCAAGAGAAGGTGTTCCGTTTCCAGCGTATATTGAAACGTTAATGATGGCATTAACGATGGAGTTAATACGAGAGGCTGGAATTAGATTGCCAAAGCCGATGGGGCAAACGATTGGGATTGTAGGTGGTCTTGTAATTGGAGAAGCGGCGGTGAACGCAGGGATTGTAAATCCATTTTTAGTTATCATTATTGCGGTTACGGCTATTGCTACCTTTTCGCTCCCTGTATATAGCATTACGATTACGTTTCGGATTTTACTTTTCGTCTTTGTATTAGCGGCGACTGCTTTTGGTTTGTATGGAATCATTTTAGCTCTTATTGCACTTGCGGTTCATATTACGAATTTGAAGAGTGTTGGTGTTCCGTATACAACGCCTATTGCTCCTGCATTTTATAAAGATTGGAAAGAAGAACTTATTCGTGTGCCAAAATCGATGTTGAAAGAGAGACCGGAATATTTACAAACGAAAGACTCTACATTACGTCCAAAGGAGCGAGAATGATTGAAACCATTTGAGTATGGCGATGAAGAGATTGGATCTCGGGAACTTGGGTTTGCGGTATCGTCGACCATTATTGGTATAGGTGCATTGTCTATGCCAAGGGATATTGCCAACCAAACTTTATTTTCGGACGGTTGGATTATTTTGCTTTTGGGTGGATTGATATGTGCAGTTTTAGGTTGGTTTGTAACGAGGGTGGCTATTTTATTCCCAAAACAAAACTTTGTTCAATATACAAGTACACATTTGACGAAGCCTGTTGCATACACAATTAGTAGCATTTTAGTATTAACGTTTGCTGCTTTGACAGCATATGAATCGCGAATGATTGCAATTATTTCACAAACGTATTTATTTAGTGATACGCCGATACAGCTACTGTCTTTCTTCTTCTTATTAGTTGTTATCTATGGAATAGCAGGATCGAGAGCAGCTTTATTAAGGTTAAATGTTATGTTCTTACCTATTGTTTTAATTGCGATAGTGCTTCTTTCTTTATTGAATGTGAACTTAATGGAAATAGATAATTTACTACCGGCTTTTCAAACGAATGTCAGTCAGTATGCTGTAGGAGTTAAGAATTCTATTTTTACATTCATCGGATTTGAGGTAGCTCTGTTTTATGCTGTGATGTTGAACGATAAGACAGTGAAAAAAGCGCCAATGGCAGTTGCAAAAGCGGTGATAGTAAACGTTTTGTCATACATTTTAATTTATGTAACTTGTATTAGTGTTTTTTCGTATATGACAACACGTGGATTGACATTTCCAACAATTGAACTAGGGAAAGAAATTGAAATTGGTGGAGGATTTTTAGAGAGATTTGATGCGATTTTTTTTACTACTTGGATTATTACTATTTATAACACTACAGCAATGTATTATGACGTCGCATCTTTATTGTTTTGTGCTATGTTTCCAAAAGTGAAGAAACATGTATTTATTTTTGTGAGTGCTCCTATTATTTTTATGGTGAATATGATACCTGGCAATTCGAATGATTTATCAAATTATGGGACTTATTTAGCTTGGATAGATATGGGGTTTGTTGTGTTAGCACCTTTGCTAGTTTTTATTGTATATAAAATAAAAAGAAGGAATGGTGGAAATGAAACACCTTCTTAAAATTATAATAATTATGTTTTTAGCTGGATCTATTAGTGGGTGCTCTGAGCTGGAGGAGATAGAAGAAAGGGGATTTGTAGTAGGGGCGGCTTACGATATCGTGAAGGAAAAACAATCGAATCCAATTATGAAAGGGACGTATCAGATGGTGCTCCCAAGTAAATTGTCGCAACAAGGTGGACAAGGGGATGGAGATAGCGAAAATTATATTAATGTTAGTGCGAAAGCAGATAGTGTCTTTGAGCAAATACGAATTATCGCTAAAAAAATTAGTCGCTCATTATTCTTTCCGCATATACAAGTGATAATTTTTTCTAAAGATTTACTAGCGAATCCATATGTTTTACAAAATACGTTAGATGTATATATTCGCGATCATGAAATGAGAAGAAATATTCGTTTGTTCGTTTCTAAGAAAAATGCAGAAGCTATTTTAAAGCAGAGTGCCAAGCCTGAAAATTTGCCGGCGCAGTATATCGATATGTTAGCTGAACACCCTCCGAAAAATGCCCAAATGATTGAGGCTGCAAGAATTGGTGAAGTACAGGAAAAGATGATTTCTAACCAGAGTTTCGTATTACCTATTCTCGAACTAACAAAACAAGGGGTACAAATGAACGGAGCGGCGTTGTTTCGCGGGAAGGATAATAAGTGTGTAGGCATTTTGAATGGAGAACAAACATTAGGAATGAATTATATAATAGGTAAAAAAATTGGAGGTTTTTTTACTATCCGCAAAAAAGACCAGCTTATTACATATGAAATTCATAAGATGCACCGAAAGATTAAAGTATCTACGGAAAATGCTACAAAACCGAAGTTTGATATTCATTTATCTTTGGAAGGGACATTAGCCGAGTTGCATTTTAGTGATCATAAACAAATTATGAGTGAAAATCGATTAAAGAAAAACATCGCGGAGGAAATGGAGAAACGCATCCAAAAATCGATTAAGCTTGTTCAAAAAAAATATAAGGTAGATGTATTAGCATTAGGGGAAGTATATGAGCGACATAATTATAAAGAGTGGAAAAAGATAAGTAAGAATTGGGATCAAGGTGAAAATTACTTTAGTAATGCTGAAATTACTGTTCATGTTCATCCAACGATTGCACATTCAGGTTCAGCTTTACCGAAGAGAGTGAAATAAGGTGATGGAAGTTGTTTACTGGATTGGGAATTAGTTGCACGATATTAATGGCGGTTCTTCCAGGGACTATATATTTGATTCATAAAAAAATTACAACGTATGGTGCCCAGCCGTGGAAAGAAGAGGCGCAAAAAAAGAAACCTGAATAAATTTTAGGTTTCTTTTGTGCACAAAGTATAGTTGAAGGGGGATTCCTTCTATGTATACTTTGCTTTTATACAAGACCTAACCAATGTACCAATTGTGTAGAGAGGAATGTAACAACAATGGCAATAACAGTAGGGATTGCGAACGATAAGAATGTCCATTTTGCACTTTTTGTTTCTTTATATATGTTAACCAATGTTGTGCCGCATGGGAAATGAAGCAGTGAGAACAACATTGTGTTTAACGCAGTTAACCAAGTCCAACTGTGTTCTAAGAATAGATTTTTAATTTGATTAAAATCGTCTATTTCAGTTAAAGCACCAGTTGATAAGTAGGACATTAATAAAATTGGAATAACAATTTCATTAGCTGGTAACCCGAGAATAAACGCTGCTAGAATGAAACCGTCAAGGCCTAACATTTTAGCGAATGGATCTAGGAAGTTTACAAAATGCATAAGTAAGCTTGTGTCACCTACAAAAATATTAGCGAGTATCCAAGTTAATGCAGCGGCAGGCGCAGCTACAATTACAGCTCGTTTTAAAACATATATGGATTTATCGAGCGTTGAACGCACAATTGTATTCCAAATTTTAGGCTTTCGGTATGGTGGTAACTCTAACGTATAGTGAGTTGGAACACCTTTTAGGGCAGTTTTTGATAAAACCCAAGAAACGGTTAAAGTTACAATAACGCCAATTACAACCATTCCAACTACAACGCCGGCAGTAACAAGTGTTTGCATGCTGCCTGTATATCCAGCAGCCATAAATAATGAGGCCATTAAGATTAATGTAGGCCAGCGTCCATTACATGGGACGAAGTTGTTTGTTAAAATAGCAAGCATACGCTCACGTGGTGATTCAATAATACGTGTTGACATAATAGCGGCAGCGTTACATCCAAACCCCATTGCCATCGTTAAAGATTGTTTCCCATGCGCGCCAGAGCGTTTAAATAAACGATCCATGTTAAACGCGACACGTGGTAAGTATCCGTAGTTTTCTAATAGAGCAAACATTGGGAAGAAGATTGCCATAGGTGGTAACATAACACTAATAACGGCTCCAGTACCACGGAATAAACCGAGTATTAAAATACCATGTAGCCATTCTGGTGCGTGCATCGCTTGGAACCAAGATGTTAAGTATCCTTCAGCCCAGCCGAAAAACTCCGCAATCATATCAGATGGTACGTTAGCACCTGCAATTGTAAGATAAAAAATAATAGATAAAATGCCGAGCATAATAGGGAATCCCCAAATAGGAGATGTGAAAATTTTATCTAGTTTTTCTGAGCGATATAATTTATTGGTATTTGTATATTGAACAGCTTCTTTACATATATTTGCGGAGGTTCGATAAATATCTCCGACAATATCATCTCGTATGTCTTCCTTTGAAAGTGTTTGTGCATGTTGAACAATATAGTCCAGTGGAAGAGCTTTACTGGCTGAGTGAGATTCCATTTATTATGACCTCCCTTACAAGTGGTTCGTTATGATGTTTTTGAAGTGCTGTTAAGAAATTTTTATCTCCATCTAATATACGTAGTGCAATCCAACGTGCTGGATACGTATCTCCGAACACTTTATAAATTTGTGGTTCTAATTGTTGAATCATATTTTCAATTTTTTCATTATAAGTAATTTTAATTGGTGTCGGAATGAGTTTTTTTGTTGCTACTTTAGTAATGACACTTAGTAAATGTCCGATGCCAACTCGGTTTCGAGCTGAAATTTTAACTACCGGTACACCGAGTGATTTTGCTAATTTCTTTTCATCAATAACGATACCTTTTTTCTCAGCTTCATCAATTAAGTTAATACAAATAACTACATCAGTTGTCATTTCCATCACTTGGAGTGCTAAATTTAAATTTCTTTCCATTGCAGTTGCATCTATAACAACTACAGTTACTTCTGGTTTTTCAAATATAATATAATCTCTTGCCACTTCTTCATCTGCCGAATTTGAATAAAGTGAGTAAGTTCCAGGTAAATCTATTATTGTATATATATTTCCGCTATGCTTATATTCCCCTTCAGCCTTTAAAACAGTTTTCCCCGTCCAGTTTCCAGTATGTTGTTTTAAGCCTGTTAAAGTATTAAATAATGTACTTTTCCCGGTATTCGGGTTACCAGCTAACGCAATGCGATGGTTACTCATCTGAAATCATCTCCTATTAATATCCCGAAAATAAGGGAGCTTTCTTCACTTCGCAGTGCAATAGTTGTGTTGCTTACTTGATAAGCGACCGGATCTCCAAGTGGACTGCGTTGTAATACTTTAATTGTCGCCCCAGGGATAAAGCCTAAATCTAATAAACGTCGTTTCATAGTTCCTTCTAATTGTATCTTCTCAATCTGTACAAACTCTCCTGTTTTAAATGCGGAAAGTGGTTTTGTATTAGCCGATACCATAAAAGTTACCTCGTCTCTATATTTTTAGTTTGAGTTTAAAAAGTTTCCTTAGGTAAACTTTTTGCTACTAATATAGTAGACTACATTGAATGATGCTGTCAATTAGTACTTTAAAAATATTCATTTATTTTTAGAATTGTTCCAATTTATTTAGTTGTACCGAAAAATATTACTGAAATTCTTCTTAATGTAAATAAAGTAAGAGTGTAAAAGTTAAAAAATATAGTGGGTTTGTAAATATAGTTTTAACTAAAAGGGCAAAATAAAGAAAAATATTTACATTGGGTTTACATTGTTAAGAATAAATTTACAATACTGCGTGGTTAGTGTGGGTTTTGTTGGCTTTTTTAACTGTAAATGTTGGGATATCTAGCTTTTGCGGGATGTTATCTCTATTTACTTAAACTTAAAGATTGCTTAACACTCACATAATATTGTTGTCCTACAATGAATTTGTGTTCGAAAGAAGATGAATTCGAAAAGCGATAATCCAAATGGGGGTACAAGACATGGTTATGAAAAAGGGTATTAAATTTTCTTTAGCGGCTTTAGTTGTTGCAGGTGCATTAGTTGGATGTGGAAAAGCAGAAAGTACGGATAATAAGGAAGCTGCTAAAGGTAGCGATGCAAAACAAGAATTATCAGGTACGATTGCAGCGGCTGGCTCTACAGCTCTTCAACCTCTTGCGGAGGAAGCTGGAAAGAAATTCATGGAGAAAAATTCGAAAGTTTCTATTCAAGTTCAAGGTGGCGGTAGTGGAACTGGGATTAACCAAGTAGCATCTGGTGCAGTACAAATTGGTAATTCGGATGTGCCGGCTGCAGATAAAATAAAAGATGCTGAAAAAGCAAAAGAATTAGTAGATAACAAGGTAGCGGGTATCGCATTCGCACTTGTCGTAAATAAAGATGTAAAAGTCGATAACTTAACAATGAAACAAGTACAAGATATCTTCACTGGAAAAGTAACGAACTGGAAGGAGTTAGGCGGAAAAGATGAAAAAATCAACGTAATTAACCGTCCAGCTTCATCTGGTACACGTGCTACATTTGAAAAAACGATTATGAAAGATGCAAAAATTAATGATGGAACTGGTACAACACAAGATTCTAACGGTGCAGTAGAACAAGCGATTAACTCTACTCCAGGTTCAATTAGTTATTTAGCAATGTCTTACATGGTTGGCGATAAAAAAGGTGCTTTGCAAACTGTGAAAATTGATGGTGCTGAACCGAAAGTTGAGAACATTTCTGCTGGTAAATATCCATTCTGGTCTTACGAGTACATGGTAACTAAAGGTGAGGCAAAAGAAGCGACAAAAGCTTATATTGACTATGTAAAAGGTAAAGATTTCGAAAAACAAGTAGAAGATATGGGTTACATTCCAATGTCTAAATTAAATAAATAATAAAATTTTATGGGGCTGGCTGCAAGGCCAGTCCTGTTCATTTCAATCTATGAAGTGGGGTCTGTCCTGTGATGAAGGGGAAAAAACAAATTAATTATGTGAAGAGTGAATATATAGGAAGATCACTCGTTACATTTTGTGGTATCTTTATTGTTTTTGTTACATTAGCTATTATTGCGTTTATTTGTGGAAAAGGAATTCAATCTTTCACGCAAAGTGGCATCTCATTTACTGAGGTGTTAACATCGACAAAGTGGAGCCCGAATGCTGATCAAGGTACGTATGGTGCTGTAATCTTTATTGTCGGTTCGACGCTTGTGTCGTTAGGTGCTGTTGTCATTAGTGCACCAATTGCTATAGCTCTTGCTATATTCATGAATTTAATTTCGCCGAAGTTTGGGAATAAAGTATTAAAGCCTGTTTTAGAATTATTAGTTGGTATTCCATCAGTTGTATACGGATTATTAGGGGTTACGATCTTGGTTCCTCTATTACGTGATTCGTTCGGTGGAGTGGGCTTTAGTTTAATTGCGGGTATTATTGTCCTGAGTATTATGATTTTACCTACTATTGCTAGTATTGCCTCTGATGCAATACGCTCTGTTCCGTTTGATTACTTGGAAGCTTCTTACGGTCTAGGATCGACGAAATGGCAAGCGATTAGCCGAGTTATTGTTCCTGCTGCAAAACAAGGGATTTTAACAGGTATAGTTTTAGGGTTAGCGCGTGCTTTTGGTGAAGCGTTAGCGGTTCAAATGGTAATCGGGAACACGATTAAATTACCGGAAGGAATATATAGTCCAACAGCAACGTTAACGGGTATTCTGACAATGGATATGACGAATACATTGAACGGAACAGCTTGGAACAATGCGCTATGGACGTTAGCAATGATTTTACTTGTTATTTCATTCCTGTTTATTTTAGTAATTCGAGCGATTGGTCAAAGAGGTGAGCGATAATAATGAATGCAAGAACGGTAAATAAAGTTTGGACAGGTATCTTTTATGCGGTTGCAGCTTTAGTTGTAGCTTTGCTGGCTTTTTTAATGTACGAAATTTTACAAAAGGGATGGGGATTTTGGGATCCTAGTTTCTTATTCGGAGAACCGAGTAATACAAGAGCTGGTGGTGGCATTGGTCCACAGTTATTCAATTCTTTCTACATGCTTGTTATAACGCTTATTATATCTATTCCTCTTGGATTAGGTGCTGGAATATATTTAGCGGAGTATGCAAAACAAGGTCGTTTTTTAAGTTTTGTTCGTTTATGTATTGAAACAATGGCGTCTTTACCTTCTATTGTTGTTGGACTATTTGGCTTATTAGTATTTGTTACAATGACAGGCTGGGGATATACAGTAATGGGTGGAGCTCTTGCTTTAACTATTTTGAATTTACCTGGTTTAACACGTGTTTGTGAAAATGCGATTTCTGAAGTTCCTCATAATGTAAAAGAGGCGAGTCTTGGATTAGGTGCAACGAGGTGGCAAACAATTGTCCGTATTATTATCCCATCGTCGTTACCACAAATCATTACAGGGATTATTTTAGCGGCAGGGCGTATATTCGGTGAAGCTGCGGCGTTAATTTATACGGCAGGTTTAACATCCCCGATTTTAAATTCAGCAGCGGACTTCTCAAGTCCAGCTCATCCATTAAATCCATTCAGACCAGCTGAAACGTTAGCTGTTCACATTTGGAAATTAAACTCTGAAGGGATTATCCCAGATGCGAAGTTAATTGCAACGAAATCTGCAGCTGTATTAATTATTATGGTTTTATTATTCAATATCATTTCACGCTTTGTAGCATCTGTATTACACAAGCGTTTTACGGGATCGAAAAAAAGTCGTAAAACGACGAAGAAGGTAAAAGTGGCATAAATTGAAGGTGAAAACTCTCTGTTTATAAACAGGGAGTTTTTTTACGGTCATTTTGTTGTTGGCAGGAAAAGAAGAAGAGTGACCGAATAGGTAACTTGATATATAGAAATTCGGATGAAAATAGGGGGGGGTTTGGAAGTATTTTTTCTGCAAATGTCGGGGTTTCCTGGAACTGGGAAATCGACACTTTCTAAGTATATCGCTAAATTAACAAGTGCTGTTATTGTAGATCATGACGTCGTGAAATCAGCTTTATTAAAATCATTAAAGGAAAAAGGTGTTGAACCAACAGTGGTTGGGGGAATCTCCTATGATATTGAGTGGGAACTGATCGGTTCTTTGTTGGAGCAAAAGCACAGTGTGATATTAGATAGTCCGTGTCTCTACGAAGGGATGGTTAAAAAAGGAATAGATTTATGTCAGAAACATGGTGCTACATATAAATATATTGAATGTTATCTTAATAATATAGAAGAAATTAATCGTAGGTTACAAACGCGTGAACGTAAGATCAGTCAAATTACAAAAGTAGAATCAGAAGTAGCATTTCAAAAATGTCTGGCTGGCAGTAAAAGGCCTTTACATGGTGAATATCTTATTGTGGATTCTGGAGAGCCGCTAGAGAAGTATGGTAAAAAAGTGATGGATTATATTTATCCCGCTATTTGTGGGAAGTAAAACTCCCACCTCAAAATTCAGCTGGAGCAAAGGAGTTAGATGGGAGCTAAACTGCCCGTAAACGCCCGATTGGTGCGGGCTAATAATCAGTGGGGGATGGACAAAATCCCCCACTGATTAAAGTTTCACTTTATGGATAGGTAGAGGGATACAAAAGGCGTTATCTTCAATTATGAAGATAACGCCTTTTGGTTTAAATATCAGGTGTTTCTGTTGAAGTACTTATTTTTCTGCGGGAGCGTCTTTTTCTCCCGATTTTATCTAATAGTTCATACATAACAGGAACAACTACTAATGTAAGGACGGTTGAAACGGCCAAGCCACCAATTACAACGACAGCTAGACTTTTTGATACCATACTTCCTGCTTGAGATTGACCGAATAGGAGTGGTAGCATAGCGACGATTGTTGTTATAGCTGTCATAATAATTGGGCGTAATCTAGTAGATCCTGCTTCTAGTAAGGCTTCTCTTGTTTCCATACCGTTTTCTCGATTTTGTTGAACTCTTTCTATTAATACAATAGCATTTGTAACGACAATCCCGATTAACATTAATGCGCCGATCAATGAATTTACATCAACAGGTGTTCTTGAGATGATTAATCCTAAAATACCACCGACAGCAGCTAATGGTAAGGAGAATAAAATTGCGAAAGGAGCACGTGCTTGCCCGAATGTGATAACCATAATTAAATATACAATCCCAATTGCAATCCCCATAATTTTAAATAAATCAGCGAAGTTCTCTTGCATAGACTCGGTAGCACCTGCGATGTTTACTTTTGCTCCGTTAGGTAAATCTAAGTCGGCTATAGCCTTGTTTACTTCTGCGCTTACTTTACTTAAATCTTCACTTGAAGCTTCTGCAGTAATTTGTATCGTTTCTTTCCCATCTTTATGGAAGATTTCTGTTTGAAGTTGCTTTTCTGAAATAGTTGCAATGTCTTTTAAAGGAATTGGTCCGTTAATAGGTGATAGTATATTTGTGTTTAAAATATCTTCTTGTTTGCTAATGGATGCCTTTTTATGTTCTATCATAATAGTTGTTTTTTCATTATTGATTGAGATTTCCCCAATAGGAGATTTCTTCATAAGGAATGATACTTGTTGTGCTGCTAATTCTGGTGTTAAACCGAGTTGTTCCGCTTTTATTTGATCGATATGAATTTGCCATTCTTTTTTAGAGTCTTCTATATTTGTTTTTACTTTAGAGAGAGCGTCCATACTTTTTAGTTTTGTTTCGACGATGTTAGCGGCCTTTTTTAAATTTATTTCGTTAGTAGCGGTTACGTTAAATTGTAAGTTGTTTCCGCCTCCGGAGTCAGAGTAACTAGTTTTTATATAATCAAGTTCAGCTGGTTCAAAAGCAGTATGCTCTTTTTTTAATTCTTTAATATATTGGTCGATATCAGATCCTTTTTTAAAGACTACAAATATAGTTGCAAGATTATTTTTAGTCGTTTGCCCCCATTGTGCATCTTCTGCGCTTGATCCCATTCGTAAAATAACATCTGTGACATCAGAATTAGAGAGTAGTTTCTTCTCAAAATCAAAGGCTTTTTGTTTTTGAGATTCAGAATCATAATCGGCTGGAAATGTCATATTAACGGATAGCATTGTATCGTCCTCGGACTTTATGTTCGCTTTCGGCAGTAATATGTAGGCTGCAATGGATCCTGCAAACAATAAAAAAGAAGTGAGTAGAATGATAAACTTATGAGAAAGAGCCCACTTTAATGTAGCGACATATCGCGGTGAAGAATGAGAATTGCGACGTTTTGTTTTTTTGAGCAGCAAAAAGGCCATAAGTGGAACAACTGTTAACGCAACGATTAAAGAAGAAAGGATGGAATATACAACTGCTAATACCATAGGTAACATTAGTTTTCCGATTACTCCCGATACGAGACCGATAGGTAAAAAAACGGCGACTGTTGTTAAAGTAGAAGAGGTAATTGCGACTGCGACCTCTTTCGTTGCTTCAAGAATAATATTTTTAGAGAAGGTTTCTTTTTGTAAACGACGGAAAATGTTCTCGATTACAACGATACTATCATCGACGAGACGTCCCACGGCAACGGCTAAGCCACCAAGAGTTAGAATGTTAAGTGTGATGTTAGATTGATGGAGTAAAAATAGTGTTAATAAAATAGATAATGGAATACTAACGACAGCGATGAGTGTTGTTCGGAAGCTGCGTAAAAAGATTAAGATAATGAGAGTTGCAGCAATTGCCCCTAGAATTACTTCTTTGCCCATACTAGTAACGGCATTTTCAACTTGCTCATGAGTTGAAGCTAGAAGTTTAATAGAAAACTGATCTTTATATTGCTTGCTTATATC